>DASUOH010000036.1:0-28203 GCA_036276735.1 Solirubrobacterales bacterium | reverse complement strand
AGCAGCAGGTCGAGGTCGGCGAGCATCGTGGCCCCCTTCGGGTCGGCGGTGAGGACTGAGCACCGCCGACTTCGACCCCGCTGCCTATCTCCCCTTCGGCGCGGTTCGACCAGGGCACGCCGTGGAACTACTCATCTAGGGGCGGGGTAGGGTCGGGAGGCGTCTCGGCGGTGCCCAAATCCCGCCTGCGGCGGGATTGATTTGGTGCCCCTTCGGGGCAGACATCACTCCGCGGTGCCGGAGGGAGGCACCGGCGAGACGCCTCCCGGCCCTACCATCCGGGACCGATGCGGGAGGTTCGAATACGGGACACGCTGAGTGGGGAGCTCCAGATGCTGCCTACCGATGGAGAGGTGGGGATATACGCCTGCGGACCGACTGTCTATAGCCGGATTCACATTGGGAATGCCCGTCCCTATGTCGTGTTCTCGTTGCTCGCTCGGTTCCTGCGGTCGGAGGGCTACCGGGTCAAGTTCGTCGTCAATGTCACCGACGTCAACGACAAGATCTACGACGCGGCGAAGGGCTCGGGCCGGCCGTCGGCCCAGTTCGCCGAGGAGATGACCCAGGCGTATTTCGAGGACACGGAACGGCTCGGGCTCGGCCGGCCGGATGCGGAGCCGTTGGCCACCGAGACGATTGGTCCGATCGTCTCGCTTATCGCGGAGCTGGTCGACTCCGGCCACGCCTACGAGTCCGGGGGCGACGTCTATTTCCGCGTGCGCAGCTTCGACGGCTACGGCAAGCTCTCCAACCGGCGCGCCGAGGACATGGATCAAGGCGAGGAGGCCGGCTCGGCCTCGCTCAAGGAGGACCCGCTGGACTTTGCGCTGTGGAAGGCGCGCAAGGAGGGCGAGGACGCCTGGTGGGACTCACCCTGGGGGCCGGGCCGTCCCGGCTGGCACATCGAGTGCTCGGCGATGGCCGAGGCCGAGCTGGGCCCGTCGTTCGCGATCCACGGCGGCGGCTCCGACCTGGTCTTCCCCCACCACGAGAACGAGATCGCCCAGTCTGAGGCGGCAGGGCGGCCCTTTGCCCGGCTCTGGATGCACAACGGGATGATCGAGACCGCCAGCGAGAAGATGTCGAAGTCGGAGGGCAACATCTTCCAGCTCTCCGAGGCGCTTGACCGGTATGGGCGCGAGGCGGTCGTCGACTACCTGATCTCGGGGCACTACCGGCAGCCGCTGGCGTTCGGGGCAGAGCAGATGGAGCAGGCCGTGGCGCGGGTCGAGCGGTTGAGGAACTTCTTTCGGGAGCACCCGGTGGGTGGCGGGGGCGGGGACCTGGGGGAGGCCCCGTCGGAGCAACGGCGGGGAGGTGGTGGGCGGGCTCCAGGGGAACCCCCCTCCGAGCAACAGCGGGGAGGCTCCTCAGGGGGTCCCCCTGGATCCCGTCTTGAAGCGTTCAAGGATGCTCTGGCGGATGACTTCAACACGCCGCGCGCCATGGCGGAGGTTTTTGAGCTGGTTGGGGAAGCGAACCGGGGGGAGGCAGCCGGGGCGCCGGAGGCGCTCCGGGAGATGCTGGAGCTGGTCGGCCTCGGCACCCTTACCGAGCCGGATCAGGGGGCTGAGGCCGACCCACAGGCAGAAGCGCTTCTCCAAGAGCGGCAGGAGGCGCGGGCGGCCAGGGACTTCGCACGGGCGGACGAGATTCGGGGCCGGCTCGCGGAGCTGGGATGGGATGTGCGGGACGGGGCCGACGGCGCCAAGCTGGTGCCGAAGGCCTGATCGGTGCCGCAGCAGATCATCTACGGGCGCCGGCCGGTCGAGGAGGCGGAGCGGGGGAGACGGCGCGTTCACCGCGTTTGGCGGGCGCCGGAGACGTCGGCCGAGGAGCTAGAGCGGCTCTGTGGCTCGCCGGACCATCAGGGGGTGGTCGCCGAGGTCGATCCCTACCCCTACGCGGATCCGACCGCCTTGCTGCGCAAGGAAAACGCCTTGCTTGTCGCTCTCGACCAGGTGCAGGATCCTCGCAACCTGGGCGCGGTCTGCCGCTCGGCGGAGTTCGCCGGCGCGGCCGGCGTCGTCCTACCCGAGCGCCGCGCCGCGGAGGTGACCGCGGTCGCCTGCAAGGCGTCGGCTGGGGCGGTCGAGCACATAGAGGTCGCCCGCGTTCGCAATCTCGCCGACTGGCTCGGGAAGGCGAAGGTGGCCGGCTTCTGGATCTGGGGCGCCGATGCCGACGCCACGCAGGCTCCGTGGGAGGCGGACCTCAGGGGCCCGACCGTGCTGGTCCTGGGCGCCGAGGGCAAGGGCGTCCGACCGCGCGTCGCTTCTGCCTGCGACGGCCTCTTGGCCCTGCCGCGCGCCGGTGCGGTCGAGTCGCTCAACGTCTCCAGTGCCGCCGCGGCGCTTCTCTTCGAGTCGGCTCGACAGCGTTCCACTGCCCCGTAGCACCTGCAACGGCGCTTGCACGAACGCACGTTCCGGGTTGACAGAACTCTGCGCGACCGTAAGACTGCGCCGCCATAAAGGGTGAACCTCAGCTTTAGTCTGAGACGCCCACCGAATAGGGGCGCCTCAGGGGAGGTAACCGGCGCCACGACCGTTCGCTCTCAAAGGAGAAGGTCTGTGGCTCTTTCATCGCCTACGCAGGAATTTCGTCTCCCGACGGGACGTCTCAACGGCTCCACCCGAGTCGACCCAAACCCTCAACCTGAGCTTGACGACCACTACCTGGTGGCCCTTGCCAAGGACGGCAGGGCGGACGCTTATGACGCGATCGTGCGCCGCTACCGAGGCTTCGTCCGGCTCAAGGCCTCCTCGTACTTCCTTCTCGGCGGTGAGAGCGACGATCTGATCCAGGAAGGCCTGCTCGGCCTCTACAAGGCGATCCGCGACTATCGCAGCGACCGCGAGTCGAGCTTTCGCAGCTTCGCCGAGCTCTGCATCACCCGCCAGATCATCACCGCGGTGAAGACGGCGACCCGTAACAAGCACACGCCGCTCAACCAGTACGTCTCCTTCAGCCAGACCCCGGCGGCGGCCGGCGACTCCGACACGACCCTCGACGAGATCCTGCCGGGCCCCTCGGTGGCGGATCCCGTCAACCAGGTGATCGCAAGCGAAGAGCTGGAGAGCCTTGTCTCCTGCCTGTCGGGTACCTCGGGCGTCCTCTCAGACCTCGAGAGCCGCGTCCTCTCCCTCTACCTCGACGGCCACTCCTACGAGGCGACCGCCGATCGCCTCGAGTGCGACACCAAGACGGTCGACAACGCCCTCCAGCGCGTCAAGCGCAAGGTCGCGACGCACCTTGCGACGCGGGAGGTCCCGGCCTAGGGGTTTCCGGCGGCTTCAGTCAGCACGTAGTCGAGCAATGCCTGCCCGTGCTCTGAGGCGACGGAGACGTCCTCGGCGGTGATCCTGGCGCGGTGCATCGACTGCAGGCGAAGCACGTCGCCGTTTGCTTTCCGGTTGGGAAAGACGCCGGCGTACGAAAGGCCTAGCGGCCTGAGTAGGTCGGCGAGGAGGGCGGTCGCGGGGTCGTCCAAGGGAAGGTCGACATAGACAGCATCGAGGTTCTGGTGGTGGAAGAGGTGGTGCCGCTCGGCCCCGATCGCGTCCTCGAGGTTCCTGCCCGGCGTCAGGACGGTGATCAGGGCGAGCCCGTGGTCTGCCTCGATCTCGATGTGTAGCTCGGTCCGCTCCGCTGGCTTAAAACTGGCCGGCGGGTCCGAGACGGTGCCGCGTAGCTGACACATCGCCACCGTGTTGTCGATCATCTGCCGGTGTCGGGGCGGCGCGTAGATCGTCCGCTCCTCACCGTCGTTCAGCTTGGTGTAGAAGAGCGCCGCGGACTGGCGCCGCGCTCGCCGCTCGCCACTCGCGCTCGCCGCGTCGTTCTCGACGCTCGCAGGAATCCAGCCGAGCAGGAAGCCAGTCTCGTGTGCACCGAGCTCGAGGTTGGCGCGTTGGCTGAACGGGTGGGCCGCGGTCGCCTCGCTGTACATCCCCGCGAGCCCCCGCTCTCTAGCCCCGTCCATCAGGAATCGCTTCGTGCGGGTGAAGAGATGCTGGCCGCGGGCTTGCGGCAGCGTCACGGCCTGGCCTGAATGGGCAACCCTGTCTCCCGCCGCCGCCAGGCTCATGCCCTCATGACAGAGAAGCTCGCCGTCAGCCGACTCGGCGACCGCGGACACGTAGGTCCCCGCCTCGAGTCGCGCCTCGACCTCGTCGGTGTCGTAGACCCAACGGACGTCGTAGGTCTCGCCGTATGCGGCGCGAATCGCGTCGGTTAGCAGCTTGCCTTCGCCGGGGACGAGGTACCTGAGATTGGCAGCGATTGTCCTACCGTTGTCGCTCATGCCGTCTATATTCGGCTTTGCGCCCGCCTAGCTCAATCGGCAGAGCACCTGATTTGTAACCAGGAGGTTTCCGGTTCGATTCCGGAGGCGGGCTCTAGGAGGACACTCCTAGGTGCGCTCCAGCAGCCGCGCCTTCTCGGCCGCCAGCTCCTCGTCGGTCAGCACACCCTTCGCGTGCAGATCGCCCAGCCGCTCGAGCCGGCTCAGCCGCACCTCCTCCGGGTCGCTCGCCCCCTCACCTGCGCCGGCGCGATCGCCGCTGGGCATCCGCACCTCCGGCAGGCGCAGCTTCGAAGCCGTCTCGCCGACCCTCTCGCCGATGTTCGCGTTCTTCACCGCCCCGACCATCCGGTCGCGCGTGCGACCGAAGACGTCGTCGAGGCTTAGGCCTGGGTTCTCCTCGCAGCCCTGTCTGCGCAGCTCGCGGATTCCGAAGGCCGCCAGGCCGGCGACGACCAGCGTGGTCAGGAACGAGCGCAGGTTCTGGATCGGCGCGGAGAGGAAGTAGAGGCCGACGAGGATCGCCAGGCCCGAGTAGACGTAGGCCGGGTAATCGCGCAGCACCGGGGTCATCGTCCGCCGTGCCGAGCGGGCCGGGGCGGTCGGCGACGCCAGCCAGCCGGCAAGCACGAAGAGGGCGCCGATGACGATCACCGTCGTCGCGATGCTGACCATCAGCGAGGTCGCGATCGACCATGCCGCTTCCGCCGCCGGCTCGATGCCCTGGTCGTCGACGAGCTGCCCGACGACGATCCCGCCCGCCACCTGACGCGCGACGATCACCGCGAAGCCGGCGGCGATCAGCCCGGCGCCGCAGAAGAGCACGGTCACCCAGCGCGCGTCGCGGGATAGGTAGATCGCCAGCCCGAAGCAGAGGAAGGTGAGCAGGGTGAGGACGATCGCCAGTCCTTTCACGGCAATCACGATGTCCTGCGCGGTGCGCAGATCCTCGGAGCGCAGGATCGTCACCTGGCCGGCGTCGGGCGGCAGTTTCTCGGCCAGCTGCTCGCCGATCCCGACCTCTTGGGCGAGGTTCGTCACCAGGCTGCCGAGCTGAAGCGTGACCTCGCCTTCTTCGGTCGAGACCGCTTCCTTGTCGTCTTCGAGCACCGCCAGCAGCTGCTCGTGGGCGGTCCGGTTGGCGTCCTGCCACAGATCCTGTGCGGTGGTGGTCTGCAGCACCTGATTGGCGCCATCGCCGGCCACCTGGCGGAGGCCGCCGGAGACCGGCCCGGCCAGCTCCTTGGTGTCGCCGGGCAGGATCTCTTTGATTTCTTTCTCGACGTCGACGTTGGCGTAGAGCTGGTCGACCAGGTAGTCGCCGACCGCGGCGCGGATCGTCGAGTTCTCGATCAGGCGGTCGCTAGTACGGACCCAGTCGTCGGTGTTGAGCGCCTGGCGCTCCGTCCAAATCGCGAAAACGCTTAGGAACGCGAATACCGAGCCGAGCACTACGAGGGCCTTGATCGTGCGTCGTCGTCTGCGGCTCATAGGCGCAGGATGCTATACGTGGCACAAGTGAAGCTCGAGGGCATCCACCACATCACGGCGATAACCGCCGACGCCCAGAAGAACATCGACTTCTACGCGGGCGTCCTCGGCATGCGCCTCGTCAAGAAAACGGTCAACCAGGACAACCCGACCGTCTACCACCTGTTCTTCGCCGACGAGAAGGGCAGCGCTGGATCGGACCTCACCTTCTTCGAGTTCCCGGGCGTGCCGAAGGGCCGCGCCGGCGCCGGTGACGTCCACCGGGTCGTCTGGCGGGTCGGCTCGCCACAGGCGATCGACTTCTGGGACGAGCGGCTGAGCGGCAACGGGGTCGATCCGCAGCGGGCCGGTGACGCATTGCGCTTCGCCGATCCCGAGGGCCTCGAGCACGAGCTGCTCGTCGCAAGCGTCAACGATCCGCCGCTGATCGCCGACCATCCCGAGATTCCCGACGAGCTGGCCCTGCAGGGCTTCCACGCCGTCTGCGCCTACAGCGCCGACCCCGATGCCAGCAGGTCGCTGCTGGAGGCGCTCGAGTTCGAGCCGGTCGACACGGGTTGGGAGGCGCGCGGCGAGAGCCGCGGCGGGCTCTACCTCTACGACGAGCCGCCCGCCGAGCGCTCGCTGCAGGGTGCCGGCAGCGTCCACCACGTCGCCTGGGCGTCCCAGCTCGACCAGCTCGAGCAGTGGCGGGAGCGCGCGATAGCCGGCGGCGCGAGTCCGACGCCGCTGATCGACCGCTTCTACTTCCGCTCCATTTACTTCCGTGAGCCGAGCGGCGTCCTCTTCGAGATCGCGACGCTCGGGCCGGGCTTCACCGTCGACGAGCCGCTCGAGTCGCTGGGCGAAAAGCTCTCGCTGCCACCCGCCTTCGAGCACCTGCGCGAGGAGGTCGAACCGAACCTGCGACCGGTCGTCAACCCGCGCGCCGCCCGCACGGGGTGAGCGCAGGCTTCCTCTGGCGAGACGCCGGCCGCGTCGCCGTCCTTCGCTCCGGTGTTGTCGAGGAGGCGCCGGAGCTGCTCGGAGAGCACGGCTTCGATTCGTTCGAGCTGCTCAGCACCGAGCGGGCGTTGGCGGAGCCGGCGGCAGCTGCGCTCGCCCTCGCGGCTGAGCGCACCCATCGTGTTGCCGCCGGCCAAGTCCCCGAGCTGGCCGCGGCCCTGCTCTCCGAGGCGACGAGCCGGCGCCTCGTCGCGTACGGCGGCGGCCGCGTCATCGACACCGCCAAGGCGATCGCCTCCGTCAGCGGCGCCGAGGTTGCCGCGATACCAACCACCCTCTCCGGCGCCGAGATGACCGCCATCCATCGGCTCCCAGCTGGCGCGGAGGGCCTCGTGCGTGGAATGGTGCGACCGGCACTGGCGCTAGCCGACCCCGAGGTGATGACCGGTCAGGGGGAGCCCCAGCTGCGGGCCAGCGCCATCAACGCCCTCGCGCACGGCGCCGACTCGCTCTACACGCCCTTGGCCAATCCGGTCTCGCGGATGGCCGCCTTACGCGGCGCCGCACTGATCGCGACCGCACTAGACGAGGGCGCCGCGCGCGACCGCGCCGCCCTCGCTGAGGGCTCGATCCTCTGCGGCTACGCGATCGACTCCGGCGGCTTCGCCCTACACCACGTGATCTGCCAGACCCTTGTCCGCATCTGCGGCAGCCCACACGCGGAGACCAACGCGGCGATGCTGCCTCACACGATGGCCTTCGTGGCGCCGCGGGCGCCCGAGCAGATCGACGCGCTGGCAGAGGCGATTGGTGCTGAGCCGGAAGACATCGAGTCGCGCATCCGCCGCTTGGGCGGCGACCCACCGGGCCTCGGAGCCCTTGGCGCGGACCGCACGAGGCTCGACGAGGCAGTCGACTCGATGCTGGCGCGGCCCGAACTGGGCTTCGGCCCGCAGCCACCGAACCGCGACGAGCTGGTCGAGTTGATCGACGCGGCCTGGTAACCGCCTCCCCTTCACCGTGTAGCGGTCTTAGTGACCGCTGAGAGACTCGACCGGTACCACGTCTATACGCGCCGACACGGCGTCAACTGGCCGCTCTATCTGCTGGCGCGCTTGGCGATGACGCCCTTCTTCTACGCCTACTTCCGCTATCGGCACACGGGTCGCGACTACAGCCGCGTCAGGGGCGGCCTGATCGTCGCCTCCAACCACCGCAGCTTCCTCGACCCTTTCGCGATCGGTGGCGCCCTGCCCTGGCGGCGGCCGATGAACTACGTCGCCAAGGTCGAGCTGTTCGAGCGGCGCTGGCAGGGCTGGATCCTCTCCCGCCTCGGCGCCTTCCCGATTCGCCGCGGCGAGTCCGACGAGGAAGCGATGGAGACCGGGCGTCAGGTCGTCGAGCGGGGCGGCACCGTCTGCATCTTCCCGGAGGGCACGCGCATCCGCCGCGGCACGCTCGCGCAACCCAAGCGTGGCGTCGGGCACCTGGCGCTGCGAACCGGCGCCCCGGTGGTGCCGGCAGCGGTGGTCGGCAGCGAGCACGTGCGGCGCGGTTGGCGCATCCGCCCCCGCAAGGTGCGCGTCCGGCTCGGCAAGGCCCTCACCTTCCCGCGGGTCGAGGAGCCCTCACCGCCGCTCGCCGAATCCGTCACGTCGCGGATCTGGCCGAACGTGCTCTTGCAGTGGGAAGCCATGGGCGGTCTGCCGCCGATGCGTCGCGCCGCGGTCATTGGCGCCGGTAGCTGGGGGACCGCGGTCGCCGTGCTGCTTGCCCGCGGGGGCTTGGAGGTGCAGCTCGGCACGCGGACCCCGGCTCAGGCCGCGCAGCTCTCCGAGGAACGCCAGAACCGCCGCTACCTGGAGGGCGTTGAGTTGCCCGAATCCGTGCGCGTCCGCTCCGCCCCGGAAATCGAGCTCGCCGGTCTCGACCTTGTCGTCCTGGCCATCCCGTCCGGCTCGCTGCCGCAGGCGGTCGGAGCGATCGCCGACCGGGTCAGCGACCGCTCATCGGTCCTGCTGCTCAGCAAGGGCCTGATCGGCCCGCGCGGCCAACTGCCCGCCGAGTACGTCGGCGAACGGATCCGGGCGCGAGCCCTGGCTTGCCTGGGTGGCCCAGCGCATGCGAAGGAGGCGGTGTCCGGCTCGGCGGCGCTGGTGCTCGGATCCGGCGACGAGGACCTGCGCGACCAGCTCGGCGAGGTCTTCGATCGGGCCGGCCTTGTCTGCGAGCGCTCGGGCGACGTCTGTGGGGTCGAGATGGCCGGCGCCGCCAAGAACGCCGCGGCGCTCGCCGCGGCGGCCACCGAGCCCTACGGACTCAATGCGGCTGGCATCGCCGCCGCGCAGGTGTGGCGCGAGTGCATCGAGTACGCGATCGCACGCGGGGCGCGGCTCGAGACCTTCTCCGGCCTCGCCGGGGTGGGTGACCTCACCGCGACGATGCTGGCGCCCTCGGGGCGGAACCGTCGCGCCGGTGAGCTCCTGGGCGGTGGCACGCCGGCCGAGGAGATCCCGGGGCTGATCGGCCAGGCGTCCGAGGGGCTCGACGCCGTGCCGCTGCTTGCCGAGGCGGTCGCGGCCTCGGGACTGCCGGCCGTGGCGCTCACCGGACTGGCGGCGCTGATTCGCGGCGAGATCGACACCGAGGCATGGGTAACGCGGCTGCGTCGCGGTGAGCGTGAGATGCGGGCGGCGTAGGCTTGCCCGGTGAGCGGCACAGAGAACGTCGAGCCGGCGAGCCTCGACCCGGCGGCGAAGGCGGAGCTCGACAGTGCTTTCGAGCAGCTCTACCGCGATCATCTGCGCGACGTCTATTCCTATGCGTACTACCGGGTCGGCAATCAGCACGACGCCGAGGACCTCACCGAGCAGGCCTTCCTTCAGGCCTACCGTCACTTCGACCGGGCGCGGCGAGAGTCAGACGGGCGCCCGCTGCGGCCGTGGCTGATTCGCATCACCCACAACCTCGCCCTCAACTTCTACCGCGACCGCTCGCGCCGGCCGCAGACCACCCTGGAGAGCGCCGATCCGATCGCCGCCCAACACGGGACCGAGGCGGTCGCGGAGGGCCGCGAGGAGCTGCGGCAGGTGATGGAGCACCTCGATCACCTGCCGGACGACCGTCGCGACGCCCTGATCATGCGCTTCGCCCTCGGCATGGACAACCGCGAGATCGCGCGGGCGCTCGGCCGCAGCGACGGAGCGACCAAGGTGCTGATCCATCGCGCGATCAAGCAGCTGCAGGAGGAAATGGGGGCCGGAGATGAGTGAAGCGACCGGCGCCTTTTCGGGCGGCAACTGGGACGTCGAGCGCCTGCTGGGCGACGCCCTGCGACCGATCGAGCCGCCGGAGCGGCTCTCGGGTCGCTTCGAGGACACGCTTGCCGCCGTGACTCAGGCGGCTGCCGAGGAGCTCTCCGATTGGGCGGAGGAGCTGTCTGAGGGTGAGCTGCGGGCGCTACGCGACCCGCGCAACTGGGTGCGGCCGATCGTCGCGGTCGGTACCGGGGGCGCGGCGGCCGGGGCGCTGATCGTGCTCGAGATGAGGCGGCGCGGCCGTCAGCAGGCCGGCGGCCGCTTCCGCGATCTCACCCGTCGCCTCAGGTAGCCCGGCGGGCGCTCGCTGGGCGGTCGCTGCGCCGCCGCTCGTCGGCTGGCGTCGCTGCACCCGCCGCAAGGCCGGTGAGGCCGAGCACCAGGTGCAGGAAGTTGTCCTCGGTATTGACGGGGACGATGCTGAGAATCGAATCGCCGCTGCCGATGACGAATCCCCAGATCGCGACGATCGTGTAGACGACGCCGAGCCCGAGGGCGTACTCCCGCGCGGCATACCCGGCGACCAGCAGGCCGAGCGCACCGGTCAGGATGTGGACCAGGTTGTGCCAGGCGTTGACGTCGAAGATGCCGAGCACGGCGTCGACCTCCCCCGGCGAGCCGAACGAGGCGCTGTAGAAGAAGCCGATGATTCCGACCACCAGCAGGGTCCCGCCGACGAGAGTGGCGTAGAGCCGGGCCGGGGTCGCGCCTTCCAATCTGTCGTCGTTCAAGGAACCTCTCCTCTCTCAAAAAGGAACAGGGCTGGGCGACTGTAGGCTGCCCGCTCCGTACTCGATGCAAACTTGTTACCGCCACCCAGACCGCGAGACGGGCGTCTCCTGCTCTTCCTGCGGCCGCCCGATCTGTCCTGAGTGCATGACGCCCACCCCGGTCGGCATGCGCTGTCCCGAGTGTGCCCGCCAAAAGACGAAGGTGACGCGGGGGGCGGTCGGGGCGGGGCGCTACGACGCCCCGGCGACGTACGCGCTGATCGCCATAAACGTCGCGGCGTTCCTGGTCGAGATCGCGACCGGCTCGGGGGGCTTCGGCCGGGCCACCGGGCCGGTGATCGAAGACTTCGCCCTGCAGGGAGTCGCCGTCGCCGACGGGGAGTGGTACCGGCTGCTGACCGGTGGCTTCCTTCACGCCAGCCTCTTTCACATCGGCTTCAACATGTTCGCCCTCTACATCCTCGGGCGCATGCTCGAGCCGGGGATCGGCACCCCGCGCTTCGTCGCCCTCTACTTCGCCTCGCTGTTCGCGGGGTCGTTCGGGGCGCTGCTGTTGAGCGATCCAGTCGCGGTGACGGTCGGCGCCTCAGGGGCGGTCTTCGGGCTCTTCGGCGCGGCGTTCTTGATCGCTCGTCGCCGTGGCCTGGACGCGATCGCCTCCCAGCTCGGCTTCCTGCTTGCGATCAACCTGGCGCTCACCTTCGTCCTGCCCCGGCTCAGCGTCGGCGGTCACCTCGGCGGCCTCGCCGGCGGTCTGCTCTGCGCGGCGATCATCGTCGCCGGGGAGCGCGGCCAGCTCGGCCGCAACCGGCTGCCGCTCGAGATCGCTGCGATGACCGCCGTGGCCGTCGCGGCGATCCTCGGCGCGCTCGCCGTCGCCTAGACCCTCCTAGCTCAGTGGGCGGATTGGGGCCCGCACTTCGACGAAGCCGATGTTGCCCGGCTGGTCGACCAGGTCCGGATGCAGGATGTGGCCAAGCAGCTCAACGCCGTCGACCAGGCGCGGGCCGGGGCGCGAAAAGGTCGAAGCGGCATCGACCGCGTAGACGCGAGCGGCGCCGAGCGAGGCGATCCGATCCCAGTGCGCGAGCGTTTCGATCTGCGCTTCCTCGGCGTAGAGGCCGCACGGCATCGCGATCACCGCGTCGGGATTGAGTCCCGAGAGGGCGCCCCACTCGACCTGCGACGACTTCAGCCCCGGGGGGCCGGCGACGTCCTCCCCGCCGGCGATCGAGATCATCTCCGGCACCCAGTGGCCGCCGACAAAGGGCGGGTCGAGCCACTCGAGCGCGACGACGCGGGGGCGGGCGGCGCCGGAGACGGCGGCGCGGACCGTGGCCAGGCGGCCCTCCAGCTCGCCGCGGAATTCGTGCGCCGCGGTAGCCGTATGGGTCGCGTCCCCGAGCCGAACCACGTCCTCGAGCATCTCGCCCAGGGTGCTCGGGTCCTGCTGCAGCACGCGTGGCTCGCTGGGCAGCCGGGCGGCGACCTTGACGACGTCCTCGTAGGAGACGGCGCAGACGTCGCAGACCGCCTGCGTGACGATCAGGTCGGGCGCCACGCCGGCGAGCCGTTCCTCGTCGAGCTCGTAGAGGGCGCGCCCCTCGCCAAGCGTCGCCTTGACGGCGGAGTCGATCTCGCCGGCCGCCAGGCCTTCCGGCAGCACGGTGCGGGTCAGGTGGGGAAGCGAGCGGGCCTGCCGGGGGAAGTCGCACTCGTGGGTGACGGCGACGACGTTGTCGCCGAGGCCGAGCGCAAAGAGCATCTCGGTGGCTGACGGCACGAGGCTGGCTATTCGCATGGGGCCGGTCAATATGTCAACCCATCGGCTCCGCGGGTGGGGAAGCTATAGTCCCGGGCGCCGAATGGCCGAAGACGACCTCCCCCGAAGTACCGGGCCAAATAGCCACCGATGAGCGCCCTGCTGCTCATCCTCCTCGTGCTCGTCCTGATCGCCGTCAACGGCTTCTTCGTCGCGGCCGAGTTCGCGATCGTGCGGTCGAGGCGAAGCAGGATCGAGGGCCTGGCCGAGGAGGGGAGCCGAGCCGCTCGGACGGCCGTGCATCAGATCGAGCACGTCGACGAGTACGTCGCCACCTCCCAGGTTGGGATCACGCTCTCCTCGATCGGCATCGGCTTCCTCGGCGAGCCGGCGATTGCATCGCTGATCGAGCCCCTCATCGAGGGCGTGATCGGTGATGCCGCGTCCTACGTCCTCGCCTTCCTCTTCGCCTACGCCGTCGTCACCCTCCTGCACGTCATCTTCGGTGAGCAGGCGCCGAAGATGGTCGGCATCGCCCGAGCCGAGGCCCTGCTGCTGGGGATAGCGCGGCCGCTGGAGCTGTTTCGCCGCCTCTTCCACCCGCTGATCGTCATCACCAACGTGCCGGCCCGCTTCTTCGTCGCCCGGGTGCTGCGGATCGAGCCCGAGGCTGACGAGGAGGTCCAGTCCACGGAGGAGCTCCGCCTGATGATCACGCGCGGCGCTCAGCGTGGCCGCCTCGACCCCGGTGAGGCGGGGATGCTCGGCGGCGTCTTCCACCTGCACGAGCAGGAGGCGCGCGAGGTGATGACGCCGGTCCCCGCGGTGGTCACCGTCGACGCTGACGACACGGTCGAGACCGCACTGCGGCGCTGCGTCACCTCGGGCCACACGCGGCTCGTCGTGATCGAAGACGACAACCCCGACCGGGTCAAGGGGATCGTCCACAACAACAGCCTCGCCCGCCTCTTCATGAGCGACGGGCCGGAGGCGAAGATCGAGCCGTTGGTCCGCGACGCGGTGATCGTGCCGGAGACGCGTCCGCTCGACGACCTCCTGCACGACCTCCAGGTCCAGCGCGCCTCGATCTCCGTCGTGGTCGACGAGTACGGGCGGACGATCGGCATCGTCACGGTCGAGGACATCCTCGAGGAGGTCGTGGGGGAGATCGAGGACGAGACCGACCCGCGCGCCGCGGCGCTGCGCCGCCTCGCCGGCGGCGAATGGTTCGTGCGAGGCCACGTCTCGCTGGGCGACCTCGCCGACGCCGGCATCGAGCTGCCGGTCGAGGGCGATGCCTACAACTCGGTCGGCGGCTACGTCTTCGGTGAGCTCGGCCGCCTGCCGAAGCGCGGCGACACGATCAGCGTCGACGGCTACACGATCCGGGTCGAGTCGGTGCGCGAGAACCGTATTGAGGCGGTGCGGATCAGCGGTTCCGTCCGGCCGTCGGCCTAGGTTCTCCGAGCAACCCGCACTGTTCGAACCTGGAGGTAGCGCATGTGGGTTGTGCGTTTGAGCGACAAGCAGCTCGAGGTTCTGAGAGCGCTGCTGCGCTCCGAAGAGCATCTCGGCCCGGCTCTCAAGGGCGCCGTCGAGGCACTCGACCTGGCCCGCTGGGACGACCTGCCCGAGGCGGAGCTGCCGTGGGAGGAGGTCGAAAGGTCCGCACGCCATCAGGGCATCTCCCCGGCAGATGTCATCTGGGACCTGGCCGGCCGGCGCTGACCGGCGCATCTCGGTGTCCTCGGTCGCTCGCGTGCAGAGCACGCCACGCTCCCTGCGTCCTTGATCTGCTTGGTCAGCGCCGGCCGGCGCTAGTCGTACGAATAAAAGCCGGCGCCGCTCTTGCGGCCGAGCTTGCCCTGGTCGACCATCTCCACCAGCATGCCAGGGGGCTGGCTGGCCGCCTCGCCGTTCTCGGCGTAGAGGGCGTCGCCGATCGCCTTGGAGACGTCGAGGCCGACGAAGTCGAGCAGGGCGAGCGGGCCCATCGGATGGCCGGCGCCGAGCTTCATGCAGGTGTCGACCTCGCCCGCCTCCATGCCGGTCCGCTCCATCAGCCGGACTGCTTCGAACAGGTAGGGGAAGAGCAGGCGGTTGACGACGAAGCCGGCCTGGTCGGGGACCTCGACCGCGGTCTTGCCCAGCGCCGCGCACCAGGCCAGCGCCTTCTCGCGGGCGCCGGCGGCGCCGTCGGGGAAGCAGACCTCGATCAGCTTCATCCTCGGTACCGGATTGAAGACGTGCAGGGCGAAGAGCTTGTCGACCCCGGCCGCCGCGGCTATGGCGGCGATGCTCAGCGAGGAGGTGGTGGTGGCGAGGTCTGCATCGGGGCAGGCGGCTGCGACGGTCTTGAGCAACTCGCCCTTCGGCGCCACCTCCTCGACGATCGCCTCGACGACGACGTCGCAGTCGGCGAGGTCGCTGGGGTCGGTGGTGACCCGCAGCCGCGACGGCTCCGCTCCCTCGATCTTGGCGCAGGCGGCGACGATCTTCTCCTCGGCGCGCCAGGCGGACGCCTCGCTGCGCGCCAGGACGATCGTGTCGGCGGTCGTGGTGGATACGGCTGCGAGGCCGGTGGCGATCGCCCCGCTGCCGGCGATGCCCGGACTTTCGTAACCCATGTTTGCGCTCATAGGGCGGCTTCTATCAGGCGCGGCGGGAAAGCGGTCGTGTGGCCAAGCGGTATCCTTAGTTTCACCAAGAAACGGACTTTCGAGACGGAGGCGGAAGATGGCGGCGAGCGGAAACGGCAAGTTCGGTGGGCGAGAGGTCGTGATCGTCGAGGCGGTTCGGACCCCTATCGGTCGTGGTCACGAGGCGAAGGGCTACTACAAGGACGTCCACGCCTCCAACCTGCTGGCCAAGGCCTACGCCGAGGTGATCGAGCGGGCCGGGGTCGACGGGAGCGAGGTCGAGGACGTCGTCGCCGGCTGCGTGCAGCAGTTCGGGGAGCAGGGCGTCAACATCGCCCGCAACGCCTGGCTCGAGGCGGGGCTGCCGATCGAGACCCCGGCGACGACCGTCGACCGCCAGTGCGGCTCGGCCCAGCAGGCGGTCAACTTTGCTGCGGCGCTGATCGCATCCGGCGTCCATGACGTCGCGATCGGCGGCGGGGTCGAGCACATGGGCCACATCTCCTTCGCTGACAGCTACAAGGTCATGGAGGAGCACGGGCTGGCCTTCTCGCCGCAGCTGATGGAGCGCTACAACCTCGTCCCGCAGGGCATCTCGGCCGAGATGATCGCCGACAAGTGGGAGATCCCCCGCTCCGAGCTCGACGAGATCGGCTTGCGCTCCCACCAGCGTGCCGCCAAGGCAACTGAGGAGGGTCGCTTCGAGCGCGAGATCGTCCCCTTCGCGGTCAACGGCGACACCTTCGCCACCGACCAGGGCATCCGTCCCGACACCTCGCTGCAGAAGCTGGCTGAATTGAAGCCGGCCTTCAAGGAGGACGGCAAGATCACCGCCGGCAACTCCTCGCAGGTCTCCGACGGCGCCGCTGCGGTGCTGCTGATGAGCCGCGAGAAGGCCGACGCGCTGGGATTGAAGCCGCGGGCGCGGATCTTCGACCAGACGACGGTTGGGGTCGACCCGGTGATCATGCTGACCGGCCCAATTCCGGCGACGAGGAAGCTGCTCGACCGCAACGGGATGACCATGGAGGACATCGACTTGGTCGAGATCAACGAGGCCTTCGCCTCTGTGGTCGCCGCCTGGCGCCGCGAGCTCGACCCTGACATGGACCGCGTCAACGTCAACGGCGGCGCGATTGCCCTCGGCCACCCGCTCGGCTCGACCGGCGCCCGGCTGATCACCACCCTGCTGCACGAGATGGAGCGCACCGACAAGGAGATGGGGCTGGTGACGATGTGCTGCGGCGGCGGACTCGGGACCGGGACGCTGATCCAGCGCATCTGACGTGAGCCGGCTGCTCGGCGAGATCGGCACGCTTGAGTGGTGCCGGCGGACCAACGGCATCCTCGGCCGTGGGGAGCGAGCGCGTTTCGTCGCGGCAGCCGTGCTGCAGTCGGCGCGGGCGCTGCCTCGAATGCTCACTGCACGCGGCGGGGGGCGTGATGGTCCCGGCCCGGATCCGTCGATGCTCACCCCGCCCGACACTCCGTTCGCCCGCGAGCTGGTCGAGGCTTGCGTCGAGCTCGACCCGATGATCGTCGAGCATGGTTACCGGTCCTACCTGTTCGGGCGGGCGCTTGGCGAGGCAGAGGGAACCGACTGCGACCCAGAGGCGCTGTTCGCCGCGACGATGCTCCACGACTGGGCCTTCATGGGGATGGACGAGCTGGACGGCGAGTGCTTCGCCTGGGCGGGCGCGAAGGAGGCCGAGCAGGTCCTCGTGTCCTCGCCCCTTTCGGAGTCCCAGCGTCACGACGTGCTCGACGCTATTTGCCTGCACCTCAACGCGGCCGTGCCGGCCGAGCGCGGCTCGATCCAGCATCTCGCCCACGACGGCATCGCGCTGGACGTGCTCGGCATGCGGGCTTGGGAGCTCGACCGCGCTGGCGTGCGCGCCGCCTTCGAGCGCCACCCACGGCACGGCTTCACGGCTCGCGGCGAGCCGCTGATGCGCGCCCATGGGCAGCGGGTACCGGGCTGTCGAACCGCCGCGCTCTTCAGCGCCAGCCGCGGCAAGATGATGCGGGCAAGTCCCTGGTGGCGAACGGACTGCGAAGGGTAGGCTGCGGCGATGGACCTCAGCCTTTCTCCATCCGAGCGCGAGTTCCGCGACGAGGTCCGCACCTGGCTGGAGGAGAACCACCCCGGCCCGGAGCCGGAGGCTGGACTCGAGGAGGTGATGGCGTTCCGCAGCGAGTGGCAGCTCAAGCTGCACGAGGCGGGCTGGGCCGGCATCTCGTGGCCAAAGGAGTACGGCGGGCGCGGCGCGACGATGATCGAGCAGGCGATCTTCGTCAGCGAGGCCTCTCGGCTGGAGGCACCGAGCCCCGCCAACGTGCTCGGCCTTGCGATGGGCGGCCCGGTCGTCATCGCGCACGGGACTGAGGAGCAGAAGGAGCGCTACCTGGAGCCGATCCTCACCGCCGAGGAGATCTGGTGCCAGGGCTTCTCCGAGCCGGAGTCCGGCTCCGATCTCGCCTCGCTGAAGACGCGCGCGGTCAAGGACGGCGACGAATGGGTAGTGACGGGCCAGAAGGTTTGGACGACCTTCGCCCAGTACGCGAAGTGGTGCATGCTCGTCGCCCGCACCGACCCCGACGCGCCCAAGCACAAGGGGCTCACCTACTTCCTGATGGACATGGAGCAGCCCGGGGTCGAGGCCAAGCCGCTGGTCCAGATCACCGGCGAGGGCGAGTTCAACGAGGTCTTCATGGAAGAAGCGCGGATCCCCGAGGAGAACGTCGTCGGCGGCGTCGGCAACGGCTGGACCGTCGCGATCACGACGCTGATGAACGAGCGAGCCGGACTTGCCTTCGGTGCGATCGCCCAGATCGCCAACAGCCTCAAGCGCCTCAATCAGCTCGCCGGCGAGACGCGGACGAATGGCGGTACGGCTGCTGAGGATCCGGTTATCCGCCAGCGGCTCGCCCAGCTGCACATCGAGGCGGAGACGATGCGACTCAACGCCTACCGGGGACTGACCAAGACGATGCAGTCGGGCATTCCGGGGCCGGAGGGATCGCTGGGCAAGTGGCAGTGGGCCGACATCAACCAACGGATCACCGAGCTGGCACTTGACGTCGAGGGCGCCTACGCGCCGCTCGACCGGGGCGCCGAGCACGCTGTCGCCAACGGCGCCTGGCAATACGGCTTTCTGCGCTCGCGCGCCAACTCGATCGAGGGCGGCACGACCGACATCCTCAAGAACATCATCGCCGAGCGGGTGCTCGGCCTGCCGAGGCTGCGCTGACGTGTACTTCGATCTGAACGACGAGCAGCAGGCGATCAAGTCGACCGCCCGTGACTTTCTCACCGCCCGCTACAAATCGGAGCGGATCCGCGAGCTGGCCGAGAGCGAGCTCGGTTTCGAGCAGTCCGACTGGCAGGAGATGGCGGAGCTCGGCTGGCCGGGGCTGGCCCTGCCCGAGGAGTGGGGCGGGCAGGGGCTCGGCATCGTCGAGCTGGCGGTCCTCTTCGAGGAGATGGGCTACGCGCTGGCTCCCTCGCCGCTGCTCTCCAACACGCTTGCCGGCCTGGCGCTTGCCGCGAACGGCTCCGACGAGCAGCGCGAGCGCTGGCTGCGACCACTGGCCGAGGGCCAGGTCCGCGGCACCGTCGCCCTCGTCGACGCCGGCGGCCCGCCGACGCCCGGCATGTTCACGATGGAGGCGAAGGCCGATGGCGACGGCATCGTCCTCGACGGCGAGAAGGTCCTGGTGCAGGACGCGGCTGCCGCCGACTTCCTGCTGGTCGGGACCAGCGACGGCCGCCGCCACCTGGTCGAGCGCGGTGCCGACGGCGTCACGGTGGCCCCGCAGCGATCGATCGACCTCACCCGGCGCCTCTACACGGTCCGCTTCGACGGCGTTCGCGTCGGCCCCGACGCGACCCTCACCGGGGTGCAAGCCGACTACCTGCCGGTGCTGTGGCGCATCTGCGTCGCGCTCGCTGCGGAGTCGACTGGCATCGCCCAGCGCACGCTGGAGATGGCGGTCGAGTACGCCAAAGATCGGCAGCAGTTCGGCCGGCCGATCGGTGCCTACCAGGCCGTCTCCCACCGCTGCGCGCAGATGCTGCTCGAGACCGAGAACGCGCGCTCGGCGGTCTACGGTGCCGCCTGGGCGGCCGACGCCGAGCCGGAGTCGCTGCCGCTCGCTGCCGCGATGGCGAAGGCCTACGCGTCCGATGCCGGCTGGCGCGTGCCCGACGCCTCGATCCAGGTCCACGGCGGGATCGGCTTCACCTGGGAGCACGACCTCCACTTCTTCCTCAAGCGTGGGCGAGCCAACGCGGCGACCTATGGCGACGCCAAGTGGCACCGCGAGCGCGTCGCCGACATGGTCCTGGCCGACGCATCGGTCCTGTCGCCGGCTTGAATGCGCTGAGCCGCATCTCGGTCGCCGCGATCGGCACGACGGTCGCCGACCTGGAGGCCGAGGCGAAGCTGGCCGAAGAGGCCGGCGTCGAGTGCGTCTGGGCGCCGGAGCTGTTCCGCTCCTCGTTCACCCAGGCCGCCTACCTCGCGGGGCGCACTGAGCGGATCGGCGTCGCCACCGGGATCGCCTGGGCGTTCACCCGCAGCCCATTCATCCTCGCCGTCAGCGCCCTTGATGTCGACGAGATGTCGGGCGGGCGCTTCCGGCTCGGGCTCGGCTCGGGGGTGAAGCGGCTGAACGAAACCTGGCACAACGCCGAATACGGCAAGCCGGCGCCGCACCTGCGCGAGGCGATCGAGGCGACGCGGCTGATCATGCAACAGGCCGGGGCGGGCGAGCCGATTCGCTATCAGGGCTCCTACTACGACATCGACATCAAGGGCTGGGTGCGGCCGCATCCGGCGCCGCGCGAGTCGGTGCCGATCTACACGGCCGGCGTCCAGGCGGGGATGTGCCGGATGGCCGGCGACGTCGCCGACGGCTTGATCGGGCACCCGATCCAGAGCCTGCGCTGGATCGACGAGGTGGTCGTCCCCGCCTTCGAGGAGGGCCTGCGGCGCTCGGGGCGCGAGCGCGCCGACTTCGACTACCTGCCGACCGTCTGCTGCGCGATCGACGAGGACGAAGGACGGGCGATCGAGATGGCGCGCCGCACGATCTCCTTCTATGCGACGGTCAAGACCTACATGCCACTCTGGGAGTTGCACGGCTTCGCCGACAACGCCGTCGCCGCAGGCGAGGCGTTCCGACGGGGCGACCTCGCCGCCGTGCCAGCGGCGATCACGGACGAGATGGTCGACGCGTACTGCGCCGCCGGGCCGCTCGACAAGGTCCGCACCCGCGTCGAGGCGACCGCCGAGCGCGCCGATGGCCTCTTTCTGACGCCGCCCACCTACTTCATCTCGCCCGAGGAGCTGAGCGAGTACCAGCGCCGCCTGATCGAGGCCTTCGGCCCGGCGGCCTGAGTCAGCTGCCGTAGAGATGCCGGGCCGCGCGCACCGAGAGCTGCGACCAGACGAAGAGCGGCAGCGCCCCGATCAGGCGAAGCACGACCAGCGGTATCTCCGTCGCCACCTTGAGCGGCAGCCAACGCGGCTCTTTCGCGTAGCCGGCCGCGAGCAGGGCGGCGAGGGCGAGGGCGGCCAGCGCAGTCCAGAGCGGCACGCTCTCGTCGAGAACCTCCCGGAGGAGCTCGCGGATGGAGTCGAGCCAGGCGATTGCGGCGGCCCCCAGGGCGGCGAGGAGGAGCAGTCCGACCAGGATCGCCAGAAGCGGTCGCAGCCGGGTGAAGCGGAAGAGTTTCGCCTTGCCCGCGCGCAGCTTCCGCACGGTGGGACCTGCCCCAGAGGCGATTTCCTGCTGCAGCCGCTCTCCCCCGAAGGGCCACTGGGCGGGATCGGGTTCGGGCGCGTCGTCCGCGACCAGCGGCGCCAGCGCCCCCTCCTCGATCTCGAAGGCGGTCATCCTGTAGGCGTCGAGCTCCAGCGAAAAGGCCTCGGTGTCGCTGAAATAGTCGAGGTCGGTGCGGACCTTCGAGAGGGCGCGCTGCACGGTGCGGGCGACGCCGAAGTCGCTCGTGTCGTAGGCGGCGTCCGGCTCCTGCTCGGCGTCCTCGAAGGACGTCCCGGGTAAGACGACGTCGACCGGCAGGCCCGTGCGGAGGTGCATCAGCGCCTGGTCCTCATAGGGCCACTCGAACGAGTCGATCAGCTGCTCGTCGCGGACCCGATCGCGGCCGATCGACGCCGACCGCGCCAGGACTGCCGGAAGATGGGCGCCGGGCCTGGGCTGGTCGTCCATCTGGCCGGAGGCGTCGCTGATCACCAGGTGGGTGCAGTCGTTGTCGAAGAGCCCCTGGACGCCCTGATTGTCCTGGACGCCGCCGTCGACGAGCTGGACGCGAATCCCCTCGTACATCTTGCTGATCGCCAGCGGTTGGAAGACGCCCGGCACGGCGGCCGAGGCGGCGACGGCGAGCCCCAGCGGGAAGTCGCGCTGCTTCTCGGGAACAGGCCATTTGTCCGGGTCCTGCAATTTCTCCGGGTCCGCGAAGTAGCCCCGTTCGAGGCGCATGTTCTTGTCGACCTCTTCCACGACTTCGGCATGCTCGGGGTCTTCCGGCAGCGACTCGCCCATGCAGATGGCCTCGAAGCGCCAGTTGTGGCCGCTGTTGAGGGAGGTCGCGTTGATCAGCAGGACCGGGACCTTCTCCTCGCGTTCCCAGTTGTCGCGCTTCGGGTCGAAGTCGGGCTGCCCGTGGGGCTCGATCAGCAGCTCGCTCAGCTCGATCTGCCGCTGAGGGCCGAGGCCGCGCCACTTGCGCTCTCGCTCGACGCCCCAGGCCGGCTTGTAGAGGAAGCGGTCGTAGAGATCGCCGATCCGGTCGCTGCGCGAGTAGCGCGGACTGAGCGCCATCACCCAGTTCTTCCAGAGGTTGTTGAAGACCCGGCCCCTGATGTTCTTCTGCACGGCGGTCCGCAGCCGGTACTCGAGATCCCCGACTATTTCCTGGTACCCATGCCTGCTGAGCTCGCCATCGGGGTTTGTCTCCAGCCTTCGTTTGAGCAGCAGGTAGTAGGCGGCGCCGACGATCGACCCGCCCGAGACGGTCGAGATCACCTCCACCTTCGGCAGGACCCCGGTCTCGGCCAGCCTGGCGAGGACCCCGACGTGGAAAAAGGCGGCACGGAAGCCGCCGCCGGAGAGGGCCAGCCCTACCTTTGGCGGTTTCTCCGCTTCGTCGGTCGCCATTGCTCAGGCGACCCTAACCGAAATGCTTAGGGACAGATCACGACCAGGTGGAAGCCCGCGTCCTCGGGATCGCCTTTGTGGTCGCGGGTCCGTACTTCGATCGCCGCAGGGTTGGCTGCCGCCGTATTCGTCTGGGCAAAGCCGGCGCCGGGCGGGGTGGTTCCGGCGTTGTTGCGGGAGGCGACATTGGCGCAGCCCGAGACGTTCTGGGGGAAGGTGACCGCTACGGCGCCGCCGCCCTCCGCGGCACCGATGCCGGCGTCGCTGGCTCGTGCCAGGGTCGCGTTTCCTGGTGCGGCGGGATTGTTGACGACGGCCCAGTAGGTGTGGGTGGCTCGACGGGCGCTCGGCACCGTCCCCAGCTTGTTGTTTCTGATCTGGAAGCCGGTCAGCGTGTCTTTCTTCAGCTTGCCGCCGCCGATCGTCTGCTTCTTGATCGCGCCGCCGTTGATGGTCTGCGCCGCGTAGGCGCTCCCGGCGAGGGCCACGATGAGGGCGATCACGGCGACCACCATGGATGGCGAGGGGCGCTGCATCGCCGCTCCCCTACCCGGGCAGCGCTTCGACGAAGCGCTCGAAGGCGCCGATCTCGGTCAACGCCGGCCCGTGGCCCGGCAGGATGAGGCGCGGCTCGAGCTCGGCCAGCGTGCGGATCGAGCGGCGGTTCTCGGCTGGTGCGTACGTGAAGAGGTCCGGTGGCTCGGCGATCAGCGGCCGCCCCGTCGCGTAGCTCATGTTGCGGATCACGTCCCCGCAGATCGCCACCCGGTCCTCGTCACGGAAGAGGATCACCTCGCCGCGGGCGTGACCGGGCGCATGGATGACCCGGAAGCCGGCGACCTCGTCTCCCTCGCGCAGGACCCGGTCGACCTTGTGCGGCGGCCCCTCCCAGAGCGTCCGGATGGCCGCGTTGATCGGATGGCCCCGGTGCGCCTCCTGGACCGGCCGCCGGCCCTCCATCGCGTCGACGTCGTCGGCGTGGCAGGCGAGCGGGATGCCGCGTGCCTCGCAGACCGCCTTAGCCGCGCCCTGGTGGTCGGGGTGGACGTGCGTCAGCGCCAGCATCGAGATCTCGAGCCTCTCGGTCTGCTTGAGGATGCGCCGTCGGTCCCAGGTCCGGCCCGCGTCGATCAGCACGTCGTCGGCGAGGTAGATGTTGATCGTCGGCGCTGGTAGCTCGGCGAGCCGCCAGACGCCTGGCGCCAGGTTCCTCACCGGTGGGCGGTTCCGGTGCCGCCGCGCGGCTCGCCACTGTGCTCGGCGAGCTCTTCCAGCTGGGCGATCTTGAGTTCGCCTTCGCGGCGGGCCGCATGGTCAGCCGGCAGCGGCTCGATCAGGCGCCGGATGCGGTTGCGGACCTGGAGGGCGAAGTGGGGGGTGGCGGCGCCCGCGAGGGCGCGGATGTCGTCGACGGTGACGGCGTCCGCCCGCGCCAGCAGCTCTGGGTTCTCTGCCTCGCTCACGGTTGGCCGCCGATCTTCGCAAGCTCGGCGAGGGCGTCGATCTCAGCCTGTTGACTCACGCCGATTGCGTCCTCGTCTCCGATCACCCAAACGTGGTTGTAGAAGGCGCGGGTCGGGTCGGTCGTGTAGCCCGGCTTGACGTCGAGCAGGTAACCGCGCAGCGCCGCGGGAAGCGTATCGGCGCCGTCGGTGAGGAGCACCGCCCCCCACGTGCCGGAGGCGGAGAGCGGCGCTGCCGCAACGGCGTCCAACGGCGAGTCGGAGCGCACCACGACATAGCCGTGCCCGGGGTCGTTCATGTTCCAGCCGAAATCGCCGTCGTCGTAGCGGGCGAGTGCGATCGCATTCACCACCGGGTCCTCGCCGGAGACGCGGCTGACCTCCTCGCTGGTTTTGGCGATCTCGCGGACCGTGTCGGAGGAGATCGTCGAGGACGGGCCGAGCACGTAGACGGGGACGTTGCGGTGGCGGCGGAGATAGGCGCGCGTGGCCCCCGGCAGGCGTGCCGTCGCGGTGAAGAGGACCGGGTCACCCGAGCGCGCCGCCCAGGCGGCGGCCGGCGCCGCGAACTCCGGTTGGTCGAGCGAGGCGACGACGATGTGCTCGGGAGCCCTCCTGAAGAGACGGTCACGCAGCCGCGCGATCGCCGCCGCGGCGGCCGCGGACCCTGCCGGCTTCACCGCAGTGGTCTCGAAACCGCCCGGAGTCGCGACCTCTCCCACCGCGAACACCTGCGTGCCGCGGCTGCCTTTCCCGCCACGGGGATCGAGCAGCTCGAGCGCCTGAGCGGTCGGCTCCGGCAGCGCGTCCGCCTCCGCAAGAAGCAGCGGCGCCCGGATCGGGTCTGCCATCAGGACCGACGCCGCGATCCCCGCCTGCCAGTCGTCGCTGCCGATCAGCGTGACCGCGTTCGGGCGCTGCCCTTCGTTGGTGGAGGGGTAGACGGCGAGGGCGATGCCGGCGGCGTTCGAGGCCGGATCGGCACCACCCACCCGCGTCGTGTTGCTCGTCGCGAAGGTCGGGAAGCCGAGCTCCGCAGCATCCGCCGCGGGCGCCTCGTCTGCGTCCGCATCGCTGCCACTCTGAGCCGGCGCTGGCGCTGGACCGGCAGAGCTGCCCTCCTCCGAGGAGCCGCCGCCGACGATCGCCGCGACGATGAAGACGACGGCGAGTGCGAACAGCCCCGCAATCCCCTTGAGGGCGCCTGGGACGGGTCGACGCTTGGCGCGCGGCGGGGTCGATGCGGGCAGGTCGGCGTTGATCGGACGGGCCATTCGCGCAACCTACTGCCACGTTCGTCGAAGAACTGGCTGGTTGGTCAGCTAACCTGTTGATTGACTGGTCAATCAACCGCCGGAAGGCGAACGGCGCGCGACGAGGGGGCTTGGATGGAGTTCGCACTGAACGATGAGCAGCAGGAGCACAGGGAGCGCTGCCGGGCTTTCGCCCGCGACGTGATCCGGCCCGCGGCGCGCAAGCACGACGAAGAGGAGAGCATTCCCTGGGAGGTGATCGAAGAGGCTCGCCGGCAGGGCTTCGGCACCCTCGAGGCGATGCAGCACTCGGCGTCCGACCCCGAGGGCCAGATGCAGGTCATCTCAGCCGAGGAGTTCCACTGGGGATGCGCCGGAATTGCGCTTGCGATCTCCGGCTCCGGCCTGGCTGCTGCCGGCATCGCCTCGTCGGGGACCCCCGAACAGATCGTCCGCTGGGTTCCGGAGTGCTTCGGCAGCGCCGAGGAGGTGAAGCTCGGCGCCTACGCGGTCACCGAGCCGCAGGCGGGCTCCGATGTCAAGAGCCTGAAGACGACCGCCAAGCGCGACGGAGACGAGTGGGTTCTCGACGGGACCAAGGTCTTCATCACCAACGGCGGCATCGCCGACGTCCACGTCGTCGTCGCCACGGTCGACCCGAGCCTGGGCACGCGCGGCCAGGCCTCATTCGTCGTCCCCAAGGGCACCCCCGGCCTCAGCCAGGGCAAGAAGGAGTCGAAGCTCGGGATCCGCGCCTCGCACACGGCGGAGATCGTCTTAGAGGAATGCCGCATCGCCGGCGATTGCCTGCTGGGCGGCGACGAGAAGCTCGAAAAGAAGCTGCAGCGCGGTCGCGAAGGCAAGCGGTCGCGCGGCGCCGACGCGCTCGCCACCTTCGAGGTGACGCGGCCGCTGGTCGGCGCCTCGGCGCTGGGCATCGCCCAGGCCGCATACGAGTGGACGCTCGAGTACCTCGACGGCCGCAGCGAAGGCGGCACGCCGCTGCTGCAGACGCAGCGCATCCAGCAGACCCTCGCCGACGTGGCCACGGAGATCGAAGCGGCGCGGCTGCTCGTCCAGCGCGCCGCCTGGATGGGCCGCAACGGGGTCCCGATGCGCGGCGGTCAGGGCTCGATGTCAAAGCTCAAGGCGGGCGACGTGACGATGTGGGCGACGACCACGCTGATGGACCTGGTCGGGCCCTACGCCTGGAGCACCGACTGCCCGCTGGAGAAGTTCTTCCGCGACGCCAAGATCTACCAGCTGTTCGAGGGCACGGCGGAGATCCAGCGCATGGTCATCTCAAGGATGCAGGCGCGCGAATACGCGGAGCGTCTGGGCTATGCGGCGGAAGTGGCCGCCGAGGCGATGGCGCAGAGCGGGCAGCCACCCGCCGAGCCGGTCGCCGCTTAGGGCCATCCGCGTTCGCCCTTTGTCGCGCATAGCGCCACAAAGGGCGAACGCAAGCCGGATTGCAGGGATTTTGCAACGGCGCTTGGCCGGATGCCCGGTTAGCTAGCCTCAGCAGCCATGTTTAAGACTCGCCTTGGCACGGTGGCCTTGGTCGCCGCCGTGGCGGCGCTCGTCGTGCTGCTCGGTGGGGGCAGCGCCGCGCCGGCCGAGGACCTCAGCGAGAAGCTCAGCGACAAGGAAGCGAAGCTCTCCGAGGTGCGGGAGCGCAAGGGCGTCCTGACGACGACGATCTCGCGCTACCGCGACGAGATCGAATCGCTCACCAAGGAGGTCGCGCTGCTGCGCGCTCGTGAGGAAGAGGTCCGGGTCCGGCTCGAGGCCAAGCAGGCCGAGCTCGACACGGCGGTCGCCGAGCTCGAGCAGGCCAAGCGGCATCTTGCGGTCGTCAAAGCGCGGCTCAAACGGGCGCTGGTGGCGCTGCGCGAGCACCTGATAGCGATCTACCAGGCCGGCAGCCCGGACGTGCTGAGCGTGATCGTCAGTTCCGAGGGCTTCGACGAGCTGGTCGACCGTAGCGAGTACCTGAGCCGGATCAACGGCCTCGACGAAGCGGTCGTCTTGCGGGTCCGCGACCTGCGCGACGAAATCAAGCGCACCGTGGCCAGGCTGCGGACGACCAAGAACCGGATCGAAGCGGCGCGCGACGCGATCGCCGCCGAAGAGCAGGCGCTCGCCGGCGCCAGGGCGGCCGTGCAGAGCCGCCAGGCCGAGCTGGTCTCGGCCCGGCGCCAGCGCGAGGAAGCCCTGAGCAAGATCAGCAGCCACGAGGACCATCTCGAGGCGGACATGGCCGAGATCTCGGCCGAACTTGCCGCCACGCTGCAGTCGAGCGCCTCGGCGCCGCTGCCCGCCGGACCGATCCGCTACGGCTCCGGGCAGCTGATCTGGCCCGTCGACGGGCCAGTCGTCTCCGGCTTCGGTCCGCGCTGGGGCTCGATGCACGAGGGCATCGATATAGCGGTCCCGGCGGGCACGCCAATCCGTGCCGCGGCCTCGGGCTCGGTCGTCCTCGTCCAGTCGGATGCCGAAAGCGGCGGCTACGGCAACTTCAGCTGCCTCGACCATGGCGGCGGCCTGCAGACCTGTTACGCGCACCAGTCCTCGTTTGCGGTGACGTCGGGCAGCGTCTCGCAGGGCGACGTGATTGGTTATGTCGGCTGCACCGGCCACTGCTACGGCGACCACCTGCACTTCGAGGTGCGAATCAGCGGCGCCCCGACCGACCCACTCGGCTACCTCTAGCCGGCTAGCCTCACAGAAAAAGTACAAATAGTGGGTAACGGCCGAGGATCGGCCGGGGTCTACGTGGGTAGAGGATTCATTTACCCCCGGGAGACCAGAGCTTGATCCGACAGGCCCGTTCGTACCTGGTTGGCGCCATCTCGAGCACGGCACTCATCGCCGCTGCCGTCGTCGCGTTCGTGCTGCTCGTCTCCGCGCAGGCGCTCCGCGACTGGCCGCTGGGGATCGGAGGCGGCGAGTCGTCGGTTGCGGCGGAGGGAGCGCCGGGTGGGGCGCCTTCCGCCGACGGCGCAGGCGGTGCGGCTGACGCCGGCCGCGGGGATGGTCCCGCGGCGAGCAAAGGCGCTGCCGCGAACGGCGATGGCGACGCGACCGGCTCAGACGGTCGCG
>DASUOH010000035.1:0-4159 GCA_036276735.1 Solirubrobacterales bacterium | reverse complement strand
CTCGTCGCCTGAGCCGAAGGCTCTCGAGACCGCGCACCGTCTCACCTCCTCCCACGTCACGGTCGTGCCCGCGCTGCGAGAGCACGAACGCCACTTCACGCGCTGGGTCGCGGACTTCCCCTCGGTCGTGAGACGGGCTTTCGAACGTCCCGACGAGCCGGCGATGGAGGGTTGGGAGCCCCTTGCGGCGACCCGGGACAGGCTCGTGCCCGTCGTACGCCGTCTCCTCGCCTTCCATCCCGGCGATGAGGTGGTGCTTGCCGGGCACGGGACGGCCTGGACGCTGCTCACCGCAGAGCTCACGGGCGAGGCGCCCGACCTCGACCGATGGGCAGCGCTGCAGATGCCGGACGCGTGGTCCTTGGAGGTGCCGTGAGGGCTCGGCCGGGCCGGCGATATCGACAAAACAGGGGGTCTTGTCAGGCAGATTTACATTCGCTACCTTCGTGTAAACCGCGGGCGCGAGGCCGGCGGAGTGAAGGAGCGACGAGATGGCAGTGCAGTCCGTGCCGGCCACCCAGGTGCAGTGGCGTGACGGCAAGCGTTACCTGTGGATCATGGGCGCGGTCATGCCCCTGGTCCCGTTCGCCGCGTGGGCGCTGGTCGCGGCCACCGGTCTCGACCTGTTCTGGTGGTTCGGGCCCGTGTTCGTCTTCGGGATCATCCCGATGGTCGACCTCCTCACCGGCCTGGACCGCAACAACCCGCCCGACGAGGTGATCGAGAGCCTGGAGAACGACAGGTACTACCGGTGGGTGACCTACGCGTTCATCCCGATGCAGTACGTCTCGCTGGTCTGGGGCGCCTGGATGCTCAGCAGCGGCGCGCTCGACGTGCTCGACAAGATCGGACTCGCGCTGGGCATCGGCATGGTCGCCGGCATCGCGATCAACACCGCCCACGAGCTCGGCCACAAGAGGGCGAGTCTCGAGAAGTGGCTGAGCAAGGTGGCTCTGGCCCAGAGTGGCTACGGCCACTTCTTCATCGAGCACAACCGCGGCCACCACGTGCGGGTGGCGACTCCGGAGGACCCCGCCAGCGCCCGCATGGGAGAGAGCTTCTGGGCTTTCCTGCCTCGCACCGTCTCGGGCAGCTTGCACTCCGCCTGGGGGCTGGAGCGGGAGCGGCTGGGCCGCACGAACCGCTCGTCCTGGACGGTCCACAACGACATCCTGCAGGCGTGGGCGATGACCGTCGTCCTCTTCGCGGCGCTGACGATCGCCTTCGGCACCGTCGTCCTGCCCTACCTCCTGCTGCAGGCGGTGATCGGTTTCTCCTTGCTCGAGGTCGTCAACTATCTCGAGCACTACGGCCTGCGGCGCCAGAAGCGCGAGGACGGGCGCTACGAGCGCTGCCTGCCCGAACACAGCTGGAACAGCAACAACGTCGCCTCCAACGTCCTGCTCTACCACCTGCAGCGCCACAGCGACCACCACGCCAATCCGACCCGCCGCTACCAGGCGTTGCGCCATGTCGACGAGGCCCCCCAGCTGCCGACCGGCTACGCGGGGATGATCGTCCTCGCCTGGTTTCCGCCGCTGTGGCGACGCGTCATGGACCGGCGTCTGCTCGAGCACTACCACGGCGACCTGAGCCGGGCAAACCTCGACCCGCGCCGAGCCGGTCGATGAGCGCCTGGCGCTGTCCAGGCTGCGGCTACGTCTACGACGAGGAGGCCGGCCATCCGCGTGAGGGGTTTCCGTCGGGGACGCCCTGGAGCGAGGTGCCCGACGAGTGGCACTGTCCCGATTGCGGCGTGCGCGACAAGGTCGACTTCGAGCCCGCGGACGAATGAGCGGCGGCGCTGCCACGATGGGTGGCGTGGTCGCCGGCCGAGCCCCATATCCGCAGGCGGCGCGACAGCTCCTGCGCGACACGCTCCTCGCGGCGGCGCGCGACGAGCTGCAGCAGCGCTCCTGGTCGGAGATCACGATGGCCGAGATCGCAGCCGCCGCCGGCGTCAGCCGCCAAACCCTCTACAACGAGTTCGGCAGTCGCGACGAGTTCGCGCAGGCCTTCGTCATCCACGAGGGGGAACGCTTTATGGACGGCGTCGACGCCGCCGTGCGCAAACACTTCGACGATCCGCGCGCCGCGGTCGCCGCCGCCCTGGATACCTTCCTGCGCACCGCGGGTGAAGACCCGCTGGTCCGCATCGTGATCAGCGACGACGGCACGGGGGGGATGCTGCCGTTCGTCACCACGCAGGGGATGCCGGTCGTGCAGTGGGCGACGGCGCGGCTGACCGCGACGATTGAGGAAGGCTGGCCGCAGGCGCCCGCCCAGAAGGTCCGGCTGCTCGCCGAAACTCTGGTGCGGCTGGCGATCAGCCACGTCACCGCGCCCGGCGAGGCGCCGGAGGTCACCGCGGCCGCGACGAGCGAGCTGCTCGGGCCGTTCATCGACGAGGCGCTGGGGACCAGCGGCTAAGCGCCTCAGCGCTTGGCCGCCAGCCGCCGTTCGAGGTTGGCCCGCACGTGGGGCCACTCGTCGTCGACGATGCTGAAGTAGGCGGAGTCGCGCTGGCCGACGTCGGGGACGATCATGTGTTTGCGCATGATCCCCTCGAACTGGGCGGGGAGCGCCGCCATCGCGCGCCGTGAGCGCTCGTTGCGGGCGTCGGTCTTCAGCTCGACCCGCACGCAGCCGAGCGTCTCGAACGCGTGACCGAGCATCAGCAGTTTCGTCTCGACGTTGACGCCGGTCTGCCAGACGCTCGGGTGCAACCAGGTCCAACCGACCTCGAGCGCTCGGTCGGCGGGGCGGACGGCGAGGTAGCGGCTGCTGCCCACCAACCGGTCGGTGGCTTGCTGGCGGATCGCGAAGGGCCCCTCGGCGCCGCTCGCCGCCGCCTCCAGGGTCGTCTCCAGCCAGCGGTCGAAGTACTCGCGGCTCTCGCCGATGTGCGCCAGCCAGGTCCAGATCTGCGGCGCCTGGGCCGCCTCCCAAAGACCCTCGCCGTGCTCGCGCGCGAGCGGCTCGAGCACCACGAGAGAGCCCTCCAGGCGCGTCGTCAGCGTGCCGTCGAGCGTCATCGCGCCGCCCTTACGCTTCCAGCAGCAGGGTGACCGGCCCGTCGTTGACGAGGGAGACCGCCATCTGCGCGCCGAAGATGCCCTTGGCGGCGCCAAGCCGCTCGCAAAAGCGGTCGTAGAGAGGCTCGGCGATCTCGCCCGGCGCCGCGTCGACGTAGCTCGGTCGATTCCCCTTGCGAGCGTCGCCGTAAAGGGTGAACTGGCTGACGCACAGAACCTCGCGCTCGCCGAGCGGCTCGTTCATGCGGCCTTCGCCATCGTCGAATATCCGCAGCGTCCGCGCCTTGTCGGCCAGCCTGTCCGCCTCGGCCTCACCGTCGGTGCGGCTCACGCCGAGCAGCACGAGCAGGCCGGGGCCGATCGCGGCAACGGGCGTGCCGTCGACCTCCACCGCCGCCTCGCTGACCCGCTGGACGAGCGCCCGCACGACGCGTGCGGCTACTCGCCGAACTCGAACATCTCGGTGAGGAACGATTTGCGCTTGCGCTTGCGGTAGTCGCCGTGCTCCTTGACGTCGGGCCGGCGGCGAAACTCCTTGTCGTCCTCAGCCCACGGCGCCGCGCTCAGCCGCTCGACGATCTTGTCGAGCTCACCGCGGTCGAGCCACACGCCTCGGCACTGCGGGCAGTAGTCGATCTCGACGCCCTGGCGGTCGCCCATCTTCAGCTCGGTTCCGTCGACTGGACACTGCATCTCGGCTCCTCGGGTCGGGGTCAGCGCCGAGCATACGGGTCGAGGGCTGTCGTAAGGGATCGTTCGCGGCTCACCGTTATCGTGGGTCCGTGCCTAACGTTTTCTCCGACGATTGGGACGTCGAGCAGTCCGAGCCCGGCTTTAGCTGGAAGCGGATGCGGCTGGCGGGCCGGCTCGGCGGCGAGAAGCTCGGCGCGAGCGTCTACGAGCTGCCTCCCGGCGAGCGGTCGTTTCCATACCACCTCCATCACGCCAACGAGGAGATGCTGGTCGTCCTCGACGGTGAGGTTATGAGCCAGGCCGGGTTTGACGGAGACCTCGAAGCCAGGATTCCTCCTGGTGGAAGGGAACCGATCAAGCCATGCCACGAACGAGGAAGTACCCCGAAGAGCTGTTGGAGCGCGGCGCCCGGATGGTCTTCGAGTCCGGCC
>DASUOH010000034.1:0-3867 GCA_036276735.1 Solirubrobacterales bacterium | reverse complement strand
GAGCGCGCCGGCCGTGGTGTAGTGCAGGCGACTGGAATCACCGCCGCCGATAGGTCGTGTCTCGAACGTGGTGGAAACGGGTGGGCGGCGTAATCTCCGGGTACCACGAAGCACCGACAGGCGGCTGCTACCGCCAAGGAGATCACGCCATGAACGAATCTACCGAGACCTCGCAGTCCGCGCTACTGGCCAGCGGTGACGTGTTCGGCTCGCTGGAAGACGGGGTGCGCCAGCGGGTTCGCCACTTCGTCGAGGAGATCGTCGAGGAGGAGCTGCGGGCGGCGCTGGGCCGCGGCCGATACGAGCGCTCCGGGGCAGCGACCGGCCATCGCAACGGCCATCGTGCGCGGCAGGTCATCGGCACGTTCGGCGCCGGGACGGTGAGGGTGCCTCGGGCGCGTCTCATCGGCGAGGCCGGCCGGACGACGGAATGGCGGTCGCAGGCGCTGCGCCGCTATCAGCGGCTGACGAGGAAGGCCGAGGCGCTGATCGCCGCGGTCTATCTCGCCGGGACCAACACGCGGCGGGTGAAGCGCGCGCTGTTCGGGCTGTTCGCGGGCGCCGTAGGCAAGGACGTGGTGAGCCGAGCCTGGCGCAAGGTCAGGACCGACTGGGAGGCGTGGTGCGTGCGCACCCTCGCCGAGGAGGACATCGTGCGGCTGATCCTCGACGGCTCGGTGGTGAAGGCGCGGATCGACCGGAAGGCGACGGCGATCTCGGTGCTCGCGGCGATCGGCGTGCGTCGGGACGGCCAGAAAGTCCTGTTGTCGATCAGGAACATGGGCGGCGAGAGCAAGGCTGCCTGGCGGGCGTTCCTCGACGACCTCGATGCCCGCGGCCTGAAGGAGCCGGAGCTCGTCATCGTCGACGGTGCCCCGGGCCTCGAGGCGGCGCTGGCCGAGCTGTGGCCCGACGCGCCGGTCCAGCGCTGCACGGTCCACAAGCACCGCAACCTGCTCGCCCATGCGCCGAAGTCCCTGCACGACGAGCTGACCGAGGACTACCGCGACATGGTCTACGCCGAGACCAAGGCCGAGGTCGAAGCGCGCCGCAGGGCCTTCCTCCGCAAGTGGCGGCTGAAGTGCCCGGCGGTGGCCGACAGCCTCGAGGAAGCCGGCGACCGGCTGTTCACCTTCACCCGCCTCGACCCGTCGCAGTGGAAGTCGGCGCGGACGACCAACGCCATCGAGCGGCTGCACGAGGAGTTCCGACGCCGGATCAAGACCCAGGCCGTGCTGCCCGACGCCGAAACCGCGCCGATGCTGTTCTGGGCGCTGCTGGCATCGGGCCAGATCCTGATGCGCAAGGTCGACGGATGGCAGACCCTCTCCTGTCCGCTCAATCCCGAAGCCCTTGACCTCGCCGCCTGACGCGGCGAAGCCTCACCTGATGAGCGACAAGCATCGTGTCCGGCGCCGACAACCAAGTTGGCCGCCGGCTCCAGTCGGAGGTCGGGCGTAGCCCGGCCGTAGACTGGTGTCAAACGAACTGAGGATTTGACCCCTTGGGCGAACTGAAGAACTGACCCCCGGTTATGATGCGCTGGTTTCGGTTTCCGCGGGCGCCGATCCGGCCTTCTGCAGAAGGCCGGATCGGCGCTTTTCGCGCAGACGGTAGCTGTCGCCGCGGATGGTGATGACGGTCGAATGGTGGAGCAGCCTGTCGAGGATCGCGGTGGTGATCACCGGATCTCCGAACACGCCGCCCCATTCGCCGACCGAGCGGTTCGATGTGATCAGGATCGAGCCTCTCTCGTACCGGCGCGACACCAGCTGGAAGAACAGGTGCGCGGCATTGGCCTCGAACGGCAGGTAGCCGAGCTCGTCGATGATCAGCAGTTTCGGTCGGCTCAGCTGGGTCAGCTGCTTGTCGAGCAATCCATCGCCATGCGCCTTGGCCAGCATGGCCACCAGCGTGGCGGCGGTGACGAACTGCACGGAATGGTTCTGCCGGATCGCTTCGCGTCCCAGGCTCACGGCGAGATGCGTCTTGCCGGTGCCCGGCGGGCCGAGCAGCAAGGTCGTGTCGCCGTGGGCGATCCATCGGCAGGTCGCCAGCTCGCGGATCTGGCCCGGGTCGAGCGAGGGCTGCGCGTCGAACTCGAAGCCGACGAGCTCACGCACGAAGGGAAACTGCGCGATCTTGCTGGCCATCGCGATGCGGCGCTCGTCGCGTCGGGCGATCTCGCGCTGGGTGAAGAACGCCAGCGCCTCGCGGAGCGTCATCTCCGAGCGCGCCGCTTCGTCCAGCAGGGCGTCGAGCTGGTCGCGGATCGCGGTGAGCTTGAGCCGGTCCAGCATCGCCACCAGGACTTCGTGGTCGATCGCGGTCATCACCAGCCCCCTCCCGCGACCGCCTCGTACTCGGCGAGCGGCCGAAGCAAGGCCGGGGGCGCCGCCGACGACGCCGGGGCCTCCCGGGTCGGGCCGGCGCCCACCAGGCCGGCAAGGTGGGCCGGATCGGTGGTCCATTGTCGGCGTCCCTCGCAAAGCGGATGATCCGCCACGATCTTGCCGGCATGGCGCACGATGACGCGGCCGGCGAGAACCACGACCGAGACCGTCTCCCCGACCAGCCGCCAGGGGACGGAATAGCTGTTGGTGTCGAGGTCGATCGCGCAATCGGGGCGGACCTTGCGCACGAGATCGCGCAGCTGCCCGAACGGCGCGCGGCCGCCCAGGGGACGGAGCGCACCGGCCTCCGCGACGAAGCGCGCGATCGGCGGCTCGCCGGTCGTGCCGCGCAAGCGCTGGTCGGCGATCTCCCTGGTCCATCGCTCGAGATGCGCGACGAACGCGCTCCAGCTCGCGAAGCGGCGCCCGGCGATCGCGTTCCTCTTCACGTAGCCGACGCCGCGCTCGTCCTTGCCCTTGGTCCGGGCGCGATACGGGGGCACAGGCCCGCGGCCTGAACCCCCAATACCGGGCGAAGGCATGCAGCCGGCCATTGAAGCGGACCTCCCGGGTCGCGGCGTCATGGTGCTCGACGAGCGCGCGGGCATTGTCGAGCAGGACCTCCTCCGGCACGCCCCCGAACCGGAGGAAGCTCGCCTCCAGCCCCTCGAACCAGTCCTGCTGGCGCTCGCGAAGCGAGGGGCGGATCAACATGCGCCGCGAATAGCCGAGCGTCGCGACGAAGAGATGCACCCGGACCCGCTCCTCGGCGATCCAGACCCGGGTCTCGCCGAAGTCGCGTCTCGAAGCTGCTGGCCGGGACGCGTCTCGAAGCGCACCGTGGCGCGCCTCGCCGCCTTCAGCTCCCGCCGCCAGCACTGGACCCGCTTCTCGACCGCGCGCAGGCAGACCGTGATCCCGTGCTCGCTCTCCAGCTCCTGCCGAATGACGTCGGCATTCCCGTCGTGGCGGAAGACCGCTCGCGCAGCCAACCCTCCAGACCGTCGAACGCCGTCCGGCGCTCGGGCTTGCGGAACGACGCCGCGCCCCCGGCGCGAAGACAGCGCCGGACCGTGTTCCGCGCACAGCCGAACTCCCTCGACAGCCGTTTGGCTCCCCAGCCAAGCTCGTGCAGCCGCACCATCGCGGCCACCTCCTCCCCCTGAAGCATCTCTTCTCCCTGCACCCTCGATCCTCGTGCAGGAAGCTTTGGACCCCCGGTCTCCATCCGTCCCTCCTCTCTCCGCCGAGGGGGTCAGTTCTTCGAGTCGTCTGGGGGGCAGTTTTCCAGTTCGCATGACAACTGGAGCCGGCGGCGCGATCGTCCTCCTCGGGGGGTGATGGCGCGGGTGCTGGCCGCTGCGGGCCGGTACGACCGGGATCTCTGTCGTCGCAAACGGAGATCCCGACGTGCCGGGCAAACCCGTCACCGACCAGCAAGTGAGAGCGTACATGCAAGACCGACTTCGTCACA
>DASUOH010000033.1:0-17390 GCA_036276735.1 Solirubrobacterales bacterium | reverse complement strand
GGTCCCCGGACTGGCCCGGGGGCTCGGCGGGTTTGTTGGACTGCGTGGGCAGCTCGCTTGGGGGCGGCTCGGGTGCCGGCGCCGGGGCGGGTTCGGGGGCCGTGCTGGGAGTCGGCGTTGGCTGCGGGGTCGGCTTGGTCGGGCTCTGGACGACCGCGCCCGCGGAGGGGCGGGTTGGGTCGGGGCGTGGGTTGCTCTGCGCGCCGCTTCCTGAGGAGGCCGGGGCGGGGGTCGGGCTCGATACCGGGCTTGCGGCGGCTTCCGGCACGTAGGCGGTGTCCCCGTCGCCCGCTTCCGGGCCTGCCAGGCTCGCCGACCCCCCACTCCGCGACTGCTTCTGCTTCTTGGCGGCCGCTCCTTGCTTCGCCGGTTTCTTGCCGTCGGCTTGGCCACTGTTGGCCCCCAGGACGGCGGCGTCCGCGGCCGGCTCTGCCGGACTCGGTGCCGAATCGTCGCCACTGAGCGCCGCAGCGAGGCCGGTGATGCCGAGTAGCAGGCCGAGCGCGGCTGCCGTGACGAGCCGGCGTCGCGGCAGTCGCCGGCGCGGAGAGGGTTGCGCCGCAGCAGCTGGCTGGGCGGCGGTCGCCGCGGTCGCCTCAACCGCGTCGGGCGACTCGACCGACCGGGCGCCCGCCGTCTCGCCGCGGTAGGCCGTCGCGGCCGCCGACATCTCCACGACACCGCGCTGGCATCTGTTGCAGTCCTCCAGATGGTCGTCGAGCCAGCCCTCCTCGGACGGCGCGCCGAGCTCGCCGTCTTCGCGCGCCGCGATTAGACCGAGCGCCCGCTCACAGTCCGGCGAGGGTGAGACCGAGGCGAGGATCGTCCCGTGCAGCTCGTCGTAGAGGTTGATCCGGGCGTGGCCGATGAGCTGAGCGACGCAGGCGGAGCTGGTGTCCAACTTCGCCGCGATGGCCTCGTAGGAGTGGCCCTGCAGCTCGTGAAGCTCGAGAGCTTCACGCTGGCGTGCGGGTAGACGAGCGCTCGCGCTTCCCATCCCGACCAGGGCCGTCCCGTCCACATCAGGAGGATTACCCCCGCGGCGGCGGCTCTGGACGTATGGCGTAGGGGGCGACCGGACTGAAGGGAGAACCGTTACGGAGATGCGACTCCCTTCTCAAAGTTCTCGACGAGCTCAAACAACTCCCGACACTCCCAAACGCGGCCCCACTTGCGCTCGTTGAGCTTGCGCAATATCCCTGCATCCTCCAGCTGCCCCATCGCGCTGCCCACGGCCACATGCGAGCGACCGCTGAGACGCTGGGCCGCCGCCACGTCGATGACTGGCTGTCCTGGAAGTGCCGCCACCAGCTTGCGCACGACCGCATCGCTGCGCGGATTGCCAATGCGCTCCAACCACAGAGCCTGTCGCTGCTCGATCTCAGCTGCGAGCCGTTCGGCCTCGCCAGCAGCGTAGGCAGCCGCATCGGCGAAAACCTCGCACCACCCGCTTACATCACCGTCGCTATATGCGGCAAAGCCGCCGATATAGGCACGTTGCTCGGCCGCGAGGACAAGGCTTACGGGCGGGATGTAGCTGTCGGCCTCCCCCCGGCGCCGGAGCACGCTGTAGATCAGAGCGCGGCCGACGCGGCCATTGCCATCGGCAAAAGGGTGGATGTTCTCGAACTGAGCATGGGCGATGGCCGCTTGAGCGACGGGCGCCAGGTCGTCTCGGGCGGTGAACCGACAGAGGTCCTCCATCAAGCCTGGAACCTCCTCAGGCGGCGGAGGCACGTAGGCGGCGCTGAGCGGGTTGAAGTCGCTGCCACCGATCCAATTCTGCTCGCGTCGAATCAGACCGGCAATCCGGCGGTCAGCGGTGAAGCGCAGCAGGATTCGATGGATCTCGCAGAGGTCTTCGACCGAGAGCGCCTCGCCGTTCGCACCCATCTCGATCGCGCGTTTCATCGCCTCGACGTTGCCGAGCACCTCGGCCGCCTTGTTGTCAATCCGGCGGTGCTCGAGGCCATGAAACGCTGCCCGCGCCAGGCGTTTGTGGGAAATCGCGACCCCCTCGATGCGAGAGGAGGCCGCGCTCTCAGATCGCAGGATGCTCGTAGCCAGCGCATTCAGCGAGGTGATGCGAGGACGGGAAGCGTTCAACCTTGCAAGGGCTCCGCTGGCGGACGCAATCGCGGCAACTGCATCCTCGTCCAAAGAGAAGCGCCGGTCGGCGATCCTCGCGGGGACAAAAGCCTCGAACTCACCGCCGCGGCGCTGTCGACGGCTTCCCAGTCCGCTCGGCTGCGGATGCCAGTTCCGCGTTTCGCGATGACCGAGAGGTTCGTTGCTTGATTCTTTCACTCCTCTCGCCACCTTTGTAAGCTTAACAGCTAACCCTACAAAGAGTATGAGGAAATGAAATGTTGCGCGTGTGAGACTCCTCAGCCGATCTTGTCGTAGAGGCTGAAGATCGGCAGATACATCGCGATCACGATGAAGCCGACGACGCCGCCGACGAAGACGATCATCAGCGGCTCGATCAGCGAGGTGAGGGCTTTGATTTTGGCGTCGACCTCGGTCTCGTAGAAGTCGGCGATTTTGCTGAGCATGTTCTCGAGCTGGCCGGTCTCCTCCCCGACCGAGACCATGTGGCCGACCATCGGCGGGAAGATCGCGTTGCCCTCGATCGGCCGCCCCAGCGAGCCACCGCGCTTGGCCGACGCGTAGACGTCGTCCATCGCCTTCTCGAGCACGACGTTGCCCGCGGTGTCACCGGTGAGCTTGATCGACTGCAGGATCGGCACACCGGCCGAGACCGAGCCGGCGAAGGTCCGCGACCAGCGGGCCAGCGCGATCTTCTGGATCACGTCGCCGATCTGGAAGGGCAGGTGCAGGATGAAGCGATCCCACATTTCCTTGCCCTTGTCGGTCCGCTTCCATTTGAAGAAGCCGATCGCGCCGAGGATCAGCGCCGGGAAGATGATGAACCAGTAGCCGGTGATCGCATCCGACGCGGACACGCAGACCTGGGTCGGCAGCGGCAGCGCCGAGCTCTCCGAGGGATTGTCTTCAGCCAGTTCTTCGAAGATGCCGGCGAAGACGGGAATGATGAAGGTGACGATTGCCAGCAGGGCGAGCATCGCGAAGCCCATGACCAGCGACGGGTACATCATCGCCGATTTGACCTGGCGCCTCAGCGCGTCGGCCTTCTCCACCTGGAAGGCGACCCGGTCGAGCGAGTCCTCCAACCGCCCCGATTCCTCACCGGCGCGGACCATCGCCCGGTAGAGGCGATCGAACACTTCGGGGTGGCGCTCCATCGCCTGCTGGAGGGTCGAGCCGGACTCGACGTCGGCGCGAACCCCGGCGACCGCCTCCTTGATCCGGTCGTCCTGGGTCTGCTCCTCGAGGGTGTGGAGCGTGCGCAGCATCGGCATGCCGGAGGCGACCAGGGTGGCGAACTGGCGCGAGAAGACGGCCAGCTCGCGCATGTCGACCTTCTTCCAGCGCCGCCATAAGTCCTCGATTTTGAAGGGCTCGCTCTTCTCGCTGACGTCGAGGACGATCAGGCCGCGCTGGCGCAGCTGCTCGGTGACCTGCGCCTTGGACTCCGCCTCGACTTCGCCAGCGGTCGCCGCGCCGGCGACGTCCATCGCTTTGAAGGCAAAGGTGGTCGCTGCCGCCATCGCTTAGCCCACCCCGGCGTAAGTCGGCGCCGGCTGCGCCCCGCCCAGCAGCCGTTTGAGCTCCTCGGGAACCGAGGCGCGCTGTTCGGCCAGCGAGCGGGTGATCTTCCCGCCCCGCACCAGGCGCACCAGGTCGGCGTCCATGGTCTGCATGCCGACCGCGCCGGAGGTCTGCACGGCGGCGTAGATCTGGTGCGTCTTGCCCTCGCGGATGAGGTTGCGGATCGCCGGCGTCGGCACCAGCACCTCGGTGGCGACGACACGGCCCATGCCGTCGGCGGTGGGCAGCAGCTGCTGGGTGACGATCCCCTGCAGGGCGATCGAGAGCTGGGTCCGCACCTGCCCCTGCTGCTCAGGTGGGAAGACGTCGATGATCCGGTCGACCGTCTGCGCGGTCGACTGGGTGTGCAGGGTGGCGAAGACGAGGTGGCCGGTCTCGGCCGCAGTCAGCGCGGTCGAGATCGTCTCGAGGTCGCGCATCTCGCCGACCAGGATCACGTCGGGGTCCTCTCGCAGGGCGGCGCGCAGACCGAGCGCGAAGGACTCGGCGTCGGAGCCGATCTCACGCTGGTTGACGATCGATTTTTTGTGCTGGTGCAGGAACTCGATCGGGTCCTCGATCGTCAGGATGTGGTCCTGGTTCTCCTGGTTGATGACGTCGAGCATCGCGGCCAGGGTCGTGCTCTTGCCGGAGCCGGTCGGCCCGGTGACCAGCACGAAGCCGCGCGGTTTGGCGGCCAGCTCGCGCAGCACCTGCGGCACGCCGAGCGAGTCGAGGCCGGGGATCTCCTGCGGCACGAGGCGGAATGCGGCGCTGACCGAGCCGCGCTGGAAGAAGCAGTTGACGCGGAAGCGGGCGACGTTCGGGATCGCGTAGGCGAAGTCGAGCTGTTTGCCCGTCTCGAAGCGCTTGCGCTGGTCGTCGTTGAGGATGCTGTAGACGACCTCGCGCGTCTCCTGGCCGGAGAGCACCCCGAAGCCGTCCATCGCCTGGATCTTGCCCTTGTCCCGCATCGCCGGGGGGAAGCCCGGCGATAGGTGGACGTCGGAGGCGCGCGCCTCCACCATGCGGCGGAGGACCTCTGAGAAGTCGAAGTCCATGATGGCTAGATCGACCGCGCGGGTCGATTCCTTGAAGGACGATTGTGGGGGTTATAGCCCCCACAATCGTTCGCTCGGCTAGGCGGTGACACGGATGATCTCCTCAAGGCTGGTCAGGCCACGGCGCACCTTGTCGATGCCGTCCTCGCGCAGGGTGCACATCCCCTCGTCGCGGGCCGCGGTGGCGATTTCGGCCTCGGGGGTGCCGCCGACGGTCATTTCCTTGATCCGCTCGCTCATCTGCATGACCGAGAAGAGGCCGACCCGGCCTTTGTAGCCGCTCTGGTTGCAGCGCGAGCAACCGACCGGCTCGTAGCCCTCAAGCTCGGCGCCGACGCGGATGTCGGCGGCGGCCAGCGCCTGCGGCGACACGATGGTCCGCTGCTTGCAATGCGCGCAGAGCTTGCGGGCGAGCCGCTGGGCGACGACGCAATCGACGGCCGAGGCGGTCATGAACGCCTCGATCCCCATCTTCGTGAGGCGGGTGATGGCGCCGGGCGCGTCGTTGGTGTGCAGGGTGCTCAGCATCATGTGGCCCGTCAGTGCGGCCTCGATCGCGATCCGGGCGGTCTCACCGTCGCGGATCTCGCCGACCATGACGATGTCGGGGTCGGCGCGCAGCATCGAGCGCAGGCCGGTGGCGAAGTCGAGTCCGGCCTTGCGGTTGACGTTGATTTGGTTGATTCCCGAAAGCCGGTACTCGACCGGGTCCTCGATCGTGATGATGTTCTTCTCGACCTGGTTGAGCTGCTGGAGCGCCGCGTAGAGCGTGGTGCTCTTACCCGAGCCGGTCGGCCCGGTCACCAGCACCGCGCCGTAGGCCTGCTTGAACGCTTCCTCGAAGCGCTCCCGCCCGGTCCCGTCCATGCCGAGTTCGTCGAGCCCGATCTGGGCGTTGTCCTTGTCGAGGATGCGGATCGTCGCCCCCTCGCCTCGCTGCGTCGGCAGCGTGGTGATGCGGAGGTCGACGCGGCGGTCCTCGACCGTGACGCTGACCCGGCCGTCCTGCGGGATGCGCTTCTCGGCGATGTTGAGGTCGCTCATGATCTTGATGCGCGAGACGACCGCGTTGACCATCCGCTTGGGGACGTGGGCGGCCTCGCGCAGCACGCCGTCGACGCGGAAGCGGACCCGCATCTCACCCTCGTCGGGCTCGAAGTGGACGTCGGAGGCGCCCTCTCCCACCGCCTGGCCGAGGATGCTGTAGACGAGTTTGATGACCGGCGCGTCTTCGGCGCTGACTTCGATGTCGGCGACTTCGGCAAGCTCGTCTTCCGCCGCCTCTTCGCCCTCGCTGACCGCTTCGTGGACGGCGCTCTGCAGGGTGTTGAGACGGCCGATGAGCGCCTCGATGTCCTCCTCGGCCGCGACCGCGACGCGGCAGTCGAGCGCCGTGGCGATCTGGATGTCGTCGACCGCGAGGACGTTGGTCGGATCAGCCATCGCGACCAGCAGCGTCTCCTTGTCGACGAAGCCGACCGGCAGGGCACGGTAGCGGCGGGCGGTGTTGACCGAGATCAGGTTGGCGGCGGCCATGTCCACCTGGTAGGCGGAGAGGTCGACGTGTTCGAGTCCGTAGCGCTCGGCGACCGCTCGCGAGAGCTGGTCGGCGGTGATCGTCCCCTGCTCGACGAGCAGCCGCTCGGGCGGTCGGCCGGCGTTGCGCGCATGCTCGATCGCCTGGCCAGCCTGCTCCTCGGTGACGAAGCCGAGGTCGACGAGGACGTCCGTCACGAAGCCACTGGAGCGGCCGCGGGCGACCGGCGGCGTCAGGCCAGGGATGCCACCTTCGTCGTGGTCGAGAGCCGGCGCAGTCGAGTCACCGGACTCGGGGACCGGGCGCAGATGGCTGGGGAAGTCCCGCGGATCCATCTCGCTACGGGTGGTAGTCGAGCGTGCGGCCCTTGTATCCGGCGTCGATCACCGCTTGGACGAGGCTCTGGGAGTCGCGGAATCCGTAGCTGACCGAGGCGGTCGGGATGCCGTTGCTCAAGCGCTTTGGCCGCACGACGACAAGTGCGGGGACGCGGTCGACCGCGACGCCCTGGGCGATCGCGGCGTAGCGGGAGATGCGCCCCGCGGGGACGACGAAGAAGGCGACGTCGGGGAGAGATTGGAGCCGCGCGGCGCTGTCCCTGACGAGACGATCGTCAATGCCGCCGTTGCGCACGAACAGCAGGGCGACCGTGTGGTTCGCGTTGAAGGCGTCGACAACCGGGCGCGGGGGTGGCGGCGCGGCGGCGGCGGCGTCCGGGGGCAGGGCGGGAACCTGCGCGGCGCCCACCGAGCCGGCTCCGACGCTCGCTTCGGGCGTGGCTTCGATCGAGACGCCCACGGGTGCTTCGGTTTCGCCGGCCGATTCTTCTTCGCCGCCGCCCATCGAGGACATCACGAAGAACGCGGTGGCGATCAGCAGCACGCCGATAATCGCGGCCTGCATCAGCGGGTTTTCGTTGAGTTTCTCCCTCATACCTACGCTGATTAGCTCGACAGCGCGGCGCGCGAGCTTGAGCGCTGCCAAGGGATTTGCCGCGCGGCGTCCGGAGCGGACGGCCGTCCTACCTAATTTCGATGACGAATTTTGGGTTTGGGACCTCTTCTATTCCTAAACAGCGATGTTTCCTGCGATACTCAGGAAAGTCTGATCTACCAGTCCGACGGGGGTCGATGGGAAAAGGAGCGCCGAACGGCAACGGCAATGGCAGCGGCTCACGAGCCGGGATGCGAGTGCTGTCCTTGCTTGCCGCACCGATCAATGGGAGGGCTCTGCGCACGCTTCGGGAGGGCCGCAAGTCCCTTGTCGAGGTTCGTCGCGAATGCGGGGCGCCGGCCCAAACCACTCTCCGCGCCCACCTGAAGGAGCTGGAAGCGATCGGCACGGTCCAGCGCCCGCGCGGCGCGGGCTTCCCCGGAGCCGTCCACTGCGAGCTCACCGCGGCGGGCCGTGAGCTGCTCCCGGTGATTGATGCGCTCGAGCGCTGGCTGCGAACAGCCCCGGAGGGGCCGATCGCATTCGGGACGCCCGAGGCGAAGGCGGCCATCAAAGCTTTGGTGGAGGGCTGGTCCTCCACCATGCTCCGGGCCCTTGCCGCTCGGCCCCTCTCCCTCACCGAGCTGGACGGCGTCATTTCCGGCCTCAGCTACCCCTCCTTGGAGCGCCGCCTGGGAGCGATGCGGCTCGCTGACCAGCTTGAAGCCTGCGCCACCGACGGACATGGCATCCCCTACAGGCCGACCGCCTGGCTGCGGCGAGGCATGGCGCCCGTGGCGGCTGCCGCGCGCTGGGAGCGCCGACACCTCCCCGAGGAGAGCCCGCCCCTCAAGCGCATCGACACCGAGAGCTTCTTCCTACTCACGCTGCCGCTCTTGCGCCTGCCGGAGGAGACTTCCGGAACCTGCCGCCTCGGCATCGAGATGCGCAGTGGCGACGAGCGGCGCCTCGTCGGCGCGATGGTCAACCTCGACGAAGGCAGGCTTACCTCCTGCAACGTCCGCCTCGACGCCCATGCCGACTCCTGGGCCACCGGCTCAACCTCCGCCTGGCTCACCACCGTGATCGATGGCGACGCCGACGGCCTCGAGCTGGGCGGTGACCAGCAACTCGCCCAAGCCCTCGTCGACGGCATGCACGGGGCGCTGTTCGGGCGGCGGGCCGGGGTTCCGAGCTGAGCGAAGGGGCCGGCGACTACTTGCGGCGCTTCTTCTTCTTGCAGCCAGTGGAGCGCACGAGCGGGCGCAGCGTGTGCCGCTTACCGTTGTGGGCATCGAGGCGGCCGTGGGCCCGGTTCTTGCGCGTGCAGAGGTTGCGGCTATTGACGATCAGTCCCTTTTTGCCGCCCTGCATCCTTACGACGACCTTGCTGATCGCTGCGTCCGGCACACCTTCGAAGGTGGCGCGGATGCCGCCTTTGATCGAGTCGATGCGGGCGACAGCTTCCACGTCGACCAGGCCTTGGAGGTGCGCGACGAGGTCAGGCAGGTCGTTGTCCGACGATCGCAGATAGACCGGACCTTCGAGCGGATCGTCGAGTAGCGGGGTGAAGGCGCGGGCGCGCCCGTAGATCGCGCCTCGCGGGCAGGCGTCGGCTGCGAACTGGACCCGGGTGCAGATGGTGCGGATGTGTCCCTGATCGAGGAATGCGGACTGCGGCAGGCGCAGGACGAGCTGCTGGAGGTTGGCGTCGCCGGAACGCGGCCTGTAGACGCTCCTCAACGCCGGGTGAGCGCCCCGTCGAGCGCCGCCTTTGAGCTTCATCGAGAGGCTCGGTTTAAAGCCGAGGTGCGCACAGTTGGCGGCTTGGAACCGCGTCGAGCGGGAGACCGGGGCGTCGTCGAGGATGCTGAACTGATCGAGCCCGCCCCCCCACAGGTCGGCGCCGATTTGGAAGGGATTGCAACTCGTCGGGTTCAGGGTGAAGTTCGGCCGGTCGACAGTTGCGCGAATGTCGCGCACCTTGAGCGGGATGCCGGCGAGGATGTGGGGGATCGGATCGGAGCGGCTGCCGTCGACCCGGACCTCAGCCGTGCGGGGATTGATGGCAAGCGCCTGGCGCGTTGCCACGACGCCGACGTCAAACGGACCGGCGACGGCGGGGACCACGCCGACCACCGAAAGCGGAGCGCCGTTGTAAGGGCCGGCGAGGTAGACCTTGCCCGGCACATAGGTCAGCTGCGAGCCGACGCCGGCTCCCGTGATGACGTTGCCGATCTCAGAGGAGGCTGGGCAGCTGGGTGCGGCGAGCTCCTCCCTGCCGGTCCGCGACTCGATCGACGCGATCGCCGCGTCCGGGCACCGGGTGGTTCCGGCGAGCTTCGCCACCAGGCCAGGCGGCAGAGCCGAGGAGAATTTGGTCAGGTCCTGGTCACCGTCGCGGCGGGTCAGCCTTAGGTGGAAGGGCGAGAAATCGCCCGCATTGTTGTTGAGCGTGCCTGCCTCGAGGCCCGGGGCGAACGGGGGCGTGCCGGCAGGGGGACAGGGACCGCCCCCGACGCCCCGGGTTATCTCGAACGTCGACGTCGTCGTGTAGGGCAAGCCAGGGTTCGCCCAAGGCGTGAAGACGCCGACGGTCTCGTAGGTGCCGCACTGGGGCGGAGTGATCAGCGGGGAGCGACCGCCCTCACGGAAGCGCAGGCGGAAGTCGCTGAACGGAAGCTGCGGCAGGTCGTCGAAGGTGGTGACGAGCTGACCCGTTTTGGGATCAGGCTCCACTTTGCCGGCCAGCTTCACGACGATCCCCAGTTTGGGGCTCTTGATCACCTGGTAGATCGCCAGCAACGAGCCGAAGCGGTTGGTGAACGGCTCGGCGACGAAGATCGACCCATGCAGGATCTCCCCTTTCAGCAGCGGCGTTTCGACTTCCACCGAGCCGATCTTGGAGGCGGCCGGACAGCCCGCCCCGAAGTCGGAGAATGCGGTCTCGCGGGCGAGCGCCTGCTCGGAGCAGACGCCCAGGCCTTCCGCTTGGGACGGGTTGACCGTCACTCCCTTGGGCAGGGTGACGACTGCCTTTTTGACGTCCGACTCGGCCTTGCCATCTTTGTCGAGCAGGCCCTCGTCCTCGATCTCCAAGTTGAAGTTGAGGCCGGTGGGACTCTCGGCCGCCTGGTTGGTCGGCTTGGAGCTAATGTCCGGACCGAAGCGCGAGGCCAATTTCGAGCAGCCATCCATGCCGGGCGGAGTCTCGGCCAGCTCCCGGACCCACGTGCCAGGGTCCTGCCAGGAACGCGCTTCGAACTTCGTGAGAAGCGGCCCCGTACAGCTGCGGGGCATCGTCAGGAATGCCTCGGGAGCCAGGCTCGTTGGGCAGCTCCCCCCGCTCGGTCCGAAGAGTTCGGTGCATTTGCCCCGTTCCCCGTCGTGGACCGGATCGGAGGGCACACCCCAGATCCTCAGCCGCGAGGCAAAGAAGAGCAGGGCCTGAGCGATGTTGGTGGCCCGGGCCTGCAAATTATAGGGCGGTTCGGGATTCACCCCGACCACAACCGTGACCGGGAAGCCGACGTACGTAAAGCCGAATTTGGCAGCCGCGCCAGGCGGTGGCTCGAGCAGGAACACCGGGGCGGATTCCGCTTCTGAAAGGAACTCTTCGCTTCCGGGGTCCTTCGGGTTCCGGTCCACGGTCACTTCGGCCACGCCGATCGCGCTGGAGTCAGGGCATTTCGACTGAGCACCGGGTTCGTCGGAAGCGGCCGAGAAGAAGAAGTCCGCCGAGGCGCAGTACGGGACGGGAGTGGCGCTCCCCACGAATCCCGGCGGGAGGTCGACGACCAGATCCTTGAATTCCCCGTCGGGAACGACTTTCCCTCCGCTCACGGTTTTGGTGTTGACTTCGAAGGACGTGGTGACGGAGAAGGGATGTGCGCCGGCTTCAGTTGCCTGCGGGCCCTCGAAGGTAACCTGCGGGTCCTTGATCCCGAATTCCGCCGATGCGGGTGCGGCCGCAAGGAGGGCAGCACAGGCCACCACAGCGAGAGTTGCGATCGCCCACCTCATCGCTGTGCCCTCCTATGGTTGCGGCGGTCGGCCCGTCGGTGCTTTTTCTTCGCGACGCAGCGCGCTTTGCCGCGACGGACCACTCGGCGCTTGCCTTTGGGGCAGCGGCGCGCTTTGTTCTTGGGCGTGACGTTACCTGGACCACTGAAGGCGGCACTCGCCGGCGTCACTTCTCCAGGCGGGGTCGCCGGACTCTGGCAGGCCTCCCCTTCGCAGGGCGCCACCAGGGAAGGCGGCGCCGGTAAGCCGCCACCTTCGCGGGCGTCATAGACATCGAGGAGGCCCGGATCGTGTGCGAGCAGGCTCGAGGCGGTTCTGAAGAAGACATCGCGTCCGTCGGCGGAGGCGTCCAAGAAATCGGACTCCAGGGGGCTCGTACCCGAGGAAATCAGGCTGAGGCAGCCGTCACTCGCCTCTACGTAAAGTTCTGCGCCGAGCTCGCGGCATTCCGTTGCGCCGCCCCCTTCACCCTCGACCGCCTCCCACTCGTAGACGTCCTTGCGGCCGTTGGTGTCCGCAAGGACCAGGCCGTCGTAGCTCTCGAAGAAGAGCCGCTCGCCGTCTTCGGAGAGGGCGCGCGAAGGATGCAGCTGATGGGGCCAGGGTGGGATCGTCGCCGCCCGTGACTGACTGCCCACTTCTCTGCCCGCCGGCCGCGCGCCGCTCGGGTTGCACGAAACGCAGACGAGCTCGCCGGACGCCGCCTCATAGAGAAAGACCTCCAGGTCAGGCTCGCCACTGGTCAAATCAGTGTTGTCGTAGCCGGTCAACGACGCGCTCGAGGTGAAGGCGAGGTGGCTCCCATCTGGCGTGACCCGGGCGCTGCGAGCGTCCGGGTTGGCCGCTCCAGGACTGAAGGCATTCGATTCCGGTGGTTGTGCGTCTGCCCCGGCGAGCGTCGCGACGAAAGTCTCGCTCTCCGGCCCACCGCCTTCCATCTCGTAGTGGTACAGATTGGGTTGGCCCAGCTGCGCCACGTCACCGTCGACATTGGGCAATGGGGTCTCCACCTCGGTCGAGACGTAGTAGATGTCGGACCCGTTCCTGCTCGTGCCCGCGACACCTCGCACGCCCTCCGCTATCAGCGTCGAAGTCGGGGTCGGGGTCGCCAGGTCGAATTCATAGAGGTCGGCCCCCGTTGGCCCATTGAGGACCCCGACGCTGTAGATCGCCTTGTGGCCGTCGGCGGCGGCGCTCCAGAAGCGCACAAACGAGGCCTCCACAATCTCCACCGTGCAGGCCAGCGCCGGGTCCGGGATGCAGTTCCCGCTCAGGTCAGCCGCAGTTTCTGCGGCCATCGGGTTAAGGCGGACATAGAGCCCATCGCTTCCAGCCGTCCAGAAGACCTTCGAGCCGTCCGCCGAGACAGCCCGGTCGACCAGGCTCTCGGTGTGGTGCCCCTCCAGCCCCGCCGCCGTCCCGGCCGAGCTCGGAATCTCACTCGGGGTGCCATCCGGCAGCACGCTGACCAGCGAGAGCTCGCCTCCCTGGGAGGCGTATACACGCTTCGTACAGATGTTCGCGGATTCTTCAGCGGAGCCACACGGAACGAGGCCCGGAGCCAGCTGTCCGGCGGCGCGGAAGACGGACAGTGAGCCGTCGGCTGAAAAGCCTTGAACTTCAGGAAGGAAACGGTCCACCCGCTCGATGTCGGGTGGCACTACGGTGGTCAAAGCTTCGAAGCTCCCGGTGCCTGGTCCGCAGTTGTCACGGCGATAGAGGTTCGGGAAGCCGACGAGCGCCCCTGGCGCAAGGGTCGGTTCGGTGCTCTCCCAGTTCCAGGCATTGCAGAGGTCTTCGCTGAAGGCTTTGTAGTGGGACTTTTGATCGGTCAGGTCACTGAAGCTGTCGCCTTCACGGGGGGCGGTAATCGCTTCGCTTCGCCATTCCTCGCTGCCAGCGTCCCGGCGTGCGAGATACTGGTTGACCAAGTTGGCGGACCTGGGATCGCCAAAGGCGCGGAGGGAGGAGTAGGTAAACGCGTCGCCATCGGTAGCGCTCTCGGCCAACGAGAAAACCGAACCGAGAACGTCGACCTCACCACCCTCTTTGTCGACCGGGGAGACCAACTCGTAGGCGCGGCAGTCGGGCAGGCGGGCCGAGGCGCCCGTGCGGAAACCCTGGTTAGGACAGTCGGTTTTGTGGGCGGACGGATCTGGGAAGGTGGTGAAGGCGGCTGCCAGCCCTTCGAGGATGCTCGCTTCTGGCGGATTGGTCTCAGGATTCCCGTCAGGGTCGACGCCATAGACAGGGCCTCCCCCACTGCTTTCAGCGACGAAGCGGTAAAGGTATTCGACCCCCGGCTCAAGTTCCGTGATGGTCAGTGGTGCGGCGCTGACAGGAACGTCGACGACGCCACCGTTCAGAGGTACGCCGGGGGGGCTCGGAAAGGCATGGACGCAACCGGCTTCCCAACCGCCTGCTTCAATGCAGGCCGCCGTAGCGTACTGGACGTAATAAACCGTGTCCTCGAAAAATTCTGGGTTGATGTCAGCACCGACTCGAGCGCTGTCGGTATCGACCGCGATTGCGTACTGGCGATCTATCACCGGTTTCTCTATCGGCGGGTCGCCGCAAACATCCGGATCTGGAGGTTCGCTGAAAGCGCGCACGAAGGGAGAATTGTTATTTGAGTGATAGACTGAGTTCTCAGAGGTATCACAGTTGTTGACCGCCAACCCCGTGGAGCTATCGCTCAAGCCAGACGGGGAATCCACGGGAAAGCTCTCAAGCGGCAGCGCCGGGGGCGGTGGCGAACCCCCGCTGCAGGTCGAGCTGAAGCGGAGGATTCTCGAGTCGGCTCCGTTTTTGTTGAATGCGTAGACCTCTCCATCCGGCGCGATCGCAACCGCACGTGGATTCGACGCTTCGAACTGGCAGAGTTCGCTCGCGGTGGATTGCGCCGGATCGAGTTTCCGGACATTCGGTTTGTTGTTGTTGCTGGCGTTGATGTACGTGACGTAAAGATTGCCGGTCGCGTCGGTGGCCAGGGAATTAGTGGTCTCCGGAACTGCGATGCTGGCCTGCCAAACACCGTCGCTGTCGAAGCGCTGAATGCGGCCTACGTCGCCTGCGTACACTTTGTCGTCGGTGGCAACCGCGGTTCCTAGGGTGTCGACAGAGATATAGTCGCCAAGCCCCTGAACGGCACCGAACTGGCCATTTGCGGACCCGGTGGCTCCGGCGCCGCAGACATCGCCGTTGGCGATGTGTTGGGCGGTGCAAACATTGCCTGGGTTCGCTGGGGTGCCACCGCCTTGGTTGACGCCGCCACCAAACATCAGCAAAAACTGTCCGGACGGTGAAAACTTCTGCACCCTGCGAGCAGGAGGATCGAAAACGTAGACGTTCCCCGCGGAGTCTACTGCGATGCCGGCCACCGTTCCGAACTGCCCGACACCGACATTTCCTTGGACGCCAGCCTTGCAGGTATCGCCGGCGTCAGGGAGGCAAATCTCGAACTGATCTTCAGGCGCGACGACGTCATCGCCGGGACCGCTCGCCACAACGTCCCAACCCCAGGTCTTGACGAACACACCCCAAGCGGTGAACTCAGAAACCCGTCGCCCAGTCTGGTCGGCGACGAAGATATGACCCGCATTCGGCGCAGTCAGAGGAGCCGACTCGACGCCGCGGGGGACGCTGCATTGTTCAGCAGCGGTGCCGGTAGTGCATTTCGTCCACAGCTCCGCCGGCGCAGCATTTGCGGCTGGCGCAAATACGCTTGCGATCATGAGCAGGGAAGCCAGCGCGAGCAATGCAACCTTGAAATCGCCTCGCGTTCCCAATTCCCATGTCCCCCTAGTTACCGATGTAGCTGGAATGAGTATTCCAGCTGTCCTGTCCAACGACTGTATCGGAACGACTGGGTCGTTGTCAAGAGATCATGTAGAGGTTTTTCGTGCCTCTGCCTTGCCAAAGAGAGGATGCGCGTAGCGGCGAGGATGGCCGCCAGCACTCATCGAGCCTTTTGTGAGACGGCCCCGACCCAGCTGGGTCGGGGCCGTCCGCGCTGCCTCGAATTACAAGGGTTCGAAACGTCTAGCCGATGTCAGCGTCGATGAATTCTTCGACTTCGTTTGTCCCCTGAGCTGTCACCCCGTCGGACGGAATATGGTACGTGGCCGAATTGGTGATTACTGTGGTACCGCTTTCCGGACAGGCGCTCGAGAACCTGTGCATTTCCGATCTAATATTGTTGACTGTTCCTGTCAAAGTGACGTCATCCGCGCCTGCTTTTGTATGAACGTCAGCTGTGGCACCGATGAGACCGGTCTGCGAACCGACTGTCAGTGTGCAAATCGAGCCAGTGTGGAGGAGGCTCGGGTAGATGTGAACTTCAATCTGTTTACCCGTCGGACAGTCCACGTCGGTTGAGAGCGTGTAGTAGTGATGGGTTTCGCTCGGCGATGTTTGTAGCGATGATCCGTGTGTTTTCGGGTTGTAGAATCTGTACTTGCAGCCGTTATGTGTGACTGTGGCCGAAAGGACTCCTACTGATCCGATGCCCAAGGCGTGGCAGTCGTTATATGTCGGTGTGACCGTCAATTCATTCGACGGTCCCGTCAGTTCGCTGTGGAATTCGGAGTGTTTGCATGTGACTTCGCCGCCAAATGCTGTGAATTTTTCGAATTCGTCTCCTGTCGCATCCAGGGTCGCCGGATATTCGGCCGCTGTGAATTTGGGTTCGGCGCTTGCCTGTGCCGCCGAGGCAGCCATGGCGCTCATCGCCAACATCGCAACAAACGCGAGGCCGAGGGCCTTGAGGTTGCGCATATCTCTTCCTTTCGCTTGACTGGCGCGCCGCGTTGGGCGGCGCACTCCCCGTCTGCGGGGGTCCTTCATGCATAGCCACGGCCGCGCAATTAGGCAAGGGAATTCAACTGTCGCCGTGATTTCGCGCAATGGTCCAAATCGCGGTTCGAGCAATGCCTGCAAATGCCGTGTGAGCGTTTGGCGCGCGCGCCATTTGGTGCGGTGCACAAAATGGTGCACTACACGAACCGATGCATCGGTTCACTCTGCCCCGCCCCGCCCCGCGCGGCGGACGATCACGCGTAGGGCATCTCCCCGGTGTCGTGCAGCTCGTGCCGCAGGGAGTTGATCACCGCGCCGGCGAGGAGCGCGAGGCTCAGCAGGTAGAACCAGAGCAGCGCGATGAGGACGAAGCCGGCGGTCGAGCCCAGGCTCGAGAGGCTCGAGGCGTTCGACAGGTAGAAGGGAAAGGCCCAGTTGGCGAGGCCGACGGCGGCGGTGACGAACAGGGCTCCGGGCCAGACGTCGCGCCAGGGCATGTGCCCTTTAGGGACCGCCCAAAAGATCACGCAGCAAATGGCGAAAGTAGCGAGCAGGGTCGCGCCCAGCAGGAGTAGCGTGTCGATCGCCTTTATGTCGGAGAGCCCGAAGGGCAGACGGTCGGTGCTGGAGACCAGCGCCGCCTCCATCGCGGGCAGCAGGATGCTGGCGGCGATCAGCAGCAGGACGACGCCCAGCATCGCGAACGAGAAGCGCTTCTGCTCGACCCAACCGCGGCACTCGACGTGGTAGATGCGGCAGAAGGCCGTGTCCATCGCGCCCCAGAACGAGGCACCTATCCACAGCGATGCCGCGAAGGCGACGATCCCGATCGTCGTCGAGTTGGCCTCGATCCGCTCCAAGACGTTCGTCAGCGTGTCCTGCTCGACATTGGGGAAGAGGCGCTGCAGGTCGTCCAGCACCCCGGTTTCGACCCCCTGGATCTTCAGCACCTGGCCGAAGACGAAGAGGACCAGCAGCGCAAACGGGAAGACCGCGAGCATCAGGTTGTATGCAACCATCGCCGCGAGGCCGGTTACGTTGCCCTCATAAGCGCGCCGCCAGAAGGCGCGCAGCCATGGGCCGGGATCTCTCAGGGGGTCGGGCAAGTTGCCTTGACTTCACAAACTGAAGCACTACAATGCGAACAGACGTTTGAGGGGTTCTACGGACCGGGACGCCGGTCCTTTTTTACGCTGCTAATCGAGAAAGACGGGTGCAGAATAGATGCTGGTAGCTGAGCTTCAGGAGCTCGAGGAGGTCAAAGGGCTGATCCACCGCGGTCAGCAGCTTGGCGTGCTCACCTTCGGCGACATCGCCGCGGCGGTGTCCGAGGTCGACCTCGACGAGTCCGACGTCGAGGACCTCTA
>DASUOH010000032.1:0-7984 GCA_036276735.1 Solirubrobacterales bacterium | reverse complement strand
CGCGAGGCCGAACACGGCGATCGCAATCAGAAGTAGCTTCTTCATCCTTTTCCCTTTCGTCGTTGAGCCGCTCCCGGATCAGGAGCTTCATCGATGCATACCGGCTCGCCTCCGACCGAGCAAGAAAGTCTGTGCAAACTGACGGGGGCGGCGGCTTGAAGCCGAGGCGCCGCCTCGTTTGCGCTGCAAACTGCGTATGACGAACTCACGCGCGCATCAACTGACGCACCTGGACTATGGAACCCCGTCAGGTTCGAGCGGCTGCGGAATCGCGGAGATGAGCAGCCAGTCGTCGCGTTGCCTCCGCATCGCCACCCAGTAGTCGGCGCCGTCCGCGCCGTGGAAGAGGGCAAATGCGCCGGAGCCCGAGTAGCGCAGGGCGGTGACTTCGGCGCTGTCTAAGTAGGGATCGGCGATCAGCCGTTCGCTGAGCCGAAGGCCATCCGCGCAGTCATCTTCCCCGGGCCGCCCGGCTTGTGCTCCCACCGCCGCCAGCTGCGCCCTGGTCGCGGGTAAGAGATGCTCGCAGGCTCTCTGCAGGTCGCCGGCGCGGCGTGCCGCCAGGTACGCGTTCAGCGCTCTGGAAGCCGTGGCGCGCAGCCCACTACCGCCTTCCTGGCCGTAGGCCGGGATGTCGGTGACGCCGCTGGTGTCGCGGAAGCCGGGGGCCGGCGGGCTGCTCGGCTCCGAGTCCTCGCCGGAGCCCGCGCCGCCGTCGTCCGTTGGGACAGCGGACCCGTCCTCCCCCTCGCCGCCGGAGTCGCCGCGATTCGCCGTCGCCGCGCTTCCCGCCCCCGCGTCGCCGCCAGGCGCAGCCGTTCTCGACGGTCCCTCCTCATCTCCGCCGCAGGCGACGAGGACGGCGGCGAGGGCCACCGCGACGAAGACGGCTGCGTTAGCCCGCACGCCCGCCGTGGCGCGCGGCCTGCGCCTGCGAGCGGTGCGCACTGCGCTTCGCCCGCCGCTGCTTGGCACAGCGGCGGTTGAAGACGGGGGTGCGTTGAGTCGACCGCCGGCCGTTGTGGGCGCCCATGACGACGGTCGCCTCGTTCGCTCCCCGACAGACGTTCCTCGAGTTGACGATCAGCCCCTTCTCCTTGCCGAAGAGCTGCAGGCGGAAGAAGGAGACAGGAGCGTCCGGGGCGCTCAGGACCGTGTTTCGCAGCGCTCCCCCGACCGAGTCGTTCCTGACCGCCACCTCTATCCGGACCGGCTGGTGGGCGGGGCCCCTCAGGTCGGCCACCGCGTCGGGCAGCTCGTTGTCAGAGGAGCGCAGGTAGACGTTGCCCCGCAGCGGGTAGTCGATCAGCGGGCTCCGGGCGATCGCCCTGCCGTAGATCGAGCCTTTCGGGCATTTGTCGGCAGCGAACTGCACCCTGGTGCAGATCGTCCGTATGTGCTCCTGAGCGACGAAGGCAGAGCGCGGGAAGCGCACCACGGTGCTGGAGATGTTGGCCTCTCCCGGGCGCGGGCGGACGACGGCTCTGACGCCCTGGTAGGCACCACGTCCGGTGCCGCCGAAGAGGCGCAGCGCCATTCGCGGCTTGAAGCCGAGGCTGGCGCAGTCGGTCACCTGGAAGCGGTCGGCAAGCGAGGCGAAGCCGCCGTGCTCGCCGCTCACGTCCACGCCGACCTGCTTCTCAGCGCAGCTGGTCGGGTTGAGGGTGAAGTCGGGTCGGTCGATGTTCACCCGGATGTCGCGGATGTTCAGCAGGACGCCGTGCAGGATCCTCGGGATCTCGTCGGAGACGACCCTGATCTGCGCGGTCTCGGGGTTGATGTGCACCGCGTTGCGGATGACGACGTTGCCGAGGTCGAGGGGCCCCGCGACCGCCGGCGTCACCACCGCAATCGAGAGCGGAGCACCCTTGTAGGGGCCGGCGAGGTAGGCCTTGCCGGTCTCCACGTAGAGCGGGTCGGGCCCGGCCCCGGCCCCGGCGGAGGCGGTGCCGATCCGGCTCGCCGCCGGGCAGGAGGGGCTGTCGATCTCCCCCTGGCCGGCCTCAGGAGCGCCCGAGATCGACCCGAGCACGCTATCCGGGCAGTAGGGGACCCCTTTCAGGTATGCCGTCAGCCCGAGCGGCGGGGTCAGGGTCAGCGACTTGAAGCGCTGGCTGCCGTCCGGGCGGCTGAGGCGCATCATGAAGTCGCTGGTCTGCCCGGCGATCGGGTTGCTGACGCCAGCCGTCAGGCTCGCGTCGAGGCCTCCCGACGGACATGGCCCACCGCCCGGCCCCTCGGTCACCTGGAAGAAGCTGTTCTGCACGACCGGGGCGCCTCCCGTCCAGGGGGTCAGGACGGCTTCGATCTTGTGGGTGCCGCAGCTGGGCGGGTTGAGCAACGGCGAGCGCGGTCCCTGCGGGAAGTGCATCTCGACGCTCGAGAACGGCGCTTCGGGGTTCTCGTCGAAGACGATCTCCATCTGGCCGGTCTGGGGATCGGGCCTCACCTCGCCGGCAAGCTTGATCGTGATCCCGTCTTTTTTCGACGAGAAGACCATGTAGAGGGCGATGTTGGAGTCGAACGGATTGTCTTTGCCCTGCTTGGCGATGAAGACGTCGCCGGTCAGTTTTTCCTCGATCAGCGGCGTGGTGATCGCGATCGTGCCGATCTTCGAGGAGTCCGGGCAGCTGGCTTCCTGGTCGTCGGGCACGCCGGTATTGGGATCGATCCCGACGTGGGCCGCCGTGCAGGCCTCGAGTCCGTGCCCGGCCGACGCGTTGACCGCCATCCCCTCGGGGAGCTTCACGCTGACCCGCTTCAGGTTGGCCTGGGAGATCCCGGTCTTCGACTCGAGGCCGTCGGTCGGCATGAAGATCTCGACGTCCATCCCGGTCGGCGAGTCGGCCTGGTTGGAGGTCGGCTCGAGTGCCATCTCCGGTTCGAACTTGACTTTCTCGCAGCCGGTCAGCGGCGGGTCGCTGAAGGTCGCGCTGACGAACTCGCCGGGGTTCTCCCAGCTGTCGATCGCGAGCCTGGTCGTCGGCGGCGGGCCGTCGCAGCGGGTTGGAACGGTTATCAGCGGCTTCGGATTGGCGGTCGGATCCGTGCGACCCTTACAGCGGTCGAAAATCGGCCCGGGCAATTTCGTGGCAACTCCGAAGCCGCACACCACCGCGTCGACCGCGAGGATGGTCGGGAAGGACGCTGGCAGCGGTGCCGACTCCAGCGTGATCGCATAGCCGTCCTCGGGCCGCAGGCGCGGGTAGAAGGTATACAACCCATTGACAACCGACTCGGTGAAGGCAAACTGCGCAGGGCGGCCGAATTCGGGCTCGATCGCATAGATGATCGGACCGATCAGACCCCCCGCACCGCCATCGGCAAAAACGAGCTCGATACCGCCAACGGCGCTTTCGACCGGGCATTTGCGCAGAATGACGTCTTCCGCCGACGGGCAGCGCTCCTCGATCGCCAGCGCGTTGCCGACGAACCCACGCGGGGTCTCAGTGCGGACCGTCTTGGTCCGTCCGACCGGCTTGAATTTATTTCCAGCGCTCTCTGGGGTTCGCTCCCGCCACTTGTTGAACGAGAAAGCCGCGCCGGCGGAGAACGGGTGGCCCCCCGCCTGGGTGTAGGGGGCGCCGAGCTCGTCGGGCACGGAGGTCTCGAAGGCTTCGATCCCGAACGGCTTGGCCGGGGCGAAGGTGAACTCACTGACGGCGGTGGCTGGGCTCGCCGTCCCGCCGCCCGACACGGTGGCGGTGGCCACCGCTATGTCGGGGGCGTCGGTGCCGAGCGCCACAGCCACCGCGAAGGGCGGGTACGACGACCCGGGAGTGAGCGGATCGGACCGCTCGCATATTGCCTTGGCCGGTTGCGCCCCGGAGGGAGGCAGCGCCGTGCAGGACCAGCCACCTGGGTTCGACGTCGCCGTCTGTTTGTCCTGACCCTCGTTGGGATTGTAGAAGCGCTCGACGAAGGTGCCAGCGCCGGCCGGCAGTTGAAGTTCGGCCCTCACGAGTCCCGTGGTCGAGTGCGGACTGTTGAGAGTTGGCGACACGTTAAAGGGCGCGCGTGGGCTGGGGGCAGGACTAGTCGGCCTGCGATTGGAGAATCTGGTGACGGCGACTTCTGAGTTGGAACCAGTCACAGCGCACTGGATCTCACCGGGGACGTCGGCCGCTTGTACGGTATAGGTAGGTCCGGTCTGTCCCGGTACGATGGCACCATTAACGTACCACTGGAATTCGAACGGCTCACTGACACCTCCCCACGTACCGGTTACGCACGTCACCGTCGTGCCAGCGATCGGGCCTTCGGGAGTTGGCTGCGGAATTTCCGTCGGTGGAACAGGTGGAGGACTGAGAGGCTCGGGCGTAACGACAATTCCTGGATTCGACGTCCCGGAAGTCCCTGGGAAGCCACCCGTATTGACATCTGGAACGCTGTTTCTCGCCGTCACCTGACACTGGACAACCGTCCCTGCGTCGGCAGCATTCACGGTGTAGGTAGAATTGGTCTCACCTGAGATCAGCTGACCGTTGCGCCGCCACTCGTAGGAGTAGACCGGGGCGCCGCCACCGCTCACCGACGAGCTTTTGGGCTCGCAGGTAATGGTGTCGCCAGGCTCTGCCAGGCTTGATCCGACGTTGGTCACCGTGAAGTCGTAGTCAACCCGCTGGTCGCTGCGGTGCACGACGGGCAATACGTCCACGTCGCGAGTGAGGGTGACCTCGAACACCGGGGCCGCAAGCGCACCGGCGGGCATCAGGCCGGCGGCTAGGAGGAGCGCCGCCCCGGCGAACGCGAGCACCACGGCCCTGGTGCGCAGGGCGAACTTGCTCTCAACCGGCATGTCTGAGATCTCCTTTGTTGTCTGCGAAGGCGGGGTGGGTGGCTTCTCAGCGGGGCAGCTCATCGGGCTCCCCTCCGGTTAGCGCGCCGACAGCGCTTGGCGGCGTCGCCGGCGCGCTCGGCCCGCTTGGCGAGGCGGCTGGAGCGCGGGCGAGCTTTGGCGCGGCGCGACAAGCGGGTCGCGCGGCGAGAGAGGGCAGCGCAGCTGCGGCCGGCGCTGAGGTTGCCACGCCCCTGGATGGCCGAGCTGGCGGCATTGGACTCAGCAGGGGCTGGGGCGGCTGGACCCTGGCAGCCCTCGTCGCCATCAGGCTGGCAGGGCTGAGGCGCCGGCGGCTCTGGGAAGCCACCACCGGGCCGGAGCGCGTAGACGTCGATCGCCGTGTCGCCATCCCTGGGTAAGAGCCGCTGAGCGGACTGGAAGGCGACCGTCTGGCCGTCCATCGAGACAAGCGGCTGGTCGACGAGGACATTCGCCGGATCGGAGGTGCCGGGGAGGAGCACCAGCTCGCCGTCCCGCCACAGGTAGGAGTCGCGGACGGTGTTGGCATCCTGCGGAACGAGAGCCTCGGCGCTCTTGAAGGCGATCACCTCGGCGTTCTCGCTCACCCAGCGGCCTCGGGTTAGGTATTCGGGGCTCGCGGCCACATTCGTCGCGCTCTGCCCCGGGAACCCGAGGCGCGGGCCAACCGTGACGTCGAAGGCGCCGCTGTCCGAGCCGTCCGGAGCCGCCTTGGACACGCGGTTGAGCAACTCGGTCTCGGCGTCGTAGCGGAAGATGTCGACTTTCGAGCCGTCGGTGTCGTCGGCGGTCAGAGCGGCGGCGGAGGTGAAGACGAGCCATCGCCCGTCGCCGCCGACGCCGAGGTTGTGATGATCTTCGCCGAGCACGGGCACCGCCCATGCATTGAGTTGACTGTTCGGCACCGCCCCCGAGCCGATAGTGGCAACGAAGGAGAGCCCTTCGGCCTCGGCGTCCCAGAGGTAGAGGTTGCCCTGTCCGGCGACAGGGGTTTTTCCTCCCGGGCCCGGCTCGGTGGTAAGCACCTGGGTCGAGATGAAGTAGAGACGAGACCCGTCGCCCGAGAAGGTGACCACCTTCGGTACCACGGTGCCGGTCCCCGAGGCGGTTATCTGGGTCAACCGTTCGCCCTCCTCCTCGTCGGCGTCGTAGAGGTAGAGGTCGCAGCCGCCGATGAAGAAGCCGCTGCAGGTCCCGGGGAGACCGAAGCCTTCAAGGCCATTGGTGTCGGAGTCGGTCAGCTGCCGGGAGCTGATGAAGTAGACCTTCGAGCCGTCGACCGAGGCTCCCTGGTAGGAGTCATCGGCGTCTGGGAGCGGTTTGCCGGTCGGCCCGGCGGTGCCGCATGCCGGCACTGAGGGTAGATTTGCCACGCGGTCGCACTCGGACGCGAAGAGCTCTTCGGTCTGAAGGCCCGAGGAAGTCTCCTCCCGGAGCATGATCCGCAATTTGCTCGCGGTGCTGCAGACGGGGCCTTCCCCGGCGGCAGAGTCGAAGGGCTGGCCCGGCCGGGTCGTGAAGTAGATGCGTGAGCCATCGGCTGATATAGCGCCCCGACTGCTGGTCCCAATTGCGCCGTCCCCCCCCGCTATGTTTGCACCGCAGTTTCCACCCCAAACCTTGCCGGCGCCATCGCGAGCGAGCAGGCTCAGCGTCGGTTCGAGCCCTGAAGCGCGACGGGCCACATAGCGGTTCCGCTCGCTACCAGCTCCGGCCGGTATGGGGTCGCCGGAGAAGTACCTCGTAGGGCGTTTTTCCGGGCCAGGCTGGAAAACGAAGGTCGAGAAGTCCGCAGACGCGCCCCGCGGCAACGAGTTGCCGATGGTGTCGAAAGGCGTCTCGCCCACCGGGATGGGATCGAAAGGCGTGAGCAGAGGAGAAAAGTCCGTGAACTGGGTGCTGTCGACGGAGCCGCGGAAGACCCGTCCAAGGCCCGAGAAAAACTCTGATTCGCTCGCGGCCATTTGGAACCAGCTGGCGAAGTCAGCCGAAAACGCCAGCGGGTGGGCACTGCGCGCGCCAAAGGCCATCCCGTTCGCCGGGCTGGTCGGCGAGGTAATCCATTGCTGCCCGGCGGCGTCGCGAGATGCCACGTAGGGGTCGCCGGAGACCCGCAGCAGCGCGGGCGTCCCCCCTAAGGCACCCAGAGAGATGAAGAAAACCCGATTTCCGTCGGGCGAGATTCCGCCGAATTCCGGGGATCTGGTCCCCGCCTCAAGGGTGGGCGTGGCGATCCTCGCCGCCTGGCCATCCTTCTGCGGGGGGCTGACCATCTCCAGCGCCATGCAATCGGGGAGATGGGAGGTTCCCTGGGCCTTGCGGATGTGGCCGTTGGGACAGCCGTCGCCCGGTACGGGCGCGGCGAGCGCCTGGCCGGCAAACGTCTGCCAACCGACCACGCAGCCGCAGAGTACTGCCAAGATCTTTGTCTTCATTCCCGTTTCCCCCCTGTTAGCTCGACCCGACATCAGGCGCCTGCTTCCCCTGGACGGGCACCGACGACCCTAGGGTACGTTGATGGACTTGTCAAGGACATCATCAGTGTTCGGCGTCGAGCGTCTATGCAAGGGGCCGCGCAAAACGCGGCCCCTTGCATGTGGCTTGACATCAGCCGATTTTACGAACGCACCCTTTTAAGGTGTCGCCGCGGTACCGATATCTGTGTGTTCTTCGGTGCCTGTTTTCGTGATTGTCAGGGTGCCTTCGACTTCGGCTTCCACTTCGTGGTTGACGAGGATGCCGTTAGGCCCAACATTCAGGATGGCGTCTGTCCCGCCGATTTCCGCGCTCGCTTCCCCGGTCAATGTGTTTGTGCCGATCTCGATCGTTGTATCGAGCGGGTGACGGACGCTGTTGTGGATTTTAACGTTGTTAATTGTCGCCACGCCACCGGGAGCAGCGTCAATCGTCCACGGCAGGCCTTCTGGGGTCGCGTGGGTCGGGAGCCCCGGGTTTGCGCCGGTCGTTGTGCAATGTGTGCCTTCGAATTTCGTAACTGTGCCTGTGCCTTTGGCTTTGAGCACAGCATGGATATGGACAGTTGTGCAATGCACCCCACTGCCGCCAGCTTTGAAGGCCGCTGTGCCTGTGAACTGGACCGGAGTGTTTTGGGTGACTGGTTCGCCGTTGTGGGTAAAGTGGGCGCCCTTGGGCGATGTACCAGTC
>DASUOH010000031.1:0-66761 GCA_036276735.1 Solirubrobacterales bacterium | reverse complement strand
TAGAGTGCCAAGGACGCCCGGCGACCGGCCGGGAGACTTTGTTCAACGGCATCAACGGAGGTAACTAGAGATGAACCTGAAGCCGCTTGGCGACAGGCTGATCGTCCAGGCGATCGAGGAGGAGGAGACGACCGCGAGCGGCATCGTCCTTCCCGACACCGCCAAGGAGAAGCCCCAGAAGGGCAAGGTCGTCGCGGTTGGCGAGGGCAACTGGGACGAGGACGGCGAGAAGCGAATCCCCCTCGACGTCGCCGAGGGCGACGAGGTCCTGTACTCGAAGTACGGCGGCACCGAGGTCAAGGTCGAGGGCGACGATCTGCTCGTCCTGCGCGAGTCCGACGTCCTCGCCAAGGTCGTCTAAGACGGCCCCCACACGAAGGAGAAGCTGAACCATGGCTCACAAGGAACTGAAGTACGACGCCGAGGCACGGGCTGCCCTGCAGGCCGGAGTCGACGGCGTTGCCGATGCGGTCAAGGTGACCCTCGGCCCCAAGGGGCGCTACGTCGTTCTCGACAAGAAGTTCGGCGCTCCCACCATCACCAACGACGGCGTCACGATCGCTCGAGAGATCGAGGTCGAGGACGTCTTCGAGAACCAGGGCGCCCAGCTGGTTCGCGAGGTCGCCACCGCGACCAACGACGTCGCCGGTGACGGCACCACCACCGCGACCCTGCTGGCCCAGATCATCGTCCGCCAGGGGCTGAAGAACGTGGCCGCCGGCGCCAACCCGCTGGCCCTGCGCCGTGGCATCGAGAAGGCGGTCGACGAGGTCGTCGACAACCTTCGCGGCAAGCAGTCCAAAGAGGTCGCCGGCAAGGACCAGATCGCCCGCGTCGCCGCTATCTCGGCCGCCGACGACGAGATCGGCAACGTGATCGCCGACGCGATCGAGAAGGTCGGCAAAGACGGCGTGGTCAACGTCGAGGAGGGCCAGACCTTCGGCATGGAGCTGGAGTTCACCGAGGGGATGCAGTTCGACAAGGGCTACATCTCCCCGTACATGGTCACCGACCAGGACCGCATGGAGGCGGTGCTGGAGGAGCCGTTCATCCTCATCGCCAACCAGAAAATCGGCTCGGTGCGGGACATCCTGCCGGTGCTCGAGCAGGTGATGCAGGGCGGCAAGCCGCTGCTGATCGTCGCCGAGGACGTCGAGGGCGAGTGCCTCGCGACCCTGGTGGTCAACAAGCTGCGCGGCACCTTCACCGGCGTCGCGGTCAAAGCACCCGGCTTCGGCGATCGCCGCAAGCGGATGCTCGAGGACATCTCGATCCTCACCGGTGGCGAGGTGATCACCGAGGAGATGAGTCTCAAACTCGAGAACACCCAGCTCAACCAGCTCGGCCGGGCCCGCCGCGTGGTCGTCTCCAAGGACACGACGACGATCATCGACGGAGCCGGCGAGGGCGACGACATCAAGGGCCGGATCAACCAGATCAAGCAGGAGATCGAGAACACCGACTCCGACTTCGATCGCGAGAAGCTCCAGGAGCGGCTCGCCAAGCTGGCCGGCGGGGTCGCCGTGGTCAAGGTCGGCGCCGCCACCGAGACCGAGATGAAGGAGAAAAAGCACCGCGTCGAGGACGCCCTGCAGGCAACCCGGGCGGCCCTCGAGGAGGGCGTCGTGCCGGGCGGCGGCGTCGCGCTGCTGAACGCGCAGAGCGACCTCGATCCCACCTCCCTGGATGATCCAGACGAGGCGACCGGGGCGCGCATCGTGCACCGTTCGCTGGAGGAGCCGATCCGCCAGATCGCCGAGAACTCGGGCCTCGAGGGCTCGGTCGTGGTCAACGAGATCCGCGCCCTGAAGCCGGGCGAAGGGCTCAACGCGGCCAACGGCGAGTACGGCGACCTGATCAAGGCGGGAGTCATCGACCCGACCATGGTCACCCGGTCGGCGCTGCAGAACGCGGCCTCGATCGCGAAGAACATCCTCGTCACCGAGGCCATCGTCGCCGAACCGCCGGAGAAAGAAGCGGCCGGCATGCCGGGCGGCGGCGGTATGCCCGACATGGGCGGCATGATGTAACGACGCAGCGACCTGGCCCGGAATCCCGGTGCGCACGCCTGGCGGCGGCGGACCGGCTCAGGGCGGCGTCCTCAGAAGCCCGAATAGCTCTGCTATTCGGGCTTCCTGCGTTCTTGCCCTGATTGGTCCGGCGCTCGCCAGCCGCACACCCCGGATCTCCCGGGACAGGTCGCTGCGTCGGCCCTATTTTTTGGCTTTGGGGGGCGGCGGCGGCAGCGGCGGGAAGAGGCTGGCGTTGTAGTCGGCGTACTCGAGGAAGGTGGGCCGGCGGACCTTGAGCCGCAGCGTGTTCGTCGTCCGCGGGTAGAGGCCGAGCTGGTAGGGGTTGTCGGTGTCGCCGAAGCCGCGGTAGTAGACGAACATCCGCACCCGGGGCCGTTTCACCGCCCAGGCGACGAGCTGCTTGACGAAGCGCGGGTCGTCCTCGCCCGCCACCGCCCACTCGGCGATCGTGAACGGCTTGCGGCGCCAGTGTCTGCCGCGATAGAAGCGGTTGAGGTCGCGCCAGTGCGGATACTGGGAGTAGAAGTCGGTGCCGACCCAGTCGATCCAACGGCCGCCCGGCCAGTAGTTGCCGGGGAAGTTGCCACGCACGCGCGGCGAGCCGGCCGGCAGCGGCGCCCAGACGATGCTGACCGGCGCGCTGGGAAGGCTGGTCGGCGGCGGACCTTTGCTCCGCCTGACGGGAGGCAACCCTATTTCCGCCAGCGTCGCGTCGATCTGTTCGAGCGAGCCGCCGCCGCGGACGATCGTCGAGATGCGCCGGAAGGCCTGCTTGTACCAGCCGGTGGTGTGTTCGCCGCCTCTCTGGACGCCCTCGCAGGTGACCGCCGACCAGGCGTTCAGGCAGCGGTTCGGCTCGCCGAGCGGGCGGATGTAGGCCGGCAAGCCGCGTTTGGCGAAGAAGTCGTTGAGCTGCAGCAGGTAGTCGTCGCCACCTCCAAGCGCGATCTGCTGTGGCGTGATCAGCTCGGCCAGGTTCTGGTCGTCGATCGTCGAGATGTGGAGGATCGGCCGGGTCGCCGTTTCGCGCCACCGTTCGTAGGCCTGGTTGAGGCTGTTGCCCCAGGGGTGGAAGGTCTGCAGGACCGCCGGGTGCTTGCCGACCACTTCGACGAACTCGTTGAACTCCTCGGCGCTGCCACGGTCGCTGACGCCGAAGAAGACGTTGCCCTTGGGCGGGGCGAGGGTCAGCGCGGGGGCCTGTTGGACGGCGAGGGCGGCGACGCCCAGCGTCACCGCCAGTGCCGCGCTAAGCCTCCGCCAGCACATCGCCCATCCTCCTCGGCTCGACTCCGAGTGCCTCGGCGTCCCGCGTGCCACGCTCGCTTCTCATGCCCACCTCCATCAGCTCGGCCTCCTCCCAGGTAGCGAACACGGCTTCGCCGAAGACGGAGCGGAGGGCGATGAGACCGGCGCGGACGACCGGCAGCGGGACGTGGACGAGCGGCCGCGGCCGGCCGGCGACGTCGCTGACCAGTTCCGACATGTCGTCGTAGGTGAGCGTCTCGGGGCCGGCAAGCTCGTAGCGGTCGCGCGGCGCCTCCATCGCCAGCCCGTTGGTGACACAGCGGGCCACGTCCTGCGCCCAGATCGGCTGGAAGCGGGCCTGGCCCTGTCCAGAGACGGGCAGCACCGGCAGGAACGAGAAGCGGCGCAAGAGCGTCACCCAGGGGTCGCTGCGGTCGTAGACGATCGAGGGGGCGAAGACCATCGTCTGCAGCGGCGATGAGCGAACCGCCTCCTCGGCCAGCCACTTTGCCCGGAAGAAGCGAGTGCGCTGCGCCGCCCCAGCCTCGAGCGCGCTGAAGAAGACGAAGCGGCGGACTCCGCTTCGCTCGGCGGCCCGCAGCAGCCGCACGGTCGCCAGCCCGTTCAGCTCCTCGATCCGGCGCGGCGGCTGGTCGCGGATCGTCGCCGCCAGGTGGACCACGGTGTCGACGCCGCGCAGCGCTTGCCGCACCAGGTAGGGGTCCGACATCTCGCCGAGGTCACCGAGCGCGATCTGCACGTCGACCCGCCGCGCGCCGAGCCGGCGCGGCTCACGGACCAGGCAACGCACCTCCTCACCGCGCTCCAGCAGCAGCGGCAGCAGTCGTGAGCCGATGCTTCCAGTCGCCCCCGTCAGCAGCAGCATCGGTGCATCATGCCTAAAATGCTGACTCGCGCCGGCAGGGACGGTCCCGCCTGGCACCGACAAGCGACTTAGGAGAAAGCATCGAATGACCTACGTCATCGCCGAGCCGTGCATCGGTCAGAAGGACAACTCATGCGTCGAGGTCTGCCCGGTCGACTGCATCCATCCGACCCCGGACGAGCCCGACTACGACTCGGTCGAGATGCTCTACATCGATCCCGACGAGTGCATCGACTGCGATGCCTGCGTCGAGGCGTGCCCGGTCGACGCCTGCTTCGCCGAGGACCAGCTCCCGGCCGAGTGGGCCAAATACGCCGAGATCAACGCCGAGTACTACAAGAGCAAATCAGCAGCCTGAGGGCGGGGAAGGCGAGGCCGCCGATTCCCGTATCTGGTGGCGCTGCATCGAAAGTGCTGCCTTGACGGCCGCTACGATTTGCCCATGACCAAGGCTGACTTGCATGAGCAGATCGATTCGATGACCGAGGAGGAAGCGGCGGAGGTGAAGCTGATCTTTGCGCCGGACTGGCCCTCCAAGGCGACCTCCATCGAGGAGATTCGCAAGCGGACCGGGACTTCGCCGATGAGTTCGGAGGAATTCGACCGGCACTTCGGATCGCTGCCCACCGACGGCGAGGGATAGGCAGTTGTGAGCGCGGGTGCGGGTCCGCGCTTCGAAGTCCGGGTGGTCGATGAGGTGCTTGCGGAGGACCTTGCCCGCTGCACACCGGCCGCGCGAGCAACAATCGAGCCGATGGTGGCGACGCTGCGCGACGAGGGTATCCCGCGCGAGTGGCTTCGACGTTGCGAAGAGGAAGGTCAGGATGGAACACGTCTCAAGGGCTGCGTGAAGCTCTACATCCCTCAACCCGCTGGCCAGTGGGGAGCGGTCCTATCCGGCGACGAGGAGGCCACGAAGCCGGCTCTCGTCTTGGTCGCGGTAGGTGAGCGCCACCCGGCGCGCCCGTGGAAGCCGAGCGTCTACGAGATCGCGCATCGCCGACTCAACAGCTAACCGACGCCGCCCCCTATCCGGATCGGACCGAACAATTGATGCAAGAGCAAATCGGCCGCCTGAGAGCTGTTGTGTTGCGCCTCGCTTCACGCGGGGCTAGTGGCGTGGTCACCGTGGTGGTCGGGCTGACGGATCGACGAGTCTCAGCCGTGCTGGTTTGAAGTCACGCTGGTTCAGCGTGACGAGCGCCAGATCGTGCGCGAGGGCGGTGGCGGCGATCAGGCTGTCTTTGATCGACATCGGCCGGCCGCGGCGTCGCAGGTCCGCCAACAGCTGAGCCCAGCGGATCCCGACGGCCGAATCCCAGGGAAGGCATTGGATCCGGCCGACTCCCTGCTCGAACCACCGCTCCAGCTCGCTGCGCCGAGCGCCACGCGCGAGGAGCAGGATGCCGAAGCGAACCTCGCCGAGGACGATCGGATCGACGACGATCGAGCGCTCGTTTCGGCGCAGCCACTCGACGACTCGAGGGTTGGGATCGGACTTGGTCGCCTCCGAGAGGACGTTGGCGTCGACGAGGTGCTTCAAAGGGTCTCGGTCGACTCGGAGTCGATCGCGACGAAGTAGCCCTTTTGCGGGCAGGCGAGGAGCCAGTCCACCAAGCCTTCGTTGGGCGATGGCGCTACCCGGCGCAATCGGTACTCATCCGCATCGAGGCGCTCGACCTCGAACTCCTGCCCAGGTGCGATGCCGTCACGCTGGCGAAGCTCGACCGGGAGCACGATCTGGCCCTTGGTGGATACGGTCGTTCTCATGACGGTAAGATAGCATCTTACAAACGGTCATCGAACGGGATCGGACCGAATTGACGCAGGAGCAAGAGCACGGTTTGCGCTAGCCCTGTACGACCGGCAGCGGCGTGCCGCTGACGGGAGGCGGCTCGGCGGCCGCCGGGGCCGCCTGCAGCACCGGCAGCTCCTGCGGAGTGGCGGCGACGATGCCGCGAGCGGCCTGGCGGATCGCCTGCGAGGCCGGGGAGTCTGGATGCGCGGTGACGAGCGGCGTTCCCGCGTCGGCGTGCTCACGCAGGGGCTCGGAGAGCGGCACCTTGCCGAGCAGGGGCACGTCGAGCTCATCGGCCAAGAGCTGGCCGCCGCCCTCGCCGAAGATCGTGAAGCGCTCGCCGTCCGGCGTCGTGAAGCCGGACATGTTCTCGATCGTGCCGAGCAGCTCGAGGTCCAGTTTGCGCGCCATGTCGGCGGCGCGCTTGGCCACCGTTTGGGCGGCTGGCTGGGGCGTCGTCACCAGCACGAACTTCGCCTGCGGCAGGAGCTGGGAGAGCGTCATCGAGACGTCGCCGGTCCCGGGCGGCAAATCAAGCAGCAGGTACTCGAGCTCCCCCCAGGCGACGTCCTCGAGGAACTGCTGAATCGCCTTGTGCAGCATCGCGCCGCGCCAAACGACCGCTGAGTTCTCCTCGACGAAGAAGCCGATCGACATCACCTTGACGCCGCCGGCCGCTTCCAGCGGCAGGATCTTGCGCTCGGCGTTGACGTCGGGTTTGCGGTTGACCCCGAGCATGCGCGGGATCGAGTACCCGTAGACGTCGCAGTCGAGGGCGCCGGTCGGGTGGCCTTCGGCGGCCAGGGCCGCCGCCAGGTTGGCGGTCATCGTCGACTTGCCGACGCCCCCCTTGCCGGATGCGATGCAGACGACGTTTTTGACCTGGGCCAGCGCCCCGGCCGGCAGCTTGCCGCGCCCGAGCGCTTTCTGGAGGCTGCCTTTCTCCTCCTCGGAGAGGACGTCGAAGCCGACCGCGACCGCGGTCACTCCCTCCAGCTCGCCGACGCACTGGCGCACCGCCCCTTCGAAGTGGGCGCGGATCGGGCAGCCCGCCGTGGTCAGCGAGACGACCACGTCGACGCGGCCGTCGTCCTTGATCTCGATCGAGCGCACCATGCCCAGCTCGACGATCGAGCGGCGCAGCTCGGGGTCGATTACGCCCCGCAGCTTCTCGGTGACCTGATCTTGCGTGGGAAGCGGCATCGGGCGCCATTCTCGCAAAGCGGGCGCTTCGGGCATCGGTCGAGGGGGGAGAGATCGGCGCGCCAGGCCCTTTGTCTCCCAAATGCGGTCGAACGAGGGAGGAAGACAAATGCCGGGAGCGCGAGTCGGGTTGGCGCGGATCGTCGCGCTTGGGTTCTGCTTGGCGCTGGCGCTGCTGCTGTTCGCGGCGCGGGAGGCGAACGCCGCCAAGTACAGCGTCGCCCAATGCGGCTGGGGCGTCGATGCCGACGCGGGCTGGTGGGACTCGACCGGGGGTGCGAAGTTCCGCTCCGACGGCTACTGCGTGCCGCCGCCCGGGCACGATCCCTTCGACGGCATCCACCTGAAGAGCTTCACGCGGGGTGGCTCGACCGTGTCCGGAACCCGGTTCGCCCGCTGGCGCTGGGAGGCGCCGCCGGGAACCGGCATCACCAGGGTCAGCGGCACCTGGTGGCACGCCCTCCACGACGGGATGGAGCAGCGGATCGGCATGGGCACCGCGGCCGGTGGCTTCGTCCCCTTCCTCACTGCGAGTACGACCGATGTCGCCCTGCGCGACTTCGTGGCCGGCTTCTCGACCCCGCAGCCGGCGCTCGAGGACCGCTTGCTCTGTGCGCGCGGGGCGGACAGATGGTGCTCGGTCGAGCCCGGCTCGTGGTCCGGAATCAGGGCGCTGACGATCACGATCCAGGACGACGTGGGGCCGGGCGCCTGGGTATGGGGCGAGCTTGTGGCGGGAGGATGGCTGCGGGGGGCACACCGGGTGATGTTCTCCGGTACCGACGATGGCGGGGGCGTTCGCTTCGCCGAGACGCTGCTCGACGACAGCCGCATCCACCTCCATGAGTACGCCTGTGCCAAGGCGCTGATCGGCAGTGAGTGGCGAGGGACCAGGATGCGACCGTGCGGCGCGCACGGCGCCGACGGGGTGATGGTCGACACGGCGCGCTTCAGCGACGGCAGCCATCGGCTCCATCACTGCACCACCGACTTCGCCGGCAACGTGGGCTGCACGGGGCAGCAGACCATCAAGGTCGACAACCACGCGCCGGCCCACCCGCGCGCCCTCGCGCTCATCGGCGGCGACGGCTGGCGCCGCGTGAACGACTTCGACCTGGCCTGGACGAATCCCGACCAGGGAGCCGGAAGCCCGATCACCGCGGCGCTCTGGCGCATCCGGGGGCCGGCCGGCTACGACAGCGGTGTTAAGACGGCGGCGCGTCCCGGTGTCACGAACATCGCCGACCGCAGCGTCCCTGCACCGGGCGTCTACGCAATCGACGTCTGGCTGCGCGACGAGGCCGGCAACGAGGCGCCGCCGAGCGCGGTGTCGGTACCGCTGCGCTTCGACAACGTGCCGCCCGGTATCGCCTTCGAGGTGGCTGCCGACGACGCTGGCGCAGGGCTGCCCGCCACCGTCCGCGTCGACGTCAGCGACCAGCAATCCGGTCCCGCCGGCGGCAAGATCTTCTTCCGGCGCCTCGATCGCGAGCAGTGGGTCGACCTGCCGACCGAGCTGGTCGCCGGCGAGGAGGCCGACGAGGCGCAGTTGGTTGCGCGAGTTCCCGGCGACCTCGAGCCGGGGATCTACGTCTTTCGCGCAGACTCCCGCGACGCGGCCGGCAACACCGCCTCGACGACGCGGCGCGCCGACGGCACCGAGATGTCGCTGCGCCAGCCGGCGGCGCCGCCGGGACCGCCCACCGCAATTGCGACGTCGCGGCCCGCGGCGGCGCCCGCGAGGAGCAAGACGCGGCTCTTCGCGCACCTGCGCTGGCATCAACGGCGGGGCGAGAGCCTCAGCGTCCCGTTTGAGGCTACCGGCGTCCTTGCCGGTCGACTCGTCACCGCCGAGGGCGCCGGGCTGGCCGGGCGTCGCCTCCGGGTCGTCGCCCGTCCCTCGCGCGGGGCGCTGGCCAAGCGGCGGGTCGAAGTGGTCGAGACGGGCCGCCACGGCGGCTTCCGGCTGCCGCTGCCGGCCGGGACCTCGCGACGGATAACGGTCGGCTTCCGCGGCGACGCCGAGCTCGCCGGATCGCGCCGCGCCGCCCTGGCCCTGCGCGTGCGCGGCGGCATCTCCCTTGCCGCCTCGCCGCGCCAGCTCGAAACCGGTGAGTTGATCCATCTGTGGGGGCGCGTGCGGACGAGGGGCGCGCCGATCCCCCGTCGCGGCAAGCTGGTCGCGATTCAGTACTTCGAGCATGCGGCGCGACGCTGGCGGCCGGTGCTCGTCGTGCGCAGCGACCACGGCGGTCGCTTCCGGGCGCGCTACCGCTTCCGCTACGTCAGCGGCTTGGCGCGGATCCGACTTCGCGCCGTCGCCCTCGCCGAGGAGCGCTGGCCTTACGCTCCAGGGGCCTCGAAGCCGGTGCTCGCCCGGGTTAGCGGACCATGAGTCGGGATGCCGTAGGGTTGACGGCCGTGTCGCAGGCAATTCTTCACACGAGCGCCGGGGCGATTACCGTCGAGCTGCACGACGAGGATGCGCCGAAGACGGTCGAGAACTTCCGCAAGCTCGCCGCCGACGGCTTCTACGATGGACTCGCCTTCCACCGGGTCATCCGCGACTTCATGATCCAGGGCGGCTGCCCCGAGGGCACCGGTCGCGGCGGCCCCGGCTACACGTTCGAGGACGAGATCAACGAGCACAAGATCGTCCGCGGGGCGCTGGCGATGGCCAATGCCGGGCCGAACACGAACGGCTCGCAGTTCTTCGTCGTCACCACCGAGGCTGCGTCGTGGCTGGACGGCAAGCACACCGTCTTCGGCCGCATCGTCGAGGGCATGGACGCGGTCGACGCGATCGAGGCGACCGAGACCGATGCCGCCGACCGGCCGGTCGAGCCGCAAACGATCGAGCGCGTCGAGCTCTCGGACTAGCCGGCGAGCGGCGGCTCGTACCGTCCGTCCGCTCACTGCGCGGAGCGGAGGGGGTGGGATTCGAACCCACGAGACGCCTTACGACGCCTAACGGCTTTCAAGGCCGTCGCATTCAACCGCTCTGCCACCCCTCCAGGGGAGTAGGGCGCGTCGCCTTGGGTATTACGCCCCAGCGTCGATGCTAGCCGCAACTGCACGGACATAAGCATGGAGCGCTCAGGCGCTTTGGTGATTGGATTATGAGGTGCGGCGACTTCTCGTCTTCATCTCGGCCATCGTCTTCTTCGACGTCGCCTTCTACGCGGCGATCGCACCGCTGCTTCCCGATTACGTCGACGAGTTCGGACTGAGCCACGCCGAGGCGGGCCTCCTCGCCGCCTCCTACGCCGCCGGCACGCTGGCCGCCTCGCTGCCCGCCGGCTTCGTCGCCGGTCGGGTCGGGCCGCGCCGCACGGTCGTCGCCGGTCTGCTCCTGCTCGGCGGCTCCAGCATCGTCTTCGGCTTCGCCGGCTCGGTAGTTCTGCTCGACGTCGCGCGCTTCGGGCAGGGCATCTCCGGGGCGCTGATCTGGGCGGGGGCGCTCACCTGGCTGATCAGCTCCACCCCCCCGGAGCGGCGCGGCTCGGTTATAGGGACCGCGCTCGGGACCGCGGTCGCTGGCGCCCTGGTCGGTCCAGTCTTCGGATCGGTGGCGGTGGAAGTCGGTACCGAGGCGGCCTTCGCCGGCGTCTCGGTCATAAGCGTGATCTTGGCCGGCCTCGCGGCCCGGCTGCCCGCGGTCGAGGCGCCGCAGCGCCAGGCGTTGGGCGAAGTCGTCAGCGCCATGCTCAGCCGCCCGATCGTCACCGCGACGGTCTTCGTCGCAGTCCCTTCGCTCATGTTCGGCGCGGTCGAGGTGCTGGTGCCGCTGCGGATCGATGAGCTGGGCGGAGGCCACGCGGTGATCGCGGCCGGCTTTATCGCCGGGGCGGCGCTCGAGGCGGGCCTGGCGCCGCTGGTGGGCCGTTACTCGGACCGGATCGGCCGCAGGGCGCCGTTCGTCGCCGGTATCGCGATCTGCGCCCTCGCGATGCTCGCGATCGCCGCGGCCGGTGCCCTCGTGCCGGTCCTGGCCGCGCTCATCCTCGGCTCGTTGGGAGCGGGGATCTGCTTCACCCCGGCTTTGACCACGCTGTCGGAGACTGCGGAGTTGAGTCGACTCCATCAGGGCTTCGCCGCGGGTCTCTCCAATATGGCGTGGGCAGCGGGCCAGACCGTCGGCGCGCTCGCGGGTGGTGCCGCCGCCAGCGCCGCGGGCTATGAGGCGCCGAGCATCGCGATCGCCGTTTTGCTCGTCCTCACCGCTGCCTACGCCTACCGGGTGCTGATCCCGCCGCTCGCTCGCCCACCCGGCGAGGTGCTGGGCGCCGACGAGATCCGGCCCGCGGCCGGATAGGTTCCGGGCGTGACCGGCACCTGGCGCAACTGGACGGGGGACCAGGTATGTCGCCCGGCGCGGACGGTGACGCCTCGGAATCGCGACGAGCTGGTCGCCGCCGTGGCCGAGGCTGCCGCGGCGGAGGAGAGGGTGAGCGTCGTCGGGTCCGGCCATTCGTTCACCGGCACCGCCCTCACCGACGGCGTCGCGATCGACGTCGCCGCACTCAGCGGCGCCCTCGACGTCGACCGTGCGTCGGGGCTCGTCGAGGTCGGCGCCGGCACCGTGATCGGCGACCTCAACCGTCTCCTCGACGGCCTCGGCCTGGCGATGGAGAACCTCGGCGACATCGACCGCCAGACGATCGCCGGCGCGATCTCCACCGCGACGCACGGCACCGGCGCCAGCCTGCCGAACATCTCTGGCCAGGTCGAGGCGGTGGAGCTGGTGACGGCCGCCGGCGATGTGCGCCGACTCGACCGTTCCGAGCCTGAGCTGCTGGCGGCCGCCCGAGTCGGCGTCGGCGCGCTGGGCGCGATCTCCTCGGTGACGCTGCGCTGCGTCCCGGCCTTTACGCTGCGCCGGGTCGACGTGGCGCGCCCGCGGCAGAGGGTGCTCGACGACTTCGAGCGGCAGCTCGCCGCCCACGATCACTTCGAGCTCTTCACGTTCCCCTACTCGGACCTGGCGCTTGTCCTCGAGCGCAACAGGGTGGATGGGCAACCTCAGCCGCGCGGACGGGCCGCTGCGACGCTCAACGACACCGTTCTGGAGAACTGGGCGCTCGGGGCGCTCGCCGCGACCGGCAAGCGGTTCCCGGCGGCGATCCCGCACCTCTCCAAGCTCGCCGGCCGCCTCGCCAGCGGAGGCGTGCGGACCGAAGCTAGCCACCGGATCTTCGCCAGCGAACGGCGCGTCCGCTTCACCGAGATGGAGTACGCGGTGCCGCGCCAGCACGGGCCAGAGGCGGTGCGCCGGGCAATCGAGTGGGTGCGGTCGAACCGCTATCCGGTCTTCTTTCCGATCGAGGTTCGGGTCGGCGCCGCAGATGACGCGCTGCTCAGTCCCGCCCACGACCGCGACACCGCCTACATCGCCGTCCACCAGTACCGGGGGATGGAGTGGCGCCCCTACTTCGAGGCGGTCGAGGAGATCATGCGCGACTACGGCGGCCGTCCCCATTGGGGCAAGCGCCACTTCCAGACGGCGGCGACGCTGGCGCCGCTCTACCCCGCCTGGGACCGCTTCCAAGCGGCGCGCGACGAGCTCGACCCGCGGCGCGTCTTCACCAACGAGTACGCCGAACGAGTCCTCGGCTGAGTCACAGGAACGCCTTGCCCTCGCCCCGGTACGTCGGGACGAGGTCGACGATCCGGCCGCCCTCGACCAGGTGCAGGGCGTCGAAGCGCTCGCACAGCTCGCCGGCCTTGGCGTGGCGGAAGTAGACGCGGTCGCCAATGCCGAGCTGCTCCGCGGCCTGCCCTAGCAGCGGCGTCTGCACCTCGCCGGCGCCCTCCTCGGAATCGAGGCGCAGGCCCTCGGGCAGCCACGGGGAAGGCAGTCGAGCGGCGTCGCCGCTGCCGGATGCAAGGTAGCCGCCGCCGAGCGCCGTCGCTATGCCCGGCGCCGGCTTGCGAACGATCGGCAGGGCGAAGCCGGCAGCCGGGATGAGGGTGAAGCGGCTGTAGTGGTCAAAGAGGGCCGGCGCGTAGAAGCCCGAGCCGGCGGTCACCTCCGTCACCGCCTCCTCGGCTCCGGTCAGCTCGAGGCTGCCGGTGCCGCCCCCGTTGACGATCCGCAAGGGCGCCACCTCGCGGACGGCGGCGACTATGGCGGCGCGGCGCTCGGCCAGCTCGGCGGCGGAGCGCCGCTGCATCCAGCGGATCGCGGCGCCGCGCAGGCGCTGCCCGGGTGGCGTGTCGCCTACTCCGGCGATCTGCCCCTCGTAGGCCATCAGCGCCGCCAGCGTCAGCTGCGGGCGCCGCTCGATCTCGCGGGCCAGCGCCACCGCCTGCTCGACGCTGTGGACCGGGGAACGCTTCGGGCCGACCTCGAGCCGGCCGCCGAAGGCCCGCCAGCTGGCGTCGACGTCGATGCAGACCCGCACCGGCGGGGCGCCGGCGCCCAGCACCGACTCGATCGCGTCGAGGTGCTCGGTGCAGTCGACCATGACGATCGGGGCGTCCTCGGGATTGGCGGCCGAGCGCAGCGCCAGCTCGCTCAGCGCCCCGATGTCAGCGGAGGGGTAGGCGAGCAGCAGGTCCTCGAAGCCCTGCTCGGCGAGCCACAGCGTCTCCGGCAGGGTGAAGGTCATCAATCCGGCGAAGCGCTCGTCGCTGTCGAGCGCTCGCTCGATCGCCGCCCGGCAGCGCAGCGACTTGCTGGCGACGCGGATCGGCTTGCCGCCGGCCCGCTCCGCCATCGCCGCCGCGTTGGCTGCCATCGCGTCGAGGTCGAGGAAGGCGAACGGCGCCTCGACCTCGGCGAAGGCCTCCTCGTAGCGGGCGTGGGACTGCTCGACGGCGGCGCTCACGACACGAGCCTAGCTCCGCCGCATCCCGGAGCCGGCGCTATCGTTTTCAAACCCGGAGAGGTGGCCGAGTGGCTGAAGGCACTCGCCTGCTAAGCGAGTAGGGGGCGCAAGCTCTCTCGAGGGTTCGAATCCCTCCCTCTCCGCTCGTCCCGCGCGGCAATCTTCTGTTCAGCCTTAGGTATCTCGCTCTGCGTCCGATAGTCAAGACGTGGAATCAGCCGAGACGAAGGCTCTCATCCGCATCTGCCAACCCCGCTTCCGCAACTTCTCCGAGGCGGTTGAGCCGGTCCTTGGCGCACTCGTTGAGGTTGTTCCCGGCACCCTTCTTTTAGGCCAGATGGATTCGGATCAGCAGGCCTGTCGAATCATTGGCATTCAGGGCGACGGGGTGGAAGGTGTGTACAAGGGCGCGATGCTGCCCGTCGGCTCACCACCGAATGGCGGCGATGCGACTGGCTCGCCGTCGAACAGCGAGATCGATCAGGGATTCCTCGATTCACTCGGCGTAGGTGCGTGCTTGAGCATTCCGCTCGAGGTGAGCGACGGCAGGATCGTGGGAACCCTCTCAGCCCTGGATTCCCAGCCTGGACTTTACGGCTGTCAACACGCCGCGATGCTTGGCATCGCGGCGCGGATGTTGAGCTACGAATGGGAGAGCGTCGAGCGGCGTGCCGAGCTGCGGCGACTACGAGGGCGCTTCCAAGAGAACGCGAACGTCGACTCCGAGACCCGTCTGCTCAGCCGCGACGCTTTTCTCGACCTGCTGGATCACGACTGGCACCTGGCCGAGCGAGGGACCGTAGAGTCAGTACTCGTCGCCTTCAGGGTCGACGGGGAATCCGATCGCAGTCCCAGTGGTGAGGCAATGCGCAAGCTTGCCGTCAAGATCGCGGCGGAGGTGCTGGAGGCGACCGTTCGAAGGACGGATCGCGCCGGCCGCATCGGTGAGGCCACCCTCGCTGCGACCCTCGTCGGATGCCGCCCGGATCAGGTGCCTGGGTTCGTGGAGCGTTTCCGGGCGGCGCTCGAGCGGGTGACCCGTGGTGGCGATCCTCGGATCGAGCTATCGCATGGCATTCAGACGCTGGGCCAAACCTCCTCTCCCGAAGAAGCGCTCGGGCTCGCTGATGCCGCGGCTACCGCATCAGGGGGCCACGGGCTCTCGCCGGAACCGGTCTACCAAGAGGCGGCCGAATGAACCCAGGAGCCACCATCACCGCGCCGGGGATTACCCCGCCGTCCAAGCTTGATCGTCAGGGCGTCTTCTTGACTGACGTCCTGGTCGAGCTTGGATTTGCCGATGAAGGTTCGGTTCAGAAAGCTGTTGAGGCGGCCCGCCAGTCGGCGAGGACGCCCGAGCGCTGCCTTCTGGACAACGGCGTCGTCGACGAGCGCCAACTCTCTGTGGCGCTGGCGGAGCGCAGTGGGCTCGACCACGTCGACCTCGACCTGTTCGAGGTGGATCTGGAGGCGATCAGCCTGATCGACAAATCGACGGCTGTCAGGTATAGCGCGTTGCCGATCGCGTTCGCCCCGGACGGGGCGTTGATAGTCGCGTTCGAGGATCCGCACGACATGCTGGGAATCAGCGACATCGAGGTGATGGCGAGGAGCGAGGTACGCCCGGTGGTAGCTGCCAGAACCCAGATCCAGAGACTTATCGAGAGCGTCCCAGATCGACTCGCCGTCCCGGCGTCTCAATCACCTGCGCCCACGGAGTCCGAGCCGGCGCCCGAGGACCAAGATCCTCCGACCGAGCCGGCGCATGCGACCGCGGTCGCAGAGGAGCCTCAGCCAGTGGCTGCGCCGGAGCCACAGCCAGTCCCAGCACCCGTGCCCAGCCCGCCCCCAGTCCCTGAGCCGGCACCCGTTCCCAGCCCGCCCCCAGTCCCTGAGCCGGAGCCAGACCCAGTCCCTGAGCCCGAGCCGGACCCCGTCCCTGAGCCAGATCCCGTCCCTGAGCCCGAGCCGGACCCAGTTCCTGACCTAGACCCCGTTCCTGAGCCCGAGGCAGATCCCGTTCCTGAGCCCGACCCCACTCCTGAGCCCGAGCCGATGCCCGCTCCGCTGCGTGACAATCCCGGAGAGCTCTCAACCACGCTGGTCGCCTTGCAGGACCGCGCCCGCCGCGCGATCGACTTGGCCGAGGCGACCGAACGTCGAATCGACGAGCTGGAAGATGTCGACGCCCAAGCCGAGCAGGCGATGGTGACGCTCGCCGACGAACGCGCCCGGTTCGAGGAGGAGCGCCTGCAGAGCACCGAGCGTGAGCAGAACCTAAGGCGCGAGCTCAGCGCGGCAATGGACAGGATCGCCTCGCTGGAGCGGAACCTGACCGAGATCGATGCCGCCGCCGAGCTCGCGCGGGCTGTCACCGAAAAGCTCGCCACTCTCAGCTCGACGGCGGACCTGGGTTCAACCCAACACGCCGAGCAGCGCTGACCCCGGCCCTAATTGCGGCGCGACCGCACGACCACCCGCGCGCCGCGCGCCGGGATCATCGTCACATTGCGGTGCAGGGCGCGCTCGGGCTGAGGTTCGGCGGCCTCGACGTCGAGGCGGCGAGCCATCGCCTCCAGCACGACGCGCTGCTCGGCCATCGCCAGCGCCGCGCCGAGGCAGCGGCGGATGCCGCCGCCGAAGGGGATCCACTCGTAGGTGCCCGGCTTGCGGCCGAGCCAGCGCTCGGGCCGGAACTCGAAGGGCTGGGGATATAGATCCTCGCGGTGATGGACGAGCAGGATGCTCATGCTCACCGGCGTGTCCGCCGCGACCGCGTACTCGCCGAGCCGCCAGGGGCGCTTGACGCGGCGCCCGACCATCGGGATCACCGGACGCACCCGCATCGCCTCGACGATCGTCGCCTCGACCGTCTCGGCGGCTTCCTCGCCCGAGCGGACCGCCTCGCGCAGCCGCTCATGGGCGGCCGGGCTGCGGACGAGCCGCTCCCAGGCCCAGGCGAGCGAGTTGGCCGTCGTCTCATGGCCGGCCAGGACCAGGGTGAGGAGCTCGTCACGCAGCTCTTTGTCGCTCATCGCCTCGCCCTCCTCGGTGCGCGCCTGCAACAGCAGCGAGAGGATGTCGCGGCGCTCCTCGAGGTCGGTGACGCGGCGGCGCTCTTCGATGATCGGGTAGGTCGCGCGGTCGAGGATCTGGATCGCGAGGCGCATCGGGCCGATCGCCTCCTCGCGGCCGATGTTCATCAGCTCGCCGATCTGGGCGGTCGGCAGGGTCGAGGCCGTCGTCAGCCGGCGGATCGTCGTGCGCAGGCGGTGCTCGGGACTGTCGGGCCGCGGCCTGCCCTCGATCCCGAAGATGCCGGCCATGATCACGTCGAGCGTGATCGCCTGCATGCGCGGCGCCAGGGTGAACGGCTCACGAAGCGGCCAGGTGTCGATCTCGCGTTCGGTCGTATCGGCGATCATCTGCGCGTACTGCTCGATCGCCTCGCCGTGGAACGGCGGCAACAGCAGTTTGCGTTGCCGCATGTGCCGGGCCCCGACCGCGGTCAGGACGGAGTCGGGTCCGACGATCGGGACCAGCGGCGACTCGCCAGTCAACGAGGGGGCGTCCTCAGGCTTGGCGGTGAAGAGCGAGCGGATGTGGTCGGGATGGCTGGTGATGACCGGGCGGCCAGGGATCACTCCTTGCATTCGGAAGACTTCCCCCAGCTCGCGGCGGCCGCGGAAGACAAACTCGATCTGACGCTGGTTGAAGCGCAGGGTCTGCAGCAGGCGCGGCAGCCGAATCGCCGGCGGTTCCGGCCGGCTCGCCGCCTCGGCAGCGTCAATCGGGCCGGCTGGGGAGGGAGGCGCCTCGCCGACGAGCCCCGCCTGCGGCACGGGCTCGACCGCTGCAGCTGGACCCACGACACTCACCTCTACGAGTGTCGTGCAGCATCTGACCGGCCGCACGTGCATCGGTCACACAACCTCTACATTCAGAACTGAGAGATGTACGGACGCCGTACCAAGATCATCGCGACGATCGGCCCGGCGAGCTGGGGTGAGGACGTGCTGCCGCGGGTGATCGAGGCGGGCGTGGACGTGATGCGGCTGAACTTCTCCCACGCCGACCGCGACCGTCACGCGCGAACTATCGAGGCGATCCGGGCCGCCGCCGAGCAGGTCGGTCGTGAGGTCGCGATCCTCGGCGACCTGCCCGGGCCGAAGCTGCGGATCGGCGAGCTGCGCGACGACGTCGCCGAGCTGCACACGGGAATGCACGTGCAGCTGACTCCGCGCGAGGTCGAGGGCGACGAGCAGACGATCCCAGTCGAGTGGCCGGGCGTCGCCCAGCTGCGCGAGGACGAGCTGGTCTACCTGGCGGACGGGGCGATCCGCCTGCGGGTGAGTGAGCCCGAGGGCAAGGGGCGCCTAGACGACGGCGGCGTCGACTGCGAGGTGGAGGTCGGTGGGACGCTGTCGTCGCACAAGGGAATGAACATCCCCGGCACCGTCGCGGACGGCGGAGCGACCGAGGAGGACATGGGCTGGATCGAGTTCGCGGTCGAGCAGGGCGTGGACCTGCTCGCCGTTTCCTTCGTCTCTTCAGCGGCTGACCTGGAGCCGGTGGCGGCGCGACTGCGCGTCCTCGACGCAGACCTGCCGCTGATCGCCAAGATCGAGAAGCGCCAGGCGGCGGCCAACGCGGAGGAGATCGTCGAAGCGGCGACCGGCGGGATCATGGTCGCGCGCGGCGACCTCGGGATCGAGCTGCCGCTCGCCGAGGTGCCGGTCGTCCAGAAGCGGCTGATCCGGGCGGCGGGTCGGCGCTCGAAGCCGGTGATCACGGCGACGCAGATGCTCGCCTCGATGGTGACCGAGCGGCGCCCGACCCGCGCCGAGGTGACCGACGTCGCCAACGCGATCTATGACGGCACCGACGCGGTGATGCTCTCCGAGGAGACGGCGATCGGCCGCCACCCGATCGAGGCGGTGCGGACCATGGACGAGATCGCACGCGCCACCGAGCCGGACCTGCGCTACGGCGAGTGGCTCTTCGGCCGCACCGACCAGGCGACGCAGGACGTCGCCGACTCGGTCGCGCAGAGCGCGGTAGGAGCCGTCTACCGGCTCAACCTGGCGGCGCTGGTCGTGCCGACGACGAGTGGGCGCAGCGCCCGGCTGGTGGCCGCGCACCGGCCGAAGGTGCCCGTGCTGGCGGTCTCGCCGCGGATCGAGACGGTGCGGCGGCTGGGCCTGCTGTTCGGGGTGACGGCCGTGCACGCCGAGCACGAGACGCAGATACGCGAGGTGCTCGAACACTGCGCGGAGTTGGCGGCGCAGCACGGCATCGCCAAGTCGGGCGAGTTGATCGGGATCGTCGCCGGGCTCCCGGACCACGGGCTGGGGACGAACCTGTTCGAGGTGCATAGGGTTCCCTAGGCGCGCTCACGGTCCCTCTTCGATGGCGGCGTGGCAGTTAGGGTCCTTGCCGTGACCGACTTCGACGTAATCGCCAGAGGGATGACCCAGGCGGTGCCTTTTGCGGGCCACCTCGGGCTTGAGGTGACGCGAATCTCAGAGGGGGAGGCGGCCGTGCGCCTGCCCGAGCGGACCGAGCTGACGAATCACGTCGGCTCACAGCACGCCGGGGCCCTCTTTACCGCTGCCGAGACGGCCTCTGGGGCGGCATTCGTCGGCGCCTTCGCCGAGCGACTCGGCGACGTGACGCCACTGGCGCGCAGCGCCGAGATCTCCTATGAGCGGATCGCCAAGGGCCCGATCGAGGCGATCGCGAGGCTCGGAGTCTCCAGGGACGAGGCGCTGGCGACGCTCGACTCGCAGGGGAAGGTCGAGTTCCCGTGCGACGTCGAGCTGGTCGACGGGAGTGGTGAGCGCATCGCCTCGGCCACGATCAGCTGGCACGTGCGGCTCAAAGAGAAGCGGGACGGCAGCGCATGAGCAGCGTGCGGCTCGAGCGCGACGGCGGCCTGGCGGTCGCCAGCTTCGACAGCCCGCCGCTGAACCTGTTCGACCGGGCGATGTTCGAGGGGCTGAGGGAGGCGGTCGACGCGGTCGAGGCTGAGCCGCCGCGGGCGTTGCTCTTCCGCGCCGACGGGCGCGCCGTGTCCGGCGGCGTCGACGTCCACGAGTTCGAGGGCCTGACGCCGGAGGAGGGGAGCCGGCTCTGGGACGAGCTGATCGGGTTGGTGGAGCGGGTCGAAGCGCTGCCGCTGCCGGTGGTGTTCGCGGCACACGCGCTGACGCTGACGGCGGCCTTCGAGCTGGCGCTCGGCTGCGACCTGATCCTCGCCGCCCGCTCGGCCCAGTTTGGCCTGGTCGAGAAAGTGGTCGGCCTGACGCCCTCGATGGGCGGCACGCAGCGGCTGGCGGAGCGGGCCGGCAGCGGCCGGGCACGGCACTTCGTGATGAGCGGGGTGCTGTTCGGCGCGGAGGAGATGGAGCGCTGGGGAGTCGTCAACGTGCTGCTTGAGGACGACGGCTTCGACGAGAACGCCCGCGCCTACGCGGCCGAGCTGGCGGCCGGGCCGACCAGGGCGCACGCGATGACCAAGCGCATCCTGCGCCGCTACCGCGAAGGCGGCATCCCGGCGGCCGACGAGACGGTGCGGACCGAAGCGGCCGACCTCTTCGCAACCGAGGACCTGAAGGGCGCGGTCAAGACCTTCCTAGAGAAGGGTCCCGGCCACGCGTCCTTCGAGGGCCGCTGATTTCGGCGGCCCCGCCTCCCGACCCCTAGAATCCCCTCTCCGGGGAAGCTTCCCCGCTCCCGCGCCTGTAGCTCAGTTGGATAGAGCGTCGGTCTACGAAACCGAAGGTCACAGGTTCGAATCCTGTCAGGCGCGTTCCGCTGCGTACCCTCGGACGCCGCACGTTTCCCGGTGCAGAGCCAGATGCTCGGCTTCCGTCTGATCTAGCTTCCCGCCGATTCCGAAGCGTTCCGCGGCCTCGTGGTCACATCCTGGTCTCATTTTCGAGACGCATCCTCGAACTTGAGCGAGCGCTTGGCGATCTCGGCAATCGACACGTCGAGGGCGGCCGCGATCCCCTTGACCGTCTGCCAGGTCGGGTTGGCCTCGCCGCGCTCGATTAGGGAGAGCGTGTTGAGAGCCAGTCCCGCTTTCGCCGCAACGGCTTCGAGGCTGAGACCGCGCTTCTGGCGCAGCTCTCGAATCGCCTGACCTAGGGCGGGCTGGGGGTGAGGCGTTTTTCGTCCAGTCGGTTTCAAGATATGTCGGGAAAGCGTGATAGCCTGCGACATCAAACATAAGTGGGGCCGCGCGCTGGAACGCCGGCCCCGTGGCGACCGGCACAGGTGACCCAGGCCGGCCGCAGCGGGAACGGTAGCGATGCGCCGGCTCCAAGAAGCGGCGACCCGCCGTGGGCTAACACGACGGGCCGCCTGACCACAAGGAGGCATAGCTCCTCATGGCTAGTCCAGACCCTACGGACCGCGAGTCGTGCGGCCCCGAATCGCCAGCCGCTGAAGACGCTAGTACAGAACGCACGGTCCTTCGCTTTGTCCTCACCGAGCATCCAGACCAAGCCACCGTCGCGGAGATCCACCGAGCGCTTTACCCCGACGCAGACGACTTCGCGACGAGAGACGCGGTCGGGCGCGCGGTTCGCGACCTGGCCGCCGCCGGCCTGGTCCGCCGCCAGGACGAGGCCGTCGTGCCGACCCTTGCCGCGCTTCGCTTCCGCCGACTGGAGGCAGAGTGATTTGGGTCGGCGGTTGGCGTCAACGCTCGCGCCATCGCGAGGTGACGGCGCAGACGCGGCCCCGAGAGGCGCAGCGGCTGGTGCTCGCCGTCGTCCTGCGCGAACACCCGGAGCAACTCAGCCTGCCTGAGCTAGCCGGAGAGCTGCTGTGCGATGGCAGCGATTTCTCCGCTGCGGTCGTCCTCGCCTCAGCCGTTCGAGACCTCGTCGCGGCCGGCTTGCTCCTGAGCAACGGAGTTCTAGTCGCCCCGACGCGAGCGGCCCTTCACTTCGAGCGGCTGGTGATGGGCCGATGAGGGACTCGCACGCTGTTGCTCAGCGCTTCGGCGAGAACCTCATCCGGGCACGCCGGCGAGCTGGCATCAGCCAGGAAGAGCTTGGCATTCGGGCCTCGCTTCACAGGACGCAGATCGGCCTCCTTGAGCGCGGTGGGCGTCTGCCGCGGATCGACACGCTGGCCAAGCTCGCCGGGGCTCTGGAGGTGCCGGTCGGGGAGCTGTTCGAGGGGATTGCCTGGCGGCCGGGTCACGCGCGGGTTGGCGGCTGGGGCCAGACCGGCCCGAACCCAGTCAAGACAAAAGGAACCGGAAGACCCAACACCCCATGACTGTCCACCAAGCAGCACTCGTCGGAAGCCCAGCCGAAGGACCACACGGAAGGGCCAGTTCGAGCCGCCTTGGCGATCCCAGGGGGCTTCCCTCAACTCCAACCTCTGACCCCCGACACATTATGAACCCGAACCGGTGTTCGCTTTTCGTGCCTGAGACCGGGTTGGGCAGCTCAGCTCATCACCTGACCTTCGGTCGGGCGTCCCACTGCCGATTGTGGCGCGGCTGCGCCGCGCGTTCGGCAGGTGGGAACGCCCCTCCCGGTGTGGCCTCTGACGGAACGTGGACGAACAGGCCGGGGCACTCGCGGCGTGAATGTGATGGGGGAGGCATGGGACGGAAAGCCGGCCAGCCTCGCTTCTTCACCGAGCGCAGCCTCGCCAACTACCTCTCCGTCTCCGACCGCACGGTCCGCAACTGGATCAGGCGAGGCGAGCTAGCGAGCTACAAGCTCGGGGCCGCGCGACGAATCGACCCCGCCGACGTCGAGGACTTCCTTGCTCGCCACAGGGACGAGGCGGCATGAGGCGCGAGGCTCCAGTCAAACGCCGCAACCCCTCCGGCGAGATCGTGTGGCTTGCCCGCTACACGGGGAGAGACGGCAAGCGGCGTGTCGCCAAGCCGAGCTGGAATCGAGGCAAGGGGACCTTCAAACGAAAGGGCGAAGCGCAGAAGGCGATTGACGAGGCGTACGGCCTCTCAGATCGGCCCGACACCCTCGGCGACTACTTCGCCACCTGGACCGAGCGGCACCCGCGCTCGGAGCGGACCAACGCCACCAATGAGCACCGGATCGGCCGCGTCGCCGAGGTGGAGATCGAGGGCATGCGACTAAGGACTGGCCGATGCGCGAGCTGCGCCGTCGTCACGCCCTGGCCATGGTCGACCACATGCTCCGAGTCGAAGGCCGAGCCACCACGGGAGCGGTTGGCATCCTGCGCTCGCTCTCGGCGATGGCAGAGGACGCGATCACGGACGAAGTCTGCGACCTCAATCCGTTCAAGGGCGTCCGCATCAGGGCTAACGATCCGAGGGCCAAGAAGAAGCCCCGGCCGATCCGTGTCTTCAGCTTCGAGGAGATGCACCGCTTCGCTAAGGCGGCCGGCCGCTACGAGGCGATGGTCTGCGTCTTCACCGATTGCGGCCTGAGACTGGGGGAGGTTCTTCCCTTGCGCCGCGAAGACTTCGACGGCGAGACGCTCCAAGTTCGCCGCACCGCGCACGAGGGAGTGATCCTCGAGGGCACCAAGATCGACCACGGCCAGCCCGACGCCGGCCGCGTCGTTCCGGTCCCGGCGACCCTCGCCTGGATGCTCGAAGCGCAGATCCGGCTCAACGGCTCCGACTGCGATCTCCTCTTCACAACCCCGACCGGCCGCATGTGGCGTGAGCGCAACTTCTACCGCGACCTCTGGAAGCCGGCCCAGGGGGCGTCCGGTCTAGACATCCGCCCCCACGAGTGCCGGCACAGCTATGTCACGCACCTCCGAGCCGCCGGCGTCAACGACGCGGACCTAGCCGAGATCGCTGGGCATCGCGTGGAGACGATGCTTGCGCGTTACACGCATGCCGTGGGAACGAGCTTTGGCTCTGTTCGCTCAGCTATTGGATGAGTAGCACGCACGAAATCTTTCGTTAAGTCCTATTCCGAGGGAATGGGTCACTACCGGGCCAGCCGGCAGAGAGATCAAATAGCGCGGCCATATCGGGATGCTCTTCCTCGCCCAGGATCTCGCCTCGCTCAGATGCCGTGAAGCGGGAAAAAGGCCACGGCTCTTCTAGCGGGTAGTCCGCCCAGGGGTTCAACCAGAGGGAGGGCGCCACCTTGTTGACGTTAGCCGGATGAAGACCGACGGCAGTTAGAACGGCCGAAACGCGCTGGTTCTGGGGGCCATCAGAAGCGGTCCAGAAGCCATTTCGCCTCCTTAGAAGAGCGGCTGCCCCCTCGCCGTCGCGGGGAACCTGAAAGGCCTCATCCCCATAAAGAGCCTGCTCAATATCTAGCTGCTCCATAAAGCCCGAAAGAGAGAGGGTCGCCGTCACCATCGGGATCTTTGGGCGGCCAAAACGTCCCGCTTTCTTCTTCAGAGTGCTTCTCAACTGCCGAGCGTCATTCACAAAGCCGGTCTGGGCTGGGCCGATTCCCAGCAGGCGCCTATCGGTTCTACCCCGAGCCTCTGGTTTGACTGGCCAGGCTTCAAAAACCATCCCCCAGCCTCGGCAGCGGATCGTTTCTTCCGGTAGGCCTTCGTCGTTCTTATGGGAAGCCGAGACCTCCTCGTGGTCAAGGCTGGACAGCCAGGATTCAAGTGGAGTAACGATCTCATTCCTCTTGAGTTGCCGAGGCTCCCCTGGCTCTACTCGCACCAGCCTCACAAAGAAGTCGGGGCTACTTGCCCGGTTGATGGCGTCGAGCAGCCAACGGGGAGGATTCCGATCGCGCTTCGTAGTTATGCCCGAGAAGACAACGGCTGCCTCAACATAAAGCAGAGAATCGTCGAGCCGCAGCATGAAATCCGGCCTTTTCGAAGAGTCGGCTAGCTCGGGGTGGATCTCAATTTCATAGCCCAGCCTCGAAAACAACTCGTGGAGATAAAGCTCCCACCAGGCTCCGTAGTGCTGCCCTGGGAGTCGGGATCTGAACGCTTTCCATAAGTCTTTTCCCTCATGCAGCGGATATCGAGAAAACCACTCTTCTAGCAGGCTTCGTACCTCCCCCCAGAACGGGGTGTTGACGCGGTTCAGGAAGGCAAAGCTGTCCTCTAAGTCCTTGCAAGGGGAGGGGTCGTGACGCTCGATCTTGTCGAAGAGCTGCATGGGGTCTGGGCAGAGGACTATTGGCAAGGGACCAGCCAGAACCAGAGCTACGTTTCAGGCTGCCCTCGCATCCGGCTCATTTCGCGGTTTACATCCTCTAGCGGCATTTCGAAGAAATCGAAGTGAACAAAGAGGGGCGTGGTCAGTTCATGGACAATCTTCGGCAACGTGCTGCTGATGAGATCACGGTCAATCGTCAACCTCACGGAAGCGTTGTCATCCTGAGAGGGTCCGGACCAATAGTCGCGACGCGCTGGCTCTAGCACGCTGATCCTGCGTCCGCTAAGTCCCTCCCAACGAATATCGAAATGGACCTTCTCGGCATTGAGCTGGCGGCACATCCTCTCAGCATGCAGAACGCACTCACCGATCCTCCAGACCGCGATTCCGGGATCAAGCATGCTTCCAGGGGCGATACTGCTGTGTCGCGGAGACAACTCTGCGATGGCGTCCTCGTCGTAGCCTCGAAGAAGGTAGAACAGGCCTTTGGTGGATGCTCTCCAGAAGTCCGCATGCGCAGCATCGGTGAAAACCCCACCTGCCATCCAGCATTCAATTACGTCATCGTTTAAGCGAGGCTGGTGCTCGCTACTTGAAGGCCAGCGCCACGCAGGCCAGCCAGTCTCCCTTCCTGCGGTGCTGAGGATGAGGTCTTTCAGCCGCCTGAGCTGGAGCGGTGGATCGGGCGGAGGATCCACTGCATACGAGACCGACCACCAACCTTGCTCGTACAGTCGGGCATACTCGCTCTGCTCATGAAGCAGTTGATCGAGACGAACTCTTGAGTCTGCGGTCCACTTTCCTAGAACATCGTCCCCGTCGCTGGTAGGGCTCCCCACTTCGGCGCCTAGAGCCCTAGCGAGACCTCGCCGGCCTAAGAGTTCGATCGCATCTCGCACGCTCTCTACCAGCGCGTCATGCCGTGCCTGCAAGCAACGCTCAAGCAAGTCATGCCAGTGGTTCGGCTCGATGATCTTGCTGCTCTCCGGGCCGGGGAGGCGGTCGTACACGGCGCCTTTCTCAGGATCGTTCTTTGGACCGGGGCCTCCCTTGCTGCACACAATTGGGACCTTGTCGCCGCCTGGAACGCGGATCAAGGCATGTGGCCCCGGGCATCCCTCGTTGCAGCTCTGCCAATGCACCTCGCAATGGAAGCGTGGCTCCGCGTGTCGCCTGACGATTGCGTTGACCGCATCCGTCGAATACCTGCTGGGGTCTGGGCACTCGGTTCTCTCGTGGGCAAATGATCCATCGCTTTCCTCTTTGAATCCGAATTGCAGCCATCCTCCGCCGAAGTTGGCGAGGGCCATAAGGTGCCGCGCCACCTTGCCTCGATTTGCAGGCTCGCTGAGATCTAGCCATCGCTTGAGCTCCCTGTCCTGCGTCTCTCTTGGGCTGCGGAGGAAGTCAGCGAGTCGGGGCTCGGCTGGGTCAGGCATTTCTTGCACCGTATCGCTAGAGGAAGACTCAATTGATCAGCGTTAATTCCACCTTCCACCTACGACGACCTTCGTCGTCGCCTGCCCCCGCTTTGAGCTGGACCTGAGACCGGGCGGTCGCATCCTGGTCACAGGATCGCCGCCCAGCGGCTTGCCAAGGCCGAGCCTCTCGGTCTACGACACCGGTCTTCGGAAAAGTCGCGGTGTCCTAGTCGTGTCGTGTTGGCTTCGACGGCGAGAGAACCTTCAACTCACCTCCGACCGTGTCGCATAGCTCTTCGAAGTGCACCCGCCCGTCGAGCACTTTGCCCTCGAAGACGGCTTGGCCGACGACGCAGACGGCGCCGAAGTTGTCGAGCGTCTTGAGCACACGGTTCATGTTCGTCCGAGGTCCAAATTCGAGATAGGTAGTTGCGGGGCCGAGTGGATCGCATCCGCTGATGTCGAGGATTCGCTCCGCATTGGTCGCAGCGAACCTGGAGAAACCGTCATCGCGGCCGAAGTAGCGCTGTGCGTCCCTTGCGGAGGAGGGGCGTAGCCCGCTCGATCCGGTCGAGCAGCCAAGCGCCTCAGCGAGCTGCTCAGGCACGCCCTGATTGCGGTCTGCGATATGGCCGACCAGCAGCACGCCGGCAATCCCAATCAGCATGCCCGCCACCAAACCCTTCAAGGGGATTGCCATGCGCGCTAATCTATCTGAGATTCGTAATACGATATTCGCATGGAGATCCACCCGTCGGCCCGGAAGCACGGTATTGCCGACGAGGACATTAGGCATGCAATTGACAACGCGATGAGCATGGATGCCCAGCAAGACGACACGCGGCTCTACCTAGGACCAGCTCGGAACACGGAGCTGCTTGAGGTCGTCTCGATCGTTCGAGACGATGGGTCGGAGCTGGCGATCCATGCAATGAGGATGAGACCTAAGTACCGGCGACTCCTCCCGGGAGATGAAAATGGCTAAGAAGCCTCACGGCAAGACGGCCAGCGGCAAGCCGATCACCGACGATCTGGTTGAGAAGCTTGCCGAGAAGGCAGAGCAGGGCTATGACGTCGAGCAGACGCTGCGCCGTCGCCCTGGTCGTCCCGCGATGGGCTCGGCTCCCGCCGGCGTCGAGTCGGTTCGGCTCGATCCCGATCTACGGCAGGCTCTCGACAGGCGGGCCGAGCGCGAGCATGAACCCAGATCGTCAATCATCCGTAAGGCGCTTCGCGAGTACCTGCAAGCAGGATGAGCTAGCCCGACTCGGGGATCGACGGCGCCGCGAAGGTCTCATCTCGGTCGCATCGCCCCCGCTAACGGCTTGGTAGCGCGGCAGCCTCTCGGGCTACGAAACCGAAGGTCACAGGTTCGAATCCTGTCAGGCGCGTCCTTGCAAACCCGCTTTCCAAGCGGGTTTGCGCGTTTCGGCGGGTCACTCGAACAGTGCGAAAATTGCCCATGGGGCAACGCCTGGGGCAAGTTCGTATTCCTGATCCGCGCGTACGCGCACCACCACTTCCCGAGGAGGCAGAGCAGGGCAAACGCCTCAGCGATCGCACCATTGCCAATGCCGTGATTCCCGCTGCGCGTTGCCTTGGCGACGGCGAAGCGTGAGGGTTTGATCCACCACAACCCTGCCCAGGGGCTGGCGATTCCCCATCGCGAGCAGCTCCCCGAGGACGAGGTCAAGGTCTTCAGACGCGACCAGCTCGCCGCCGTCTTGGCGATGTCTGTGAGATCGACGGCGAGGAAGACCTATGGCAAGACGGCTAGCGGTAAGCAAATCACTGATGGGTTGATTGATGTCCTTGCGAGGAGGGCGGAGGCGGGATACGAGATTGAGGAGCTGGTTGAACCTATGGACATCGCAGAGGCGAAAGCAAGGCTTGACGCGGTCCTTGACGAACTCGCGGCGGCCGGTTTCTCGGTCTGGGGTTGGGACGACGGGTCGATCCAGATCGGGCAGCTCAACGGGCCAGATGCCGAGTGTGCGCCTCGCTACGCGGCGGATGATCCGCGGTCCAGGTAAGCGACTCAGCGAGGCTTCGCTGTATTGTGTATTGATACTTGATACACTAATTCTCGTCATGGTCAAGGATTCCGATGTCTATGTCCTCAGCGGACTGCTCGCCCACGATGGGGCTTGGAGCTACCGATCGCTTGCGGAGCGGCTCCATGTTCCGCACCCAGTCGTACAGCGAGCGCTGGAGCGGGCGAAGGGTGCGGATCTGTACTCGGTGGACCGTCGCGAAGTTCATTTCCCGCACTTCGAGGAGTTCGCGCTTCACGCATTGCGCTTTGTTGCTCCCGCTCGGCTCGGTGCGCTGACGCCGGGCGTGCCTGCGGCTTGGGCAGCGGAGCCGATGGTGGCCGCGATCCGCTCCTCAGGTGACGAGCCGCCCCCGGTCTGGCCCTACGCCCACGGGCGAGTTCGGGGGCAGGCCATCGAGCCGCTGCACTCTGCTGCACCTGAGGCGGTGGAGAATTGGCCGGAGCTCGGTGAAGTCCTCGCTTTGCTTGACAGCCTCAGGGCCGGAGATGTTCGGGTCCGGAAGGTAGCGGGAGATCTTTTTTCGAAGATGTTGCGGGAGCGATCCGTGGTCGCAGGCCGGTGAGCGCACTTCAGTTGGAGACTGCGGCGGCGCTTCTCGGGCCTCTGCTCGATGAGGTCGTTTTCGTCGGTGGTGCCACGGTTCACCTCTGGATTACCGAGCCCGGCGCTCCTCCAACGCGGGCGACGGAAGATGTCGATGTGGTCTGCGAGGTGGCAAGCCGTGTGAAGTACCACCAGCTTGGCGATCGACTGCGCGAGCGGGGACTTCAGGAGGCGATGGGCGCGCCCGTCATCTGTCGGTGGAGAAGCGCCGATCCGCAACTCGTTCTGGATGTCATGCCGACCGATCTCGACATCCTCGGATTCTCCAATCCCTGGTACGACGAGGCGATCTCCAGCGCTGTGACGGTCACTCTCGAATCCGGTGCGGAGATACGTGCCGCAGCGCCGCTGGCGCTCGTTGCGACGAAGCTCTGTGCCTGGAAGGGTCGGGGCGGGGGCGACCTGTTGCCCAGCCTCGACATCCACGACGTGCTCACGCTGATCGACGGCCGACCTGAGTTGATCGAAGAAGTTGCGTCCGCAGTACCCGACCTACGCACGTACATCCGCGACGAGCTGGCCGAGCTTCGCGGGGAGCCCTACTTCGACTACGCCGTCCAAAGTGCGACCGCTTCCCACGGCCCGGCGGGAGCCGGTCGCGCTCGGCTAGTCCGAGCTCGCATCGACAATCTCCTCACCTAACCTTGCTGGGGCAACAAATGGGGCAACATGCCCCACAGATTCCAGCCGATCCCAGCGGGACTCTATTCGCCTGAGGCCGCTTAAAACCCAGCTCCACGTAACCCAGCCGACCCAGCGGCTCGGGCTACGAAACCGAAGGTCACGGGGTCCGGGGGCTCGCCCTCTGCTTTCAGCTGACCTTGTCCCGGAACCTTCGGACAGATCTCTTCGAAACCACTTGGTCAAACGCGGCGCGCAGCAGGAAGCCGAGCGAGTAGATGGCGAGAAGGAATCCGGTTCCCATGATGACGAGGGTTGGATAGGGATCCTCTGGAAGGGATAGGTGTAGTCGGTCGCATGCGGCCGCGAGGACGGGGATGACAAGACATCCCAACTCTGCAGCAGTGCTGAACACGATCGTGCCGAGCGCCCCGTTTCGGTCGAGATCGGATGCGCTCGCGTAGGTGCAGGCGCCGACCACGAGTGCCGCGACAAAGACGATGGCTGCTCGACCGACGTTGCCCATCGGAAGGAGTACCCCCGAGGGGCCTGATTGGTTGCCGACCGGTCGTGTGAGGAGCGACCTAACGGGCGGAGACGGCGTCAGGCTACGCCTCGTGCCCCGGCTCCATCCGCCGCGCCCGATGGAGGGTGAATTCGTCGAGCGGGGTGCCGCTGTGGGCGGTGATGGGGTCGAGCGGGAAGCCGACGTGGTCGCCGAGGTCGTGGCGGGTGAGGATGGCACCGGCGAACCAGTTGTCGCACTCATCGAGGATCGGGAGGCCGCTGGGTCCCTCGTGCCACTCGCACTGGGCGAACTTGTCGACCTCGTCACCCGTCTCGCTGCCGAAGAGCTGCGCCAGGTGGTCGGCCGACGATGGGACGAAGTGGACGGCGAGCGCCTCGGCCTGACACGCCACGCGGTAGGTGCGGTTCTTCTCCGATAGGCAGACGAGGAAGCGGGGCGGGTCGACGCTGCACTGGGTGGCGAACTCCGACGAGGCAGCCGGCTCGCTCGCCGTTGGCGCTGGTCGTCGCGATGAACATCGGGTAGTCGAGCTCTCCGACCAGCTTCTCGAAGGCTGCGGCGCCGTTGCGGTCGACTGGCATGCGACGCCGGTACCGGCGTGTTGGTTTTTGGAGCACCGGTTCCGGGAAGGGGAATCGCATCCCGCGCGAGGAGCGCCTGGCGTCAAAGGAGGAATCCCGGTGAAGCGATCAAGCCTCGTCTTGGCCACTGCCGTAGCTGTGCTCGCACTTTCGCTCGGCGTCGCCGCCTGCGGCGATGACGACGACGAAGGGGGCGGGGGTGGTGGCGGCGCTGCCCAGATCGACCTGACCGTCGGCAACCTGGTTCCCCTGACCGGCGACCTCGCTCCGTACGGCGCCGCCGGGGAGAAGGCCGGCGAGCTGGCCGCCAACGAGATCCAGGCGGCGATCAAAGGAGCCGGCGTCGAGCACACCGTCGAGCTGGTCACCGAGGATGGCGCCTCCGACGACCAGGGCGGCGTTCAGGCGGCGCGCAAACTGATCGCCGACGGAGCCAGCTGCATCTCGGGCGACTACGCCTCGACCGCGACGGTCGCGGTGGCACGCTCGGTCACCGTCCCCGAGGGCGTGCTGCTGATCTCGCCCGCATCGACCGCCGACGCGCTCTCCGACCTCGACGACGAAGGGCTCTTCGCCCGCACCGCCCCGCCCGACGGCCTGCAGGGCAAAGCGCTCGCCGACCGGATGGAGAAAGAGCTGGGCGGGCTCAAAGGCAAGACGATCAACATCGGTGCCCGCAACGACCTCTACGGCACCGGCTTCGCCGACTCGCTCGAGGCCGAGCTTGAAGAACGGGGCGCCAAAGTCGCCGAGAAAGTCATCTACGACCCCGAACAGCCGAGCTACAACTCCGAGGCCGACCAGCTCGTCTCCGGCAGCCCGGACAACTTCGTGATCATCGACTTCCCGGAAACGTTCGCCAAACTCGGGCCGGCGCTGGTCCGCACCGGCAAATGGTCGCCGGAGCAGACCTTCATCACGGACGGCCTCAGCTCGACCGACCTGACCGAACTGGTCGGGCCGGAGGTGAGCGAAGGGATGCTCGGCACCGCCCCCGGCACCTTCGCGGGCGAAGCCCCGAAAGCCTTCGACAAACGGTATGAAGGCGCCCCGGGACCGCCCCGCAACCTGTTCGACGCGACCACCTTCGACGATGTGATCCTCTGCTACCTGGCAGCGGTCGCGGCCGGTTCGACCGACGGCGCCGAGATGGCGGACGCGATCGTCGACGTCACCGGACCGGGCGGCACGAAGTACACCTTCGAGGAGCTGCCGAAAGCGATCGAAGCGCTCGATAACGGCGAGGACATCGACTACGAAGGCGCTTCGGGCCCGATCGACTGGGATGAAAACGGCGACCTCAGCCGCTACATCTACGACGTCTCCGAATTCAAAGGCGGCAAACTGACGAAAGTCGACACCGTCGAGGTGAGCGCCGACGAATAAGCGTCAGGCGGAGGTCGCCGAGCCGCCCAGGTAGAGCTCGGCGACCTTCGGATCCTCGAGCAGGTCGCGGCCGCTTCCCTCGAAGCGGTTGCGGCCAAGCTCCAGGACGTAGCCGCGGTCCGACATCGCCAGCGCCCGTCGCGCGTTCTGCTCGACCATCACGACAGTCACGCCCGACTCGTTGATCTCGCGCACCTGCGCGAAGATCGCCTCGACGAAAGCCGGAGCCAGCCCGGCGGAGGGCTCGTCGAGCAGCAGCACCTGCGGCTCGGGCATCAACGCCCGCGCCATCGCCAGCATCTGTCGCTCGCCGCCGCTCATCGTCCCGGCCGCCTGCCGCCGTCGCTCGCCGAGCCGGGGGAACAGCTCGTACATCGCCTCGATCCGCTCCCGCGTTCGCGCCCGGTCGAGCGAGCCGATCTCGAGGTTCTCCTCGACCGTCAGGCTGGGGAAGACGTTGTCGAGCTGCGGCACGTAGCTCATGCCGCGCCGCGCGATCGCGTGCGGTTGCTGACCGGTGAGGTCCTCGCCGCGCAGGACGACCCGGCCCTGGCGCGGGCGCAACAGGCCGAAGATCGCTTTGATCAGGGTCGACTTGCCGGCGCCGTTGGGGCCGACCAGGGTCGCGATCTCTCCCTCGCGCACCTCGAAGGAGACGCCGTTGAGGATGTCGACCTCGGGCACGTAACCGGCGACCAAGCCCTCGGCGGTGAGCAGGGCGCCGTTCGCGCTTCCGTTTGGGCCCGCGGGGCTCACGCCGGCCCCCCGAGATAGGCGTCGACCACGGCGCGGTTCTGGCGCACCTCGCCCGGCGCGCCGCTGGCGATCACGCGACCCTCGGCCATCACCACGACCCGGTCGGAGTGGGTCATCACCACGTCCATGTCGTGCTCGACGAAGAGGAAGGTCATGCCGCTCTCCCGCCGCAGCTCCTGGATGTGCTCGAGCAGGCGCTGCCCGAGCGTCGGGTTGATCCCGGCCATCGGCTCGTCGAGAAGCAGCAGGCGCGGCTCCGCCATCAGGGCGCGGGCCAGCTCCAGGAGCTTGCGCTGGCCGCCGGAGAGCGTGCCCGCGTAGTCAGTGGCGACCGGCTCGAGGCCGAAGAGGTCGAGCAGCTCGAGTGCCCGCTCGCGCACCTCGCGCTCCCGCTGTCGGACAGGCCCCGGCCGCAGCAGCAGGTTGCGCAGGCGCTCGCCGGGCTGGGCGGGAGCGGCGAGCATCATGTTGTCGAGCACCGGCATCGCCGCCAGGGCCCTGGTGATCTGGAACGTCCGCACCATGCCGCGCCGCGCCACGGCGTAGGCGGGCAGCCCCAGCACCTCGTCCCCGCCGAGCCGGACCGAGCCGCCGTCGGCCCGCTGGAAGCCGGTGACGACGTCGAAGAGCGTCGTCTTGCCGGCGCCGTTGGGGCCGATCAGCGCCGTGATCGAGCCGGCCTCGACCGCGAACGCGGCGCCGTCGACCGCGGCGACGCCGCCGAAGCGCTTGACGACCCCGTCGACCTCCAGCAGCGCCGTGCCGCTTTCCGGCAGCGCCGGCGCGCTTGCCGTCTCAATCGCCAAGGACCATCTCCTCTCGTTTGCCGAAGATGCCCTGCGGCCGGAAGGCCATCAGCCCGATCAGGACCACGCCGACGATCGCAAAGCGCAGGGCGGCCGCCTTCTCCTCGCTGATCGGCAGCTCGACGAAGCGGGTCCCTTCAAGCAGCGTCCAGAGCAGCACCGCGCCGATCGCGACCCCGGTGTAGCTGGCGAGGCCGCCGAGGATCAGCACGCCGAAGGCGAAGAAGGTGACGATCGGCTCGTAGTCGTCGGGGTGGATCGTGGTCAGGAAGAGGGCGAGGTAGAAACCGGCGACGGCGCCGAGCAGGGCGGAGATCGCCAGCGACTGAAGCTTGTGGAGGAGGGTGTTCTTGCCGAGCGCCCGCGCCGCCTCCTCGTCCTCGCGGACCGCGCGCAGCACCCGTCCCCACGGCGTCCGCTGCACGTAGTTGAGCCCGACGATCGCCACCGCCACCGTCAGCCAGACGACCAGCAGCAGCGGCAGCAGCGGCTCGGGGTCTGCCCAGAAGCTCTCGACGAAGCCGAGGACCCCGTCCGAGACCGAGCGCCAGGCGTCGTCGAAACACCTCTGCTCCACGCCCTCGAACTCGCAGTAGAGGCCTTTGTTGCCGCCGGTCAGCCCGCGCGCGTTCTGGGCGACGAGCCGCACCACCTCGGCGGTCGCGAGGGTGACGATCGCCAGGTAGTCGGCCCGCAGCCGCAGCGACGGCAGTCCGATCAGGACGCCGAAGGCCATCGTGATCGCCACCGCGAGCGGCAGCGCCAGCCAGAAGGAGAGGCCGGCCTCGAGCACGAGGATCGCCATCGAGTAGCCGCCGACCGCCATGAAGCCGGCCTGGCCAAAGTTGACGATGCCGGTGTAGCCGACGTTTAGCTGGAGGCCGAGCGAGACGACCGCGTAGATGCCGGCGATGACCAGCACGCCGCTCCAGAAGCCGGTGTCGGTGAAGGCCTCGAAGGTGACCGCAAGCGGCAGCGCGCTCATGCCGCTCTCGCCTGTCCGAAGATGCCCTGCGGCCGGATAACCAGCGCGACGATCAGGGCGACGAAGCCGAAGGTCACCTTCCAGCGCGGCTCGACCACCAGCGTCGACCACTCGATGACGACGCCGAGCACGATCCCCGCGGTCAGCGCCCCGAACGGGTTGCCGATGCCGCCGAGGATGACCGCGGCGAAGATCGGCAGCAGCAGCTCGAAGCCCAGCTCGGGACGGAGGTTGGTCAGCGCGCCGGAGAGGACGCCGGCGAGGCCGGCCAGCGCCCCCGCGAAGAGCCAGGTGTAGAGGATGACCCGGCGGGTGTCGATGCCCGCCGTCTCGGCCAGGGCGAGGTCGTCCGACAGCGCCCGCATCCGCTTGCCGAGCAGGCTGAAGCGGACCACGGCCGCGGTCGCCAAGAGCACCGCGAGGCCGACGACGATCACCAGCAGCTCGGTCTCGCCGATTCGCAGGCCCAGGAAAGTGACGCTGTCGACGACGTTGACGTCGAGCGTGCGGATCTCGGTTCCCCAGAACCACTGGATGGTCGAGCGGATCACGAAGGCGAGCCCAATCGTCATCAAGAGGAGCTGCAGGAAGCCGGCGCCTTTGGCCCGCATCGGCCTCCACATCGTCCGCTCGAAGAAGAGCCCGAGCAGCGCCGTCGTCGCCATCGCGAAGAAGATCGCCGCGAACAGCGGCATCCCCCAGGTGACGTTGACCAGGTACGCCATGTAGGCGCCGAAGGCGAGGAAGTCGCCGTGGGCGAAGTTGACGAGACGCAGGATTCCGTAGACCAGCGTCAGCCCGACGGCGCCAAGCGCGTAAATCGTCCCCAACGTCAACCCGTTCAGCGTCGACTGAGCGACGTCATGAAGGCCGCGAGCCGCAAGCAGGGCCAGCACCATCAGCGCCAAAACGCCGAACGCCGCCGCCTCCGGACGGTCGCGGACCGAGCCGCTGAGGTTTCCCATCGCGGTTCGCCACTACCCGCTTTGGCGCTTCTCGTGTCCTCTCGGCGGCTAAGCCTCCAGCCAGGTGCCCTGCGGCCCCAGGTTCCGGACGGGCGTCTCGCCGATGCGGCTCTGGCAGCCCCACGACTCGTGGATGTGGCCGCAGACCGCGAGGCGGGGGCGCTTCTCCTCGATCGCCCGCAACAGCGCCTCGCTGCCGAAGTGGGTGCCATCGCCGCTGGCGTCGCAGTGGCCCTGTGGAGGCGAGTGGAGGACGAGCACGGCACCCTCGGGACAGGCGGCCAGCTGCTCCGCGGCCGCCTCGTCGTCGAGGTCGAAGCTCCAGTCCCACGGGGTGACGGGGATTCCTGCGCCGAGCCCGTAGAGCTCGACGCCGTCGATCGTCGTCCCCTCGCCGTGCAGGACGGTGGCGGCGGGCCAGCCGCTCGCCGCCTCGCGCAGCGCGTCGGCGGTCTCGTTGTTGCCGGGCACCAGCACGGTGGGCCTCTCGATCACCGCCAGGGCGTCGATCGTCTCCTCCAGCCCCTCGTGCACCGAGGCGAAGTCGCCGGCTCCAATCACGACGTCTGCCTCAGCGGCCATCGCGACCAGCCGTGCCGCTTGGGGCAGGTCGCGGTGCAGATCGCTGAATGCAAGGATTTTCACACGAGCGAATTTATCCGTTTCGGCTCTATCGCAGGCTGGGTAACTGTGGCCCCGAAAGGGGTTGCAAACCGCGAAAGGAGTTCACCGTGGGAATCATCGGTTGGATTGTGCTCGGCCTGCTGGCGGGGGCGATCGCGAAGCTGATCATGCCCGGTGACGATCCGGGTGGCTTCATCGTGACGACCCTGATCGGCATCGCCGGCGCCTTGGTTGGCGGCTTCATTGCCAGCGCCCTCGGCATCGGCGATCTCGACGAGTTCTTCGACATCGGCACCTGGCTGATCGCGATCGGCGGCGCGCTTCTGCTCCTGTTCCTCTACAGGATGGTGGCCGGCGACCGGGCGGGGCACCGCAGCGCCTATCGCTGAAACTTGGGGGGATGCCCATAGGCGCTTTCGGGCGCCTGAGGAGATCTCTCCAAATGGAGCGCCGGCCCTGGGGCCGGCGCTTCTCGTTGTGGCTTCGGACCGGCCTACGACCGGGGTCGTTCGATAGGCTGCCGCCGCCCATGCCCGACATCTTCTGGCTCGGACTAGGAATCGCTCTCCTCTCGACCCTCGTCGGGCTGGTCTCCGGTGCCCGCTCGCGCAGCACGGGCGCCGCAACCGGCTTGGCAATCGGCGCCTTCCTCGGCGTCCTGGCGGCCTTCCCGCTGCTCGCGATCGGCCTCTCGACCATCTAGGGAGTCCGGCCTCTTGACGATAGGGCCGGAGCCGCTAGATCTCGATCCGCTCCGCCCGCCGCAGTCGCGCCCGGTTCTCGCCGTAGAGGTGCGTCTCGTAGGCGATTAGCGCCCAGAGCAGCGCCGTGGCGATCGCCAGCGTTGCGAGCGCCGGCAACTCCAGCGCCGCGGGCATTAGGGCGATCAGCCCGACGGCGAGGATCAGCCGTCGCCAGTTGATCGTGTGAATGTGGCGATAACGGAAGGCGACGTGGCCGAGCAGGTAGGCGGCGAGCCCGCCGAGCAGCGCGAACGCCGGCACGACCTCCAGCGGGTCGCCGACATGCGCGAGCGTCTTCTTGATCGCGAGGGCGACGAGGACGATGCCGGCGAGCATCGGGAAGTGCAGATAGGAGTACGAGTCGCGCGCCATCTCGTTCTGAACGAGGCCCGGCTCGGCTTCGGCCAAGCGCCGTGCGGCGACCAGCGCGACCACGTCGAAGTAGATCCACCACAGCGCCGCGGCCAGTGCGATGCCGAGCACCGCCGCGGCGACGATGCCGGCGTCGAGGCCCAGCTCCGCCGCCGCGCCGATCGCCACGATCGACTCGCCGAGCGCGACGATCAGGATCAGGCCGTGCCGCTCGGCGAAGTGCCCGGGCGCCAGCTTCCAGCCAGCCGGGTTGATGAAGAAGTAGGGCGCGCTGACGTCGAGCGCCAACGCCAGCGCCCAGATCCCGCCTTGGGCGACGCCGTCGAAGAGGGAGCTAACCGCGATCAGGCTGACGCCGACCGCCGTTCCGATCGCCAGGCCGTTGACGGAGTGGCGAAGGTCCGCGTCGTCGCGGCTGGCGATCGTGAACAGCGCGATGTGCCCGGCCCGCACGACGCCGTAGGCGAGCGCGAAGACGAGCGCCTCGTCGTCGAAGGCCTTCGGAACGCAGAGCGAGACGATCAGCAGCGCCGCCATGGCCGCGAACATCGCCCCCCGCACCGCCCCCTCCTCCGGGTCGACGACGCTGGTCAGCCAGGAGTAGCCGACCCAGGTCCACCACAGCACGCCAAGCAGCAGCAGGCCCCGGCCGAGGCCCGGCCAGGTCGGTTCGTGCGCCATCAGCGCCGTGCACTGGGTGAGCGCGAGGACGAAGACGAGGTCGAAGAAGAGCTCGAGCGGCGTCACCCGCTCGCCTTCACGCATGACGGCGGCGACCCGCGAGCGGCGCGTTTCGGCAGCGGACGCCATCGCGGCCATCTTGGCAGGGGGGTTGCTTGAAAGGATGCGGCCCCGATGAGCGACCCCGAGAGCCGGCGTGGCGTCTGAGCGGCCCGAGGCGCCGCGGACCGAACGGGTCCTGCCCGGCGCCTGGCGGCTGCGCCTGGCGCTGCCCTGGCCGGGCGTTCCACACGGCAACGTCTGGGCGCTGGCGGCCGATGGCGGCGTCGTCCTCTTCGACACCGGGATCGGCGGCAAGGGACGGCTGCGCGACTTCGAGCTGGCGCTCTCGCAGGCCGGCTTCGGCCTCGAGGACGTCCGGCTCGTCGTCTGCACGCACTCGCACATCGACCACTACGGGCTGGCGGCGCCGATCGTCGCGGCCGCCGGCTGCGAGCTGTGGATGCACCCCGCCTGGGAGCACGTGCGCCTGCTCGCCGACGATCCCGCGGCGGCCCTGGAGCGGCGGATCAGCGTCGCGCGAGAGAGCGGCGTCCCAGCGGCGGCGCTGGAGCGCTATCGGCAGGCTCGCTCCGAAGACGACGAGACCGGGATCGACGGCATCGTCGAGCCTCACCGCGACCTGCTGCCCGGCGTCGAGGTCGAGACCGACCTCGGCACCTGGCAGGTCCACGAGACGCCCGGCCACGCGCCTTCGCATGTCGTCCTCCACCAGCCCGAGCGCAGGCTGATGATCTCCGGCGACCACCTGCTCGGCCGCACGGTCCTCTTCTTCGACTACGGGCACACGCCCGACCCGGTCGGCGAATTCCTCGGCGGCCTCGACGAGATCGAGCCGCTCCCGGTCGACCTCGTCCTGCCCGGACACGGGCGCACCTTCCGCGAACCGGCGGCCAAGATCGCCGAGGCGCGCCGCCAGGTCGACGAGCTGCTCGGCAAAGTGCGCGCCTCGCTGGCCGAGGGCGAGCGGACCGCCTTCGAAGTCGTCGCCGAGCTGATCGGCCCGGAGAACATCAAATCGCCCGCCAGCGCCTGGGCATTGCAGATCGTCCGCGCTGCGCTCGACCACCTGGCGATCCGCGGAGAGGCCGAAGCGGTCGACGAGGGCGATACGCAGTGCTGGAAGCTGGCCTGAGCCCCGCCTGCCGGCGTCGGTAGGCTGCCGCAGTGGCCAGCTTCAGACTCGCGCGCGGGGTCGCGGCGCCGCCAGAGGTCGTCTTCGACGTCTTCACCGACCACCGCCGCTACGCCGAGATCACCCCGATGCGCCGCTCCGTGCTGGAGCGCGAGGGCGAGCCGGCGCCGAACGGCGTCGGCGCGATCCGCGCCCTGCATTCGGTGGGGCCGCCGCTGCGCGAGGAAGTGATCGCTTACGAGCCACCGCGCCGCTTCGCCTACCGCGTCCTCTCCGGGATCCCGGTCCGCGACCACGTCGGCACGGTGGAGTTGACCGCCGACGGCGAGGGCACGAGCGTCGTCTATGCGATTCGGACCTTTCCGACGCTGCCCGTCGTCGGCCGTGCCGTCTTCGGGGTCACGCGGATGGCCGTGCAACGACTGCTTGACGACGTCGCCGCCGAGTCCGAGCGGCGAGCGGCGGTCGAGGGCTGACCGGCCTGGATGGGTCAACGGGTCGACGATGCTGAGCTGCGCCGGCGGGCGATCTCCGGCCTGCGCGACGAGGTCGAGGCGTTCGGCAGCGGTCATCCGGACTCGCGGTTGATCGAGCGCGAGGGCCTGCTGGCGTCGCTGACCCCGGTCTCCCCACAGCGCTCGCTCTTCAACTCGGTGTACTACGAGGACGCGGGTGCGCTGCGGGCGGAGCTGGACTCCCTGCAAGGGGTGTACGACGAGGCGGGGATCGCGGCCTGGACGGTGTGGGTCGCCGACGAAGATCGCGAGACTGCTGAGCTGCTCGCCGCTCGCGGTCACTCGCTCGATGCCGAACCGCGCGCGATGGCGCTTGACCTGGCCGACCTCGCCACACTGCCGCCGACTCCCGAGGGCATCGAGTCGCGGCCGGGCGACGCGGCTACCGCCGCCGAGCTCAACGATTGCGCCTACGGCTACGGACCCGACGCGTTCCGCGCCGCACTCGCTGGCGAGACGAGCATCGGCTGGCACGCCGCGCATAGCGAAGGCGAGCCGGTCAGCGTGGTCGGCATGATCGAGGTCGGAGACGACTGCTGCGTCACCGGCGTCGCGACGCCGCCCGAGCAGCGCGGTCGGGGCATCGCGAGCTGGTTGCTCTGCACCACGCTCGCCGCGGCGCGAGAGCGGGGCATGCGCACCGCCTCGCTGCAGGCGACCAAGGCCGGGGCGCCGATCTACGAACGGCTCGGCTTTCGCGACCTCGGCCACATCGAGATGTGGGAGCTGCGCAAGTGAAGCGCGCCAAGCGCCTCTGGCGCGACCGCAAGCGCGTCTGGCGCGAGCACAAGCGGCTCGTCGTCGCGGTCGCTGCTGCCGCCGTTCTCCTGCTCGCCGGCGGTGCGGCGCTCGCCTACGAGCTGTTGAAGCGGCCCTCCGACGTCCATAACGAAGACGTGCCCTTCCGGGCGGAGAAACCGAAGCAGCCGCCGAAGAAGGCGCGCACCGTCAACTGGCCGTTTTTCGGCTTCGACCGTGCCCGCACCCGCTACCTGCCGGCGAAGGGCGTCAAGCCACCCTTCCGCAAACTCTGGCGCTACACCGGCCGGCCGCTGATGGAGTTCCCGCCGATCTTCGTCGGCGGCAAGCTCTACTTCGTCGACAACAGCGGCTTCGCGCGGGCGCTCGAGGCGGACACCGGCAAGCTGCTCTGGAAGCGGCGCATCGGGCGGCTCAACGCATCCTCGCCCGCCTACTCGAAGGGTCGTCTCTACATGGTCAACCTCGTCCCCGGGCACGTGCTGAAGCTGAACGCGCGGACCGGCAAGACGATCTGGAAGAAGTCGCTGCCGGGCCGCGCCGAGTCCTCGCCGCTGGTGATCGGCCGCACCGTCTACTTCGGCTGCGAGTGCGGCGAGCTCTACGCGCTCAGCACCGTCAACGGCAACGTGCGCTGGGCGACGACGCTGGGCGGCGAGGTCAAGTCGGCGCCGGCCTACTACCGCGGCACCCTCTACGTCGGCGACTACGGCGGCTACATGAACGCGGTCGACGCCGACAGCGGCGAGCTGAAGTGGCAGAGCGGCTCGCTCGGCCCTGGCTTCGGCGGCTCGGGTGCCTTCTACTCGACGCCGGCCGTGGCCTTCGGCCGCGTCTACGCCGGCAACAACGACGCCCGCGTCTACAGCTACGACGCCCGCGACGGGACCCTCGCCTGGAGCTACTCGACCGGTGGCTACGCCTACTCGGGGCCGGCTGTGGCGAGTACCCGCCACAGCCCGCCGACCGTCTTCATCGGCTCCTTCGACGGCAACGTCTACGCGCTCGACGCCAAGGACGGCAGCGTGCGCTGGAGTCGGGACGCGGGAGGCCAGATCGTCGGCTCGCTCTCCGCGGTCGGCGACATCGTCTACGCGGCCGAGTTCACCGGCGAGACGACCAGCGGCTACATGATGCGCAGCGGCAAGCGGGTCTTCAAATATCCCTATGGCACCTACACGCCGGTCGTCTCCGACGGGCGCCGCATCTACCTGACCGGCTACTCGAGCATCACCGCCCTGCAGCCCTACAAGCTCAGGCGGGCAATCGCCGATCGGATCGTCGCGCCGAAGGGGAAGCCAAGCCGCCCCCGGAACCGCTAGCGCCGTCGCGCCCCGATCCCGCCCTTCGGCGGCGGCGGCTTGCGCGGTGGGTTGGGCGCGAAGTGGGGGACGCGCGGATGGTGCAGCCAGCGGCGCAGGACCCTGACGCTGGAGGGGTGGTTCTGGAGCCGGTAGGGGCTGGAGTCGCCGAAATCCTGGTAATAGACGAGCATCTTGCAGCGCCGGTGACGGTCGACCCACTCGAGCAGCCGCCGCACGAAGCGCGGATCGTCAATGCCGACGACGCCCCACTCGGGCAGCGCGAACGGCTTGCCTGAGAAGCGGCGGTAGAGGCCCTTCAGCGCCTTCCAGTCCTGGTTGTCACTGTAGATATCGGTTCCCACCCAGTCGACCCAGCGGCTGCCGGGGTAGAAGTGGCGCGGCCGGTTCTGCGGCACCGTCGGCGAGCCGGCGGGCAGCACGCTCCACATGACCGCGACCGGTGCCTTCGGCAGGCCCGCGACGGCGGCGTTCAGCGGCGGCAGGCCCGCCTGCGCGAGACGGGCGTCTATCTCTGCCCGCTTGCCGCCGCCGTGGACGATCACGTAGATGCGGCGAAAGGCGCGTTTGTAGGCGCGGGGGCTATGCGCGCCGCCGCGTGAGCCTCCGGCGCAGTCGTAGGCGGCGTAGACGTTGAGGCAGCGATTGGGCTCGCCGAGTGGGCGGATGTAGGCGGGCAGCTTCTTTTTCCAGAAGAGCTTGTTGAGGCGGATCAGGTAGCCGTCGCCGTCACCCTGCGCGATCGCCCGCGGGCTGATCAGCTCGTGCCCGTCGTTGTTGTCGGCGGTCGTGATGTGGAGGACCGGCCGCGCCCGCGCGTCCTGCCAGCGTTCGATCGACTCGGGAAAGTCCGAGCCCCAGGTGCGGAAGGTCTGGATCAGCGCCGGGTGCTTGTTCATCGTCCGGCTGAACGCACCAAAATCGGCCGGGTCGCCGGTGTCGGAGATGCCGAAGTAGACCTTCTCGCCTGGGGGCATCAGGGCGTTGGCACGCGCCCCGGGCGCCGACGCGAGGACGGCGAGGCACAGCGTCGCCACGGCGAGAAGCGCCACATGCCGCATCCCTTTCGAGACGATCGCCAGCACCTCCGCCGCGTACTTCGCGACGAAGCTGGGCCCGACTCCCTTGATCGCGAGCAAAGCATCGGGATCGGCCGGACGAGTCGCGGCGATTGCCTCCAGGGTCGTGTTGTGGGCGACCGTGAAGGCGGGCTTGCCGTCGGCGGCGCGCAGCCGCCACGCCTTGAGCTCCTCGAAGAGGCACGAGTCGTCAGCGGAGAGCGCTGCCGTGGGCGTTGCCGCTGCGCCCCGCCGGGTGCGACGCGCCGGCCGCACCGCGATCGTCTCCGGGTCGGGGAGCCAGCTCTCTGGGTCGCAGGCGTCGCAACAGCGGCCGAGCGCCCGGCCGGCCGCGCCGTCCCCGAAGTGGTCGAGGACGCTGCGCCGCCGACAGCGATCCGAGTAGATGAACGACTTGATCGTGCGGTAGTCGCGCCAGCCGCGCTCGTGGGCGATCGCCAGCTCCGGGTCGCCGGCGCGCTGCTGGTTGAAGCGGACCAGCCGCCCGAGGTCGGCTTTCATCGCCAGCAGCACGGCCCTCGCCGGCAGCCCGTCGCGACCCGCCCGTCCCGCCTCCTGGTAGTAGGCCTCGAGGCTGGTCGGGATCGCCATGTGCCAGACCGAGCGCACGTCGGCCTTGTCGACGCCCATTCCGAAGGCGTTGGTGGCGACTACGACGTCGACCTCGCCGGCCATGAAGCGGTGCTGGGCGGCGCCGCGATCCTCCGCCTCCATTCCGGCGTGGTAGCGCACCGCGCGCAGTCCCGACTGCGTTAGCGTCGCGGCGAGATCGTCGGTGTCCTTGCGAGTCCCGCAGTAGACGATCGCCGCCCGGTTCGCTGGGTCGGCGAGGCCCGCTTCGAGCAGGGCGAGGCGCCGCGCCTTCGAGCCCTTCCCCTCCAGCCGCACCACGTCGAAGGAGAGGTTGGGACGGTCGAAGCCGGAGCGGACCTGGAGCGGCTCGCGCATCGCGAAGCGGGCGGCGATCTCGCGCCCCACGGCCTCGGTCGCGGTCGCGGTGCAGGCCATCACGGTGGGGCGGCCGAGCCGCTCGGCGATCTGCGGAAGTCGCAGGTAGTCGGGCCGGAAGTCGTGCCCCCACTCGGACACGCAGTGCGCCTCGTCGACGGCGAGCAGGTCGATCCGACGCTGGGCGATCGCCTCGAGGAAGACCGAGGAGCCGAACCGCTCCGGTGAGCAGTAGACGATCCGCGCCTCGCCGCCGCGCACCTGCGCCAAGGCTTCGCGGACCGCCTCGCCCTCCATCGCCGAGGTGACCATCGCGACCGGGTGGCCGGCGGCGGTGAGGCGCTTCCACTGGTCGACGATCAGCGCGATGAGCGGGCTGACGACGACCGTCAGGTCAGGCGAGGCTAGCCCCGGGAGCTGGTAACAGAGGCTCTTACCGCCGCCGGTCGGCATCACGATCAGCGAGTCGCGTCCGGCCAGGGCGGCCTCCACCGCCTCGCGCTGGCCTGGGCGGAACGCCTCGAAGCCGAGCTGTCCAAGCAGCGCCTCGGCATGGTCTTGACCCGGCGGCATCGCCGCAGGGTACGCCCGAGCGGGGACGCGGGTCAGGTTTCCCGGGCGGTATTGCGGGGGAGACGAAGACCGTCACCAAGACAAGGAGGAGAGATGTCCACGCTGGCGATCATCGCAATAGTCGTTGTCGTCCTGATCGTTCTCGCCCTGGTCATATCGGCCAGCCGCCGTAAGTCCCACGACCGCGAGTTCGCCCAGGTGCAGACTGAGGCCACGCACGACGACGCACGTCACCATCGCGAGCGGGCGGAGGAGAAGCGCACCGAGGCCGCGATCGCGGAGGAGCGCGCCAAGCGGTCCCAGGTGGAGGCGGAGCTCGATGAGGAGCGGGCCACCCGCCGCGAGCGCGAGGTTGAGGGGTAGGGCTAGCTGGGTACGCTCGGCAGGCTGCGCACGGGAAGCCACGGCTCATACCAACGGCAGACCCCGCGCGTCAGCTTGTCCGCTGCCTGTGGGCCCCAGGAACCCTGCTCGTAGGCGTGGATCGGCCCCGGCTCGTCCAGCAGCGGCTGCACGATGCGCCACGTCTCCTCGATCGACTCCTCGCGGGTGAAGAGCTGCGCGTCGCCTGCGAGGGCATCGGCTAGAAGCCGCTCGTAGGGCTCCGGCTCTTCGCCGGGTTTCTTTTCGAACAGGACCTCCAGGTCGGCGGGCTCGAAGGCGTCCTCGCCGGCCTTCTTGGCGAGCAGCCGCAGGCGGGCGCCGGGCTGCGGGTCGATTCTGATCGTCATCTCGTTCTGGCCAGGACTAGGGCCCCCACCTACGCCGAGCGGCGGTGGCCGCTTGAAGACGACGCTCACCTCCGTCGCCTTGACAGGCATCGCCTTGCCGGCGCGGACGAAGAAGGGCACGCCGCTCCAGCGCCAGTTGTCGATCGCCAACTCCAGCGCCACGTAGGTCTCGGTGGTCGAGTCGGCGGCGACGCCGTCGACCTCGCGGTACCCCTCGTATTGGCCACGTACGTAGCGCCCCGGGTCAGCGGGACGGATCGCCTTGAACAGCTCCAGCTTCTTGTCGCGCACCGAGTCGGGGTGGTTGCCGGCCGGCGGCTCCATCGCGACCAGCGCCAGCACCTGCAGGATGTGGTTCTGAACGACGTCGCGCAGCGCCCCGACCGGGTCGTAGAAGCGGCCGCGGTCCTCGACGCCGAAGTCCTCGGCCATCGTCATCTGCACGTAGGCGACCTGGTGGCGGTCCCAGACCGGCTCCAGCAGCGAGTTGGCAAAGCGCAGGTAGGAGATGTCCATCACCGGCTCCTTGCCCAGGAAGTGGTCGATCCGCATGATCTGGTCCTCGCGCAGGACGCTGTGCAGCTCCGCGTTCAGCTCGCGCGCCGACTCGAGGTCGTGGCCGAAGGGCTTCTCGACCACGACGCGGGCGCCGGCGGCGAGCCCGGCCTCGTCGAGCCCACGCACCACGGTGGCGAAGAGCGACGGCGGCACCTCCAGGTAGAAGACCGGCTGCTTGGCGTCGCCGATCGTCGTCTGGACGCGCTCGTAGGTCGCCGGGTCGGCGTAGTCGCCCTGCACGTAGGAGAGGCGGGAGGCGAGCCGGGAGAAGACGTCCTCGTCGGGGCTGCCGACCGTGGCCGAGATCGCCTCCCTCGCATGGCGACGCAGCGCCTCGTCGTCCCACTCGTCGATTGCGACGCCGACGATCGGGCAGTGGAGCATCTTGCGCGCCTCCAGCCGATAGAGGGCGCGGAAGGTCATTTTGCGGGCCAGGTCGCCGGTCAGGCCGAAGATCGTCAGGACATCGGCGGGGGCGGCGCCATTCAAAGCTCTCGCGCTCGCGGCCATCGCGGGCCAGGCTATAGGGACGCGAGGTGGGTGGAGGGGGGACGCATAGGATTGTCCAACCGATGGAGCTGGGACTGGTCGGACTGGGGCGCATGGGCGCCAACATGGCGCGCCGCCTGATCGGGGACGGGCACCGCATCGTCGCCTACGACGTCAACCCCGACGCGGTTGCGGCGCTCGCCGAGGAGGGAGCCGACCCGGCTGGATCGCTGCAGGAGCTCGCCGCCAAGCTGAGCGCCCCGCGCGGCGTCTGGGTGATGGTCCCCGCGGGCGAGATCACCGGGCAGACGATCGACGATCTCGCTGAGGTCCTGGAGACGGGCGACGCGATCGTCGACGGCGGCAACTCCTACTACCGCGACGACATCCACCGCGCCGAGAAGCTGCGCGAGCACGGCATCGACCTGGTCGACTGCGGGACGAGCGGCGGCGTCTTCGGCCTCGAGCGCGGCTACTGCCTGATGATCGGCGGCCCGGACGAGGCCGTCGCGCGGCTTGAGCCGATCTTCGCCTCACTGGCGCCCGGTGTCGAGGCGGCGGCCCGGACGCCGGGGCGCGAGGGGGATCCCTCGCCAGCCGAGCGCGGCTACCTGCACTGCGGCCCCAACGGCGCCGGCCACTTCGTGAAGATGGTCCACAACGGGATCGAGTACGGATTGATGGCGGCCTACGCCGAGGGCCTCAACATCCTCCACAACGCCGACGCCGGCAAGGTCGAGCGCGAGGCCGACGCCGAGACGGCGCCGCTCGACCACCCCGAGTACTACCGCTACGACATCGACGTCGCCGAGGTGGCCGAGGTCTGGCGGCGCGGCAGCGTGGTCGGCTCCTGGCTGCTCGACCTGACCGCGGCGGCGCTGCGCGAATCGCCCGACCTCGCCGAGTTCGAGGGCCGCGTCTCCGACTCGGGCGAGGGCCGCTGGACCTCGATCGCGGCGATCGACGAGGGCGTGCCGGCGCCGGTCCTCACCGCGGCGCTGTACGAGCGCTTCGCCTCGCGCGACCTCGACGACTTCGCCGACAAGGTGCTCTCTGCGATGCGCAAGCAGTTCGGCGGCCACCAAGAGAAGTCGCATTAGGCGACGAGCGGGCAGCGGATGTCAATCGAGACCGAGGTCTTTCCGGACGCCGACGCTGCCTCCCGGCGCGCCGCCGAGCTGATCGCTGCGGCGGGCCAGGACGCGGTCGCCGAGCGCGGCGAGTTCACCCTGGCGTTAAGCGGCGGCAAGAGCCCCTGGCGGATGGTGGCTCTGCTCGGCGACATCGTCGAGATGCCGTGGGAGCGGACGCGGATCTACCAGGTCGACGAGCGGGTCGCGCCCCCCGGCGACGAGGCCCGCAACCTCACGCACCTAATCCAGATGCTCGCCCTGTCTCACCAGTCCGGCCTGAAGCCGATGCCGGTCACAACTCGAGACCTCGACGCGGCCGCCACCGGGTACGCCGAGCAGCTGCCCGAACGGCTCGACCTCGTCCACCTCGGCTTGGGACCTGATGGCCACACCGCCTCGCTGGTGCCTGGCGATCCGGTCCTCGAGGTGGACGATCGCCGCGTCGCCGTCACCGCCGGCGAGTACGAGGGGCACCGCCGCATGACGCTGACCTTCCCCGAGCTGGCGGCGGCCCGCAAGGTCCTCTGGCTCACCCTGGGCGAGAAGGTCCGCGAGCCGCTCGCGAAGCTGCGCGCCGGCGACCGCTCGATCCCCGCCGGCCGGGTCGAGAACGAGGCGATGACCGTGGTTGCCGACGAGGCGGCTGCAGGAGGCGCCTAGCCCGGCGAGGCGGCCAACTCGGCCTTGACCTCGGCCAGCCGCGCCAGCCGCTCGTCGCCCTCGCCGACCATCCGTTGCAGCCACGCTTCGACCGCGTCGAGGTCGAGATCGTCTGCGATCAGCATCTTTTCGAGGTCCAACCAATCCTTGCGCCGGTCGAACATCGCCTTGCAGACGGCAAGGTGCTCGGGCGCGAGGATCGGAAGGGAGATTCCGGAGAACGGCACGCGGCGCACGGCCTTCCGCATCTCCTCGTGGATCGGCGCATAAGCGAAGAAGAGGTCGACCGGGTTGTCGCCCCACCAGAGCCGGCATTGGCCGTCGCGCTCCAGCGCCGCCGGGTCGAGATCGCCGGTCTCGACCCCGATCTCGGCCAGCGCGTCGATCGCCTCCCGCCAGGCGGTGACGGGGAGAAAGAGGTTGAGGTCGATGTCGATCGTCGCCCGCGGCTCGGCGTAGTAGGCGAGGGCGATCGCGCCGCCGACGGCGTGCCGGATGCGCGCGGCGGTCAGCGCTTCGTGGACCGCGATCACCTTGTCGGGCAGCGGCGGCTCCTCGCTGAGGGTGAGCGGACGTGGATCCGGGGTCATCGGTCGGTCGAATCGAGTCGTGGGAAGGAGAGGGGCTTCCCGTGTCGACCCCCCGAGGGCAGCGCGTCGGCGAGGAGCAGCAGGTCGACCAGCGCCCTGCCTTTCTCCGCCGGGGTGGCCGCCATCCACTCGGCGACCTCGTGGGCAGCCTCGTGCCACTGGGACGGTTGCCGCCCGTCTCGACGACCCCGCTCTAGCAAGTCGAGCAGGATGCGCCGCAGGGTCGGGTCGAGGGCGCGGCCTTTGCCGAGCTCCGCGATCAGCGCCCGCGCGGCGCGCTCGGCCGGCGGCGCCGCTATCGGGGCACTCACCTTCTTGGCGGCGCGGCGGAGATCCTCCCGATCTATCGGCTTCGACGCCTTGGCGCGAGCGGCTTCGATGACCCGGTCGTCGAGCTCGGTGAAGGAGGCGAGGGTGCGGCTACGCGGCCCACGAGGAGTCGCATTGGACTCGCGAACCTCGAACCGGCCACGCTTGGTCGCAACGATGAAAGCCAAAGTGGGTAAATCGTACCACTATGCCCACTCGACCTTCCCGCCGCGTGCCACCAGCACGTCACTGACCAGCTCCGGCGCGAAGAGGCCGTGGGCGGCGACGCCGGGGTCGGCGTCGAGCCAGGCGGCGAGAGCCGCGGGGTCGGCGACCGCGCCGTTGTAGTCGGCGATCACGCCGTCGTCGGGGCTGCGTGGTGCATCGCGCAGGATCACCTCGGGGCCGAGCCGGCCCAGCGTGCCGCGCAAGCCGAAGGCGAAGAGCTCGAGCGGGACCGGCGCGTTCAGCGCCTCGACCGGCTTGCTCGAGTCGGCGATCACGACAAAGCGATCCGCCGCCGCGGCGACGATCTTCTCGCGCAGGTGGGCGCCGCCGCCGCCCTTGACCAGCCAGCCGTCCGGCGTCACCTGGTCGGTTCCGTCGATCGCGATGTCGAGCCGCTCCAGCTCGCTGAACTCCTCGACAGCGATGCCGAGGCCGCGTGCCTGCTCCTCGGTGGCGACCGAGGTGGCGACGCAGCGGATCCCGCTCAGGCCGCGCCGCGCGATCGCCGGCAGCAGGTGGGCGACGGTCGAGCCGGTGCCTAAGCCGACCGTCATCCCGTCCTCGACCAGCTCCGCGGCTGCCTCGGCGGCGAGGCGCTTCTCCTCGTCGGTCCCCACGGGCCGGGACTCTATGCTCGGGCGGCGATGGAGGCCCGTATCTGGCTGACCGGCGGCCGCGAGCCGCGCTCGTTCCCGCTGCACGACGGCGAGACGACGACGATCGGTCGCGACCCGGAGGCCGGCGTCCCGCTCGACGACGAGGCGGTCTCCTGGCACCACCTGGAGATCGAGAGCCGTGGCGGGGTGCTGATGGCGACGGACCTCGACAGCCGTAACGGCACCGCCCTGAACGGCGAGCCGCTCGACCGGCCGCGGCGGTTGCGCGACGGCGACACGCTGATCGTCGGCTCGCAGCGGCTGGAAGTCTCAATCCCCGGCGCCGGCGGCGCCGGGGAGACCGTCGCCGCGACGGAGCCGTCGGTGCCGCTCAGCGAGGAAGAGCGGGCGACGGCGACGGCGCTCGTCGCGCCCTACCGCAGCGCCGGCGCGTTCGCCGGTCGACCGGCGACTCGGGCCGAGCTCGCCGAGGCGCTCCACGTAAGTGAGCGCACCGCCCAGCGCCGCCTCGACGCGCTCGCCGCCAAGCTCGGCATCCCGGGCGACGCCGGGCGCGAACGCCCCCGCCTGATCGCCGCGCGGGTGATCGAGCTCGGCCTCGATCGCTGACCCGAAGCGAGCCAAAGGTGGCCCGGTCGGCGGCAGCGCTGTCGTTTGCGCGTACGGCGCCGGGCGCGAGCATCGGTGGTGCAACGTCACCCAATCCGAAAGGAACTCCGATGCTCAACCGAACTCTCTTCACCGCAGTGCTCGCCCTCCTCGCCTTTGCCCTCTCGACGGCCCATGCCATGGCCGCGTCGTCGGGGGCGGTCGTCTTCTCCCGGGTCACCGAGGACAGCCGCACCTACGAGAAACCGGGCGGCGAGAAATTTGTCAAAGAGCCCGAAGGCGGCCTGTTCGCGGCCCGCAACGGTCGCCTCAACGAGCTGACCGACAACCCGGCCGACGCAGAACCGGCCTTCTCCTCCGACGGCCGCATGATCGCCTTCGTGCGCGACGGCGACGTCTATGCAATGCGTGCTGACGGCTCCGGCCAGCACGCCGTCACCGGCGGCGCCGAGGTCGACACCCGGCCGGTCTTCTCGGCCGACGGTCGCACGATCGTCTTCGAGCGTCGCGCCGTGGCGAACGGGGCACGGGACCTCTATGTGGTCCGCACCGGCGGCGGCAAACTGCGGCCGCTCGTTCAATCGCCGGGGGACGACTACTCGGTCACCTACTCGGCCGACGGCAGGACGATCGCCTTCGTCCGCAGCAGCGCCGGAGCCAGCGACGACCTCTACTCGGTGCGCCCTTCCGGCGCGAAGCTGCGGCGCCTCACCAGGACCGGCCGCATCGACGAGTTCGCGCCGCGCTTCTCGGCGATCGGCATCGCCTACAGCCGCGGCGCGAGCGGCGAAGGCCCCGAGGCCTACGCCGACATCTACGTGATGGGCGCCGACGGACGCAAGCAGCGCGAGCTGGTCAGGGGCGCCGGCTCCTCCTACATCGAGGACGTGACGCCGAACGGCCGCCTGCTGCTCTTCCGCCGCGACCAGGGGCTGTGGGTCAAGCCGCTGCCGCGCAGAGGTGAGAAACGCGCCCACAAGCTGATCGAGCTGCCCGACGAGTCGCAGGCGAACGCCGTCTTCTCCTCGGACGGTCGCGAGGTAGCGGCCTTCGTCGCCACCGAGACGAGCACCGAAACGCGGCAGACGCTGACCGCGATCTCGGTCAAGACCCGCCGTCAGCGCCAGCTCGCCGACGGCTTCTCCTCCGCTTTCGGGGAAACGACGACGACGATCGGCTCGGTGATGGCCTGGCAGCCGGCCCGCTCCACGCGGTAGCCGGAAGGACCCGCCATCGATTAGGCACCCATAGGGTGCTCAACCTACGGCGGGTCCCCTGCCCGGGGGCGTCGATATAACGACGGGGTGGCGGAACCCTCGATCGGCTCGACGCTCGGCGGCTATCGCATCGACGGGCTGATCGCCCGGGGCGGGATGGGGGTCGTCTACCGGGCCACCCACCTCGCTCTGGAAAGACCGGTGGCGTTGAAGGTGATCGCCCGCCACCTCGCCGAGCAGGAGGGCTTTCGCGAGCGCTTCCTGAGCGAGTCGCGGCTCGCCGCCCGGCTCGACCACCCGGGTGTCGTCCCGGTCTACGACGCCCGCGAGGAGGACGGCGAGCTGATCGTCGCGATGCGCTTCGTCAAGGGCGGCGATCTCAAGAAGCGGATCGCTGTGGGCGGACCGCTACCGGTCCCCGAGGCCCTCGACCTGCTCGCCCAGGTTGCGGAGGCGCTCGACGCGGCCCACGCGGCCGGCGTCGTCCACCGCGACGTCAAGCCGCACAACATCCTGCTCGAAGGCGACCGCGCCTTCCTCACGGATTTCGGTCTCGCCAAGGCGCTCGGCGACTCGGGCGTGCTCAGCGACGCCTCGGTGGTCGGCACCGCCGAATACATGTCTCCCGAGCAGTGGCGCGGCTCGCGGGTCGGCCCGGCGGCCGACGTCTACTCGCTCGGCTGCGTCCTCTACGAGGCGACGACCGGGATCGCTCCATTCGCGCGCCAGGCCGGCGATTCGGAGCCGCAGATGCCGCGCGGTCTCGACGCGGTGATCGAACGCGCCGTGGCCAAGGACCCGGCCGAGCGTTACCCGAGCGCCGGGGAGATGATCGAGGCGGCCCGCGAGCGCCAGGGCGCGACGCCGACCGAGACCGCCGTCCTCTCCGAGGCGGCGGACCGCCCGACCCTGCGGCTGGGAGAGCGCAGGGCGCGACGCCGCCTGCCCGCCTGGGGCTTCGGCCTGGCGGGCGTTGTGCTCGTCGCGGCGATCGCTACCGCCCTGCTCCTCTTCGGCGACGACGACGTCTCCGTATCCCAGCCGATCGAGGTGGGACGCGGCGCGCTGCGCCTCGCCGTCGGGGAGGGGGCGGTCTGGGCGACGAGCGCCGGCGACGGCAGGCTGTGGCGGATCGATCCCCGCAGCGGCGACGTGGCGGGCGAGCCGACGCGGCTCGAAGACGGCATCGCCGGCGTCGCGGTCGGCGAGGGCTCGATCTGGGTGTCGAGCCCGCGGACCGGCGAGGTGATCCGAGTCGAGCCGGTGTCCCGGCGGCGGGAGCGGATCCGCGTCGGGGGCCGGCCCGGCGCCATCGTCTTCGGCGGCGGCCGCATCTGGGTCGCCGACGAGGCGGGGAGGGGGATCGTCGCGATCAACCCGGGCGGCGAGATCCACAAGCGCGGCATCGAGCCGCACGCGGCGCCGCTGCGGCTGACCGTCGGCGCCGGAGCGGTCTGGGTGAGCAGCGCCTCGACCGGCAGCGTTCGCCGCATCGATTTCGAGACCGCCTCAGCCGACGAGCCGGTCCCGGCGGGCCGCGGGCCGGCCGGCCTCACCGTCGGGCGCGGCCTCGTCTGGGTCGCGACGACCCGCACGGACACGGTCTCCCGGGTCGATCCCTCGATTCGAAGTCGGTTCGGCGAGCCAATCGACGTTGGTGACCGGCCCGGCGGCATCGACGCCGGGACCAGCGTCGTCTGGGTCGCCAACGCGGGGGACGGCACGGTCAGCCGCATCGACATGGCCAGCGGCGAGACGATCGGCGACCCGATCGAGGTCGGCCCGAGCCCCGGTGCCGTGGTGGTCGGCGAGGCGGCGGTCTGGGTCGCCAACAACGGCGACGGAACGGTCACCCGGATCGAGCCCTGATGGCCAGTAAGGTCGCCCCGTGACGCCGCTTCGCGAGACGGCCGCGTGGAAGTCGCTCGAAGGCCACTTCGACGCGATCCGCGCCCGCCACCTGCGCGACCTCTTCGCCGCCGACCCCGAGCGCGGCGAGCGGCTGGTCGCCGAGGGCGCCGACCTCTACCTCGACTACTCCAAGAACCGGGTCGACGACGAGACGCTTGCGCTGCTGCGCGACCTCGCCCGCGAGCGCGGCGTCGAGGAGCGCCGCGAGGCGATGTTCAGCGGCGAGCGGATAAACGTCTCCGAGGACCGCTCCGTCCTCCACGTCGCCCTGCGGATGCCGCGCGGGCGCTCGTTGATAGTCGACGGCACCGACGTCGTCAAGCAGGTCCACGAGGTGCTCGACCGCATGGGCGCCTTCGCGGGGCGGGTCCGCTCCGGTGAGTGGACCGGCCACACCGGCAAGGCCATCCGCAACGTCGTCAACATCGGCATCGGCGGCTCCGACCTTGGCCCCCAGATGGCTTACGAGGCACTCCGCCACTTCAGCGATCGCGAGATGAGCTTCCGCTTCGTCTCAAACGTCGACGGCACCGACTTCGCCGAGGCGACGCGCGACCTCGACCCGGCCGAGACGCTCTTCGTAGTCGCCTCGAAGACCTTCACGACGCTGGAGACGATGACCAACGCCCGCACGGCGCGGGAGTGGGCGCTGGCGGGCCTCGGCGGTGACGAGGCCGCCGTTGCCAGGCACTTCGTCGCCGTCTCGACCAACGCCGAGGGGGTCGCCGGGTTCGGCATCGACACCGACAACATGTTCGGCTTCTGGGACTGGGTCGGCGGCCGCTACTCGATGGACTCGGCGATCGGTCTCTCGACGATGCTGGCGATCGGCCCCGAGCGCTTCGCCGAGCTGCTGGCCGGCTTCCACGCGATGGACGAGCACTTCCGCACCGCGCCGCTGGAGCGCAACCTGCCGGCCTTGCTCGGCCTGCTCGCCGTCTGGTACGCCGATTTTTTCGGCGTCGAGACCTGCGCGGTGCTTCCCTACGACCAGTACCTGCACCGCTTCCCCGCCTACCTGCAGCAGCTGACGATGGAGTCCAACGGCAAGCACGTCACGCTCGACGGCGCGCGCGTCGACTACGACACCGGGGCGATCCTCTGGGGCGAGCCGGGCACCAACGGCCAGCACTCCTTCTACCAGCTGCTCCACCAGGGAACGCGCCTCGTCCCCTGCGACTTCATCGGCTTCATGCGCTCGCTCAACCCGCTCGGCGAGCACCACGACCTGCTCCTCTCCAACGTCTTCGCCCAGGGCGAGGCGCTGGCTTTCGGCAAGGCGCCCGAGCAGGTGCTCGAGGAGGGGACGCCAGAGCAGCTGGTGCCGCATCGCGTCATGGAGGGCAACCGCCCGTCGAACACGATCCTCGCCGAGCGGCTCGACCCGCGCACGCTCGGGGCGCTTGTGGCCCTCTACGAGCACAGCACCTTCGTCCAGGGCGCCGTCTGGGGGATCGACTCCTTCGACCAGTGGGGGGTCGAGCTCGGCAAGCAGTTGGCCAAGGCGATCGTCCCCGAGCTGCAGGCCGACACCGAGCCGGAGCTGCGCCACGACAGCTCGACCAACGCGCTGATCCGCCGCTACCGCGCCGCGCGGGTCAGGCCGGCGACAGCGGAGGAGTAGGCGGTGCCGCTCGACGCCCTCCCGCTCGCGGCGTCGGAGTCCAACCTGCTCGCGGCGCGCCAGCTGATGGCCTTCACGCTGGCCTTCCACATCGTGCTGGCCTGCATCGGCGTCGCCTTCCCGGCGATCATCCTCGTCGCCAACTGGCTGGGACTGAGGCGCGGCGACGCCGATGCGCTGCGCCTGGCGCGGCGCTGGTCGAAGGCGATGGCGGTCACCTTTGCGGTCGGCGCGGTCAGCGGCACCGTGCTCAGCTTCGAGTTCGGGCTGCTCTGGCCGCGCTTCATGGAGCGCTTCGGCGACGCCTTCGGCATCGCCTTCGCGATCGAGGGCATCTTCTTCTTCGTCGAGGCGATCTTCCTCGCCATCTACATCTACGGTTGGAAGCGGCTCGGCGACTGGGCGCACTTCTGGTCGGGCGTGCCGATGGTCGTGACCGGCATCGGCGGTGCCTTCTCGGTGGTCAGCGCCAACGCCTGGATGAACCAGCCGGGCGGCTTCACGCTCGACGCTGCCGGCAAGGTGGTCGAAACCGATCCGCTCGAGGTCATCTTCAACGGCGCCTGGCACTACGAGGTACCGCACATGATCCTCGCCGCCTACATGGTGACCGGCTTCCTGGTCGCCTCGATCTACGCGGTCGGGATGCTGCGCGGACGGCGCGACCGCCTGCACCGGCTCGGCCTGCTGATCCCGCTCACCGTGGCGGCGATTGCGACCCCCGTCCAGATCTACGTCGGCGACGTCGCCGCCCGCTCGGTGGCCGAGGACCAGCCAGCCAAGTTCGCCGGCTTCGAGTGCATCGAGGAGACGGGACCGAACCAGACCGAGTACCTGGGCGGCATCTGCACCGACGACGGAGTGAAGGGCGCGATCGGCATCCCCGGCCTCGACTCCTGGCTGGTCGGCTTCAGCACCGACACTGTGGTGACCGGCCTGGAGGACATTCCGCCCGACGAGCGACCGCCGGCCAACACGCTGCTCCATCTCGCCTTCGACGCGATGGTCGGCATCGGCTTCGGCCTGCTGGCGCTCTCCGCCTGGCTGGCGATCGCCTGGTGGCGGCGGCGCGGCCCGCCGGCCACCGTCTGGTTCCTGCGCGCGGTCGCCGTCTCGGGCGGCGCGGCCGTCCTGGCGATGTGGTGCGGCTGGGTCGTCACCGAGGTGGGCCGCCAGCCTTGGATCGTGCAGGGCTACATGCGCACCTCCGAAGCGGTGACCGAGGCGGAGGGCATCTGGTTCGCCTTTGCGGGCGTCGTTGCGCTCTATGCCGGGCTCGGTGCCGGGCTCGTCCTCGTGCTGCGCGCGATGTCGCGGCGCTGGCGCGAGGAGGGCGATGCCGAGCTCGCCGGAGCGCCCTACGGGCCGCCCGAAGACCATGCGGGGGTCATAGGGTGAGCCGGCCGAGCTTCCAGTGCGAGTTCTGCTCGATATGTGGACATAAGTCGCACCGAAAGGGCGGGCGGCGATGAGCAAGGCCGACGCCGCGGCGGCGATCCTCTGGATCGGCGCGACGCTCTACACGCTCTTCGGCGGCGCGGACTTCGGCGGTGGCGCCTGGGACCTCCTCGCCGGCGGCGCCGAGCGCGGGGAGCGCCCCAGGGCTCTGATCCAGCGTTCGCTGACCCCCGTCTGGGAGGCCAACCACGTTTGGTTGATCTTCATCGTCGTCGTCCTCTGGACCGCCTTCCCGGAGGCCTTTGGCGCCGTCACCTCGACCCTCTACATCCCGCTGGCGCTGGCGGTGCTGGGCATCGTGCTGCGGGGCGCCGGCTTTGCCTTCCGCAGCTCGATCCGATCGCTGCGGCAGCGGCGTGCGATGGGCGCAACGTTCGCCCTCTCCTCGGTGCTGACGCCCTTCTTCATGGGCACGGTGGTCGGCGCGGTCGCCGCGGGCAACGTGCCGGCTGAGGGCAACGGCGAGCCCTTCGCGAGCTGGCTCGACCCACTGCCGCTGACGATCGGGGCGCTCTTCGTCGCCACCGGCGCCTACCTGGCGGCCGTGTTCCTCGTCGCCGACGCGCGCCGGGCGGGGGACGAGGAGCTGGAGGACTACTTCGAGCACCGCGCGCTCCTGGCGGGCATCGTCGCCGGCCTGCTCGCCGTCGCGGCCGGCTTCGTTCTGCGAGAGGAGGCGCCCTACCTCTACGACCGCCTCGTCGCCGAGGGGCTGCCGCTGGTCGCCGCCTCGGCGCTCTGCGGCCTCGCCGTACTCGTCCTGCTGGCGGGCGGACACCGGCGCGGCCTGCGCCCGCTTGCGGCCGGTGCCGTTGTCGCGGTGGTCTGGGGCTGGGGCGTCGCTCAGTTCCCCTACCTGCTGCCAACCTCGCTGAGGATCGGCGAGTCGGCGGCGCCCGATCCGACCCTGACCGCGCTGCTCGCCGTCTTCGGCGCGGCGACGGTGGTCGTGCTGCCGGCGCTCGGTCTTCTCTATTGGCTGAGCCAGAAGGACCTCGTCGGTGAGTGAGGGCGCCGACTTCCGCGCTGTGCTGTTCGACGTCGACAGCACGATCCTGGTTACGGGCGGCGCCGGCGGCGCGGCCTGGCAGCGTGCTTTCGCGGAGCTCTACGGAGTCGAGGCGAACGTCCACGAGCGCACCGACGCCGGCATGACCGATCCGGAAATCGCCGCGATCGTTTTCCGTGAGGCGGTCGGGAGGGAGGGCAACGCCGAAGAGCGCGCCAGGGCGATCGGCGCCTACCTCAAGCACCTGCCGGACACCGTCGGCGAGTCGAGCGGCTACCGCCTCATGCCCGGGATTGAGGCACTGCTCGACCGCCTCATCGACGCCGGCTTGCTGCTCGGCCTCGTCACCGGCAACGTCGAGGCGGCCGCCCACATCAAGCTCTCGCGCGCCGGCCTCAACCGCTTCTTCAGCTTCGGCGGCTACGGCTCCGACTCATCTGACCGCACCGAGGTCACCGAAGCGGCGCTCCGCCGCGCCGACCTGGTCTCCGGCGGCCCGCTCGACCCCGGCGCCTGCATCGCGGTCGGCGACACGCCGCGCGACGTCCGCGCCGGGCACGGCGCCGGCATACGGGTCGTCGCCGTCGCCACGGGCAAGTACTCGATCGCTCAGCTCGAGCAAGCTGGCGCCGACTGGGTTCTGCCCACGGTCGAGGGCCGCTTCCCGGCTTGACGAGCCGATCCGGCAGGGGGTGAAACGTCTTGTACTTTTTTTGCGGCTAGGCCGGGGGACAGCCGCAACCTTTCTTCAAAAAAAGTTAAGTGAAACCCCCTGCCGGATCGGGTCTCACGCCAAACTGCAGCGAGCCTGATAGATCGACAGGAACCCGTTCTCGAAGCCGTTGCGCGCCATGCGCAGGTAGAGGCGCCAAACGCGCAGCCGTTCGGGGCCGGCAAGGCGCAGCGCCTCGTCGCGGTTCTCGTCGAGCCGGCGCGCCCAGTGGCGCAGCGTCTCGGCGTAATCGGCACCGAAGTCCTCGACGTGGCGGGTGACGAAGCCGGCCCGCTCCAGCGCCAGCAGCACTCGCGAGAGGTGCAGCGGCTCGGCGTCGGGGAAGACGTAGCGCTCCGAGAACGGCCCCGCCTCGGGGTCGGTGTGGCGAAGGCGCGCAATCCCGTGGTTGAGCAGTCGCCCGCCCGGCTCCAGCAGCCCGGCCAGGCTGCGCGCGTAGACGTCGATCTGCGCCTCGCCGACGTGCTCGACCATGCCGATAGAGGCAATCGCGTCGAAGCGCTCGCCCGCCAGGTCGCGGTAGTCCATCAGCCGGATCTCGACCCGGTCGGCGACGCCTGCCGCCTCGACCCGCCGCCGCGCCTCCTCGGCCTGGGCGGGGGACAGCGTGATGCCGACCACGCGGGCGCCGTGCTCGGAGGCAGCGTGGATCGGGAAGCTGCCCCAGCCGCAGCCGACGTCCAGGACCCGCTCACCCTCCTTCAGCGCCAGCTTGCGGCAGACCGTCTCACGCTTCTCGAACTGCGCCTCCTCGAGCGTCTGGGCGCCGCGCGAGAAGATCGCGCAGCTGTAGGTCTTCGACTCGTCGAGGAACAGCGAGAAGAAGTCGTTGGAGACGTCGTAGTGATGGCGGACGGCGCGGGCGTCGCGCTCCTTGCTGTGGCGACGGCCGCTCGGCCGCAGCTCGGCGGCGGGACGCGGCGGCGGCTTTGCCAGGCCGGCGGCGCGCACCGTGGCGAGGAGCAGCCGGCGCTTCGCGGCGCCGTCGAGCGGTGGGGGCTGCCAGCCGTCGAGCACCTCGATAACCGCGTCGATGTCGTCGACCTCGATCTCGCCGCTGACGTAGGCGCGGCCCAGGCCCAGTTGCCCCGGTGCTCGCAGCACGTGTGCGGCGGCCCGCGGCGAGCGCACGTAGAAGGTCGGCCCGCCGCCGGTCGACGGCAGCCGCGTCCCGTCCCAGAACTCGACGGAGAACGGTCGCTCGGGGATCTGCGCCTCGATCTCCCGGCGCAGGGGCTGGGTCGTCGCGAACGCCATCGGGCGGACCTTATCCGCACCCGCTCGCAATCGTCCACTTTTCGCGTTTGGTCGCGGGACGAGTGGGAACCGACGTATCATCGGAACGATGGAAGCGAGCGGACCTCTTCCCTCCGACATCCAGCCGGTCGAGCACGAGACCCGGGACCGGATCATCACCGGCATGGTGACGCTGATCCCGTTCCTGGCGCTCGGCTTCGCCGCCTGGCAGGTCTGGGGGAGCGCCCTGCACTGGAGCGACGTCTTCCTCTTCGTCGGCATGTACCTGCTGACCGGGCTCGGGATCACGGTCGGCTTCCATCGCCACCTCACCCACCGCAGCTTCAAGACGCACCCGTGGCTGCGCGGCCTGCTCGGCATCCTCGGCTCGGCCGCGATCGAGGGGCCGGTCATCTCCTGGGTCGCCGACCACCGCAAGCACCACACCTTCTCCGACGAACACGGCGACCCGCACAGTCCCCACGTCGACCACGGCGGCGGCTTGCGCGGCGCGCTGAAGGGCCTCTACCACGCCCACATGGGCTGGCTCTTCATCCACACTCAGCGCGGCAACAAGGAACGCTTCGCGCCCGACCTGCTCGAGGACCCGGTGATCAGCTGGGTCGACCGCACGTTCATCTACTGGGCGATCCTCGGCCTGCTGCTCCCCGGCCTGCTCGGCTGGATCATCGGCGGCACGCTTCTCGCCGCGGCGACCGGCGTGCTCTGGGGCGGCCTCGTCCGCGTCTTCGTCCTGCACCACTTCACCTACAGCATCAACTCGCTCTGCCACACCTTCGGGCGGCGCGACTACGAGACCACCGACGAGTCGCGCAATCTGGCCCTAATCGCGCTGCCGACCCTCGGCGAGGCATGGCACAACAACCACCACGCTTTCCCGACCTCCGCCGTCCACGGCCTCGGCCGCTGGCAGGTGGACGTCTCGGCAGCCGTGATCAGGGCGCTCGAGAAGGCCGGTCTGGTCTGGGATGTTGTGCGCCCGACCCCGGAGCGCATGGCGGCCAAGGCCACCTGACCGGCGCATATCTGCGTCCTCGGTCGCTCGTGTGCACTGCACACCACGCTCCCTGCGTCCTTGATCTGCTTGGTCAGGGGGCCTTGGGCGATTCGTACCAGTCGATCCACGAGTCACACGCGGCGGCGAGCGGCACGGTGCGGCGCGGTTGGGCCGGGACGGCGACCAGGCTGCCGACCTGGGCCTTGCCGGCGTAGCCGCTCAGCTCCTGCAGGGCGGTCGGCTCGGTGGCGGCGATCTCGAAGCGGACCGAGCCGCCCGAGCTGACAATCTCACCCGCCGGCCAGAATTGCCCGTCGTTGGCGAGGCTGATCGTGTTCGGCCGCTGACCGTCGAGCGCCGCCTTCAGCTCCTCGCGGAAGCCGGGGGCGCTGAGGGTCAGCTCAAAGGGGGAGAAATACTGCAGCGAGAGCCGCCAGCGGCCGCGCGGCAACTCCAGCGACTGCGAGGCGCTCTCGCCGACTCCGAGCACATGGCTGTCTCGCCAGGCCTCTTTTCGCCCAATTGCCGGTGCCGGGAAGAGCGAGGCGCGCCCGCCGCTGGCGAGCAGGAGGCGGATCTCCGGCGAAGCGCAGCCCGCCCAGGCGCCCGCGTCGGTCCCCTCGAGCAGGACGTGGCGGTTCTCGGGCGTCTCACCGGTCCGCTCCCAGAGCAGGTAGGACGGCGTCGCGGCGACGCGCCGGAAGTTCGGCGGTGGCTCGCTGTTCCAGGCGGCGCGACCGGTGACGACGTAGGGGACGCGGTCGAGCGTCCCGCGCGAGAAGGAGTCGAAGTCGATCGGGCTGTAGGCGTCGCCGGTGTCGAAGGGCTTCTCGGGGTTCTCGGAGACTTCCGGGTCGGGGAACTCGACGATCGGCACGTGCGTGTCGGCGCCCAGCAGGTCGTAGGCGGCGTAGCGATCCTGGCCGGCGTAGAGGACCGGCTTGCCGTGGACCACGGGCAGGAAGGCGCGCAGCTCAGCGCCGTGGCCGGCCGGCCCGACCGGCGCCTCCCGCAGGGCGAGGAAGCTCGAATAGGCAGCGCCGCCGACGAAGACACCTGCTAGCGCCGACCAAGCGAGTCGCGGCAGAAGCGAGCCGTTCGTCTTTTGTCGGCCTAGGCCCGACAAAGAGCGAACGGTGGCTTCGGCGAGCAGCGGCCGGATCGCGACCAGCATCGCCAGCGGCGCGCCGATCATCAGCGCCTTGGCCTGCGAGTAGTCGCCACTGAACGGCAGCGATGCGAGGTAGAGCAGCGCGCAAGCGGCGAGCGCCAGAGGCACCGCGAGCTGGCGCCGCCGAGCCCACCAGATCGCGCCGAGCGCCAGGGCGAGTGCCCCGATCGCCCCGGCGAGCGCCGGCAGCCTGGCTCCGCCGGGCGCGTCGAGGCGGTAGTTGGACGCCGGCCAGACCCCGAGCGCCTCGACCGGCGAGACCGGCCCGTAGGTATTGGTCCCCGCGACCTTGTTGAAGGTGTGGACGAAGCCAAACGGCCCGACCAGGGTCGCGGCGACCGCGGCACCGGCGAGCAGCACGATCGCCGCCACGGTCACCGGCCGCAGCAGCAGCCGCAGCAGCCGCCGGGGAGCCAGCACGGCTCGTACCTCCGGCAGGGTGAGGCTCCAGAGGGCCACGATCGCGATCGGCCAGGCGAGGCCGGCGAAGCTGTAGGCGAAGAAGACGCCGCCGGCGAGGGCGAGGTACGGCAGCACGGCTCGCAGGCGGAACGGCGGCTCGGCCCTCAGCAGCCCGACCGCGAAGGCGAGGACGAAGAGCGCCTCGGCGGTCTCCTTGAAGGCGCCCTGGGCGAAGTAGGAGGCGCCGAGGTAGGAGACTGCGACCAGGACCGCGGCGAGCAGTCGCCGCCCCGGCCGCAGGTCGGTCAGGGCGCCGAGCGCGGTCAGTCCGGTCAATACGCCGATTGCGAAGATCTCGCCGACGAACGCCTGGCCGAGCCCGATCCCCGGCACGGCGGCGACCGCCACGGCGAGGCCGTGCGGCCCGAGCGGATAGCCCGGCTCGGGCGTGGGGCCGGCGCCGCTGCGCAGCCACTCCGCCCAGGCCAGGTGCAGGCCAAGGTCGTTGTTGAAGCCGACGCCGAGCAATCCCCAGCGGGCCGTGATCGCGAAGGGAATCGAGAGGACGAGGATGACCAGGAGCGCCACCGGCAGCCCCTCCCGCAACGCATCCCGCCGCCGACGGGGCTCTCCCGTCCGCGATCTGGACGTTTCAGGCCCGTCGCCAGTGGGGTGGCGGGCGGCGAGGACGATCGCCGCGGCGATCGCAGCCAGCGCAACCAGCCCCAGCGTCGCCGACGTGCCGTGTCCGGGTGCCCGGGCCAGCACGCCCGTCACCGTGAGAATCGCGCCGAAGCCGGCGGCCGGAGCGAGCCACGACCACGAGTCCCGTCCCGCGACGATCAGCAGCGCGCGCCCGATCAAAAGCGAGGCGGCGCAGATCAGCGCCGCCGAGACGTAGGTCCCGATCATCAGTGCGGGCAACCTATGACAGCCGCCCGCCGGGGCGCGGCCAGACCCGCCCCGTGCTCAGTGCTTCTCGGCAGCCCGCTCGAGGACCTCGCGCAGGTTCGGACCGCGCAGCGGCTCGGCGTGGCCGGCTCCGACCAGGCGCGGTTCCAGCGCGGCGAGGCGGCGCACCGACTCCTTCGCCTCGGCATGGTCCAGCGCCCAGGCGGGGTGCGGGACGCTCGCCTCGCCGTGGGGAAGGGGCCGCAGCCGCGCCGAGTCGACGAAGTAGACGACGTCGCTGACCAGTGCGACGCGGTCGCTCTCGCGCCAGAGTCCGATCAGCCCGGGAGCGTGGCCGGGGAAGTCGATGACACGGAAACCGGCCACCTCGTCCCCCTCCTCGACGGTCCCGGCGATCTTCACGGCGCCACCGTCCCAGCGGCGCAGGAGGAACGGGTAGATCCAGCGCACCGGGGCGACCGGCAGCTGCGAAAGGTCCATATATGGAGCGATCGAGGCGTCGCTTTCGGCGTCGGCGACCTCGTCGGGGTGGCAGAAGACGGGCGCCCCCATCGACGGCGCCGTCCCGCGGTGGTCGGCGTGCGCATGGCCGAGCACGACCCGCTTCACGCCACCGAGCCGCTCGCCCGCGCGGCGCGCCGAGCGGACCATTGCCTTGGTGCCGCCGTCGAACTGGACTACGCCGTCGCCGTCGCGCAGGAAGTAGACGTTCATGCTGCGGCGCAGTTCGCCCCGCAGCAGCCAGACGCCGTCGGCGATTTCCTCCTCGCGCATCCCGGCCCGAGTCTAGTCCGCCCGGTCTAGGCTTCCGCCGGTGCCTACCAGCTGGAAAGTCGGGATGGTCATTCTCGTCGCCTGCCTGCTCGCCTCGATGGCGATCGCAATCGTGCGGCTGGCGACCACGCCGACCGAGATCCTCGGCGACGGCTTTCGCGGCATCCCCGCCCAGCAAGACGCGCGTTAGTATCGGCCCGCCCCGCAGTCGACGAGAGGAGGCGGCGTGTTCACTCGCATCGTGGTTGGAACCGACGGATCGGAGACCGCCGCGGCGGCTGTGCGCCAGGCCATCGACATCGCGAAGCTCTCCGGCGCAGAGCTCAGCATCGTCTCTGCCTATGAGCCGGTCTCCGGCCGCCGTCTTCAGGATGAGCAGCAGGGGGTGCCGCAGGACGTGCAGCACGTTGTCGGCCCGCGCGAGGACGTCAACCTCACCCTCGATGCCGCCGCAGCCGAGGTGCGCAAGGAGGGCGTCGATGTCCAGACCCACCCGGTGGAGGGGAATCCGGGGGAGGCGATCCTCGGGGTGGCCGAGGAGACTGGGGCCGACCTGATTGTCGTCGGCAACAAAGGCATGACCGGCGCCCGCCGCTTCCTGCTCGGCAGCGTGCCGAACAACGTCTCCCATCACGCGCCCTGCAGCGTCCTCATAGTTCGCACCACCTAACGGCCTCACTCAAGGCAGGGGGGACGTCGCCCGTGCGGCGTCGATCAGGCCGCTGCCCTGCCGGGTCGAGGGCAGGCCGAGGTCCCTGGCCGTGTTGCGGAGCCGCCGCGTCAGCCGGTCGACCAGGTTCGCGCCGGGTCCGACCGTGCCGAGGGCGCGACTGGCGAGCACCAGAGCCGCCAGGCCCGAGACGTGGGCGGCGGCCATCGAAGTGCCGATGTAGCTGCCCGGCTCGCCGAAGCGGCGGGTGTCGCCGCTCTTCAGCGTTACCTGGAAAATCGGCCGCGCCGCGACCGACGGGCAGCCGATCGCCGCCACGCCGCCGCCTGGGGCCACCACGTCGATCTTTGGACCGGTGAGCGAGTAGCTGCCGAGGCAGCCGCCCTCGGTCGTCCCGCCGACGCCGATCACCCTGGGGCCCGTCGCCGGCGGTGAGACGCAGGTCTCGGCGCCGAGGTTGCCGATCGAGGCGACGGTGACGACGCCGGCCCGATACGCGCGGCGCAGCTCTTCGTCGATCGAGGGAACGCGCTTGCCGCAGCCGAAGTTGAAGCTCATGTTGATGACGTCGGCGCCGTGGGCCACCGCAAACCGAATGCCGCGGGCGATCTCGGCGGCCTCGCCGCTGCCGTGCTTGTCGAGCACGCGGATCGGCATCAACTTGGCACCGTAAGCAAGACCTACCAGGCCGATTCCGTTGTCGGTCTTCTCGGCGATCGTGCCGGCGACATGGGTTCCGTGGCCGTTCTGGTCGAGCGGCAGCCGGTCGCCGCTGACGAAGTCGAAGCCCGGCACGAACTGGCCTGGAGCGAAGTCGGGGCTGCGCCGGAAGCGGCCGCCCAGCGAACGGTAGGCGACACCGGTGTCGAGGACGGCGACGACGATGCCGCGACCGCCCGCCCGCCCCGCCGCCTGCAGGTTGCGCCAGGCGCCGATCGCGTCGATCCCGCCGGGCGAGGTGGGGAGGCCAGTGGCCGTGCCGCCTGCCCAGGGCAGCAGGTTCCACTGCAGGGAGACCCAGCCGCCGGGTGGCCCGGGGGGTCCGTCGATCGGGCCGGGGTCGTTGGGGAGGCCGGTCGAGGTGAGGAGGGGAGAAGGCGCCGAAGCGGTCGCAAGGTAGTTGGGCGCGGCGTAGGCGACCGCTGGACTGCGTCGCAGCACCTCGGCGGCCCGCCTCACCCCGAGGCTCGCCGGCAGCCGCACGGTTTTCGCCCGGCGATCGTCCTCAAACTTGACGATCAGCTCCCGGGGCACGAAGCCGCGGGCCGGCGAGACGGCAGCCGTGGCCCCGGCGCTGCTTTGGCCCGTGCCGACGCAGAGGAGGGTCAGGGCGGCGAAGGTGGTGAGGCGTCGGGTCATCTGTGCGGCGCTGGCCGGTGCGAACGGCGGGCTATCAGGCAAACACCGGCGAGCCCGCGAAGTCGTGGCTGCGCATACTCTCCGATCGATGTCGGACGAGTCGCTCGACGCGGTCCACCGCCGCCTGATGGGCGTGGCGCTGGAGCGGGCGCGCGAGGCCGAGGCGCACGGCGACGTCCCGATCGGCGCTGTCGTCGCTCGCGACGGCGAGCCGCTCGCCTCCGCCGGCAACGAGCGCGAGCTGCGCCACGACCCGACCGCGCACGCCGAGATCCTCGCGATCCGCGCCGCGGCCGAGGCGCTCGGCGGCTGGCGCCTGCCCGGCACGGCGCTCTACGTGACCCTCGAGCCGTGCGCGATGTGCGCCGGCGCGATTGTCCTTGCCCGCATCCCCACCGTGGTCTTCGGAGCTTTCGACCCGAAGGCCGGGGCCGCCGGTAGCGTCCTCGACATCCTTGCCGAGCCGGCCCTCAACCATCGTCCCCACGTAGTCGCCGGTGTGATGGAGGAGGAGTGCGCGGCGCTGCTGCGCGAGTTCTTCGCGGCGCGGCGGGGAAGCAGCGGAGAGGGTGGTGTCCGGTTTCAGTAGATAGGCGACACCTGTGTCGAGACATAGGAGACACCCAATGAAGGGAGCTCTCCTGTGGCGAAGGCGCGGTACCTGGTCGAGGCGCATCTGTTGGAGGGCCGCTCGGTCTCAGAGCTGGCAGC
>DASUOH010000030.1:0-23379 GCA_036276735.1 Solirubrobacterales bacterium | reverse complement strand
TGATCATCTTCATGTACTTGCAGAAGGCCATCCGGTTCGCCGCGTGCAGCTCCGCCTCGGGGGCCGCCTGCTCGAGCGGGTAGAGCATCCCGGTCTCGGTCGCGACGATGAACGAGCCCTCGGGGTTCTGCTCCACGTGCCGGAGCATCCCCGAGGTGGAGAGCATGTGGACGCCTTCGGCCTCGATGTCGCCGGATGCGACGTACTCCATCGCCTGGGTCGAGCAGCCGCACTCGGGGTGGATCAGGAACTCGGATCCGGGGTGGGCGGCGCGCATCTCGTTGATGTCGCCGGGCCTGATGCCGGCGTGAACGTGGCACTCGCCGTCCCAGACGTGGAAGCGGGCGCGGCGCTTTGGATCGTCGACCAGGCCGGTCTCGCGCTCGACGAAGGCGCCGAGCCACATGTCGGGGCCGAAGAGGATCTCCTGCTCGGGACCGTGCTCGGCCCAGATGTGGCGGCCGACGTCGACCGCGTTGGAGGAGGTGCAGCAGTAGTCGGTCTCCGCCTTCACCTCGGCTGAGGTGTTGACGTACATGACGACGACCGCGTCGGGGCCGTGCTTCGCCTTCCAGGCGCGCAATTCCTCGACGGTGATCGAGTCGGCCAGCGAGCAGCCGGCGTCGGGATCCGGGATGAGGACGGTCTTCTCGGGCGAGAGGATCGAGGCCGTCTCCGCCATGAAGTGGACGCCGCAGAAGGCGATCGTCGAGGCGTCCGAGTCGGCCGCCTTGCGGGAGAGGCCGAGCGAGTCGCCGGTGTAGTCGGCGACCGCCTGGACCTCGGGCACCTGATAGTTGTGGGCGAGGATCACGGCGTTGCGCTCGGTCGCGAGGTCCCGCACTTCGCGCGAGATCGCCTCGACCTCCTCGGGTGCGAGGTTCAGCATGGGGACCGGCTCGTTGATCGTCGGCAGCTCTCTCATTGCGGTACCTCAGGACGCCCTGCTGGGCTTCCTTGGTCGTCTTATGTTCGCTGGCATGGCTTTGCGCCTAAGTCCAGTCGAATGAAGTGCTGCTCCAAGTCTAGCCGCCCCGGCCGGCGGTCCGCCAGACTTGGCAGCGTGCCGGAGCTTCCAGAGGTTGAGATCACCGTGAGGCGATTGGACGCCGCGCTGGCCGGCGCCGAGGTCGAGTCGGCGCTGGCGCCGGGGATGAACGTGATGAAGACCTTCGAGCCGCCGCTCGAATCGCTGGCCGGCCGCGAGCTGACCGGCCTGCGGCGGGTCGGCAAGATGCCGGTGGTCGAGTTCGGCGACCTGGCCCTGCTGATCCACCTGATGTCGGCCGGACGCCTGCGCGCCTACGACAAGCGCGCCTCGCCCAAAGACCGCGCCTCGCGGGTCCTGATCCGGCTAGCCGATGGCCGTGAGCTGCGGCTGCGCGAGTACGGGACCAAGCAGCGGGCCTGGGCAAAGCTGCTGGCTACGGATGAGGTCGCGGCGGACGAGATGGTGGCCAGCCTCGGCCCAGAAGCGTGGCCGGCGCCGCCACTGGAAGCCTTCGCGGAGCTGATCGTCCAGCCGCGCCACCTCCACCCCCTCCTGCGCCACCAGCGCGATATCGCCGGCATCGGCCGCTCCTGGGTCGACGAGATTCTCTGGGAGGCGCGACTCTCGCCCTTCAAGAAGGGCTCGGAGCTGAGCGACGAGGAGGTCGAGCGGCTGCACGGCGCCCTTCATGTGCTCGGCGACGCCCTCGACCACTACGAGGAGACGGTCGCAGAGGAGCTACCGGAGAAGCTGCCGATGCCGTTGCGGATCCACAAGCGCGAGGGGCAGCCCTGCCCCCGCTGCGGGACGACGCTCGAGGCGGTCTTCTTCTCCGAGCACCAGACGACGTACTGCCCCGAGGAGCAGACCAGGGGCCGCGTCCTCAAGGACCGGCGGCTCTCACGGCTGCTGAAGTAGCCGCCCTCAGGCCGGCTCCACCAGCATGCTGAAGTCGAGCGTCGGCGCGGAGTGGGTTATCGCGCCGACCGAGATGAAGTCGACGCCCGTCTCGGCGATCACGCGAACCGTCGTCAGATCGACGCCGCCGGAGGCCTCCAGCGACGGCATCGGGTCGCCGCCTTCCGCGTCGCGCAGCTCGACCGCCCTGCGCAGGGTCTCGACGTCCATGTTGTCGAGCAGCAGCCGATCGGCGCCGGTACCGAGCGCGTAGGCAACCTCTTCGAGATCGCGGCACTCCACCTCGACCGCCAGGTCAGGCCGAGCGCGGCGAGCCGCGTGAACGGCTTTGGCGACGCCGCCGGCGAGGGCGATGTGGTTCTCCTTGATCAGGATCGCGTCGTAGAGGCCCATGCGGTGGTTGACGCCGCCGCCGGCCGCGACCGCCGCCTTCTCGAGCCGGCGGAGGCCCGGGGTCGTCTTGCGCGTGTCGAGGATCCGGGCACCGGTCCCGGCAACCGCCTCGACGAAACGCGCCGTCAGCGTCGCGACGCCGGAGAGGTGGCCGAGGAAGTTGAGGGCGGTCCGCTCGGCGGCGAGCAGGCCGGCGGCGGGGCCGCTCGCAAACGCGACCTCGACGGGGACGTCCTCGCGCCACTGGCCCTCGACGATCAGCTTGTCGAGCTCGGCCCCGCACTGGCGCATCGTCTCGGCAACGAGGTCGAGGCCGAAGACCACGCCGGGCGCCTTCTGAACGATCCGGGCCCGGGCGCGAGCGCCATCCGGCACGGTCGCCGCCGAGGTCACGTCCCCCGCGCCGACGTCCTCGGCGAGGGCGCGGGCGACAATCACTTCTAATTCATGTAAATGTCGGGTTTTGCAGGGCTTTTTCAAGTCTTGTTTCAAGTAGTTTCAAGTAGGTTGCAAGTGGGCTACCGGGTCTTCAACTGCCAATAGGCGCGCGGGTCCTTCGGGGACTTTCCCACCCACTCGACGATTCCGGCCTCTTTGAGGGCCCCCAACTCCTTCTGGACGATCGGCCGTGACATGCCCAAGGCCTCGGTCACTTCGCCCGTGCTCATTCGCCCGGCCGACCTCAGCGCCCTCACGATCGCCCGCGAATGCCCGGGAAGGCGGGCGTCGAGACGCCGATCGACCGGCTCGGCCAACAGCTGAAGCTCGACGCTGCCCGACGTCTGGCGATAGATCGGATCGGTGAGACCGGCCTGTCGCATCTCCTCGAACATCCGGCGGATCCCCTCGCCGAGCTCTTGGCCGAGGCTGAGATCGGCGCAGACCCGGGCGATGCGGGGATTCCGCGCGAAGCGCATGGTCTTTAGCGGATCGTCGAGGTCGACCAGGCCGGGAAAGCGACCCGGACTGGAGATCTCGATGCGGTCATCGAAGATCTCCACCCTGATGTGGTCGCCGGCCATGCTGTAGGAGCGGTGGACCGCGGCGTTGACGATGCCCTCGAGCCAGGCGTCGTCGGGCACAAGTGGAGTGTCCTCAAAGGTTCCCCCCTCGCCAAGCGCTCTCCGGGTCGGCTGAAGCCGCTCGACCTGCTCCCTCGCCTGGCGCAGCTGGCTCGGGATCGGCCCCTCCAGCCTGACGTCGGCGATCAGCTGCTGCCGAGCCCCCGTGCCCCTCTCGCGGCCCTGATAGCGGAGCACCCTGATGAACGCCTCCGGCAGGAACGCCTGTGGCGACTCGGCGAAGAGCAGGCAGCCCGCGATCGTCAGCTCGCCGTCGTTCGCGAGGCCCCGCGCGTGCAGCAGCCGCACCGGGTCCGAGGCGCCCGCCCACTGGGCGTAGTCGTCTAGAAGAGAGTGATCGACGAGGTCCAGCGTGGCGCCGGACGGCTTCGCCTCGTAGCTCGCCTGGCCCTTGTCGAAGAGCAACTCCTGCCGCTGCACGAAACTCAGCCTGCGGTTCTCGTCGCCGACCCGCAGGAACACCTCGTCCTTCTGGTTGGCGTGCACCGACTCGCTCGGCTCGACTTGGAAGACGACTAGCTCGTTTGGCTCCCCGCGACGATCCATGCACGGGATCAGGCGATGCTTTGCCGGAACGGGCGGCACGCAAAAATCGACGTTGGCCTGAAGCTGCGCATTGCGCCTTTCCGGATTGCCACCGGTCCCGTCGACCTCGCCATCGTCCAAGCCGACCACGAGCGTCCCGCCGTCGGCGTTGGCGAACCCGATCAAGGCCTTGGCCAGGTCGCGGGGGGCTATCCGACCCGACTTGCGCTCGAACCACTGGTCCTCGGGCAGAGACGCCAGATGGGCGCCTACTTCCAAACTCGGTGCGCTGAGGGCGCTGTCGACGGCTAGTGTTCCCACTTTTCTCTACTTGCAATTATTGCATGTACTTTCAAGTAGGGGGTTCTTGGGCCGATTCTCACGCTCTGCCCTCCACCTGCGTTTAATCCAGCGAGTGACCGTCCTTCCCCCCTTTCAGATCCTGCTCGACGAGCACGCGGCCGACGTGATGGCCGTCCTGCGCGGCGCCGTCGGCCGCACCGACGCTGAGGACTGCTTCCAGGAGACCTTCCTCGCCGCGCTACGCGCTTACCCGAAGCTGCACGACGCCGGGAACCTGCGGGGCTGGCTGCTGACGATCGCGCATCGCAAGGCGATCGACCACCATCGCGCCAAGGGGAAGCAACCGGTGCCGGTCGCCGCGGTCGAGCCGGGAGCCACCGAGGCGACGGACCTTCTGCCCGATGACGGCCTCTGGAAGCTGGTCGGCGACCTGCCGCCGAAGCAGCGCGCCGCCGTCGCGCTGCGCTACGCCTGCGACCTGCCCCACGCGGAGATCGGGGCCGCGCTCGGCTGCTCGCCGGAGGCGGCGCGGCGCAGCCTGCACGAGGGAATCAAGCGACTGCGAAAGGAGCTGGCATGAGGTCCGAGCTGCAACGCCTCACCGAACGGGCGGCCGCCGAGGGGCTGCTCGACGTCGCCTACGCGAGCGCCGACTCCCCGTTCGGCCCGCTGCTGCTGGCGGTCACGCCGCAGGGGGTGGTGCGAATCGGCCTGCCCAACCAGGACACGGAGGCGCTGCTGGAGGATTTGGCGACGCGCGTCTCGCCCCGGGTGCTGGAGGCGCCGCAGCAGCTCGACGAGGTACGGCGCGAGCTCGACCTCTACTTCGAGGGCAAGCGGACCGACTTCGACCTGCCGCTCGACTGGCGGCTCACGCAAGGCTTCCGGCGGGAGGCCCAGCGCGCGATCGCTCGCATTCCCTACGGGCAGACCCGCAGCTACACGGAGATCGCGGCGAGCGCCGGCAACGAGCGCGCGGTCCGGGCAGCCGGCACCGCCTGCGGCACCAACCCGCTGCCGATCGTCGTCCCGTGCCACCGCGTGCTGCGCACGGGCGGCGCCCTTGGCGGCTACGGCGGCGGCCTGCCGATGAAGGAGGCGCTGCTGCGGATGGAGGGCGTGCTGGAGTAAAGGAAGCGCCCTTCCGGGCCGATGAACGGGCGATGCGCCGCCTCCTTCTCGTGCCGTTGGCCCTGCTCGCTCTGCTCCTTGCCGCGCCCCCCTCAGGCGCGGACGAAGCCGAAGAAGCTGACAAAAGCGCCTGGGTCGAAGAAGCGCTCGAAGAATGCGAAGCCGACCCGCTCTGCGAAGACGAAGTCGAAGCCGAAGAAGCTGAGGCCGTAGGGAGCCATCCCGCCGCATGCGTCCTGCGCAGCGCCAAGGCACACGCCATCCTCAAGAACAACAAGCTGAAGCTGACGATCGACTACACGACCAGCGAACCGACCAAGGCCGTGATCAAGCTCCGGTACGGCGCAACCAACCTCGGCTCGCTGAAGCGCCACCTCCGGCTCAGCGGCGTCTTGCGCGTCTCCACGAAGCTGAAGAACAAGCGGGGCAACGGCCGTTCCCCGCTGCGGATCGAGATCGATCCAGAGGGTGTCGGGTGCCCCTCTCGGCGGCTTGTACTTTTTCCGGGCTGAGGCCCACGGGCAGCCGCTAACTGTCTTCGGAAAAAGTTGAGCCGGGAGGGGTACCCGGCACCCTCCCAACCGTCTCCTCCAACCACGCCCCCGCCGCGTCGAGGTGCGCAGGATCGATCTGGTGGCCCAACTCGGACTCGTGGTACTCGACCTCGAGTCCGCCTCCTTCGAGCAGGTCCCGAGCACGGTGCCCAAATCCAACCTCGATCACCGGGTCGAGGCGGCCGTGGGCGACGAATGCCCGCGTCCCCTGACGATCCTCGAACTGCGGCGCCCAGTCCTCGACGGTCGGCACGAAGCCGCTCAACGCCATCAACCCGGCGACGGGCGGCCGATCGGCGCCGAGTGCCATCGCATAACTCATGACGGCGCCCATCGAGAAGCCGCCGAGGACAGTCTGGGAGGGGTCGACGCCGGTCTCCTCCCATAGCCGATCGTGCAGGTCTGCAAGCGCCTCGCGCGCGGCGTGAAAGGTCTCGAGGTCGGGATAGCCGACGCGCGGGACCAGGTACCAGTGGTAGCCCGGCGAGCCGGGCAGGCGCAGGGGCGCGCGCGGCGTCACGATCCGCAGCCGTCGCTCGGGGTCGAGCAGGTCGGCGAGCCCGAGCAGGTCCCGCTCGTCGGCGCCGCGCCCGTGGTGGAGGACGAGGAGCCCGTCGGGGTCTTCGTCCGCCGGGCGCTCCAGATAGCTCAGCGCATCCACCGGTCGCCTAGCTTGCCGTCGCCGCTGCCGTCTTGTTCAGGTAATCGCGGACGAAGTCGTCGATGTCGCCGTCGAGCACCCGCTGCGCGTCGCCCGCCTCGTGGCCGGTGCGGTGATCCTTGACGCGCTGGTCGGGGTGCAGGAAATAGCTGCGGATCTGCGACCCCCAGGCGACTTCCTTCACCTCGCCGCGCTCCTTGGCAAGCGTTTCGGAGCGTTTGCGCTCCTCCAACTCGATCAGCTTGGAGCGCAGCAGCTGCATCGCCACCGCCTTGTTCTGGGTCTGCGAGCGCTCGTTCTGGCACTGCACTACGACTCCGGTCGGCATGTGCGTTATCCGGACCGCCGAGTCGGTCTTGTTGACGTGCTGGCCGCCCGCCCCCGAGGCGCGATAGGTGTCGACCCGCAGGTCGGCGTCGTCTATCTCGACCTCTACTCCTTCGTCGACGACCGGCCCGACGTCGACCTGGGCGAAGCTCGTGTGCCGGCGGGCGGAGGAGTCGAAGGGGGATATGCGCACCAGCCGGTGCACGCCGCGCTCGGCGGCGAAGAGCCCGTAGGCGTTCTCGCCGCGGGCGATGAAGGTCGCCGACTTGAGTCCGGCCTCCTCACCCGGCGAGGCCTCGACCATCTCGACCCCGAAGCCGCGCCGCTCAGCCCAGCGCAGGTACATCCGCAGCAGGATCTCCGCCCAGTCCTGGGAGTCGGTCCCCCCTGCGCCGGCGTGGACGGAGACGACCGCGTCGCCAGCGTCGTACTCGCCGCTGAACAGGCGCGCCTCTTCGAGCTCGGCGAGGCGCCCCTCCACCGAGCGCAGCTGGGTGTCCAGCTCGCTCGCCATCTCCTCGTCCTCGGCCGCCATCTCGGCCAGCTCGTCGAGGTCGGCGACGTCGCGCTCGAGCCCCTCGAAGGTCTCTAGCCGGCGCTGGGCGCGGGAGTGGGCCGCTGACGTGCGCGCCGCCGTCTCCTGGTCGTCCCAGAACCCGGGCGCTCCCATCTGGTTCTCAAGCCGCTCGGCCTGCTCGCGCAGCGAAGCGGGGTCAAAGGTAGTCCGCGAGCAGCTTCAACTGGTCGCGGATCTTGGCGAGCCGCGCCGGAACCGATTCGGTTGAGGCGGCCTCGGCCATGGCCGCACCTTACCCAACATGCACAGCACCCTTCCGGTGCGAGTTATCCCTCCCCTCGATGGATAACTCGCACCGGAAACCGCAAACAGTTAGTCCAAAGCGGTCCCGTGGTCGAAGCCGCCGGCGTGCAGCGCCTCGCGGCGATCCTCGAAGGGGCGCCAGCTGCGCACTCTGTGGTCGCGCAGCTCGAAGAGCCAGGCCATCTCGTCCTCGCCGGCCTCCTCGCCGTCCTCGTCCCAGTGCCAGCGGCGACGGATCAGCGCCACCGCCGTCCCGGCGCCGCTCTCGGTCCCGTCCTCGTAGAGCTCCTCCAGCTCGACCGTCTGCTGCACGCCGCCCGGTGCCCGCGTCGCCCAAAGCCGCGCCGCGTCGCGGCCCTTCCGCAGGCCCTTCATCGAGTGCAATTCGACCTCCGTATCCAAGACTTCAACGAACGCATCTAGATCCCGCTCGTTGAAGGCGCGGATGAACTCGCGGACGGGGTCGTGGATCACGAGCGCTGGAGAACGGAGGTGGCGCACGGACAGGGCCGGTCCCGGTAGGGCTGGAACGTCTTGTACTTTTTTTGCGGCGACATCCTCGGACGGCCGAAAGCGATCTTCAAAAAAAATTAAGTGGAAGCCCTACCGGGACCGGCCCCCGACGGCCTACGCCCCATGACACTTCTTGAACTTTTTCCCTGACCCGCACCAACACGGGTCATTCCTGCCGACTTCCTTCTCGCGCTCGTCCTTGACGACGGTCTCGACCGCCTGCGGCACGGCGGCACCGTCTCCGCCTCCGTTCCCCTCGACGGCCGCGGCGACGCCGACACCGCCGGCGGCCGTGCCCATCTGCCCCAGCGCCGAGGGTTGGCTTTCCATCGTGCCGCCCGAGTAGTCGAGCGCGGCCGGCTGCCGCTCGCCGTTGGCGCCGAAGGAGCGCTCCAGCTGGGCGGGGTCGACTTCGATCTGGGCGTTGAAGACGAGTTTGCTGAATTCCTCCCAGATCGAGTGCATCAGCTCCTCGAACATCGCGAAGCCTTCGTTTTTGTAGGCGACGAGGGGGTCGATCTGGGCAAAGCCGCGCAAGTGGATGCCCTCGCGCAGGTAGTCCATGTCGTAGAGGTGCTCGCGCCAGCGGTTGTCGATCACGCTGAGCAGGATCGAGCGCTCCAGGTAGCGCATCAGCTCCTCGCCGAGCTGTTTCTGACGCTCGTCGTAGGCGTGCATGGCGTCTTCGTCGAGTTCGTCCTTGAGCCGTTCGCGATCTATCTGCTCCGGCCGCAGCGAGGCGACCTCTACGCTGACCGGCCAGATCTGGCGCAGCTGTTTCTCCAGCTCGGCCATGTCCCACTCGTCGAGTACGTCGCCGGGCGTGTACTCGTCGACGAGGCGCTCGACGACGCCCTCGAGCTCGTCGCGGGCGATGTCGGACATGTCGCGCCCTTCGAGGATCTCGCGGCGGTATTTGTAGACGACGCGCCGCTGCTCGTTCATCACGTCGTCGTACTCGAGCACCCGTTTGCGGATCAGGAAGTTCTGTTCCTCGACCTTCTTCTGGGCCCCCTCGACCGTTTTCGTCAGCATCTTGGCCTCGAGCGGCACTTCGCCGCCCTCCTCGTCGACCGGACCCAGGCGATCGAGGATTTTGTAGATCCGATCGCCGGCGAAGAGGCGGATCACGTCGTCTTCGGCGGAGAGGAAGAAGCGGCTCTCGCCGGGGTCGCCCTGGCGGCCCGAGCGGCCGCGCAGCTGGTTGTCGATGCGGCGCGATTCGTGCCGCTCGGTTCCGCAGATGTAGAGGCCGCCGAGCTCACGCACTTCCCCGGCCTCGGCCTTGCACCGCGGCTCCATCTCGGCGATCTTCTCGGCCAGCGCCTCCTCGTAGCCCTCCTCGCCCGGCTCAAGCCCCTGCTTCTTCAGCTCTTTGTGCGCCAGGTGCTCGGGGTCGCCACCGAGCTTGATGTCGACGCCGCGGCCGGCCATGTTGGTGGCGATCATCACGGCGCCCTTGCGACCCGCTTCGGCGATCAGCTCGCCCTCTCGTTCGGCGTGCTCGGGCTTCGCGTTCAGGACCGCATGCTGGACGCCGTGCCGCTTCAGCTCGCCGGAGATCATTTCCGAGACGGCAACCGAGACGGTCCCGACCAGGATCGGCTGGCCCCTTTCGTGGCGGGCGACGATTTCTTCGATCACCGCCTTCCACTTGCCATCCTTGGTTTTGAAGATCTGGTCGTTGTGGTCGAGCCGGACCATTGGTTTGTTGGTCGGGATCTCGACCACCGGCATCTTGTAGATCTTCATGAACTCGGTCGCCTCGGTGAGCGCCGTCCCGGTCATCCCGGAGAGCTTGTCGTAGAGGCGGAAGTAGTTCTGGAGGGTGATCGTCGCCAGCGTCTGGTTCTCCTCGCCGATCGGCACGCCCTCCTTGGCCTCGACCGCCTGGTGCAGGCCCTCCGACCAGCGCCGCCCCTCGAGGATGCGGCCCGTGAACTCGTCGATGATCATCACCTGGCCTTCGACCACGGCGTAGTCCTTGTCGCGCTCGTAGAGCGACTCGGCCTTCAGCGCCTGGACGAGGTGGTTGACGAGGCTGCCGTGCTCGGAGACGTAGAGGTTGTCGACGCCGAGGAACTCCTCGGCGCGCTTGACGCCGCGCTCGGTCGGCGAGACGGTTTTGTGCTTCTCGTCGTACTCGTAGTCGTAGTCGACCTCGGAGGTGTCTATCGATTCGCCCTGCGATTTGAGCCGGTCCTTGGCCGCTTCTCCCTTCATCTGCCGGGCGAGGCGGGCGAACTGGTAGTAGATCTGCGCCGCCTGTTCGGGGGCGCCGGAGATGATCAACGGCGTCCGCGCCTCGTCGATCAGGATGTTGTCGACCTCGTCGACGATCGCGAAGTGGTGGCCGCGCTGAACGCAGTGCTGGAGCGCTTCGGCCATGTTGTCGCGCAGGTAGTCGAAGCCAAACTCAGAGTTGGTCCCGTAGACGACGTCGCAGGCGTACTTGACCTGCCGCGCCGCGTGGTCGTCGGAGTCCTGGACGGCGGCGACGGTGACGCCGAGTGCGTCGTAGACCGGTTTCATCCATTCCGCGTCGCGGCGGGCGAGGTAGTCGTTGACGGTGACGAGGTGGACGCTGTCGCCGGCCAGCGTGTTGAGGAACACCGCCAGCGTCGCGGTCAGGGTCTTTCCCTCACCGGTCCTCATCTCGGCGATCGAGCCGTCGTGGAGGGCCATCCCGCCGATCAGCTGCACGTCGTAGTGGCGCTGGCCGAGGCTGCGGCGCGCCGCCTCGCGGGTCAGGGCGAACGCCTCGGGAAGCAGGTCGTCGAGCGAGGCGCCGTCGCGGGCGCGGGCGCGCAGCTTGTCTGCCTCTTCGCGCAGCTCGGAGTCCTCGAGCAGCTCCATCTCGGGCTCGATCTCGTTGATCGCCCGGGCGCGCCTCTCGTAGGTTTTGAGTTTGCGACCCTCCCCCACGCGCAGCGCGCGGGTGACCATGTCCCTCGCGTTCGCCATCGCTCAAGGGTAGCGATGGCGCGGCAAGGGGTTAGGCCTCGGCGGTGCGCCCCCGCATCCGGTTGACGAGCTGGCGCGTGCGGTAGCGCTTGCGCCGCAGGTCGCGGTGCTTCTTGACCTGGCGGGCGATGTCCTCGGCGAGCTCGTGGACGCTGTGGCCCATCGAGGGCGAGCGCTCCTTGGCGTGCAGCGTGACGCCCTTGACGCGCAGCGTCGCCTCCGCCACCTGACTGTCGGCGATCGAGGGATTGCGCTCCTCCCAGACGACCACTTCCAGCGTCGCGAGTCCTGAGACCTGCCTGCCGACGCGCCGGAACCGATCGATCACCCGACTCCGCAGCTCCTCGTCGACCTCGACGTTGCGCCCACGCACCTCGATCCGCATCTGTCGCCTCCTTGTGTCGGTGGTGACGATGCTAGCCGCGCGGATCGAATCCGGCAAGGCACTTCATAGACTCTTAAGAGGCTAGCCCGTGCAGTCGCCGATCGGCGATCTCGTAAACCGTTCTCGCATTCGAGTTGACCTCGACCCCCTCCCGCTCGAACTGGCTGCGCGCCTCGCGCAATATCTTGGCCCCCGCGCGGCCGCTCCGCGTCGTGTCCTCGGCGAATGCGCCCTCGCCGAAGAGGGCACGGGCGTTACCTCGCCGAACCGGCAAGGACCTACCCCTCGCTATCCGGGGGCAGGAACGGCCCGTGCTCAGCCTCCAGGGCTGCAATTTCCTCCTCGGTGGCGTCCCGCTCGTCCTTCCCGAGCATTGACCTCCAAGAGGTGTCGCGAGTAATCACGAACTCATTGGCACTGCGCTCCTCGGTGATGATGAACTCACCCTCCAAAGCGCCGCTGACCCTGATGTGGGCGGCCCGTTCCATGTTCGAGATCATCTCAGGCATCGAGGTCGCCTCACAACCGCCGGGAGAAGGTGATGGCGACGACGCGGATGGCGCCGGCGCTGCGCAGGGCGCGGGCGCAGGTCGAGAGGGTGGCGCCGGTCGTCAGCACGTCGTCGACAAGTAGGACGCTGCGCGGGACCTCTCCCCTCGCCTTCACGAGCGGTGGGTGGCCGATCCGCTCGGCGCGGCGCCTGCCGCGCTGGCGGCCCGCTCCGCGGCGGCGGAGGCAGGTGCTCAGCGGGAGGTCCGCGCGAGCCGCGAGGGCGGCGGCGATCTCGTGGGCCGGGTCGAAGCCGCGGGTGAAGGAACGAACCGGCGCGGTGGGCACCGGGACGACGGTGCCGCTGAGCAGCGCCGCCGGGGCGAGCCAGAGGATGCGGTCGGCGATCAGCTCCGCGACGGGGAGAAGGCGACGGAACTTGAGCGCGGTGACGAGGTCGCGGGCGACGGCCTCATGGGGAGCCGACGACCAGGCGCGATCGAGTCCCGGCGGGCCGCCGCTGGTCAGTGGCTGGGCCGCGGCGAGGCTTCGCGAGCAGCGCGTGCAGACGACCGCCTCAAACCGGCAGACTCGGCCGCAGGCGGCGCAGCGAGACGGCACGACGCACTCGACGAACGCTTGAGCCAGACCCATGCATCCATCGTCGGCGGCCGCGGCGCGCGTGTGGCGCGCACAACGTCAAAACTTGGTCAGCGCTTCGTCAATTCTTCGTCGCCTGGGCGGCGATCGCGCCGATCAGGATGCCGCCGGCGGGCAACTCCGTGCCCTCGAGCATGATCGAGTCGACGATGTGGGCGCCGTCGCCGATCCGGCAGCGGTCGCTGACCACCGCCGGACCTTCGATTCGCACATCCTTGCCGATCTCGACGTCGGCGCCGACGACCACGGGGGCGTCGATCGCCACGCCCTCAAGCGGCGCCGCCGCCCAGACGCCCTCTTCCACCTTCGGCGCCCCCGGCTCAACCTGCACCGCTCCGCTCAACGCGTCCAGGGTCCCCTGCCGCAGCTCGGCCAGGTTGCCGATGTCGTTCCAGTAGGCGTCGATCTCGTGCGAGTAGAAGGGGACGTCGGCCTCGAGCAGGGCCGGGAAGACGTCCATCGCCCAGTCGGCGAAGCCGGGCGGGTCGTCGGCGGCCGCAGCCTTGCTCGTCCCGGGCTCGGGGAAGAAGTCGAAGATCTCCGAGCGGAACATGTAGATGCCGCAGTTGGCGAGGTCCGACAGGGCTTCGGAGGGATCGGGCTTCTCCTGGAAGCCCTGGATGCGGCCGTCGGCGGCGGTTATGGCGACGCCGAACTGGCTCGTGTCCTCGACCCGTTTCGTCGCCAGCGTCGCGATCCCGTCGTGCGACTCGTGGAACTCGCGCATCGCGGCGAGGTCTATGTCGGTGAGCGCGTCGCCGGAGATGACCAGGAAGGAGTCGCCGAGGAAGCCGGCGGCGTTGCGGACGCCACCGGACGTGCCGAGCAGCCTCTCCTCACGGCTGTAGGTGAGGTCGATACCGAAGGCAGACCCGTCGCCGCAGTGGCCCTCGATCAGCTCCGGAAACCAGTGCAGGTTGGCGATCGCCTCACCGAAGCCGTGGCGCCCAAGCAGCCGCGCGATGTGCTCCATCACCGGCCGGTTGACGACCGGGACCATCGGCTTGGGCATCGCATAGGTGATCGGCCGCAGCCGGGTGCCCAGCCCGGCCGCCAGGATCATCGCCCGCACAGGATCAGGTGCCCTGGTCCCAGCTGGCGAGGTACTTCGTCTGGGCGTCGGTCAGCTCGTCGATGTTGACGCCCTTCGAGGCGAGCTTCAGTCGGGCGATCTCCTTGTCGATCTCGCGCGGCACCGGATAGACCTTGGCCTCGAGGCTCTCGTGGTTCTTGACCATGTACTCGGCGGCCAGCGCCTGGTTGGCGAAGCTCATGTCCATGACCGCCGCCGGATGACCCTCGGCGGTGGCCAGGTTGACGAGGCGGCCCTCCGCCAGCAGGAAGATCTCCCTGCCGTCCTCGAGGCGGTGGCCGGCGACCAGCGGCCGCGCTTCGTAGGTCGACTCGGTCAGCGCGTCGAGGTCGCCCTTGTTGATCTCGACGTCGAAGTGGCCCGAGTTGCAGACGATTGCGCCGCTCTTCATCACGTCGAACATCTCGCCCGCCACCGCGTCGCGGTTGCCGGTCACCGAGATGAAGATGTCGCCCTCCCTGGCGGCCTCGACGCCGGGCATCACGTCGAAGCCGTCCATCACGGCCTCCAGCGCCCGCAGCGGGTCGACCTCGCAGACGATCACGTGGGCGCCGTGGCCCTTGGCCCGCATCGCGACGCCCTTGCCGCACCAGCCGTAGCCGATCACGACGACCCGCAGGCCGGCGATCAGCATGTTGGTGGCTCGAATCACGCCGTCGAGCGTCGATTGGCCGGTCCCGTAGCGGTTGTCGAAGAAGTGCTTGGTGTCGGCGTCGTTGACGGCGACGATCGGGAAGCCCAGCTTGCCCTCCGCCTCCAGCGCTTCGAGGCGGATGACGCCGGTCGTCGTCTCCTCGGTGCCGCCGTAGACCTCAGAGAGCTGCTCGGGCCGCTGCCCGTGCAGGACGCTGATCACGTCGGCGCCGTCGTCCATCGTGATGTGCGGCCGCTTGTCGACGGCGGTCTCGATGTGGCGATAGTAGGTCTCGTTGTCCTCGCCGTTGATCGCGTGCACCTCGGCGCCGTAGCGGTCGACCAGGGCGGCCGCGGTCTCGTCCTGGGTGGAGAGCGGGTTGGATGCGCAGAGGGCGACGTCGGCGCCGCCGGCCATCAGGGTGCGGACCAGGTTGGCGGTCTCCGTGGTGACGTGCAGGCAGCAGGCCATCCGGATCCCGTCGAACGGCCCCTCGCGCTCGAAGCGCTCGCGGATCTGGCCCAGCACCGGCATCTGCCGATCGGCCCACTCGATCCGTTTCTGCCCGGCCTCGGCGAGGGAGAGATCGGCGATGTCGTAGTTGGAGGCCGCGGTTGCCATTTGATCCTTTCCTGATGTTTAAAGCTGCTGGACCAGGCAAGGATACGCAAGCGATCAGGAGGCGGCGGACGAAGGCAGCTTGAACTGCATCAGGGAGACGGTGGAACGAATCGGCATTGCGCTGGATTCCCCGAGGCGCATTGCGCTTTTCTCGCGGATCGCGAGCAGACCCTCGAGGGTCTTGTCGAGCAGGGCGGTGGATTCGTCCCACCCCTCGGAGTCCAGCATCAGCAACGTGCGACTGAGATGGTTCTCACCGGTGTCGACGGTCTTCGCCTGGACCGCGTCGTCTACATCACCCGCAATGGAGCGGAGAATTCCTATCGCGATCGTCAGCCGGCTGCCCTCCGGCAGGCTTTCCCAGGTCTTCGTATCGAAGAAGTGGCGAACCGTCGCGCGGTAGAAATGCTCCATCGCGCCGCGCCGCTTCTCACTGCGGACCAGCTCGATGCAGCCAAGCTTCGAGAGCTTGTCGACGTGATACCAGACGGCGCTAACGCTTTTCTTTAATTCCGCAGCGATTTCTTTGGTGCTCGCCGGCCGTTCGGTGAAGACGGTCAGCGCATGAGCTCGGGTCTCGTGTGAGAGAGCGGCGATAAGCCGTTCGTCGACCAGTCGCGGCTTGGCTTCTTGCTTTACGGGCACACCTGCTCCTTCTCGGACGTTTTTGGGAACGCTCCGATGCTAGTTCATCTTCGTTGAACAATTTAAAAACCACTTGGTCAGCGAAGCTGACCGATAAGTGGTTGTTGAGCAATTCTTAGCACGTGCCCCTTGACCCACCAAGGAGAGGAGGTGAGGCACGTGCTGACGATCACCGTGCTGGAGCGCCCGTTCCCAGCGGCCGCGATAAAGAAGGGCAACTAGGAGTACGGGCTCGATCCCTCGTCCGAGGGGTCGAGCCCTCGTCAAACCTCTGCGTCGCGTTGCGAAGGCAGGTCGAATTGCATTAACGCAAAGGACGCCCGGGTCGTCCCACCACCCGCCGCGTCCCTGCGGGCGACGCAGCTCTCACGGACCGCGAGTAGCCTCTCTAGCGCCTCGGCGAGCACCGCATACGCTTCCTTCTGCCCCTCATCGTCCAGATCTATCACCGTCCGACTCAAGTGCCGATCGGTAGCAGCGACCGTATCCGCACGGACTGCTTCATCCACGTCGCCGGCGATGAGCCGTAAGACCTTCATGGTGGTCGCAAGCCGTTGCGGCCGCGGCAATGCGCTCCAGGCATCGGAGTCGAAGTAGAAGGCGGAAGTGGAGACGTAAAAGCGTTCGGTCGCTCCGCCTCGGCGCCTCGTATCGACCTCTTCTAAACAGCCGAGTTCGCGCAGCTTGTCGACGTGGTGCCAGGCAGTGTTGACCTCGATGCCTAGCGCGTCGGCGACTTCTTTCGTGCTGGTCGGACGGATGGCGCATAGGGCGAGGGCGCACTCCCGCGTCTCATGCGACAAGGCGACCGCCAGCCGGTCATCGACAAGTTTGGGCGGGCGCTCCGGGTCCGACGACATCCCACAGTTGTCTACCAGCCAAACTTGCTCAAGGCAAGTTGATCAACTTATTTCCCTTGATCTTTATGGAGATTGCGTTAACGAACATGTTTTTCTCCCATATTGCTAAAGGACTTTTCTTGAAGAAGATCGGGAATACACAAGAATGACGGAGCACACCCGAAACTTTCCGTATTCAGGCGTCATCAGAAAGGGAACAGCCGTGAACATGCAGGTAGTCAGAGCCCTGGGCAACCCCACACGCATCCGGATCCTCGACGCGATTGAGGACGAGCCGGCGAGCCCGAGGGAGATCGCCGCCAGGACCGGGGGCTCGCCGGGGGTCATCGCATACCACCTGCGCGTCCTGCGGGCGACCGGCTGCGTGCGGGTGGTTGAGGACGATCCTGTGGGCGCCGCATCGGAGCGTGCGTATGAGCTGACCCCCAGCGCCAGGCCAACCCGACGGCTGGCGCGCGCACGCTGGACGAGCTCCAGCTCGGGCCACCCACCCGCCTCGGTGATCCAGTCGGTGCTCGAGCGGGGGACGCGTCATAGGGGCGAAAACCTGTTCGGCGAACGCCAACAGCAGCTCAGCTGTGCCTCGATTCTCGTCGACCGGCAGGGTTGGCAGGAGATCTCCTCGGCGATTGGCGATGCGCTGGAGCGCATCGCAGACGCCGAGCAGAGCGCCGCCCAACGCCTCTCCGATTGCACCGAGCCGGGGATCGAGGCGACGATCGCCGTGATGACCTTCGAGTCAGCGAGCGACCGCGCCGCTTAACGCGGCACTTCTCAAGAGCGCCCCAGCGCGTCCTTCAAGTCGGAGATCGCCTCGATCGGGAGGGGATCCACTCCCCGCTCCTCGGCGAGGGCCAGCGAGACGAAGTCGCCCAGCATCACGCCGCAGAGCAGCCGCTCGGTGACGCTTTCGCCGTCGGTCGGGACTCGCTCCACCAGCACGCCTTCCGCCTCGATCGACTGCGCGGTCAGCTCGAATCGCCGCCGCTCACGGGGATCCTGACCGGCGTCTTCGAGCAGGACGACCGAGAGCTGGGTCCCAGGCGGAGCCCCGCCCCAGCCGCAGAGCTCGTTGTGGTCTGCCTCGGGAAGCTCAGAGAAGAAGGCGGGCAGCTTCGCGTTCTCGTTCGCCTGGGTCTTCCAGCGACGCGCCGCGGGGACGGTGGGGCCGGCGCCGATGATCGTTGGGAGCGTTCCGGCCAGGCGAGAGGCAATCGCCGCGGCTCGGGCGCGTAGATCGTCGCGCCGCGACTCGAGACCGACCGCCGCCGCCTCGATCTCGTCGTGGATACGGGGCGCAGCGCCGCAGAGCGCCGCCACCTCCGCGGTCACCACGAGGATGTAGGCGACGGCGCTCCGGGGGGCCTGCAGGATCCCGGGCAGGCCGACTACCGGGACTCCCTCCCGACGCCCTCGCTCGACCAGCGTGCCCCCCGTGGTCACGGCGATGCGCCGCATGCCGACCTCACCCGCGGCCTCGAAGCAGGCCAGCGTCTCAGCGGTCTCGCCGGAGTAGCTGACGCAGAGCGCGGTCCACTCGGCGGTGGCCCAGCTGGGGAGCTCGTAACCGCGCACCGTCAGCAGCGGGGCGCTGAGGCGATCGCCAAGCGCGGCGATGGCGAGATCGCCGCCGATCGCCGAGCCGCCCACTCCGCAGACCAGCAGGCCGGCGGACTCGCAGCGCTCCAGCCGCGCGGCCTCGGTGCGCCAGAGCGCGTCACGCAGGTGGTCTGGAATCGCGAGGACGTCTTCGAACATCAGGCCGGCACTCTTTCACCGAACCCGGCTACGGCGCTTCTGACATCTGCATGCGCCGCCACGACTGCGCCGGGCGAAAGTATCGAGCGCTCGACCCTCGCCCCCTCGCCGACCGAAGCGCCCTCCAGCAGAACCGACTCGCTCAGCCGCGCACCGGCGCCGACGCGGCAACCGGGCCCGACGACCGCTCGCGGCCCGACCGCGGCACCCTCGGCAACCTCCGCGGCCGCGGAAACGAGAAGTCCCGGGGCGGTCGGCTGGACACGCGTCTCGACCCGGCGCTCGAGGATGTCCCAGCTGGCCTGCAGGTAACGCTCAGGGGTTCCTATGTCCATCCAGTAGCCGTCGAGGCGCAGCCCGTGCAGGCCCTCGCCAGCGAGCCGCGGGAACACCTCACGCTCGATCGAGACCGCCCGGCCGGGTGGGATCAGGTCGAGGACCGTCCGCTCGAGCACGTACATGCCGGCGTTGATCTCCCCCGGCGCCGCCTCTCCCGTCTTCTCGAGGAAGTCGAGGACCTCGCCGTCGGCGGCGGTGCGGACGACGCCGTAGGCGGAGGAGTCCTCGACGGGCTGCAGGCCGATCGTCGCCCGCGCCTCGCGCTCGCGGTGCACGGCCATGAGGGCGGTCAGATCGAGGTCGGTGAGCACATCCCCGTTGAGCGCCAGGAACGTCTCCCCCAAATCGCCGGCCTGCTCGGCGGCGAAGCGGATAGCCCCGGCGGTGCCGAGCGGCTCCGGCTCGGCGACGTAGCGGATGCGCACGCCGGCGCGCTCCTCCTCTCCGGCCAGCGCCTCGCGCAGCACGTCGGGCAGAAAGCCGCAGGCGAGGATGACGTCCTCGACGCCGTGCTCGGCAAGCCACTCGATCATGTAGGCGAGGAAAGGCCGGTCGACCAGGGTCAGCGCCGGCTTCGGCACCGTCTCGGTCAAAGGGCGCAGCCGCGTGCCCTTGCCGCCGACTAGGACGATCGCTTGCACGCGGGCTCAGTCCGTGGTCGCCGGCGACGGGGCGCCTTGGACGGAGCGACCGATGCCCTCGTATTCGAACCCCGCCTCGGCCATCACGCCCGGGTCGAGGAAGTTGCGCCCGTCGACGACGAGGGGCCGGGCCATCCGCGAGGCCGCCTCGGACCAGTTGAGCTCTCGAAACTCCGGCCACTCGGTGACAAGCACCGCGGCATCGGCGCCGTCGAGTGCCCCGAGCGCCGACTCGCTCAGCTCGACGCCGCTCAGCACCTCGCGCGCGACCTCGGTCGCGACCGGGTCGTAGGCGACGACCTCGGCCCCCTCACCCTGCAAACGCGCCGCAAGCACAAGGCTGGACGCCTCGCGCATGTCGTCGGTGTGGGGCTTGAAGGCCAAGCCGAGCAGGGCGACCTTGCGCCCCACCAGCGAGCCGCCGAGGTGCGCGAGCAGCTTGCCGACGACCCGCCGCTTCTGCAGCTCGTTCACCTCGATCACCGCGTTCAGCAGCTGGAAGTGATAGCCGGTGTTGCCGGCGAGCATCTTGAGCGCCGAGACGTCCTTCGGAAAGCAGTTGTGGAGCACGAGGCCGCCACTGACTGCTGCGGTGCTGGCGCCGGGAACCTCGAGTGAATACACCGAGCCGCGGAACGGCGTCTTTGAGCTCCCCGTCACCCGGACCCAGGCCATGCGCGAGCTGTCGAATCGCCGATGGCCGCTGGGCGCGATGCGCTTCGACTGTCGCTTCAGGGCACTCAACACCTTGGCGCGCTGAGCCTCCGGGACCAAGGCGAGCGCCCGCTCGACCTGGTCGGCGCCGCTGATCTTCAGCCAGTGAGTGTCCTTGGTCGATTTCGAGGTGCGCCCGCGGCGCCACGAGCATACGATTCCCAGATCGCCGAGCAGCCGCGCCACGCCGTCGGCGAGCTCATCGCTGACCGTCCCGAAGTCCAGGGTGACACTGGGTCCTCCATTCACGAGGGACCATGAGCCGTCGCCCTCCCAGAGGCCTGAGAGAAATGCCCACTTGCGCGCCTCCGTCTGGTCCCAGAGCAGGTTGGGAACGCGTTGGGCGTAACCCTCGGCGACGTAGAGACCGACTACTCGCCAGAAGACCTCGTCCATCGGCAACCGCTCAGGGACGTAGGTGCCGTTGCGAGCGGTCCCGAGCGTGGCGCGCTCGGCGAGCGGCAGCGAGGAGAGCGCCTCGATCTCCGCGGCCCGAGGCCGAACGATGACTTCCTCCGCCGAGAACCCGCCTTCGATCGCGCCGACAGTGGAGTAAGCGAACGGCCGAGAACCAGCAGATGCTCCACCCGCAAGAGGCAGCCAGTCTCCAGCAGTAAGGTCCTCGGCCCGCACGGTGGTCAGAACCTCGTCGTCTTGTCCATCACCGACGATCACCGGGTGGTCGGCCGTAACCCGGACCCGCCGGCCCATCTTGGTCTTGATCTCGACCATGTCGCCGTCGTAATGGCGCTTGGTGAGCACCGAGACCGGCATCCACTCGGGTTTGGACTCTCCGGGGACCCATGACCATGCGAAGAGGTCGGTCGGCGCGATCGCTTCGCCGTCCTCAGCGGCCGGATCGCCACCGGCCAGCGCCCACAGCTCCTCGAACGAAACCAGTTTCGCGGTGCCATGGTGCCGAACGAGCAACGTCTCGCTACCGTCGAAGCAACTTCCGCCATAGCCGATCCCAGCTCGCAGGAACGACGAGCCGATGCGCTGGTCGAGTCCCATCCCCCGCGCCACCTCGCCGACGTCGGCCCCGACCTCCTCGCAGACGTTGGCGATCTCGTTGACGAAGGAGATCTTCGTCGCCAGGAAGGCGTTGGAGGCGAGCTTGATCATCTCGGCCGAGGCGACGTCGGTGCGGACGATCTCGCCGCCGAGCGGCTCGTAGATCGCGGCTACTGCGTCGCCGGCCTCCTCGTCGCCCGGGTCGGCGCCGATCACGACGCGGTCGGGATGCATGAAGTCCTCGACGGCCGAGCCCTCCTTGAGGAACTCCGGGCAGGAGACGTAAGAAAGTCGCGGCGCGTCGCGGCGGATCGCCGCCCCGGTGCCCGCCGGCACGGTGCTCTTCATCACCAGGACGTGCTCGCTGTCATCGCGCAGATCGGCGACCACCGAGCGCACTCGCGAAAGGTCGGCGTCACCGGAGCGGGTCGGCGGCGTGTCGACGCAGACGAAGAGGATTCGCGCGGCGTCGAGCAGCTCCCCCATGTCGGTCGTGAAGGTCAGCCGCTCGGCGTTGCGGCGCACCAGGTCCTCGAGGCCAGGCTCGTGGATCGTCGTCTCTCCCCGCGACAGCGCCTCGACCTTCGCGGCGACGATGTCGCGCGCCACGACGGGATGCCCGAGCTCCGCGAAACAGGCGGCGGTGACCAGTCCGACCCAACCGACCCCGATCACGCCGATCGACTCTCTCTGTGCGCTCACCGCATGCCCCTCCTACGTTTTGGCTTCTTGTTTGGGATCTTCACCTTCGCCGAGCGTGCCAGTCCCACCATCTGGTCGTTCGTCAGCACCCGCAGCAAGCTGTTCGCCACCCAGTAGGTGTTGTCCCCCCGATGCCAGACGATCAACCTGATCCGGTCGCCGTCGAGGAATATCTCGTAGTCGCGGCCGCGGATCGTCTGGGTGATGCTGGGCCCGCTGAGGATCGGCGGGTCGCTCCACCCTTGGATCCCCTGCACGCCGAAGTAGTGGATGCCATCGGAGCGTTCGAGCGTCAGCACCATTCGATAGGCGCCGTGGCGCTTGCCGTCGGTGTCCTTGAAGTGGTAGACGCGCGGATCGACGATGTGCAGTTCGGGGTTCGTTTCCTCATAGGCGGCACCGGCTGGCAGCCGGGTCGGATAGAAGACGGGGAAGCCGCCGCTCACCTTGCGGGCCACGATCTTCGCCTCTTCCTCGCCCGCTTCGGCGGCCGGCACGAGTTCGTCGTCGGCCGGCGACCTTGGCTTCAGTTTCGGCTTGGGCTCTGGCTTCGGCTTCGCCTTCTCCTCGCGCTTGCCCTGCCTCGCCTTGGCGCGCTTGCGCTTCCTGCGCTCGCGCCTTTCGATTTCGCCGCGCCCGCCGCCGCTCGCTTCTATGCCGAGGAACTGCTCAACGGCGCCGTCGATCATGCTCTGAGACGCGTAGACGTAGCTCGGCCCGAGTTCCGCCGGGAAGTTCACCTCGTTGATCGTCGCGTTGCGCGACTGGATGAACAGCTCCAGCACTTCGAGCATCGCCTTCGTGTCGCTGATGTCGGAGGTGGTGTAGCGAGTGAAGACGTCGATCAGTTCGTTTTTGCCGAGCACCGCTTCGGCCAGCTTCGTCGCCGGCACACGCTGACGAGCGGCGCTGAGGAAGTCCTGCTGACGAGCGGCGCGGACCAGGTCGGTATCGGTGTGGCGGTAGCGCACGTACTGCAGCGCTCTTTTCCCGCACATCAGCTGGTAGCCCGGCTGCACGTTGATTTCGGCGTACTGTTCGGAGGCGGGTACGCCGACATTCGAGTGGTAGTAGCGGCGGTCGACGTCGACGTAGACACAACCGATCGCGTAGACCGCTCGCACGAAGCCGAGGTAGTCGACGTTGACGATGTGGTTGATCGGCAGGCCGGTCAGTTCCTTGACCACCTGCAGGGTCAGCTTCGGCCCCCCGTAGGCGAAGGCCGAGGAGAACTTGTCGGTGCCGACGCCGGGGATTTCCACCTTGAGGTCGCGGGGGATCGACATCAGGGCGATCGCGTCGTTGCCGGGGTCGAGGCGGAGCAGCATCGTCGTGTCGGACCGACCGGGGTCTTCCGGTTCACTGGCTCGCTTGTCGGAGCCGAGGATGAGGATGTTCTGCGGCTCGCCGCCCTCGGTGCTGGCTAGGACCTTGTCGACTTTGTTCTTCAGCACGTCGTTGTGCGAGAGGTCGTCGGCGATGCTGCCGATGAAGCGCAGGCTGCTGGCCGCGGTCGCCCCCCCGGTCGAGGCGAGGATCACGAGCGCCGCAAGCAGGAATCGCCACCAGTAGCGCTTCGGCTTCGGCGCCGGCGTGCCGTCGCCCTCGGGCGGCGGTTTCTTGAAGGGCTCCTCGATCACCC
>DASUOH010000029.1:0-33058 GCA_036276735.1 Solirubrobacterales bacterium | reverse complement strand
GACCGCTTGCACGAATCCCTGGGCGACGTCTCTCCCGTTGAGTTCGAGTCCCTATACGTTGGACAGGAGGTCCAACTGAGCAATCTCTCTTAAATTGGAAACCAACTAAAACGGTCTCCGTCAAACCCGGTCCGGCTCAGCAAGCGCTTCCCAGCGTCAGTGGTTTCGTAGAGGACCCACAGGTCCAAGCGTCGCCGACTGACCAAGCCCGCGTCGTAGAGGATGCGCAAGTGACGGCTGATGCCGCTCTGCTCCCGTTCGGTGATCACGCAGAGATCGCTAACGCAGACGGTCCTGGCTTCACGAATCAGCAAGAGCAAGTTCACGCGGGTCGCGTCGCTCAGCGCTTGGGCCTGGCGGGCCAGGCGAACCGCGTCGGCGGGATCGAGCATCTGAGAGCGCAGCGCTCGCGCCTTGCCGGGAGTGGCGTCTTTCGGTCGGACATCGGGGTTGCCCATGCCTAAGCAGACTAATGGACTTACATATGCTCATGGCCGCGAGAACGCCCCCAGAAGACCGCATGTTGCTCCTATGTCTTGTGGTGTTCAGCGGCGGCGACCCCGGAGCAAAGCGCTTCCGGAGCCGCCCGTTGGCGTGCAGACTCCGTATGCGAAGTGCCGCGAGGAGTGGCGGGGCGTCGGCCTGGGCGAGAAAACCAAGGTGGTCTTGGACTCGGCGGCTTGGACTGAGGTGATGATCCCAGCCTTGGCCCAGTTGGATGCCGAGCGCTCCCGAAAAGGCCCCGCTCCGGCCTACTCAAGCGAGGAGTTGGAGCGCGCGGTTCTCTTTCAGAAATTGGCCGGAGTCAGCACCTACAGCCAAGCTCGAACCTTGCTCGCCTCTGATCGGCATCAAGAGACCCGTGAACTGCTCGGCTTCGACCAACCGCGTAAGCGCTACGGGCGCGGAGTGACCTTGGTCAAGTCAATGGATGGGGTGCCCAGTGAGGCGACGATCTGGCGGCATCTCCAGCGCTGGGAGCTGGCCCGACATATTGAGGCTTACGAGCGCCTGTTTCAGCAGTTGCTTCGCGAGCATCTAGAGGATCCGGTTTTCCGCGAGGAGGCGCGAACGCTGAACATTGATGGGTCGGTTCTGCGCAGTCATTACACGAGCAAAGAGCGCGTGGATCGGAAGACCGGCGAGATCAAACCGGCAACCCTTCACGGCGGCGGGTTCATGGCGCGGACGGAGACGAACTCTGGGCAGGATGGGCACGGCTTCACGATGGTTGCCGTGACGACTTCAACGGGTCTCCCTCTCGCAACTCGACTCGTGCCGCTGGCAACTAAGGAGGAGGGCGAGAGCGCTACGGCGTTGGCCTTGTTCCGGGAGGACTGGCGCGAGAACGTCGCTCCGCACCTTGGCGACAAGCTGGCCGTGCTGACCGCTGACGCGGCTTATACGAAAGCCGAGGTGCGGATCGCGCTTCGGGATGCCGGGATCATCGAGAACTGCCATCCGGTTTCGCACGCGGATCGCAAGGTGAGCAAGAAGAACGCTGAGAAGAACAATCGGGACGTGATCCAGATCCAGGGCTACCCGAACTGGCGCGCCAACGGGCATCGGGAACTGCATTGCGTTTGTGGCAGCGGCAAGACGACGCCTCGCCTAAGCCGCGATAAGAAAGGCCGCACGGTCGCTCGGGTCGAGGGCGAGTGCAAGACCTGCGGCAACATCACGATCACTTCGGGGCTATGGCGGCTCTCCGACAAGCCGAAACGCTTCGTCCGTTGCCTGCCAGACGAGACTGCCGCCGATGCTGATTGGCTGTTCGGCAATCCGCTGACTTTCAACGCTTCTATGGGAAAGCAGTTCGGTAGAAATCGCTTCGGCCACGGCGAGGGGTTTCACGGTCACCTCGTGACGCGCTTCGGCCTGCTCAAAGGCAAGTCCTGGTATCGCCGCCGCGAGCAGGCGCAACTCGACTTCCTGATGGTCTTCTCGGCGATGCACGCGCTGGCGATGGAGCAGCGGCAGCGGGCAAAGGCCAAGGCCCCACCGGGTCTAGCCGTAGCCGCCTAACGCGGCTGCCTCTCCCCTCCTCCGAATAAGCAAGCAAGTCTCGGGCAAACCGTTCTGCCTAGATCCGGCTCCAATTGAACCGGATCAACTTGTGCTGTGAGAAAATCGCCTCTGCTCCGGTCAGCGGGAAAATTCTCGTCCTGACGGTTCCCGCTAACTCCCTTTTGCGGTGGTGGCTACGAGATCGCTCCGCAAAACCCCAGCTAATACTTGAAAAAAGAAACGGGCTTACTTGAACTGAAGGCCTGCTAGTTCTCCGAGCCGGCGCGGTCCCAGACGTAGAGCTCGACCGCCTCGACGGCGAGCTCCATCTGGCGGGCCGGGGAGAGCATGCCGAGGACGAGCTCCAGCGCGTCGTCCTCGGTGAGGCCGGCGTCGACGGCCTCCTCGCCCCTGAAGCCGGCGGCGAGCTTCAGCGCCTCGCGCCGGTTCTCGCCGAGCGAGCCGAAGGCGCCCATCAGGAAGTCGCGGTTGGGCAGCGGCTGTCCGAACTCCAGTGAGCCGTGCCAGGCGGCCAGCATGGAGAGGTCGTGCTCGTCGAGCTCGGAGAGCGCTTTCGCGTAGTGGACCTCGAGCTCCTGCTCGGGGATCTCGTCGACCCAGGCGCGGACCGCCTCGCCAAGCAGCTGTCGACGCGCCTCGCGCCCGATCGAGTCGGAGATGGCGCGGATGGCGTCGGCGGGGTCTACGAAGCAGAGCGACATGCGATGGGAGGAATGTAGAGAGGCGGGAAGACGGTAAATCGAGGCGTCGATTTGCCGCATTTGCGGCCTTCTGAGGTGGGGTTGAGCCCGTTTGGGCGCGCCGGAGGCGGACCTATGCTGGGACGTCGCCGATGCCACTGCACCTGATCCATGGTCCGCCCAACTCGGGCCGAGCCGGACTCGTCCGCGAACGCCTCGAGGCGGTGTCCGACCGCGACCCCGTTCTGGTCGTGCCCACCCTCGACGACGTCTACGCCTTCGAGCGGGAGCTCTGCGCCGACAATGCGGCGCTGGGCGTCACCGCGACGACCTTCGCCGGCCTTTTCCGGCTCGTCGCCGCGGTTGGCGACGTGCCCGCGCCGGTTGAGCTGACCCCCGCGCAGCGTCGTCGGGCGATCGCCGTCGCGGTGGACGAGTGCCGCGGCAGGTTGGGCGCGCTGCGCAGCTCCGCCGGCCGAGCCGGCTTCGCCGGCGCCTTCGAGCGGCTCCTCGAGGAGCTCCAGGCCGGCGGCCTGCGACCCGGCGACGTCGAGGCCGGCGCCGGCACGCTGGAGAGCTCCGCCTACCTGACCGACGTGGCGACGCTGTTCGCCGAATACGAAGCGGTACGCGAGCGGATCGGCATGGCGGACTCCCATGGCGTGGCGCGGCGCGCCATCGCGTTGCTGACGGAGTCCCCCACCGCCTGGCAACGGCCGGTCTTCATGTACGGGCTCGACGACCTCACCGCGAACCAGTTCGGGCTCCTCGGCGCGCTCACCGCTAACGGCGAGGTGACGTTCGTCCTGCCCTACGAGGAAGGCCACGCGGCGATCGCCGCCCGGACCGCCGCGCTGCTGGAGCGCCTGCGGGCGCTTGGCGTTGGCTCCGAGACCCAGACCGAGCCGGATCCGCGCCACACCGATGATCCGCTTCTGTTTCACCTCGAGCGGAGCTTCGGTAGGGCGATCGCCGAGCGGCGACCCCCCACGGCCGGCCTGGCCGTGCTGCGCTCGGCGGGGGAGCGCGGCGAGGCGGAGGCGATCGGCGCCGAGGTGGCTCGGTTGCTGGCCGGCGGCGGCGACCCTGGCGAGGTGGCGATCGCACTCCGCTCCCCGGAGCGGCGTGGTCCGTTGCTCGCCTCCGTCTTGGAGTCCTACGGGATACCGGTGGCGCTGGAGGCGGAGATCCCGTTGACCGCGACCTCGCTCGGGGGCACGCTGCTCTCGCTGCTCGCCGCGCTGCAAGGGGGCTCGGCGGGCGAGCTGCTCCGCTTCATGCGCGGGCCCTCCGGCCTGCCGCGCGGCCAGGTCGACTGGTTCGAGCGCTCGCTGCGCCGCCGTCGCCTGCGCACCGCCGCCGAGGCTCTCGACCTCTGGCAGGAGCGCTACGAGCGGCTGCCGACCGACGTCACCGCGGTGAGGGCTGCGATGGACGGACCCGCCGACCGGCTGGCGGGGACCGTCGCGCGGCTGGCGGCGACGATGGCCTCGCGGCCGCTCCGCGACGGCGACGACGGCCCGGCGGCGCGGGCCGAGGACGACCGCGAGCTTCGCGCCGCCGCCGCGACCGCTTCGGCGCTTGCCGAGCTCGCCGATCGTCCTGCCCTGGCGCCGGCGGCCGACCGGCTCGTCGCCACGCTGGAGGGGATCCGCTTCCGCGCCTGGAGCGGCCCTGTCGCAGGACGGGTTCGGATCGCCAGCCCCCAGCGGCTGCGCGCTGCCCGCTTCGATCACGTCTTCGTCGCCTCGCTGCAGGACGGCGAGTTCCCGCGCCACGAGCGCGGCGACCCGTTCCTCTCCGAGGCTCAGCGTGCCGCGCTGGGGCTCGAGGCGCGCCGCGATACCGAGGCCGAGGAGCGCTACCTCTTCCACGCCTGCCTGGCGCTGCCGCGCAGGCGCCTCTTCCTCTCCTATCGCGACAGCGACGAGAACGGGGCCGCCGAGGCGCCCTCGCCGCTACTCGACGACGTACGACGCCTGATCGAGCCGCCGCCGGAGGCCGGGACGACGGATGCCGACGAGGGCGCGGTCGAGCGCGGTCGCGACCTCGCCCGGGTCGTCCACCGGGTCGGCGACGCGCCCTCCGAGCGCGAGCTGGCGCGCGCGGCGGCGGCCCACGGCGCCGACGCGGACCTGGCGGCCCTGCTTGCAGCGGCGGAGGTCGAAGCGCCGGTCGCCGAACGGGTCGCGGCGCGGGTCGAGGCGGCGCGCGAGGTGGACGCGAGGAGCCGCGCCCCCGGCCCGCTCGCCAATCCGGCCGCCCTCGGCGAGCTCGCCGCCGTCAGCGCCTACGGTGGAACCACCCTGGAGCTCTTCGACCAGTGCTCCTACCGCTGGTTCGTCTCCCACGAGCTCGATCCGAGGCCGCTCGACCCGGCGCCCGACGCGCTCGTCCAGGGCGGGCTGATGCACGCCGTGCTCGAGCGCCTCTACGGAGAGCGGCCGGGCGGAGACACCCTCCCCCGCGCCCGCTCGCTCGCCGCCTGGAAAGAGCGAGGTCGCGCGCTGGTCGTCGAGGAGGCGGTCGCCCGCGGCTTGGGCGGCAACCCGGCCGAGCGGGCGATCGTCCGCCGCGTCGAGGGGCTGCTCGATCGCTTCATCGCCGAGGAGGCGGAGCGCGACGGCCGCTTCGAGCCGTGGTTGCTGGAGGCGCGCTTCGGCGAGGACGAGGCCTGCGAGCGCCCGCCGCTCGACCTCGGCGAGTGGCGCCTGCACGGCGCCATCGACCGCGTCGACCGCGACCCTGCGGGTCGCGCCCTCGTCGTCGACTACAAGCTGGCGGGCTCGGTCACCCCACGCGCCAAGCTCGAGGAGCAGGCGAAGCTGCAGCTGCAGCTGTACATGATCGCCGTCGCCGAACAGTGGGGCGCCGAGCCGGTCGGCGGCCTCTACCACCCGCTGCGCGGCACCCGCTCACGGCGGCCGCGCGGCCTGGCGCTCGAGGAAGCGGCGGCGGAGCTCGGCCCCTACGCCCTGGCCCGCACGGACCTGCTCGACCGCGAGGCGTTCGACGAGCTGCTCGAGGACGCGCGCCGCCGCGCCGGGGCGATCGTCGCCCGCATGCGGCAGGGCGAGATTCGCCGCGACCCGGGCCCGCGGGCCGCCCTGCGCGGCCACGACGTCTGCCCGTCCTTCTGCGACTTCGCGCCGATCTGCCGCCGCGACCGCGCCCCGGTCGAGCCGAGCGAAGAGGACGAGGAGGAGCGGTGAGCAGCGGCCACTCCCCCACCCCCGAACAGGCCGCGGCGATCGGCCGCCGCGGCGACCTGCTGATCGAGGCGGGCGCCGGGACCGGCAAGACCGGCGTGATGGTCGAGCGCTACTGCCGGCTCGTCTGCGACGAGGAGGTCGCGCCCGACGCGGTCCTCGCCTTCACCTTCACCGACAAGGCGGCGACTGAGCTGCGGCAGCGAATTCGCGCCGCCCTGCTGGCCCGGGCGGCGACCGGCTCCGAGCGGGCCGCCCAGCTGGCCGAGGGGATCGGCGGCGCCTGGGTGACGACGATCCACGGCTTCTGCAACCGGTTGCTCGCCGGACACCCGGTCGCCGCCGGCATCGACCCCGGCTTCCGCGTGCTCGACGCGGCGGAGAGCGAGCGGGTCGCCCGCGAGGCGTTCGACGAAGCCCTGGAAGCGTTCCTGGCGAGCGGCGACGCCGGGCGCGAGCGGACCGTCGCCGCCTTCGACGTCGGCGGCCTGCGCGCGATCGCGCTCGGCGTCCACGCCGAGCTGCGCAGCCGCGGAGTAGCCGCGCCTTCGTTGCCCGAGCCACCGGTGCCCGACCTCGACGGCGCATTGCGCCACCTGGCGGAGGCGGCCGAGGCGACGCTCGAGGAGCTGAAGGAGAGCGACCCGAACCGCGGCCTGATCGAGCGCGCCGTCGCGCTTGCGGCAAACGGCTCCCCCCCGCCCGACCTGGACGAGCTGGTCGCCCTGCGCAGCGAGAGCTCGGCGCGGTCGATGGTCGCCTACTGCGAGGCGATCGACGCCGCCGTGGCGCGGACCGCCGAGGCGGGAGAGGGCGGCGTTGCCTACCGGCACATCGGCGAGCTGCTGGAGCTCTTTTCGGCACGTTTCGAGGCGGGCAAGGAGCGGCGCGGCGCGCTCGACTTCGAGGACCTCGAGATCCGCGCCGTGCGTCTGCTCGAGCGCGGCGAGCTTGGCGAATCCTACCGCCGCCGCTTCAAGCACCTCCTGGTCGACGAGTTCCAGGACACCAACCGCCTGCAGCTGCGGCTGATCGAAGCGCTGCGCGGGCCCGGCAGCGAGCTCGTCGTCGTCGGCGACGAGCTGCAATCGATCTACGGCTTCCGCCACGCCGATCTCGACGTCTTCCGCGAGCGGCGCGCCGCCGCCGAGGTGAGCTCCGACGCCGCCGCGATGGCGCTGAGCGGGAACTTCCGCTCCCGGCCGGAGGTGATCGCCGCCGTCAACGCGCTCGGCGAGACGCTGCTCGGCGACCCGTTCCGGCCGCTGCTCGTCGGCGCTCCCCCGACCGATCCCGCCCCACCCGGCGGCGCCGCGCCGGCGGTCGAGCTGCTGCTGACCGGCCGCGACGGCTGGGACGAGGAGGGGATCGAGCTGGACGCCGCCACCGACGCGACGACGCCGCCGGCTCTGCTCGCCGAGGCGCGCTTCCTCGCCGAGCGGCTGCGGGCGCTGGCCGACGCCGGCGTCCCGCGCGGCGAGATGGTCGTCCTGCTGCGCGCCTTCACCCACCTCGACGCCTACGAGGACTCGCTGGAACGCGCCGGGCTGCGGCCCTACGTGGTCGGCGGCCGCGGCTACTGGTCCCAGCAGCAGGTGGCCGACGTCTGCGGGCTGCTGGCGACGATCGCCAACCCGCTCGACGACCAGGCGCTGTTCGGCGCGCTCGCTTCTCCAGCCTGCGGCGTCGCGCCGGACACTCTCTGGCTACTGCGCGCCGCCGCCGGCCGCGGCCGCCACGTCTGGCCAGCGCTGGAGCGGGTCGGCGGGCGCGAGGAGGCCGAGCTGAGCGAGCCGGAGCGGCTCGACGAGATCGACGCCGACGACCGCGCCCTGCTGCGTGACTTCCACGCGACGCTCGAGTCGCTGCGCGGGCGGGCGCCCAGCCTGCCGCTGGCCGAGCTGATCGACGCCGCCGTCGGTGAGACCGGCTACGACCTCGCCGTGCTCGGCCGTGCCGCCGGCGAGGGCCGCTTCGCCAACGTCCGCAAGCTGATGCGGCTCGCCGCCGAGTTCGAGTCGCGCGAGGGACGCGACCTGCGCGGCCTGCTCGACTTCCTCGCGACCCGCGCCGAGGCAGACGTCGACGGCCAGGCCGCGAGCGCAGTCGAGGGACACGACGGCGTGCGGATCATGACCGTGCACAGCGCCAAGGGTCTGGAGTTCGGCGTCGTCGCGGTGCCCGGCCTCTCTCGACGCCTGCTGGCCGGCTCGCGGGCGCCGCTGCTGACGATCGGGCGCGAGCCGGACTCGCCGCGCGTCGGCATGCAGCTGCGGCGGCTCGGCGCGCCGGCGATCAACCTCTACGCCCACCGCGAGCTCCGCGAGGAGGCGCAGGGGCGCGAGGCCGAGGAGGAGCTGCGCCTCTTCCACGTCGCGGCGACCCGGGCCAGACAGCGACTGATCCTCAGCGGCGTCGTCGCTCCGCAGCCGAGCCGCAACAACGGACCCGGCACCCCCATCGTCGAGCGAATCGTCGACGCGCTCGGGGTCGACCGCGAGTGCGACTCGACCGTAGTGCTGGCGGCACCGGAGCCGCGGGAGGGGCTCGATGCCGCCTTCGCGTCGGCCGAGATTGCGGTTCGTCGCAGCCTCGCATCCGCCGAGCGCGCCGCCGAGCTGAGGGCGATCCGGCGCGCCCCAGGAGGCGACCGCGACACCGGCGAAGGGCCGCCACCGCTGGTCGAGCGCCGTCGCGCCACCGCTCCCAACAGGCCGCTCTCCTACACGGCGATCGCCGCCTACGAGGAATGCGGCTACCGCTTCCAGATCGAGCGCGTCTTCGGTCTGGACCTCGGCGTTCGCGGTTTGTCAGACATAGCGCGACAAAAGGCGAACGCGACCGTCGGGCCGCACGGCACGGCCGCGGCACGCGGCGCCGCCGTCCACTCGCTGCTCGAGTGGTGCCAGGCCGCCGGCTGGCGCGAGCCCTCGGCGGAGCTGGTCCGCGCGCATGCGAGCGCGGCGGGCCTCGGTGGCGCCGCTGCCGAAGACCTGCTCGGTCCGCTGCGGGCCTGGCTCGATTCAGAACTGCTCGCCTCGCGTGTCGCCACCACCACGACCCGCGCCGAGGTCCCCTTCCTGCTCGAGCTCGACTCCACCCTGCTGCGCGGTTCGATCGACCTGCTGGTCGAAGCCGACGGCCAGCCGCCCCTCGTCCTCGACTACAAGACCGACCGCCTCGATGGGGCAACCCCGACCGAGAGAGCGCGCCGCTACACGGTGCAGCGCGACCTCTATGCGCTCGCGGTCGCCGAGGCGCGTGGCGCCGCGCAGGTCGAGGTCGCCTACGTCTTCCTCGAGCGAGCCGACCAACCGGTCGTCCAGCTGCTCGACCGTGACGAGATCGCCGCGGGACGAGAGCGCCTACGCGGGACGATCGCGCGGATCGCCGCCGGCGAGTTCGCCCCCGTCCCGGGCGAGCGACGCGACGCGACTCTCTGCGACGACTGCCCCGCGCTCCATCGCCTCTGCGCCGGCTACGACCAGTCGCTCCCGGCCCCGGCGTAGCGCAGCGACCCCGGCGTGTCGAGCGAATCGCCACTCTCCAGCAGCGTCTTGAGGCCGGAGAGGATCATCGGCCAGCCGCCGAACAGTTCGTCGTTGGCGCCCTCGGCGAGCTGGTCGTGGGTCACCGTCAGCCGGCATGACGTCCCAACCGGCTCGATCTCCCAGGTCACCCGCGAGGTCCCTTCGGCCTTGACGTCCTCGCTCCACAGCGCGGTGAAGCTCTGCACGAGGCGGCGTGGCGGGTCGACCTCGAGGTTCTCGCCCTCCGAGATACGGGTGCCGGACGCCCTGTGAACTCCCTCGTAGCGAGAGCCCGGCGCCCAGTCCGAAGAGACCCCCACCCCGAACGTGTACCTCGCCCTCATCTCCTCGTCGACGATCGCCTCCCAGAGCCGCTCCGGCGTCGTCTTGATGTAGATCTCGAACACTTTCTCCATCGTCTTCTCCTCGAGTCGGTGCTTCAGGTCGGTCAGCGCCGCGGCCCATGGCGCGGCGTACTTGCTCACCCAGCGGTCGTGGATGAGCCGGATCGGGACGGGGTTGAGGAAGTGCAGCTTCTCGCGACCGCGTCGCTTGGTCGTCACCAGCCGCGCCTCCTCCAGCACCTTGAGGTGCTTCATCACGCCGAAGCGCGACATCGAGGCCTTCCCTTCCAGCTCATGCAGGCTCTGTCCGTCGCGCTCGAATAGCGCGTCGAGCAGAGCACGACGAGTCGGGTCGGCAAGCGCCTTGAAAACCGCGTCCATGCCGAAACGATATGTGACCATTTGGTAACCTGTCAAGCCGTCGCAACGGGGGCCGCGTTTTTGGCCGCAGCGATGAGTTTCAGAACCGGTCCCGGTCTATAGATTTGGATCGCCAGCCACCGAAAGGACTCGCATGACCCGTCGTCTCGCCCGCCTCGCCGACTTCTCCTACCGCCACCGCGGGCCGATGGTCCTCGCCTGGATCGCTTCGGCAATCGTGATCATCGGCCTCGGCTCCTCGTTGGCCGGCGAGTACGAAGCCGACTACAACACCCCCAGCTCGGAGTCGAAGGCAGCGAGCGAGCTGACCGAGCGCGAGTTCGGCGGCTACTCGGGCCAGGAAGTGCTCGTCGTATGGGAAGACGCGGACGGGGCCGAGAGCCCTGCCGCGCGCCAGCGGGTCGACGCGTTCCTCGCCGAGGTCGACGGAATCGAGCATGTCGAGCCGGCGACGGCGACGCGGGTCTCGGAGGACGGGACGATCGCCTCGACCTCACTGCCGCTGACCGTGCCCGGCTGGGAGGTACCCAAAGAGGACGGCGAAAAGCTGGTCTCGGCCGCTGAAGACAACAGCGTCGGCGGTCTGGAGATCGAGCTGGCGGGCGACCCGATCTACCGTGCTCAGGAAGGCGCCAGCCCCGAGGGGATCGGCTTCCTCGCCGCCTCGGTCGTCCTCCTGATCGCCTTCGGCTCTCTGGTCGCCGCGGGCCTGCCGCTGGCGATCGCGCTGATCGGCTTCGGCATCTCAGCAGGCGGCCTGATCGCTCTGCTGGCCAACGTCATCGACGTGCCCGACTGGACCCTCGCGGTTGCCGGCCTGATCGGGATCGGCGTCGGCATCGACTACGCCCTGCTCGTGCTGACCCGCTTCCGCTCGGCCATGAACGCCGGCAAGGACCGCCACGACGCGGTGGTCGAGGCGGTAACGACCGCCGGCCGCAGCGTGATCATCGCCGGCGGCACCGTTGTGATCGCCGTCCTCGGGCTCTTCCTGACCGGCCTCCCCTACATGTACGGGGTGGCGATCTCGGCCTCGCTGACCGTGCTGGTGATGATGTCGGCGGCGGTGACGCTGCTGCCGGCGCTGCTCTCCTTCCTCGGACCACGGGTCGACCGCCTGCGCATCCCGCTGCTTGGCCGTTCGCTAAAGAACGAAGGCACGGAGGAATCAATCGCGGCGCGTTGGAGCCACGCCGTCCAGCGGCGGCCCTGGATTGCGGCAATCTCCGCGACGGCGCTGCTGCTGGCGTTGGCGGCCCCGGCGCTCGGCATGCGGCTCGGCTTCCCCGACGCCGGCAACGACCCGCCCGACACGATGACCCGCAAGTCATACGACCTGCTCAGCGAGGGCTTCGGCGCCGGCGCCAACGGCCCGCTGGTCATCGCGGCCGAACTGCCCGACCGCTCGGCGAAAGGCGAGATCGACTCGCTGGCGCAGCAGCTGCGCGGCGAAGAGGGGGTCGACTTCGTCGCCCCGCCGCAGATCAGCGAGTCCGGCCAGGCGGCGATTCTCACGGTCACCCCGACCACCTCGCCGCAGGACGAGGCGACCACCGACCTCGTCAAGCACCTGCGCGACACCGTGCTGCCGCAGGAGCTCGCCGGCACCGGAATCGACGCCAAGGTCGGGGGCCTCAATGCCGCGCTCGAGGATCAGAGCAACTACATCGTCGACCGCATACCGCTGTTCGTCCTCGGCGTCGTCGGCCTCTCGTTCCTGCTCCTGCTCGTCGCCTTCCACTCGCCGCTGATCTCGCTGAAGGCGGGGATCATGAACCTGCTCTCGGTCAGCGCCGCCTACGGCGTGATGACCTTGGTCGCCCAGGGCGGAGCGGTCGGCGAACTGATCGGCATCGACACGGAAGTCCCGATCGCACCCTTCATGCCAGTGATGATGTTCGCGATCCTCTTCGGACTCTCGATGGACTACGAGGTCTTCCTCGTCTCGCGGATCCGCGAGGAGTACCTGAAGGGGGGCAGGACGCGCGAGGCGGTGGCCGACGGTCTGGCGAAAACGGCGCGGGTGATAACCGCGGCGGCGGCGATCATGGTCGTCGTCTTCCTCGCCTTCGTCGCCTCGCCGGAAGTGTTCCTGAAGCTGTTCGGAATCGGTCTCGCCTCGGCGATCTTCCTCGACGCGACCGTCGTCCGAATGGTGTTGGTGCCGGCGGTGATGCAGCTGCTCGATCACCGCAACTGGTGGATCCCCAACTGGTTGGAGCGAGCCCTGCCCCGTCTCGATGTCGAGCGGGACACGGCGCCGGCGGAAGGGCGGGCCTGATGGCCCGCCCGAACCCCCCTCAGGGCCCAAGCGAGGCGATAGACGTCACTACGACTCCGTCGGGACGAATATAGGTCGGACTATCGGCAACCACGACCACGAGCGCTCCACAGGCCGCGTTGGCCTGCTCGGAGAGCTTCTTCCGCAGGGCGAGCAGGTTTGCGGCCCCTTCGTCGATCCGGTTGGGCCCCAGCTTCACCTCCACCCCAATCCAGCGCCCATCGGTGGCCTCAACGATCGCGTCCACCTCCAACCCCTTGTTGTCGCGGTAGTAGCGCACGGTTGCACGGTGTGGCTGGGCGTAGACCCGCAGATCGTGGACGGCCTGCGACTCGAACAGGTGCCCGGCAAGCTGGATCTCCGGCCCAAGCAGGCGACCCGGCGTCGCACCAAGCGCCGCTACTGCGAGCGACGGATCGGCGAGATGGCGCTTTGGCGTCGCGACAAGACGAACCCGAGATCGCAGCCGCGGCTTCCAACCCGGTTGGTCCTCGATCAGGAATAGGCGCCGGAGGGTCGCCAAGTAGTCGTGCAGGGTGCTCTCCACGAGGGGCTCCTCGGCGCTACGACCGATCGTCCGAAGGGTCGCGTTGGTGGCGACGTTGCGCGCGTATGAGGCAAGCAGTTGCCATACCCCGTCGGGATCGCGTTTGACACCGTCCACGCGGCGGACGTCCGTGTTGACGATCACCTTCAGGTAATCCGAATTGGCGTCGAGGGCGTCGGCGGCGGAAAGCTCGAGATTGTCCGGCCATCCCCCGATCGCCAGTGCCTCGATCGCCTGGGTAACGCCGAAACCGGGCGATGGCGCAGCGACGGGAATGCCATCGAGCAGTGCTCCGAGCGAGGCCGCACCACTCGACAGCCGGCGCTCGAACAACGTCATCGTCCGCAATGCGACCGGAGCGATCCTGCGGACGCCACTGTGGCTAGCCTGGTCAACCTCGGGGGTCGCGGAGCCGGCGAGCAGGAACAGGCCCTTTCCGCGTAGGTCGTCGACTCGACCGCGCACCGCGTTCCAGATTCCCGTGGCGAGCTGGTACTCGTCGATCAGCCGGGGAGACTCGCCGTCGAGAACCAGGCGAGGGTCCGTCTGGGCCGCCATGAGAGCCGTCGGGTCCTGATCGAGGCGGACCTCTGATGCGGCAAAGCCCCGTGCGGTCGTCGTCTTGCCGGCCGCCTTGGGCCCCGTAAGCAGAACCGCGCCATGCGTACGCAGCCGGTCGCTGACCTGGCTCTCGACGACTCTTGGACTCCCCTTCCCGTCCACGGACAAGGGATCGTACTAAATTTGTCCTAGGGATTGCACTTCTTACAGGCCTTGATTAGTACTCCATTCGTCAAAGGGGAAGCTCTCAGGACTGCCGCGGCTCGGCGGGCTGCTCCAGCTTCGCCGCCAGCTCGTCGAGTCGCAGCTCCTGGAGGCCGGCGCTGACCGCGTCGAGCTCGGCCGCGCAGTAGGTGACGAGCTCGCGGCCCTCGCGGCAGAGCTCGAGCGTCTCCCGCAGCCCCGCCTGGCCCGAGTCGAGCCGGTCGATGATCTGCTCGAGCCGCTCGACGGCGGCCTCGTAGGAGTCAGGCGATTGGTTCGGCGTCGATTCGGTCATCGGCAAACCTCAGACTAATTCGATCGAGGCGGCGCGCCGCGGCGGCGCTCGTCACCGGCTCGCCGTCGGGGTCCTCCGCGAGTGCGTAGCCGCGCTCCAGGGTGCGCTCCGGGTCATGGGCGCGGAAGGCGACCTCGGCCCGCGTCAACGCCTCGCGGCGGCGCTTCGCTTCCGGGCCGGCGGCGCGGCGTGCCGCCCGGTCGAGCACGACGCCCGCGATGCGTCGCTGGAAGGCGGTCCGCTCGGCGACGCCGCGCTCGGAGGCGGCGCGCATCTCGCGGGTCTTCTGGTTGAGCGCGACCCGCTCGCGACGCAGCGCCCGCGCCGGCCCGCGTGCAAGGGCGACCAGATGCCTGCTGCGGACGCCGACCGCTCCCTCACCGGCGCGACGGAGTGCCCCGGCACAGCGCTCGAGGCTCTCGCGGGCGGCGTGGCAGTCGAGCGGAACCACCGCTTCGGGCGCGTGGGTCGGGGTCGAGCAGGCGACGGCGGCGACGTCGTCGATCAGCGTCGAGTCGCGCTCGTGCCCGATCGCGCTGACCACCGGCACCCGCAGCATCGCCACCGTCCGACAGAGCGTCTCGTCGCAAAAGGCCCAGAGGTCGGCGAGGCTGCCGCCGCCGCGAGTGACGACGATCGCCTCGACCTCCGGCCGCGCCGCCAGCCCCTGGATTGCCGCAGTGATCGCCGGCGCCGCGCGGCGGTCCTGGACCGGCGCGAATGCCCAGACGACCGTGCCGGCCCAACCGCGCCGCCGCAGCCCCGCCACCAGGTCGCGGCGCGCCGCTCCCCCCTCCGCGGTGACCACCCCGATCGTCCTCGGCAGTCGGGGACGAGCCAACTTCCCCTGCAGCTCGAACAGGCCCTCCGTCCGCAGTTGCTCGCGCAACGCCTCGAGGCGCGCCAGTAGGTCCCCTTCGCCGGCCAGTCGCAGCTGGGTGGCGCGGAAGGCGAAGCTCGGCGACGCCTGGGCGCTGCCGCGGTAGTAGTTCGGCCCGCCGCCGACGACGACTTCGGCGCCGTCGCGGAGGCCGCCCTGCGGAAGATCGAGCTTCTCCAGATCGCTGAGCCAGATCACGCAGGGCACGGCGCCCTCGGCGTCGCGGAGCTCGAAGTAGGCCTGGGCCTTGCTGCGGCTGAGGCCGGTGACCTCGCCGATCAGCATGACCCGCGCCCGCCGCCGCATCTCGTCCTCGAGTTTGCGGGCGTAGCGACCGACGGGAAACGGGCCGGGCAGGTCCATCGGGTGAGAGTAGAGCCGGCGCCTGACGGGCCGCTCAGGCCCTATGGCGTTTCGCCCAGGACTTGAGCTCGGCGATCGCGGGTCCCAGGTCCGCCCCTGCCTCCGTCAGCGAATAGGTGACGCGAACCGGCGAGCCCGATTCGACGACGCGTTCGACCAGCCCCTCCTCCTCCAGCTCCTGCAGCCGGCGCGAGAGCAACCGGTCCGAGACGCCCGGGACCGCCTTGGCCAGGGCCCCGAAACGCAGCGGACCGTCGGTTAGGGCGAAGACGATCGCCCCCGTCCAGCGCTTGCCGATCAACTCGATCGCGGCGTGGAAGTGCGGACAGACGGCGCCGTGCTCGTCTTCAGTGAGCGCGGCGGGCTGCTCTTGACTGGTCGAAGCATCCACCCTGCCAACGAGCTTACTGAACGTAAGTGGTCGGCCCACGGCCTTTCCCGCCTGCTTGTATTTCGCGCGTGACCGTTCTCGACTGGGCGATCGTCGCCTTCACGCTGGCGCTGGCGCTGTGGGGGTGGCGGCAGGGCCTGATCGTCGGCGCCCTCACCCTCGCCGGTTTCGGCGCCGGGGTGTTCGCCGGCGGCCGCCTCGCGCCGCTGCTGCTCAGCGAGGGGTCGAAATCGCCCTACGCGCCGCTCTTTGCGGTGCTGGGGGCGCTTCTCGTCGGTGCCCTCGTCGCGGTCACCGTCGAGGGGCTGGCGTTGGGCATGCGGGCGCAGCTGATCCGGGGCCGGGCGCTTCACTTCCTTGACGGCGCCGGCGGCGCGGCGCTGGTGGCGGCGCTTGCCCTCGCCCTTGCCTGGGCGTTCGGGGCGGTGGCCCTCCACGCGCCCGGGGCCGGCCAGCTGCGCATCGACGTCCAACGCTCTTCGATACTGCGAGGCCTGAACGAGCTGCTGCCGCCCTCCGGGCCGCTGCTCAACGCGCTCAACCGGATCGACCCGGCCCCCTCTATCGCCGGTCCGACCACGCCGGTCGCGCCGCCGAACGCTGCGGTCGCCAACGACCCCGACGTGCTGCGCGCCGGCTCCTCGGTCGTGAGGGTGCTCGGCACGGCTTGCGGGCTTGGGGTAGAGGGCTCGGGCTGGGCGGCGGAGCCCAACCTGGTCGTGACCAACGCGCATGTCGTCGCCGGCCAGGACGACACGACGGTGACGACCGAGAGCGGGGCGTCGCTCGACGCGGTCGCCGTCCACTACGACACCGAGAACGACCTGGCGCTGCTGCGGCTCGGCGCCGCGCTTCCAGTCCTCGAGCTGGCGCCGAGCCCGCGCCGCGGCCAGACGGGTGCCGTGCTCGGATACCCCGAAAACGGTCCCTACACGTTGACGCCGGCGCGGCTCGGCGAGACGCGCACGGTGCTCAGCGAGGACGCCTATGGCCGCGGGCCCTTCCGGCGCAGCATCACCTTCCTGCGCGGCGCGGTGCGCAGCGGCAACTCGGGCGGGCCGCTGGTCGACGCGGGCGGGCGCGTACTCGCGACGGTCTTCGCCTCGACCACCTCGGGACCGAGCGGCGGCTACGCGATTCCGAACGACACCGTCCAATCCGCGCTGGCTCGGGTAGCCGGTCAGGTGGATACCGGTCCCTGCACCGGTTAGACGACCTGTCCCCTAACTAATTTCCGAGCGATGAGCACTCTGCCCCGCGAGGCCGAACGACGACGGCGGATCCTCACCCGCGCCGTTCCCCTGGCGCTTGTCGCCCTGATCGCCTTCCTCTGGGGCGCGAGCGCCGGCGGGTCGAATTCGCCTGAGAAGGAAATCGTCGAGCGCTTCGCCGCCGCCTGGGAGCGGCGCGACTTCAAAGCGATGTACAGCCAACTCGACCCGGCCTCTCGCCGCTCCGTTGCGGAAACCGAGTTTGCCGCGGCCTATCGCGAGGCGGCCGAGCTGGCGACGCTGCGCGAAATGGAGCTCGACGCTCCCGGCGACCCCACCGAGCGCGAGGGCTCGACCGTGGTGCCGCTCGGCGCCCAGTTGGGGACGGTCGCCTTCGGCACTCTTGAAGCGGAGCTGGAAGTCCCAGCCTCCAGCGAAGGGATCGCTTGGGACGCGAGCCTCGTCTTCCCGGGTCTGCGGTCGGGCGAGCGACTGGAGAGCGAGGTCGAGCTTGCCGACCGGGCGCCGATCCTGGCAATCGACGGGACCCCGCTCGCCGAGGGGCCGGCCGCGGCCCGCGAACACCCGCTCGGCAGCGCCGCGATCGACGTCAGCGGCGAAGTCGGCATGGCCGAAGCGGAGGACCTGCCGCGACTGGCGCGGCAGGGCTTTCCCCCCGGCACGCCGGTCGGGATCAGCGGCCTCGAGCGGGCCTTCAACCAGCGGTTGGCCGGCAAGCCCGGCGGCGCCCTGCTCGCGGTCGACGACGCGAGCGGCGCCAGCCGCACGCTCGCCGAGGCGCGCCCGCGGCCCGGCGCCCCGGTGAAGACGACCGTCGATCCCGACCTGCAGGAGGCAGCCGTCGCGGCGCTGGGGGGACGCCTCGGCGGCATCGCGGTGCTCGACACCGACAGCGGTGACGTCCGCGCGGTCGCCGGCCAGGCCTTCTCGGCGCCGCGGCCACCCGGCTCCACCTTCAAGCTGGTGACCACGACGGCGGCCCTGCAGGAGGGCGCGGTCTCCCTCGACGACGAATTCGAAATCACCGACGGCATCAACGTCGGCGGCCGCTTCATCTACAACGCCAACGGCGAGTTCTGCGGCGGCAGCTTCCCGGAGGCCTTCGCCCACTCCTGCAACGCCGTCTTCGCACCGCTCGGCCCCGCGGTCGGCAACGACAAGCTGGTCGAGGCAGCCGAGCGCTTCGGCTTCAACTCCCCCCCGAGCCTGTACGGGCCAGAGGTGGTCCGGGCGATGGAGCTGCCCGAGGCGAGCATCCCGACCGAGATCGGGACGGAACTCGACCTCGGCGTCAGCGCGATCGGCCAGGGCGAAGTGCTGGCGACGCCGCTGCAGATGGCGACGGTCGCGCAGGCGATCGCCAACAACGGCATCCGCGAGCCCACCTCGGTTGTCGCCAACCGCAAACTCCGAGCCGACGCCGAGCCGGTCCGGGTGATGACCGAGGAGCTCTCCGAGCAGATCACCGACCTGATGGTCGGGGTCGTCGCCGGCGGCACCGGAACCGCCGGGGCGATCGCCGAGGCGCAGGTGGCCGGCAAGACCGGCACCGCCGAGCTCGGCCCGAAGCCAGGCCAGGAGGACGCCCCCAACCCGGTCCAGATCAAGGACGCCTGGTTCGCCGCCTTCGCCCCAGCCGAGAGGCCGCGCCTCGCGGTCGCGGTCCTGCTGATCGAAGCCGAAGCCTCCGGCGGCGAAGTCGCGGCGCCGGCCGCGGCCGAAGTGCTGTCGGCGGGGCTCTAGGAGCCTAGAGGTCGAGCGTCACTTCGCCGGGCCCTTCGGGGCCGGGGATCTCGAGCTCCAGCGGCCGGTCCTCCAGCGCCTCGGCGGGCAGCTCGAAGATCACCAAGGCGCCTTCGATCGGCCCCTGCTGGGCGGTTGAGTCGAGGACCGGGATCTGTTCTTCGGATTCCACTTCCCCGCCGGGCTGGAGCGCGTAGAGGCTCTCGCTCTCGACCGCCTCGTAGACGTTGTGGTCGATATCGGTGACCGTGAACTCGCGAGCGAGGCGCTGCGGTTCGTCGCTTTCGTTCTGGACTTCGAAGAACACGCCGAAGTAGGCGGAGCCCGGCGGCGGTTTCGGCAGGCCCTCCAGGTATGCCGAGTCCTCGTTGTCGTCCGGGTTGAGGAAGCGGGAGAAGATGACGTTGTATTTCAGCTCGCCGAGCGTGACCGGCTCGCCCTCCTCGACGTGCTTGGAGTCGCTCTCATAGCCACAGCCGGCGGCGAGGAGGGAGAGCGCGAGAAGCAGGGCGGCGGCGGCAAGCGCCGGGAGCTGGAGGAGGCGGCGGGGCATCGGCGGCGGGAGTCTATAAAGCTGCTCGACCGGACCGCTCTACGGGATGCCGGTCATGTGGGGGTTGCCACCGGCCACGGTCAGCCGCTCCGCCGCCGCGCCGTCGGCCTCGAGCAGGTCACGCAGGCGCCGCAGCGCCTCGCGCCAGGCGCGCTCCTGCCGGCCGGCAGCGCCGCTCAGGACCTCCAAGCGCCTGTCCAACGGGTTCGACGGCTCCGTCCAGTGAGCGACCCGGACCCGCGTCAGCGTGCCGGTGCCTTCGACCAGCTCCCAGACCGTGTGCGTCGCGATCCGATTCGTCCGCCCGCCCGTCCCCCGCTCGATGACCTTGTGCGGGGGCTCCTGGCCAACGATCGTCGTGTCCATCCAAACCCGACGCGGCGCCAGGTCGATGCGGAAGCGGGCCCCCGCCCCCACCCCCGCCGAGTCGATCCGGGTCAGGTGGAAGTCGGTCAGGAAGTGGTCGGTGAACGAGGGCCGCAGGGCGAGGTCGGCGATCGCCTCGAACGCCCGCTCGCGCGGCACGTCGATCTCGACTTCGGCGCTGAGGGGGCCCATCGGCGTGGCGATTCTATTGGGTTGTTTAGGCCGACCGAACGGGGGTACTAGCCCGCCACCCGGGGGCACGAACGGCTGCCGGAAAATCGAAGGGAGTCGATCATCTCCGCCAGTCTCACCGCAGGCCCGACGACCCAGAGCCACCCGACCGGCTCGTCCCCCGGCACAGGGACGTTTTCCTGCGAGGAGTGTGGCTGGCAGCTCTCGCTCCAGCAGGAGGACGTGCTGCCCGAGTGCGCCCAGTGCGGCGGCACCAGCTTCCGCCGCCACTCGATCTTCGAGGCGATCGGCGAGGCCGAGGGCACGCTGGAGTTCGCGCCGGCGATCGACTCCGACGAGCCGGGGTGGCTGGATGACGTGCGCACCTCGCTGGCCCGCGGCAGCCGCCACCTCGCCTACGAAGACGACGGCGAGGTTCGCACCGTGCTGCTCCGCACGGGTTGGACGCGGATCGGCCGCAGTGTCGCCGCGGACATGCGGCTGGACGACCCAAGCGTCTCGCGCCGCCACGCCCTGATCGTCTCCGAACCGGACGCCTCGCTGCGGGTTCTCGACGACCGTAGCCTCAACGGCGTCTTCGTCAACGGCGAGCAGATCGAGTGGGGCAAGCTCGCCGATGGCGACCAGCTGACGATCGGGCGCTACCAGCTCTTCGTGATCGAAGCCTAGCCCCGGGCCTCGAGCCAGAATTTCCGCCCACCGCCCGCCCTAGCATGCAGGCTGGTGAACGCGGGCAACGATCCCCCCTCCGCCGCCGACCAGGCGCGCGAGAGCCTGCGCCAGGAGGTCGAGCGCTTTCGCTCCAGCGTCGAGCACATGCTCGAGCAGGAGGAGGGGAGCGTCGAGCCGGCGCCAGGTCGGGTGGGTCAGCTCGAGGAGCGACTGTTGCGACTCGAGGGTCGGCTCGACCAGATCGAGCAGGAGCGCCGCTTTGCCGAATGGCGCATGTACTCGAACGTCGAGCGGCTGCTCGACGACGTCCTGCGCGAGCTGCGCTCGGTGGCGGACCGCCTCACTCGGTAGAGATGCTCGGGTCCGCCTGGACCTTGTGCGGCAGGACCACGAGGAAGTTCTGCGGCGCCTCGGCCGCCAGTCCAAGCACCCGCTCGGCCTCCTCGTCCTGACCCGTCGCCCGCAGCTCCTCGGCGTAGTTGCCGAGCAGGTCGTCGACATCGAGCAGCCCCTCGGCGTCGAGCTCTTTCAACTCAACTTTGGCACCCTCGCCGAGCCGCCGTTCGATCGCCGCTCGGTCGATGCCGAAGGCGCCTTGGCGGACGTAGACGCGACCGCCGGTCATCCCGGCGCAGGCCCAGGGACCGATGTCGCCCAGCACCACGGCGCGGCCCGAGGTCATGTACTCGAAGGCGAAGCCCTTGGCATTGGCACGGTCAACGATGCAGCCCCGGCTGTCCTCGATCGGCTCCTCCGGCTCGCCACCCAGCACCACGTCGGCGCCCGAGAGGCGGATGCAGAAGCGCGAGTCGGCCGAGCCCTGCACGAAGAGGCGGCCGCGCTGGGCGCCGTAGGCGAAGGACTTGCCGACCGAGCCGTTCAGCCGCTTGCCCTTGGCGCCCTTGCCCTTCAACACCGAGACGGTGCCGCCCAGCATCGTCTTGCCGACGCCGTCCTGAGCGCCGCCCTCGACCCGGATTGAGACGCCGTAGGCGTTGAAGGCGCCAAAGCCCTGGCCGGCGACCGAGCCGCCGTTGAACTCGAGGCTGGCGAGCACGTCGTCGCCCGACTCCGGGCCGTCTTCGAAGATGCGCGAGCGGGCGATCGCCCCGGCCAGCTCAGTGCCGAGCACACGGTCGTTCGCATCGGTCGGGCGGGGGAACTCGTTGCGGATCGTGCGGCCCGAGCAGATGTCGCCCGCGAGTGCCCCGATCTGCGTCGAGGCTTCCTTGGCCTCCATGCGGATCGGCCGCGCCGCGACCAGCCCGGCCTCGGCGCGCTCCTCCGCCTCCGCCGCGACCGGCAGGTCGATCGGCTCCAGATCGAGGTACTCGTCCAGCGGCTCGATCAGCGGCGCCAGATCGATCTGCTCGTGATGGGAGATCTGCTCGAGCAGGTCGTAGCGGCCGACCAGGTCCTGGGCGCGATCGTATCCGAGCGAGGCGACGACTCCCTTTACCTCCTCACCCATCGCCGCGAAGAAGCGCGCGCAGCTCTCGGCGGCCAGATCGACCTCCTGCGGCGTGAACTTCTTCAGCCCGTGCTGCTGGGCCTGCTCGACCGTCTCGATCTGCGTCGCGATGCCGACGTGGCAGGTGTCGAGCTGGCAGCCGCGGCAGATCGTGCAGCCGAGCGAGACCATCGCCAGGGTGCCGAAGCCAACCCGGTTGGCGCCGAGGCAGTGCAGCTTGACGATGTCGTGGCCAGTCCGGTAGCCGCCGTCGGCCCAGATCTCGACCCGGTTGCGCAAGCCGGCCTCCATCAGCGCCCGGTGCACGGCGCGGGTGCCGATGTCCGAGGGCAGGCCGACGTGGCGCAGAGCGTGCTGGCGCGCCGCGCCGGTGCCGCCCTCAAAGCCCGAGAGCGTGATGATGTCGGCGCCGGCCTTGGCGATGCCGAGGCCGATCGTGCCGATGTTCGGCACGACGGGCACCTTGACCGAGACCCGCACGTCCGGGTTGACGGTCTTCAGCTCGTCGATCAGCTCGGCGAGGTCCTCGATCGAGTAGAGGTCGTGGTTGTTGGAGGGCGAGATCAGGTCGGTGCCGGGCGCCGCGTTACGCGCCGCGGCGACCTTCTCGGAGACCTTCTTGCCGGGCAGGTGGCCGCCCTCGCCGGGCTTGGCGCCCTGGCCGATCTTGATCTCGGCGACGTAGGAGGAATTGAGCATCTCCGCCGAGACGCCGAAGCGGCCCGAGGCGACCTGCTGGCCGCGCCACTTGCGGTATTTCCCGTACATGTCGCGGATCTCGCCGCCCTCGCCGTTGACGCAGAGCACGTTGATCGACTTCGCCGCCTCGGCGTAGGCGCGGAAGGCGGGCTCGGACTGCGAGCCGAAGCTCATCGAGGAGATCACGACGGGGTAGTCGTGATGGCCGACGCCGGCGTCTACGACCGACGGGTCGGCGAGCGGCTCGCGGTCCCCCCTCAGGGCCATGATGTGGCGCATCGAGATCGGGCTCTGGGCCTCGAGGTCCCGGACTTTCTCGGAGTACTCCTCGTAGCTGCCGGTGCCGTTGGCGGTCGCGATCGCGGCCTTGTAGACCTTGGGGTAGAAGCGGAACGTCTTGGCCGGTTTGGCGCCGTCGTCGCCGGCCAGGTCGTGCGCCCGCTCGTTGGTGTCCTCGTCGAGGTCGGGGAAGCCGACGCCGCCCCTGCCCGACGCGGCGAACGCCTCGGTCTGGAAGATCTCGGCCAGCTCCGGCTTGACGCCGATCGAGGAGAACTGGCGCGCGTAGCCGCGCACCTCGTGGATCCCGATCGTCGAGATCACTTTCTCGATTCCCTTTTTGAGCGCCGCGCAGAGGTTGCCGATGTCGGTCTCGTAGTCCTCGACGCAGATCACCTCGACCATCGTGTACGGGCAGACGCCGTTGGCGCCGAGGCCGAGCGCGAGCATCGTGTCGTGGACGTTGCGCAGCGCCGCCGAGCGCAACACGATCCCGCAGCGCCGCCGCAGGTTTTCCTCACCTGGGTCGACCTTGTAGAGCTTCAGCGCCTGGTCGACCGCCGAGGTCGCCAGGTGCGGGTCGAGGTAGCGGCGGTCGGCCTGGTAGACGGTGCGGTCGGTGAGGACGAGCAGCTCGGCGCCCTCACGCACCTTCTTGACCGCTTCCTGCTTGATCCGCTCGATCGCGCCGCGGGTCGTCTCGGACTCCAGCAGCGAGATGTCGAGCGCCGCGGCACGACCCCGGAACTCCTCCCAGAGGTCCTCGAGCAGGTAGGTGCGGTGCTCGCGGGCGATGCCCCGGTAGGTCTTGTCGGAGAGCGGCGCCAAATCGTGGTGGCCGCCCAGGACCACCGGGAAGGACGCCTCGACGGTGCCGGTGTCGCTGCCCGCCGCGTCGATCGACGGGCGTCGCCCGTAGAGCGTGCGGGTCGAGAAGTGCTCGAGCTCTCGTTCCCGGTCGAGCGCCGGGTTGGTGACCACCGCGACCGTCTCCTTGAAGTAGTCGGCCAGGTTCTGGCGCTCGGGCGAGAGCGCCGCCAGCGGCCCGTCGTAGCCCAGCGAGCCGACCGGCTCGGAGCCATTGGAGGCCATCTGCTGGACGAGTTTGACGTCGTCGCGCTGCCAGCCGAAGCCGGCGAGGACGCGGTCGGAGACCTTGACCGGCTCCTCGGGCCCGGCGTCGGAGTAGCCCGGCACCTCACCGCCGTCGAGCGGCCCGCCGGTGTCGAGCGCGCGCTCGTACTCGGCGACCTCGTCGGCGCCGCTGCGGCGCAGCCAGCGGTCGCGCACGGTCCGCAGCATCGAGTCGTGCGGGCGCAGGGTCGAGCGCTTGGCGGCGCGGTCGATCTGGACCAGCGCCTTCTCGCCCGGGGCGAGCGGCTTCGGCTCGGAAACCATCTTGGAGACCGGGACGACGCCCGGCTCGGAGCTGAAGACGAAGTCGTCGGCGCTCTCGACCTGCCAGAGCGGCCGCAATCCCATCGCATCGGCCGAGAAGACGCACTCGTCGGCGTGGCGGGCGATCAGCGCCACCGGACCCTGCGCGAAGGGGCCCATCGCCTGCCGCATGTACATGTAGAAGGGGCGCAGGTCCTCGGGGAGGGAGCGGATCTCGGCGACGATCGGCGGCACGATCATCTCCATCGCCTCGGCGAGGCTGAGGCCGTCGCGGGCGACCAGCGTCTCGATCGTCCGGTTGAGGTCCTGGGAGTCCGAGGAGCCGGCCTGGATCGGCACACCGAGCATCTTCGCCTCCTGGCGCAGCTGTTCAATCGTGTTGATCTCGCCGTTGTGGCCGAGCACCGAGAAGGGCTGGACCCGTTTGAACGATGGCCAGGTATTGGTCGAGTAGCGGTTGTGGCCGAAGCAGCCAATCGTCTCGAACCGCTCGTCACGGAGGTCCGGGTAGTAATCCCCCAGCACCTTCGGGGCGCCCATCACCTTGTAGACGCAGGTGGTCGCCGAGAAGGATGGGATGTGGACGCCGAGCCGGCTCTCCAGCTCGATCAGGAGGTCGAAGAGGACGCGGTCGCGGCGGTCGACGTCGGCGACGAGGCCGGCGATCTGCCAGAAGTGCGGCTCCTCCTCGCGTGCGGTCGGTCCCAGCGCCGGCGAGTCGACGACGCCGATCCGCTCGGCGAGCACGCGGAAGCCGCCCTGTCCGAGCAGCTCGCGGGCGTCGTGGCGGACCTTGTCGGCGTCCTGGGAGCGCTCGATGAAGACGTGGGCGACGGCGAAGGCGTCGTCGAGGGTCAGCGACGGGTCGTGGCCGCCGGCCCGCACGTCCTCGGCCCAGATCTTGCGGGGAATGTCGACCAGCAGGCCGCAGCCGTCGCCCTCGCCGTCGACGTTGCCGGCCCGGTGGAGCATCTTCTGCAGCGCCGGGATCGCCAGCGCGATCGGTTCGTGGCTGGGCGTCGCATCCTTGCGCACCGACGCGTAGATGGCGCAAGCGTCCTTGTCCTCGACGCTCGGTGGCGAAACGAGCGGACGGTAGGCACGCTCCGGCGAGTAGCGGGTCACCCCACTCTCGTCGTGAAGCTCACGGGACTGGCTATCGGACATCTGATCCTCCCGGGTTCCGCGCCTTCTTCGAGCGGGCGCGCGACGGGTTGGCAAGTTGCCGGATTATAGGGCCGCGTCAAGCCCAGCCAGGCGGCTCGTATCCGCCGCCCGGATCGACGCCGATCAAGAGCGCGGTGACCGGCCCCGCGGAGCGATTGAGGATCGTGCGGCTGACCGCCGGCTCGATCGAGGCGAAGGTCCCAGCCGGTGCGGCGTGCTCGGTGCCGCCGATTCGCAGGGTCGCCTCGCCCTCCAACACCACGTAGAGCTCGTGCTGGCCGCTCCCCGCCTCGTCGTGCTCGGGGATCTCGCCACCGGGCGCGATCTCGACCAGGTTGAAGCCGAAGGCCGACTCGCCGAGCGCCTTGCGGGCGAGCCGCCAGGTCGCGTTCCCGGAGCCCTCCATAACCTCGAAGTCGTCGCGATGGGCGATCGTGTAGCCGTCGGGCATCAGCGGCTCCAGTCGGGCAGGAAGGCATTGCGGACCAGGATGCGCGGCTTGCCGCCGCCGAAGGGCACCCGGGCGACGTCGTGATCAGGCCCGGGCTCGAAACCGCCGGTCGCGCCGAGGACGAAGCGGCCGTCGGCGGAGAGCGCCGCGCCGCTGAAGCCGCTCTCGAAGTCGCGCGTCAGCGGGCGCTGCTTGCCGGTGCGGGCGTTGACCGCGACGGCGTAGCTCGTGTCCTGACCGACGAACTCGGCGAGCAGACGTCGGCCGTCGGCCGACCAGTCAACCGGGGTAAGGCCCAACAGGAGCGGATCGACGTCGGTCCGGGTGAGGCGTCGTACGGCCCGGCCCTCACCGTTCATCAGGAAGAGCTCGTTCTTCGGGCCGAAGCGCCGGTTCCCGGCGCCAAGCTGTTTGACGAAGACGATGCGACCGCTTGGGCCCCAGAGCGGTTCGAGGGACCGGTGGTCGCGCGTCAGGGCGACCGGCTTGCCGCCGAGCACGTCGGCCCGGAAGACGTCGCCGCGGAAGGGAAAGCGGTCGCGCCGCGCCTTGGCGTAGACGAGCCGCTCGCCGTCGGGGCTGAAGCTGACGCCGCCGAAGTATCCCTTGGCGACGGTCCGCTGGACGTTCCGAACGAGGTCGATGAGGGTCAACCACTGCCTGCCCTCTTCGTCCACCTTGGCCGTCGCGATCATGTCGGAATCCGGCGACCAGGCGAAGGCGGCGAGGCTCTCCATCTCGCCGGCCAGGAGTCGCGGCGGGATCGCGCCGGAGACCGTGGCGAGCATCAGTTCCATCTGTGGGCGTCCCAGCGGGTCCTTACCGGGGCGCAGGTAGGCGACCTCGTCGCCGTCAGGGGAGACCTTCGGTTCGGTGCCGATGCCGACTCGCTTCTGCTTCGAGCCCCCGTTGGCGGCCACGTAGACGACCGGCTTCAGGGGGTTCTTGACGAAGGCAAGCGTGCCGTGGGCCATTGCCGGCGCGAGCAGTGAGAGCACAGCCGCTATGAGGCCAATCGATTTCGCCCGGGCGATCACGGCTGGATCGTATTCGGGCAGCCGGGCTTACAGCTCCGGGACGTCGGCGCCGTGCGGCGTGAACGGCAGGCGCCGGACCTCGGCCCAGCCGTCGCAGCGGCGCTCCAGCTCCTCGGCGACCTTGCCGGCGTCCTGCCAGGTGGTCCATACGAGGACGGTGGGGCCGGCGCCGGAGATGGTCGCCCCGAGTGCGCCCATCTCGCGGGCCGCGTCCACCAGCTCCATCGAGCGGGGGTAGAGGCCGCGGCGGCGGGGCTGATGGATGCGGTCGGCGAGGCCGGTCGCGACCAGATCGAGGTCGGCGCGCTGCAGGCCGAGGACGAGTCGGGCGGCCGCCGAGACGTTGGCGACGGCGTCGGCCAGAGGGACCTCGGTGGGGATCGCCTCACGGGCGCGCTCGGTCGAGACCTCCTCGGGTGGAATGGCGACGATTCCCTCAAGTCCGCCGGGTGGGTCGAATCGCGTCGCGGTCGGACCACCGTCGCCGTTGTCGCAGATGATGAAGCCCCCGTAGATGGCCGCGGCGACGTTGTCGGGATGCCCCTCCAGCTCGGTCGCACGCCCCAGCAGCTCCTCTTTGGAGAGCGCCAGCTCGTAGAGGTGGTCGGCGGCGGCGAGGCCCGCGACGATAGCCGCGGCGCTGGAGCCCAGGCCTCGAGCAAGCGGGATATCGCTTTTCAGCCGGAAGGCGATCCCGTCGGCTGGGTGCAGCGTCTCGAAGGCCCGCACGACGAGGTTGTCGCGACCGGTCGGCACGTCGAGTCCGCCACCGTCGAACGAGTAGGCGCCGACCTCCTCGACCTCCAGCTCGAGGAAGAGATCGAGCGCCGCGGCCATCGTGTCGTAGCCGGGCCCGAGGTTGGCCGAGGTGGCGGGAACGCGGACGAGGCGGTGACGGGCGGTCATCGGGGGTCGGTTCTTTCTGCGCGGGCCTCGAGGCGGGAGATCCACTCCACAAGCAACGGGTCAACCGGCTGCCACTCGCCTTCGACCTGGTGGAGGTGACCCACGTGTGCGAGTTTCTCACGCGCGTGCTGGGCCGCGCCCTTGGAGAGGTTGAAGCGGGCGAGGGTGCGCCGGTTGAACAACGACTCGGTGCTGAGCGACAGCGCCGCCAGGACGGAGCGCTCATTGCTCCCAAGAGCATCCCAAACCGCCTGCAGGCCTTCCCCATGCTCGTCGAGCACGGCATCGAACGCTTCGGCCCACGCCTCGGGCGTTGCCTCCCCTCCGCGCGGCGTCCGCTCCCAAAGGTGGTGAGCGAGCAACATCGCCCTCTGCGGATGGCCCCCGGCGCGGTCCACGAGGGCGGCAAGCACCGGCGTCGCGTCGCGTCGCGTCTCTTCGAACCGCTCTCCCACATATTCGATCAAGTCGGCCGCGGAGAGCGGGCCCAGTCGGAAGGCCCGAGCTTGGCCGAAAAAGGGACGCTCGTGCACGCCGAAGAGCTGGTGCATCAGACCAGGATGCGAGCCGGCGAAGACATAGCTGGCCGCCTCGCCGTGACGCTGGATATGGCTGCGGAAAAGGCCGTCGATCCCACCCCCTATCGAGAGCAGCTCCTGGAACTCGTCAAAGGCGACCAGCGTTCTCGTTCCGTTCCTCTTGAAGAGTGTCAGCGGCAGATCGAGGAGACCGCTCAGCACCTGGTTGGCCTCGGTGCGTGGAATGGCCTGCGCCTCGACCCGAAGCGGCCCTGCGCCCACGCTGAGCCTGGGCCGCAGCGTCTCAATCGCGGCCATGGCTGCCCGGCGCAGAGGGGGACGCAGCCGTCCATACCCTTCTTCCATCCGAAATACGACATCGGTGATGGAGAGCGCGCCGTAGAAATCGATCTCCACGTAATTGAGCCCGGCGAGCTCGGCGTCATGACCGACGCGGCGCAGCAAGCTCGTCTTTCCGAACCGCCGCGGGGCCGAAAGTCGGGTGGCATGCCCGCCCTCTGCAAGGGTGAGCAAACGCCTCGCCTCGTCCTCGCGGTCGATCAGCTGGGTCGGCTCGACCGGCCTGCTGAAGACAAAGGGATTTAGATCTTCCACACGGCGGAAGGATACCATCTAGTATTGGATTACATACTGGTTACGCCCGAGATTCGGTCGAGCTACACAAACACAGCGCGCTCGACGGCGCCGAAGTCGTTCTCGCAGTTGACGACCGAGGGAGCTTTGGAGAGGGCGGTATCGGGGTCCTTCAGCCCGTGGCCGGTTAGCACACAGACGACCGACTCGGGGGCCGGCATGCCCTCGACGACGGGTAGGCCGTGCGCGAGGAGGCCCGCCACCGAGGCGGCCGAGGCCGGCTCGCAGAACACGCCCTCCCCCGCCGCCAGCCAGCGATAGGCGTCGAGGATCTGCTCGTCGCTGACCGCGGCGACCCGGCCGCGCGAGGCGGTGAAGGCGGCCATCGCCTCCTCCCAGCGCGCCGGGTTGCCAATCCGGATCGCCGAAGCCACCGTCTCGGGGGCCGCGACCGGACTGCCGAGGACGAGCGGCGCCGCGCCCTCCGCCTGGAAGCCGTAGAGGATCGGCGCCGTCTCCATCTCCTGAAACCCGCGCCAGTACGCGGTCACATTGCCGGCGTTGCCGACCGGGATCGCAAGCGCGCCCGGCGCCCCGCCCAGCTCCTCGACGACCTCGAACGCCGCCGTCTTCTGACCCTCGATGCGGTAGGGATTGACCGAGTTGACCAGCTCGATCGGGTGGCGCTGGGCCAGCTCGCGGACGATGGTCAGCGCGTCGTCGAAGTTGCCCCGCAACGCGATCACCCGCGCCCCGTGCATCAACGCCTGGGCCAGCTTGCCGATCGCGATCTTGCCCTCGGGCACGATGACCGCCCCCCGCAGCCCTGCCCGCGCCGCGTAGGCGGCGGCGCTCGCCGCCGTGTTGCCGGTCGAGGCGCAGATCACCGCCTCCGCTCCGCGTCCCTTGGCGCGGGAGACGGCGACCGTCATCCCCCGGTCCTTGAAGGAGCCGGTCGGGTTGGCACCCTCGAACTTGAGATAGGCCCGCACGCCAAGCCGCTCCGAGAGGCGCGGCGCCTCGATCAGCGGCGTCGACCCCTCGTTGATGCTGACGACCGGATCATCAGGTTCGAGCGGCAGACGGTCCCTGTAGCGCTCGATGAGCGGGACCGTCAAACGAACTCCTCCTCGATCACGCGGATAGCGCGTGGCGGCGCGTGCAGCTCGTCGAGCGCCGCGATCGCCTCCAGGGCCGCCGCGAAGCGCGACTCCAGGCACTCGTGGACGACCATCACCAGCCTCGCGTCGTCGCCGATGCCCCGCTGCACGACGCTCTTGACCGAGATCTCACGCTCGCCGAGCAGTTGCGCGATCCGCGCCAGGACGCCCGGCTGGTCGGCGACCTCGAGGTAGAGGTAGAAGGACGAGCTGACGTCGCTGACGATCGGCAGCACCTCACGCGTCCCGTGCACGGGCGCCTCCCCGGCGAGAATCGAGACGACGTCGCCGAGCACCGCCGAGGCGGTCTCCACGCCGCCCGCGCCGGGGCCCGACATCGTCACCTCGGTGATCGCGGGCGCCTCGACCATCACCGCGTTGAACGGGCCCTCGACCGGCGCCAGCGGATGGCCGCCGTAGAGGAAGCAGGGAAAGACGCGCACGCTGACCCCCGAGTCGCGCCGTTCGGCGACCCCGAGCAGCTTCAGCGAAAGCCCGAACTCCTTCGCGTAGGCGATGTCGTCGGGCTGGATCGCCTCGATCCCCTCGTAGGCGACCTCGTCGAGCGTCACCGGGGTGTGGAAGGCAAGCCGGGCGAGGATCGCCATCTTCGCCGCCGCGTCGGCGCCGTTGACGTCCGCGCTCGGGTCGGCCTCGGCGTAGCCGAGCTCTTGGGCGCGCGCCAGGACGTCGCCGTAGGCGGCGCCGGTGCTGGCCATCTCGCTGAGGATGAAATTGGTGGTGCCGTTGACGATGCCGAAGACCTTGTCGATCTCGGTGACGCCGAAGCTCTCCTGAATCACCCGCACGATCGGGATCACCCCGGCGACCGCCGCCTCGAAGCGCAGCTGCACGCCCGCCTCACGGGCCACCGCGAACAGCTCCTCGCCATGCTGGGCGAGCAACTGCTTGTTGGCGGTGACGATCGGCTTGCCGGCACGCAGCGCCGCCAGCACGTAGTCGCGCGCGGGCTCCGTCCCGCCGATCAGCTCGACGATCAGGTCCGAGCCGGCAAGGATCGCGTCGAAGTCTCCGCCGCTGCGGGTCAGGACGCCGGCCAGCTCAGGCCGCCGCCCGGTCGCCGCCTCGACCGCCCCGGCGCGCTCCTCGACCAGGTCGGCGAAGGCGCCGCCGACCGTGCCGCGTCCGAGCAGCCCGATTCGGACGCGGTCAGTCGACATCGCGGGAGGTCAGGTCCTCGTAGGTCTCGCGGCGCACGACGACGCGCGCCGCGCCGTCACGGCAGAAGACCACCGGCGGGCGCGTCACGCCGTTGTAGTTGCTGGCCATCGCGTAGCCGTAGGCGCCGGTCGCGGGCGTCACCAGGACGTCGCCAGGCGCCGGCTCGGCGAGCATCGCGTCGCGGACCAGCACGTCGCCGGACTCGCAGTGCATGCCGGCGATCGTCACCAACGTCTCCGCGGGGACGCCGGCTCGGTCGGCGATCAGCGCTTCGTAGCGCGAGCCGTAGAGCATCGGCCGCATGTTGTCCGACATGCCGCCGTCGACCGCGACGTAGGTGCGCACGCCCGGGATCTCCTTCACCGTACCGACCCGGTAGATAGTCACGCCGGAGTTACCGACCAGCGAACGGCCCGGCTCGACCAGGATCCGCACGTCCTCGCCGAAGACGTCGCGCACGCCGCGGACCTTGACGTCGACGTAGGCGTCGATCGAGGGTGGCTCGTCCTCGGCCGCATAAGCAATGCCGAGACCGCCGCCGACGTTGACGACCCGGCACCAATCGCCGGCCAGGTCGCCGATTGCCCTGATCGCGAGGCGGTAAGGCTCCAGCTCGAAGATCTGCGAGCCGATGTGCGCGTGCAGGCCGACCAGCTCGAGGAGGTCGGATGCGAGAACCCGCTCGATCGCCCGCGCCGCCAGCCCGTCCTCGAGGCCGAAGCCGAACTTGGAGTCGAGCTGCCCGGTCTGCACGTAGTCGTGGGTCGAGGGCTTGATCCCCGGGGTGACGCGGATCAGCGCCTTCTGCGGGCTCTCGAGCAGTCGCTCGCAGCGCTCGATCTCGTCGAAGGAGTCGAGGATCAGGTGGCCGACGCCGGTCCGGGCCGCGAAGAGGATCTCCTCGTCGCTCTTGTTGTTGCCGTGCATGTGGATCCGAGCCGGATCGAAGCCGGCGCGCAGCGCCATGTGCAGCTCGCCGCCCGAGGCGACGTCGACCGAGAGCCCCTCCTCGGCGAACAGCCTGTACGCCGCCGTGCAGGGGAACGACTTGCTGGCGAAGAGGATCTCGAACTCGTCGGTGCGCCGCTCGAACGCCTCCCGGTAGGCGCGGGCGCGGGCCCGCATGTCGTCCTCGGCGTAGACGTAGGCGGGGGTGCCAAGCTCGGCGGCGAGCTCGACGAGGTCGCAACCGCCGATCTCGAGGTGCCCGTTGGCGCCGATCCGGCTGCCCGCTGGATAGACCGGCGAACCCGCGATCGGGTCGACCATTGCCGCATGTCCGTGCTCCGCCATGGGCGGCATTGTGACGGGAAACGGTGTGAGCCCGGGTCAGGGACCGCCGCCGAGCGCGCCTTCGACCGATTCGACGGTTTGGTCGGCGGTTTGGCCAACCGGAGATTCCGGGCCGACGCTCCCTTCGACGACGCCTTCGGTGACGTCGGTGACGCCCGTTTCGCCGACGGCGCCGCCGGTCGCCGTGTCGACGCCCGCCACGGTGCCGTTGACCGCGCCGGCGACCGTGCCGGAGGGCGAGGAGCCGCCACCCGCCCCCGATCCGCCGCCACCGCCGGAGCCGCCCCCGCCTCGCGACGGGCTCGATGCCGTGCCGCTCGGCGAGCCGGTGTCACCGCCGCCGTCGTTGGTCGTCGGCGTGTCCGGCGATCCAGCGTTGGGGGGACCGCCCGGAGCGGCGTCGCCCCCCGCCGGCGTCGAGGCGCCCGGCAGGGAGGCGCCGACGCGACCG
>DASUOH010000028.1:0-2899 GCA_036276735.1 Solirubrobacterales bacterium | reverse complement strand
GGCGAAATGTCGCAATCTCAATCACTTACGAAGCTGGGGACCGAATTGGCCAAGTCACGAGGTCCGGAGAATATCGGGCCGGAGAACGCCCTTCCGGCCTGCTGAGCCACCGAGGCAGTCCCCAGCCCGTCGGCTATAACCCTCAGGAACAACGGGAATTTCCCACCGTCAGCGGCTGCGGAAAACTGTTCGGGAAAGCGTGTGGCGCACCGGGGAGGATTCGAACCCCCGACCCCCAGATTCGTAGTCTGGTGCTCTATCCAGCTGAGCTACCGGTGCTGAGCGCTGCGCGCCGTATCTAGCGGTCGCTCGACGCAATGGCAAGGCGCGAGTGGGCATCCCGGGAGTCATACCAACGCTCACTGATCAGAACCCGTGCGCCCAATCGCGAAGGCCGAGGGACATGATGCGCCAAGGCTGGTCGGTGAGCTTGTTCCACGCGTTGCAGCAGTGGGCGACGATGTCGTCGTAGGAGTCGAAGACGCGGTTCGAGAGCCAGTTCTGGCGCATGAACTGCCAGACGTTCTCGACGGGGTTCAGCTCGGGCGAGCGTGGCGGCAGCGGCAGGAGCGTGATGTTGTCGGGAACGGCGAGCCGGCCGGAGACGTGCCAGCCGGCCTGGTCGAGGACGAGAACGGCATGGGCGCCGGGCGCGACAGCGGCGCTGATCTCGGCGAGGTGCGCCTGCATCGCCTCGGTGTCGGCGAAGGGCATGACGAGGGCCGCGCCCTTGCCGAGCCTCGGGCAGATGGCGCCGAAGATGTAGGCCCACTTCGTTCTCTGGTCGTGCGGGGCGCGGGGCCGGGTGCCGCGGCGCGCCCACCGGCGGGTGATCAGGTTCTTCTGGCCGACCCGTGCCTCGTCCTGGAACCAGACCTCGATCTGGCTGCCGCGGGCGTGCCGGTTGCGGATCTCCGCGACGGCCGCCGGGAAGCTTTTTTAAACGTCTCCATGGCTTCCGGGTTCTGACCGTGCGCCTGCGGCCGCGCCGTGAGGCTGCGGTAGCCCATCCGCCGGAGCTCGCGCCCGAGCGTCTGCCGGCTCGCGGTGATCCCGAACTCGTCCCGCAGCCAGGCCGCCAGATCGACCAGCCGCCAGCGCATCACCCCGTCGCGCCACGGGACGGGGCCGTCCTCCAGCACCTTCGCCAGCGCCGAGCGATGCTCGGTCGTCAGCAGGGCCGCCCTGCCGGGCGCCTTCCGGTCGATCAGCCCCGCCGGCCCCGAGCTGTTGAACCGAACCACCCAGTCGCGCACGACCTGCAGTCCGACACCGCCGATCCGGGCGGCATCCGTCCGACTTCCGCCGTCGTGGATCGCTGCCAGCGCCAGCAGGCGCCGCGTCTGCTTCGCGTCCCGGCTCGCCTTCGCCAGCCGCCGCAGGTCATACGCCGTGTAGTCGATCCTAAGCCTGATCGCAGCCGCCATGAAGACCCCCCCTGTTCTCCATGGTGAATCATGACGGCGGCCGCTTGGGAATCCCCTACGAGAGTCCGGGTCACGGAGCGCTGGTATGAGCCGCCGAGCCAGTCCCCAGCCCTGCGGCTATAACATCTGGAAACAACGGGAATTCCCCCACGTCAGCGGCGACGGAGAAACTGTTTCGGGAGGCATGTGGCGGAGGGAGAGGGTGTGACGTCTAACCTTCTCCACCTCCATAGCGCAACAATATCGATCCAGAAGATGCTCATTCTTGCGTCACCCACAGTGAACGCACGGATGCCGCGTCGGCATCCCGCGCCAAAGCTCTAGTGGAGAAAATCTGACGTTTGAATCCCTATAGGGATTCCCGCTGGCGTCGCCGGGTGCGAGTCTGCCGCATGCGGACCGGTATCACCTTCGAGGTTTCCCCGTTCGATCGCGGTCGGCTCGACGCGATCGTTCGGGATCGCAATGCCCCTCAGAAGCACGTCTGGCGGGCAGAGATCGTCCTCCTGACCGCCGACGGGCTCGGCACGAACGCGATCATGCGGCGGACCGGCAAGTCGAAGGCCTGCGTGTGGCGCTGGCAGGAGCGCTTCGCGGAGGAAGGGATCGACGGCCTGTTGCGCGACAAGACGCGGCCGTCGCGCATCCCGCCGCTCGGTCCGAAGGTCGCCGAGCGGGTCGTCGCCCTGACGCTGGCCGCGCCGCCGGCCGAGGCGACCCACTGGACCGCCGCCATGATGGCCGACGAAGTCGGCGTCTCGGCCTCTTCGGTGCAGCGCATCTGGCGCGCGCACGGCCTGGCCCCGCATCGGGTGCGACAGTTCAAGCTCTCGAATGACCCGCAGTTCGTCGACAAGCTGCGCGACGTGGTCGGGCTTTATGTCGACCCGCCGGTGCACGCCATCGTGCTCTCCGTCGACGAGAAGAGCCAAATCCAGGCGCTCGACCGCACCCAGCCCGGCCTGCCGCTGAAGAAGGGCCGGGCCGGGACCATGACCCACGACTACAAGCGGCACGGCACGACGACGCTGTTCGCCGCCCTCAACATCCTCGACGGCACGGTCATCGGCCGCAACATGGCCCGTCACCGCCACCAGGAGTTCATCCGCTTCCTCAACGCCGTGGACGCGGAGGTTCCGGCCGGCAAAGTCGTCCACGCCATCCTCGACAACTACGCCGCCCACAAGCATCCGAAGGTCTGGCGCTGGCTTGATCGCCACCCACGCTGGACCCTTCACTTTACGCCAACTTCCTGCTCCTGGCTCAACGCCGTCGAGGGCTTCTTCGCCAAGCTCTCGAAGCGGCGACTGAAGCGCGGCGTCTTCCGTTCCGTTGTCGAACTCCAAGCCGCAATCAACCGCTTCGTCGCCGACCACAACGAGCACCCCAGGTCGTTCGTCTGGACCGCCGATCCCGACAAGATCATCGCCGCTGTCAAACGCGGGCATCAAGCGTTAGATTCTGTCCACTAG
>DASUOH010000027.1:0-66521 GCA_036276735.1 Solirubrobacterales bacterium | reverse complement strand
GCGCGCTCGCCGCTGAGCGCAACGCGGTGATCCTGGCCCACAACTACCAGCTGCCCGAACTCCAGGACGTGGCCGACCTCACCGGCGACTCGCTGCAGCTCTCGCGCGAGGCGGCGGCCACCGAGGCTGAGGTGATCGCCTTCTGCGGGGTCCATTTCATGGCCGAAACCGCGTCGATCCTCTCGCCGGATAAGACGGTGTTGATCCCCGACCTGGGCGCCGGATGCTCGCTCTCCGATTCGATCACCGCCGAGCAGCTCGCCGAGTGGAAGGCCGACCACCCGGACGCGAAGGTCGTGATGTACGTGAACACGTCGGCCGAGGTCAAGGCGGAGACCGACTACTGCTGCACCTCCTCCAACGCGGTCAAGGTGGTCGAGCACATCCTCCGCGAGCACGGCCCTGACACCGAGATCCTCTTCGGTCCCGACATGTGGCTCGGCTCCTACGTCGAGCGCGAGGTCGGCCGCTCGCTGCACGTTTGGCCGGGCGAGTGCCACGTCCACGCCGGCATCCGCCCCGACGACATCGCCGCCCAGCGCGCCGCCCACCCGAACGCGGAGTTCCTCGTCCACCCCGAGTGCGGCTGCGTGACCCAGGTGATGGAGTTCGTCGCCGCCGGCGAAGTCGAGGAGGAGGGCGTCCACATGCTCTCGACCGGCCAGATGCTCGACTACGTTCAGCAGAAGCCCGACGGCGAGTTCATCGTCGCCACCGAGAACGGCATGCTGCATCCGCTCCAGCAGGCGGCGCCGGCGGCGACCCTGGTCGAGGCGAATCGAATGGCGTACTGCAAGTACATGAAGATGATTACGCTGCCGAAGCTGCGCGACGGCCTGCGCGAGATGAAGTTCGAGGTCAGCGTCCCCGCTGAGATCGCGGAGCGAGCGCGGATCCCGATCGAGCGAATGGTCGCGATCGGCTAGGCGAATGTAGAGTCCGGCCCAGCGTGTCCACGGACCAGATCACCACCCTCGACAGCAGCGCGGCGCTCGACCAGCTGAGCGAGCTGGGGCAGCAGCTCCGCGTCGACTCGGTGCGTTGCGCGGCGGCCGCCAACTCCGGCCACCCGACCTCTTCGATGTCGGCGGCCGACCTGATGGCGGTCCTCTACGCGCGCTACCTGCGCTACGACTTCGACGCCCCGGACAACCCGGCGAACGATCACGTCGTCTTCTCCAAGGGCCACGCCTCGCCGCTCCTCTACGCGCTCTACAAGGCGGCGGGGGCGATCGGTGACGAGGAGCTGCTCAGCTTCCGCAAGTTCGGCTCGCGGATGGAAGGCCATCCGACGCCGGAGCTGCCGTGGGTCGACGTGGCGACCGGCTCGCTCGGCCAGGGCCTGCCGATCGCCGTCGGCATCGCCCTCGCCGGCCAGAAGCTCGAGAACGCCGACTTCCGGGTCTGGACGCTGTGCGGCGACTCGGAGCTTGCCGAGGGCTCGATGTGGGAGGCCTTCGAGCACGCCGGCTACGTCGGCTTGAAGAACCTGATCGCGATCGTCGACGTCAACCGGCTCGGCCAGCGCGGCCCGACCATGCACGAATGGGACACCTCTTCGCTGACCGCGCGGGCGAGCGCCTGCGGCATGTTCGTGCAGGAGATCGACGGGCACGACGTCGAGGCGATCGACAAGGCCTACGCGGCGGCGCTGGAGAGCGACCGGCCAGCGGCGATCTTCGCCCGCACGAAAAAGGGCCGCGGCGTCGCAGCGGTCGAGGACAAGGAAAACGCCCATGGCAAGCCGCTCGCCGACCCGACCGAGGCGATTGAGGAGCTGGGCGGCGAACGGCCGCTGCGGGTCCAGGTTCAGGCGCCCGGAGAGGCATCCTCCTACGAGCTGCCCCGCGAGAGCGTCGAGCGGCCGGGCTACGAGCTGGGCGAGAAGGTCGCGACGCGGGCCGCCTACGGCGATGCGCTCGCCTGGCTCGGCTCGATCGACGAGAAAGTCGTCGCGCTCGACGGCGAGGTCGGCAACTCGACCTACGCCGAGCGCTTCCACGCCAAGCACCCCGACCGCTACTTCGAGATGTACATCGCAGAGCAGCAGATGGTCGCCGCGGCGGTCGGGCTGCAGGTGCGCGGCTGGAGGCCGTTCGCCTCCTCCTTCGGCGCCTTCCTCAGCCGCGCCTACGACTTCATTCGCATGGCGGCGATCTCCGAAGCCGACCTGAAGCTCTGCGGCTCGCACGTCGGCGTCTCGATCGGCGAGGACGGCCCGTCGCAGATGGCGCTCGAGGACATCGCCTCGCTGCGCGCCGTCCACGGCAGCGTCGTGCTCTACCCCTGCGACCCCAACCAGACGGTCGCCCTGCTCGACGCGATGCGCGAGCAGCGGGGGATCAGCTACCTGCGGACGACCCGGGGCGCCAGCCCGGCGCTCTACGAGGCAGGGGAGAGCTTCGAGATCGGCGGCAGCCGCACCGTTCGCTCCGGCGACGACGACGCCGTGACGCTGATCGGCGCCGGGATTACCCTGCACGAAAGCCTCGCCGCCGCCGACCGGCTCGCCGAGAGGGGCGTCGCGGCCCGCGTCATCGACCTCTACTCGGTCAAGCCGGTCGACGAGGCCGCGATCCTCAAGGCCGCCGCGGAGACCAGGGCGATCGTGACGGTCGAGGACCACTGGCCCGAGGGCGGGATCGGCGAGACCGTCGCCGGCGTCCTCGCCGGCTCCGACACGACCACCCGGCTCACCCGCCTCGCCGTCTCGGTCAAACCGACCAGCGGTCCTCCCGCCGACCTGCTCCGTGCCGCGGGCATCGACGCCGACAGCATCGTCGCCGCGGTCGAGCAGATCCTTTCCTGAGCACGCGGCGCCCTCAGCCGTCGAGGGTTTCAGCGAACCAGGCGACCACGATCTCGACGAAGCGCCCCCTCACGCGCTCGTCGGAAAGCCGGTGAGCGGCGCCGATCATCAGCTCATGGCGGGCATCCCGGTTGGCTCTCGAGTAGGACTCGACGATTGCGTGGGGGATCGCCTCGTCGTGCTCGGACTCGACGATCAACAGCGGGCCGTCGTAGGCCGCTACGGCGCGTAGTGCGGCCGCGCTCTCCACGGTCTCCTCGGTCGATAGCCGGTTGGGATCCGGTCGGTCGAGGTCGGCGTCGGAATAAAGCGCCGGCGCCCGGACGAGCGCACTCCGCACGTCACGCTCGCCGAGGAGCAGGGCGGCGATGTAGGCGCCGTAGCTGGCCGCGCAGACGCCGACTCGGTCCGGCTCGACGCCGGGCGAGCGGACGAGCGCGTCAAAGGCGCGCAGCGCGTCCTCCATGTGATCGCGCGGGGTCAGCGTGGTGCGATCGCCGTCGCTCTCGCCGTGTCCACTCAGGTCGAACGTGAGGCAGGTCGCCCCGAGGCGCTCGGTCACCGCCGCGGCGCGGTCCATATAGCCCCGCTGACTGCTGCCCTGTCCGTGCACGAACAGCACTCCGGCTCCGCTCCGCTCGCCATTCGGTTGAGAGAAGAGACGGCCGGCGATCCGGCGGCCGTTTGAGCTCAAGGTCAGCTCGGTGCTCAACGCGCCAGGCGCTCCTGCATGGAGGCCAGCTCGCTGCCGACGAACTCTTCCGCCACCCGCAGCGGCTGCCGAAAGTCCTCGTCGCGATCCCCCTCGTCGCGCCAGTCGAAGAGGTCGACTTCCTCTGACGACAACGGGGTCGAAGAAGGGTCCTCGCCCTGAAGCGTGCGATAGAGCAGGTACTGGGCGACGAGCAGCCGCCAGAGAATCGGCTTGCGCTTCGGATGAAAGCAACCGAACAGCTCGACGAAGCTGTCGACGACCGGGGCCAGCGGCGAGGCGGATCGCGGTTCGATCGAGAGACGACCCATGGCGCGCCGAGCGACCGAAGCCTGCTCGACCTGCGCCCTCTCCCACTCGAGCTGGAACTCCCCGAAGGTCATACAGCGGTCGCGGGCGCCCGCCGGCTCGGCGGGCTCTCCGGCGGCTATCAGCGCTTCGGCGGCAACGTAGGTCATCGCGCGGTAAAGGCCCTGGGGAGCGTAGCGTTGCGGCGACTCGCGCAGCAGCCGCTCGCGTTCGGGCTCGCCTTGGTCGGCCTTGTTGCGGTCGTACTCGAGTCGATCGGCGTTCCCGCCGCATTCGGCCAGCTCCCAATCCTTGGAGAAGGAGAAGAAGAGGAGCCTGAGGACCTCGTACTTCTCGCGGGCGTCGGCGTCCAGGCTGAGGTCGATGGTCGTCAACCGCCGTTGGAGGATGCTGAAGGTCGTGATCGGCGCCAGCAGGCTGTAGACGGTCGACTTGAAGTAGTAGCGGTGAGGCGGGGCGAGCCAACCGGTGCCATCCGGCCGCAGCTTGTCGTTACGCGCTGCCTTGGCGAGGCTGCAGATTCGCGAGCGTGCATCCTCGGCCTGTTCGACGGCTTGGAAAAGGAGCGGCTCGCAGACCGCGTAGAGGCGCTTTCTCGCTTCGTAGTTGTAGGCGATCCGGGCGTTCGTCTCGGCCTGTCCTTCCTCGAGCTTCTTGAGCGCTGCACTGTTGCGTCGCGCCAGGACCGCCGAGACGATCGCGACGACCAGCGAGGAGAAGGCGGCGATGATCGCGGTGGCGACGGAGGCCGATATGGCAGCCAGGGGGAGCATGTGTGCCGGTGACCTCCCGGGAGGGACCGAGCGTTCCCACCACGCGCTTGCTGTAGGCGAGCACTAACAATTCGCTAACGTGCCACACATCCTTTCTGGGCGGGGTCTTGCGCGCGATTCGGCACGCAGGAGTCACCCTGTAATCGCAGAAGGAGCGCGGGCAATGGCCAGAGTTAGGAAGCGAAAGAAGGGCGCCGAGCCGGCGCCGCAGGGGAGGCGCGGGCGCGCGCCGATCGTCGAGCTGCGCGAGGTCACCAAGGTCTATCCGGGTGGACACATGGCGCTCGACCGGGTCTCTCTGGCGATCGACCGCGGCGAATTCGTCTTCCTGGTCGGCCCTACCGGCTGCGGCAAGTCGACGCTGATCAAGACCCTGATCCGGGACGAGGTCGCCACCGACGGCAGCGTTCGCATCGCCGGTCGCGACATCGGTGCCCTTTCCGAGAAGAAAATCCCGCAGCTGCGGCGCAACATCGGCACCGTCTTCCAGGACTTCAAGCTGCTGCCCGACCGGACGGTCTACGACAACGTCGCCTACGCACTGCAGGTGATCGGCGCCAGCCGCGCCCAAATTCGCACCCAGGTGCCCGAGACGCTGCGGCTGGTCGGTCTCTCGACCAAGCTGCACAGCTATCCGGACGAGCTCTCCGGCGGCGAGCAGCAGCGCGTCTCGATCGCTCGCGCCTTCGTCAACCACCCGCCGCTGTTGCTGGCCGACGAGCCGAGCGGCAACCTCGACCCCGTCACCTCGATCGGCGTCATGCAGCTGCTCTACCGGATCAACAAGACCGGCACCACCGTCCTGGTCGTTACCCACGATCGCGAGATGGTCGACAGCATGCGCCGCCGCGTGATCGAGCTCTACGAGGGTCGCGTCGTCCGCGACGAGGTCAGCGGCGGCTACACCGAGGAGTCGACGACCGAGTTCGGCCTGCGGATGCGGGCTGAGATGGGCGTCGCCCCCGAGGGCCAGACCAACGGGCACGACTCGCTCTTCTGATCATGGGCAGGCTCTTCTTCTTCACCCAGGAGGCTTTCCGGGCGCTGCGGCGCAACGGCGCGCCGAGCATGGCGGCGATCGTCACCACGGTCGTCACCGTGATCCTGCTCGGCGTCCTGATTCCGGTCTTCCAGACGACGCAGGCCAAGAGCGAGGAGGTGCGCGACAGCCTCGAGACCCGCTTCGCTCTCTACGACGACGCGACGGTCAAGGAAATCGCCGCGACGCGGGCTGAGCTCGAAGCGTTGCCTCACGTCGCGGAAGTGACGCTGGTCACCAAGACGATGGCGCTGGAGGAGCTGAAAGAAGACCTCGGCAAGGAGAAGGCAAGCGAGCTGGGCATCGACGAGCTGAACTCGAACCCGCTGCCGGCCAACTTCCGAGTCAAGGCCGACGACGCCGCCAACCTCGACGCGGTCAGCGCCGCGGTGATCCCGCCCGGCCCCGACGGCAAGCCGAAGCCGATCTCTCCGATCATCTCCGAAGAGTTCAACCGGCAGGAAGCACGCGAAGACATCGAGCAGGTCACCGGGGCGCTGAAAATCGTCCTCACTGTGATCACCGCACTTTTGATTGCCGCCTCGCTGATGCTGGTCGGCAACACGATCCGGCTCTCGATCTACACCCGCCGCCGCGAGGTCGAGGTGATGCGGCTGGTCGGCGCCACGCGCTGGTTCATCCGCTGGCCGTTCATGATCGAGGGGGTCGTGGTCGGCTTCGCGGGTGGCCTGGTGGCCATACTGATCCTGTGGCTGGGCAAGCTGACCATCGTCGACCCGTTGAGCGACAGCATCGATTTCCTCGCGGCGCAGAACAGCACCACGCTCTCCTTCCCGCTGCTGGTCGCGATCCTCTTCGCCGCATCGGTGCTCGTCTCGGCGGTCGGCTCGGGCGTGACCCTGCGCCGTTTCCTCAAGGTCTGAGCGGGCCGGCCACGAGATGACGGCCGCCAGGACGGTGGCCCTGACGGCCGCCCTGCTCGCCATATTCGCTGCCGGTCTATGGCTGGGCGGCCACCCGGCCAAGATGCCCGAACAGCTGCGCGACGTCTTCGTCGACGACTCGGCCGGGCTCACCGCCGAAGCGAGCGAGCTGATCGAAGACAACTACTACCGCAGCGTCGGCCACGCGGAGCTGATCGACGCCTCCCTTCAGGGCATGGTGCGCGACCTGCGCCGTCGCTACCGCGACCGCTTCAGCGAATACCTGTCGCCATCGGTGTTGGCCCACTTCAACGAAGAAATCGAAGGGCGCTTCTCAGGGGTCGGGCTGAGCGTCGTCGAGGTGCGGCGGGGACTGCGGGTGGTGAAAGTCTTCCCAGGCTCGCCTGCGGAGGAGGCGGGGATCGACGTCGGCGAGACGGTCGTCTCGGTCGAGGGGCGCTCGATCGCTGGGATGGACAGCCTCGCCGCGACGGCGAAGATAAAGGGCCCCGAGGGCAGCCAGGTTCGTGTCGGAGTGCGCGACGCAGGCGGTGGGGCGGTGCGCCAGGTGCGCCTGACCCGGGCCGAGATCGAAGTCCCCGTCATCAGCAGCTCACTGCGCCGTGTCGCGAGAGAGAAGCTCGGCTACGTGCGCCTCGCCGCCTTCAGCAGAGGCGCCCACGGTGCCCTCAGCGAGGCGGTCCGCAAGCTGCGCGCTCGCGGCGCTCGCGGGCTGGTGCTCGACCTGCGCGCCAACGGCGGCGGCCTGCTCGAGGAGGCGGTCCTCAGCGCCAGCATCTTCCTGCCCGAGGGCGAAGAGGTGGTCTCGACGCGGTCCCGCACGCAGGGGGAGAGCGTTTACGAGACCCGAGGCGGCAACCAGCCGCAGATGCCGCTGGTGGTGCTGATCGACCGCGGCACCGCCTCGGCAGCAGAGATCCTCGCCGCCGCCCTCGCCGACCACGCCGACGTGCCGGTGGTCGGGACGCGTTCGTTCGGCAAGGGCGTCTTCCAGCAAGAGGTCGGGCTCTCGAATGGGGGCGCGCTGAAGCTGACGATCGGCGAGTACTTCACGCCGGACGGCAAGAACCTGGCCGGGAAGGGGATCCAGCCCGATATCGTCGTCCAAGACGCGCCGGGCACGCCGCGCGACGAGGCCCTGCATCGCGGCCTGAAGGTTTTGGCGGCCGAGCGATGAGCCTCCGGTGCGACTTTTGTTGGCCAGGGCCACATAACTCGCACCGGAAGGGGCGGCGGTGAGCAAGACCGACTGGCGCCGGCACCGGGCGCGACAACGGCGCGGGCACACGGGTTGGAGGAGGGATGAGCCACGCAACGCTCGCGAAGCGATCGATTGCCTGATCGAGGACGAGCTCGGGCGGCGCGGGTTCAGGCCGCCGCTCGAGAAGGAGGCGCGGGCGGCAGCGGAGCGGGCTGAAGCCGCGTCGGGGCGGCGGCGCGACCTCACCGAGCTTGCGACCTTCACGGTTGACCCGGCGACCGCTCGCGACTTCGACGACGCCGTCTCAGCCGAGCGCGCTGGTGACGGGATCCGGCTCTGGGTACACATCGCCGACGTCGCCGCCCACGTCGCGCCCGGCTCCCTGCTCGACCGCGAGGCGCGCGGTCGCGCCAACAGCACCTACGCGCCGGGGACTGTGGAGCCGATGCTGCCGCATGCGCTCAGCTCGGAGGCGTGCAGCCTGGCGCCGGGCGTCGATCGCCTCGCCGTCACGGCGGAGATCGAGCTGACGGCTGGCGGTGAGCCGGGGCGCGCCAGCTTCTACCGCAGCCGCATCCGCTCCGACGCGCGGCTCGACTACGACCAGCTCGACCTGATCTTCTCCGGCCGCGAGGCGCCCCCCGAGGCGGTCGCCGAGCCGCTGGCGGTCGCCCGCGAGGCCGCAGCGGTCCTCGGCGAGCGCCGCGGTTCAACCAGCCTCGACGTGGAGTCGGCCGAGCCGGAGTTCCGCTTCGATTCAGAGGGCGAACCGGTCGCTGCCCACTCGGTCGCCCAGACCGAGTCGCATCGGCTGATCGAGCGGCTGATGATCCTCACCAACGAAGCGGTCGCCCGGCTGCTCGAGCGCAAGCGGGTGCCGGCGGTCTACCGCGTCCACGGCCAACCAGATCCGCCACGCGTCGAACACCTGATCGAGCAGCTCGCCGACCTCGAGGTCCCGACCCCGCCGCTGCGCGGCTCCCTGGCGCCGCGAGAGGCGGGCGAAGTTGCGGCCGAGGCGAGCCGCCTGGTGACAAAGGAGGCGACGCGGCGCGGGCACGGCCGCGAGGCGTATACCTCCCTCGTGCTCCGTTCCCTCAAGCAGGCCCTCTACAGCGAGCGCAACAGCGGTCACGCCGGCCTCGGCAGCCCGGCCTATTGTCATTTCACTTCGCCGATCCGCCGCTACCCCGACCTGGTCGTCCACCGGGCGCTGCTGGCGGCGCTGAGCGAGGGCGAGCAGGCGCCGAGCATCGCGCAGGCGCGCGACGCGGCCACCCACTGCAGCGAGCGCGAGCGCGAGTCGATGCGAGTCGAGCGCAACGCCGACGACATCTGCGCCGCCTTCCTGCTGCGGCGGGAGCTTGGCGAGCGGGGGGGCGAGGCCGCCTTCGAGGGCGAGGTCTCGGGGGTGATTCGCTCGGGCGCGTTCGTCCTTTTCGGCGGTGAGCTCGGCGACGTCTACGAGGGCTTCCTGCCGGCCCGCCTGGTCGGCGGGGCGGAGCGCTTCGACCTGAACGAGACCGAGACGGCGCTGGTGGGGGGTGAGTCGGGCCGCAAACTGCGGCTCGGCGACCCGGTCGCCGTGCGGGTCAGCGGGATCGAAGCGGCCCGCGGCCGGGTCGACCTGGAACCCGTTGAGGCAAGCTGATGTCCAAGAAGGACAAGAAAAAGCGCGAGCCCGCCTCCGGCGACGTGGCGACGAATCGCCGCGCCCGTCACAAGTTCGAGCTGGTCGAGAAGGTCGAGGCCGGGATCGTCCTGCGCGGCTCGGAGGTGAAGTCGCTGCGGAATGGCAAGGCGCAGATGGCCGACGCCTACGCGGTCGTCGACGACGGCGAGGTATGGCTGCGCAACCTCCACATCCCGCCCTATGAGCCGGCGAGCCGCGAGAACCACGAGCCCGAACGGCCGCGCAAATTGCTCCTGCACCGGGCGGAGATCGAGCGCCTGGTCGGCAAGACCGCCGAGCGTGGGCTGACCCTCGTCCCGACCAGGATCTACTTCAAGAACGGCAGGGCCAAGCTGGAGCTGGCTCTGGCGCGCGGCAAGGAGGGAAGGGACCGTCGGCGTGAAATAGCGGACCGTGACGTACGACGTGAGGTCGAGCGCGAATTCAAGAGCCGGATGAGGTAGCTTCGGGGCTGCATGGCTGACTTCGTCAGCGACAACATCGAGTACATCGTGGCGGGGCTCGCTGTCGCCATCCTCCTCCTGCTGCTCGTGATCAGCGCGCGACGCCGCCGCGAGAAGGGCAAGGGGCCGAAGAAGGGCGCCGCACCTCCGACGGCGAAGGCCTCGAAGGGCGGTGACGAAACGCAGAAGCTGCCGCCGGCGACGCCGCCCTCACCCCCGGGCGCCGCCGCCCTGAGCGCCAAGGAGAAGCGCAAGCAGGCTCGCGAACAGCAGCGCGCCGCCCGCCTCGAACAGCGCAAGCGCCGCCAGGAAGAAGCGAAGCGGCGCCGCGAAGAGCGAGGGCGCAAGCGGGCCGAACGCCGCCACAGGCCGCCGGCAGGCACGCCCACGCAAGGGGTCCCCGTCTCGGGACGTCGGGCGCGACGCCAGGCCGCCAAGGCCGAGCGGGAACTGGCCGCCGCCAAAGCGGCGCAGGAGCGAGCGCTGCTCGAGCAGCAGACCGCCCAGCAACAGGTAGGGCAGGCCATGCCGCCAGAACAGGCCATGCCGCCGACCCAGGGCTTTCCTCAGCCGGCGCCGAGCTTCCAGCCTCCTGTGCCGCCGGCGCAGCCGCAATTCCAGCCGCCACCCGCTCCGCTGCCGCCTCCCGCGATGGCGCCGCCGCCTCCGGTCGCGCCGCCACCTCCAGTCGCGCCCCCGCCACCTCCAGTCGCGCCCCCGCCACCGGCCGCTCCGCTTGCGACCGCCGGGCAGTACGACCCCGCGGCAGCCGAACAGCGAGTCCACGACAAGGTCACCGAAATCCAGCGTGAAGAGCAACGGATTCGGGCTGAGGCAGAGCGGCGCATCCAGGAGGCAGAGCGGTTGCAGCGCGAAGCCGAGCAACGTCAGGCGGTAGCCGAGGCGACGCAGGCGACGCAGGGCATGGCCGCTGTGCCCCCCGCTCCGTCACCGCCTTCCTTCTCGCCACCCAGCAGCACGGGCCTGGAGAGCGCCGAACAGCGCCTGCAGCAGGAGCGCGAAGCCCAGGAGCGCTCGCTCGTCGAGGCGCAGGAGCAGCTGCGCCAGATCGAAGAGCGCACCAAAGCCGCAGAACAGCGCGCCGCCGAGGCGGAGCGCCTCTCGAAGCTGAAGTCCGAAGAGGACGAGCGCGACCGGCGCCTGCGCGAGATCCAGGAGAGCGTCGCCAAGGCCGAAGAGCACGCTCGGGAGGCGGAGCGCCGTGCCGCCGCGGCCGAGCAGGCTGTGTTGAGCGCCGTGCAGTCCGCTCCCCAGCCGACGCCGCCGCCTCCCGTCCCGCAGCCACCGGCGCCAACCCCGCAGCCACCCGCGCCGACCCCCGAGCCGCCGATCCCGGCTCCTCAGCCGACGCCCCCGCCGACTCCGGAGCCGCCGGCGCCGAGCCCCCCGCCGCCGACCACCACGTCAGGCGCCGGCGAGGAGACCATCGCGCTGAACGAGGTGAACTTCGAGCAGCTGCGAGCGCAGGGGCTCTCGGTTACCCAGGCGACGCGGGTGCTCGCCCACCGGGAGCGGGTCGGTCGCTTTCAGTCGGTCGAGGAACTCGACGAGATTCCGGGTCTGACGCGGGAGTTCGCGGAAGATTTGAAGCGGCGCTCGAGTGTTTGAGGCGCCCGCCCCGGTAGGACTTCCACTTAACTTTTTCCGAAGACCGGTACTGGTGTCCGCGAGCCCGGTCGCGGAAAAAGTACAAGACGTTCCAGCCCTACCGGGACGGGCGCTTTACGGCTCGTAAGCCTCGAGGAGCTTGAGCCAGAGCTCGGAGCGGGTGGGGTAAGCGGCGACGGCGTGCCGTAGCTTCGAAAGGGGGACTTCGGCGACGATTGCGATCGTGGCGGCGTGGAGCAGCTCGGCGGTCTCGAAGCCGGTGAAGGTGGCGCCGACGACGACGTGCCGGTCCTCGTCGACCACGAGGCGCGCGGTGCCGCCCGTGTCGCGCCCGTAGAAGCTGGCGCCAGCCGTGCCGTCGGTCGCCACGTCGACGGCACGCGCGGCTATGTCGGCGGCCTGCGCGTCGGCGAGGGTCTTCCCGACCGCGGCAACCTGCGGGTCGGTGAAGGTAACGCGCGGCGAGCCGATCGCCTCGGCGATCGCGGCGGCGGGGCGACCGAGGACGTTCTCGGCGGCCACCCAGGCCTGGTACTTGCCCATATGGGTCAGCAGCGCCCTGCCGTTGACGTCGCCGACCGCGTAGAGCCAGTCGCGGCCGCCGACCCGCATGCGGTCGTCGGTGGTGAGGAAGGCCCGCTCGCCGACGTCAACGCCCGCCGAGTCAAGTCCGATCCCTTGCGTTCGCGGTTTCCGCCCGACCGCGACGAGCAGCTCGTCCGCCTCGAGCCTGTCGCCGTCGCTCAGTTGAACCGAGGCGCCGTTTCCCGCGGCCGAGACCCTGTCGGCGCGGACCGCGGTGCGGACGTCGACGCCGTGTCGATCGCCCAGGGACGCGGCGACCTGCTCGCCGGCGAAAGGCTCCTCGCGCGGCAGCAGCCGCTCCTCTCCCTCGACCAGCGTGACCCGCGTGCCGAGCGTCGCCCAGGCCTGCGCAAGCTCGGCGCCGACCGGACCGCCGCCGAGCACGACCATGCTGCCGGGCACCGAGCGGGACGTCGTCCCCTCGCGGTTGTTCCAGCTCGTGACCTCTTCGAGGCCGTCGATCGGCGGCATCGCGGCGCCGCTTCCGGTGGCGATGACGACGGCGCGGCGAGCGGTCAGCTCGTCGTCGCCGACGATGACGCGTCGCTCGCCATCAAGCCGTCCCTCGCCGCGGAACAGCTCGATCCCTCGCGCTTCCAACCACGGCAGCTGGCCCGAGTCGTCGAGTCCGTGGATCACCTCGTCGCGGCGAGCAAGCACCGCCCTTGGGTCGAGCGCGCCGGAGACCGCCTCGGCGGCGCCGGGGACGCGGCGTGCCTCGTCGAGCAGCTCGCCGGGCCGCAGCAGCGCCTTCGACGGCATGCAGGCGTAGTAGGAGCACTCGCCGCCGACCAGGTGCTGCTCGACGATCGCTACGTCCAGGCCCCCGTCGGCCAGGCGCCCGGCGCAGACCTCGCCGGGGGCGCCGGCGCCGATCACGATCGCGTCGAAATCACGCTCCGGCATCGCCATGAGCGTACAATCGCCGACACATAGCATGGGGGCGACAGGCTTCGACCTGGTCGGTCCGTGCGAACGGTTGCAGGTCGAGGTTGTCGGAGGCCTCGTTAAACACCGACACCAACCAATACGTGCGGACCATGAGTTCGCCCTCGCCGCTTAGTTAGATCTAAGTGAGTGAGAGTCGGCCCTCTCCCGCCCGCGGAGGGGGGCACCGGCTTCAATTGCGGGCTCACCCAGGCGGATCGCCCCGTCCGTCCGGGGAAATCGAATCGGGGCTTTGTCTCCCGTAGTGCCCGCCGGCGCGGACCCCGGGAGACGAGACTTAAGCGCCGGCTAAGCCTGTAGAAACCTTCGCGCTACGGCCAGGCACGCCGGTTCGATTCCGGCCGCCTCCACTGATGACGCAGCGGGACGCGTCAATAGTGGCCTGAGCGGCGCCTACTGCGCGACTCGATCTCCATATAAATGGTCACCCCGGCCAGGTTGACCGGGATGAGAATCCACGGGGGCGTCCCGAATCCAAAGATCGCAACAGCCAGCGCGGCATTGACGAGAATGCTCATGCCGGACGCCCCCAGGTCTCGGACAACACGTTCCATCAAGTCCACACGATGATGATAAGGGCCAGCACCGCTGCCCCTGCGCCCCACCGGAATCCCTCAGCAATGCCTTCGTTGATTCTGTGAGCGAGAGCGTCCGCGGACTGGTCCTGGGCGGTAGTAGCGGCGAATCCGCTCGTATAAGCCATGACGCCACCCAGAATCGAGAATGCGGCGACGAGTGCTTCGAGGAATTCACGAGCGGTGCTGGGGTCGACCGGGGTCATCACTCCACCGTAGGGAGCATGGACGCACGAATGGCGCGCAAAGTTCAAAAGTTCCGTGTCCTGACTGTCAGGCCTTCCGAAACGTCGTGCGAGCAGAGCTAGGGTGAGCGCGTGAGCCGCCACGTCGCTTTCCTCCGCGGTGTCAACCTCGGCGCCAAGCGGCGGGCGAGCAGCGGGGACCTGCGGGCCGCCTTCGGGTCGGCCGGCTTCGTCGATGTGGCCACCTTCAGGACCAGCGGCAACGTCGTCTTCGACGTCGACGTCGACGACGGGACGGAGGCGGAGCTCGTAACGCGGAGCGAAACGGCGCTGCGCGAGGCGCTCGGCTTCGAGGTGCGGGTGGTCCTGCGCTCGGCCCGCGAGGTGAAGGCAGTCGCCGCGCACCAGCCGTTTGACGCCGAGGTCGTCGCCTCTACCGAAGGTCGGCTGCAGGTGATTCTGATGGCGGAGAAGCCCAGTGCGGGCGTGAGGAAGCAGGTTCTGGCTCTTGCCACCGACAACGACCGCCTTGCGCTCCGCGGCCGCGAGCTCTACTGGCTGCCGACCGCTGGGACCCAGGGCTCCGGCCTCGACCAGGAGGCGCTCGGCGCGGCGCTTGGTCTGATCACGGTCAGGACCAAGGGAACGATCGAGCAGCTGGCGGCCAAGTTCCTGGGCGACTAGCTCGTCGCCAGACGGGCGCTCAGCGAGGGCGGGGTCGCCAGCGTCTGGAACACCACGCAGTAACGCTCGGTCAGCTTCAGCAGCGTTTCGAGCTCCTCCTCGCTCGCCTCCGCCTCCAGCTCGAACTCGAGCCGGATGTCGCGGAAGCCGACCGGGGCGTCCCGATCGACCGCCAGCGTGCCGCGGAAGTCGATGTCCCCCTCCGCGCGGACCGTGCCCGACTCGACGGCGATCCCGAGTGAGGTCGCGACCGCCCGCAGCGTCACGCCGGCGCAGGCGACCAGCGCCTCGAGCAGCATGTCGCCCGAGCAGAGCTGTGAGCCGTCGCCTCCGGTTGCCGGATGCAGCCCCGCCTCGGCGATCGCGCGGCCGGTCTCGACAGAGCACGAGACCCCGTCACCCAGGTGGCCGCTTGCCTCCAGCGTCACGACCGCCGCCGGCGGTTCCTCGCGGTAGCGCTCCTTGAGCGGCGCCTGCACCTCGCGCAGTCGTTCCCGGTCCACTGCCTGAGCTTAAAGCCAGGTCACAATGTGGCGGCGCCGCCGCGCGGCGCTCGACCATGGCCGTTGCGACCGCGAAATCAATTGACGTCTACGTGGGCGGCACGCTGCTGTTCGCCGATGTCTCTTTCAAGCTGGAGCGACGCGAGCGGATGACCCTCTCCGGCCGCAACGGGGCCGGCAAGTCGACGCTGCTGCGGGTGCTGGCGGGCGAGCGCAGCCCGGACGGGGGCAGCGTCTCGGTCCAGAAGGGCGGTCGCCTCGCCCTGCACGATCAGCGGCCGCCGCGCCACACAGAAGCCTCGCTGGGGGAGTACGTGTTCGGCGGTCGCGCCGAGATGCTTGCCGCAGAGGCGGAGCTGGAGCGCCTCGAGGCGGCGATGGCCGACGGCTCGCCCCGGGAGGAGACCCTTCGCGCCTACGCCGCCGCGCAGGGCCGCTTCGAGCACGGCGGCGGCTACCACTGGCGAGAGGGGGTCCTCGCCGTGCTGCGCGGGCTCGGCTTCGAGGGCGACGAGCTCGACCGGCCGCTGGTCGGTTTCTCCGGCGGCGAGCTGACCCGCATCTCGCTGGCGCGAGCCCTAGCTTCCAAGCCTGACCTGCTGCTGCTCGACGAGCCGACCAACCACCTCGATATCCCCGCCCTCGAGTGGCTGGAGGGATACCTGCTGGACCTGGACGCCGCGGTCGTGCTCGTCGCCCACGACCGCTGGTTCCTGGAGGCGGTCGGCACCGCGGTGCTGGAGCTGGACGGCAGGCGCGGCCGCTTCTTTGCCGGGCCGTGGCACGCCTGGCGCAAAGAGCAGGCGGCCCGTGAGATCGCACAAGGCAAGGCGGTCGAGCGCCAGGAAGCGGAGATCGCCCGCATGGAGCGCTTCGTCGAGCGCTTCCGCTACAAGGCCACCAAGGCGCGCCAGGCGCAGGACCGCCTCAAGAAGATCGAGAAACTGAAGCGCGACGGGGCAAGCGCGGCGGGCCGCGACGAGCGGCGCCTGCGCTTCTCGTTCCCGCAGCCGGAGCGACCCGGCCGCGTCGTGTTGAAGCTGCGCAACGGAACGATTGCCGTTCCCGGCCGCACCTTGTTGACCGGCGCCGGTCTCGAGGTCGAACGCGACGAACACGTCGTCCTCGTCGGACCGAACGGCGCCGGTAAGACGACGTTAATCGAGACCCTCGCCGGGCAGCGCGAGCCGCAGTCGGGCTCGGTCTGGACCGGCCACAACGTCAAGGTCGGCTACCTCTCCCAGCATGCCGACACGGCGGCGGGGGAGGGGACCGTGCTCGACGCGGTGCGCCGCGAGACGGGGCTGAGCGGCCGCAAGGCGCGCGACCTGCTCGGCGGCTTCCTCTTCTCCGGGGCCGAGGCCGAGAAGGCGCTGCGTGACATCTCCGGCGGCGAGCAGCGACGGCTGTCGCTGGCGATCCTGGTCGCCTCCGGCGCCAACCTGTTGCTCCTCGACGAGCCGACCAACCACCTCGACGTCGAGAGCCGCGAGGCGCTCGAGGACGCGCTCTCGGCCTTCGAGGGGGCGGTGATCCTCGTCTCCCACGACCGCGCGTTGCTGGAGGCGATCGGAACCCGAACCCTCGCGCTCGAGGACGGGACCCTTCGCTCCTATCCGGTCGGCTGGGCGGAGTATCAGCGCCAGCGAGACGAAGCGCAAGCGGCTGCCGCAGCAGCGGTCCAGGCTAAGAAGGCGGCGCGGCCGAAGAGCCGCCAGTCCGGACGTCGGGAGTCGCAACGGGCGGCGCGCAAAGCCAGCCGTCTCGCCGAGCAGATCGAGCAGGCGGAGGCGGAGCTGCGTGAAGTGGAGGACGAGCTGGCCGACCCGGCCGCCTGGTCGAGCCCCGGACGGGTCGAGCGGGCGAACGTGCGCCACACCGAGGCGAAACGGGTGGTCGAGGAGCTCTACGCGCGCTGGGAAGAGGCCGAGGCGGAGGCCGGCGTCATTGACCCCGCGACGCCTCCTTAGGCGGTCACCCGCCTAAGAACCGAAAGCTTTTCTCTGTCCGGTCATAGCGCTAACCTCACCGCGACGCTAAAAATTTGCATCCGACTTCAGTGCTCTAGTAGCCTTGTCCGATAGGAGAACTGCCATGGCCACTGTCGAAGAGATCAAGAGCAGCTTCCAAAAGACCGTCGTCAGCGGCCCGGCCATCGTGGCTGCGACCAAGAAGCCTGCGGTGATTGCTTTCTGGGATAAGGCGCGGGCTTACGGGGCCAGCATGAAGAGCAGCGGCCGCGACCACTCCCGCTGAACCTCTAGGGCAGCGGGATATACAGACGTTTCAGCCCCTCGCCCGTGGGGGAAGGGGTGTCCGTTGCCTCAAACCCCCACTCCCTCCACATGGTTTCCGTTGCCTGGTCGTAGGGATCGAGCGTGAGCAGTCCCTTGCCCTCCTGAACTGCCAGATCGCTGGCTACCGAGCCTGCGTGCAGTACCGCTGCGGCAGCAGCTCCGGGTGGCGCCTCGGTCGCGCGGGCTATCCACTTGATGTGGGAGGAACCGATTTCCGGTCCGCCAAGAAGCTTCAGGACATCTCGCCTTGAGGCATCTCGGATCTCAGCTTGGCCAGAGGAGAGGGTGTAATACGAGATGACCTCTCCTCTATCGAGGAGCATGCGCGTCACAGAGCCGCGGTCGTCGATGGCGAACTCCCTGATCCACCGAGTTGCTGCGAGCGCGCCGTCCTCGCCGGCTGGGCCGTCCTCGCTGGCTTCGAACCTTTGGATTGCCTGAGCCAGGCTCGGATCGGCGGCGACGTTCTCGAAATCCACGCGATGCCAAACGCCGCCGTCATGGGGAGGAGTTCTCGCCATCGTGGGTCTAGAAGACGATCGTCCGGTCGCCGTCGAGTAGCACCCGATCGTCGAGGTGGGCCTTGACGGCGCGGGAGAGGACGAGACGCTCGACGTCCCGTCCGATCCGCACGAGGTCGGGGATCTCGTCGCGGTGGCTGACCCTGACGACGTCCTGGTCGATGATCGGGCCCGCGTCGAGCTCCTCGGTCACGTAGTGGGCCGTGGCGCCGATCAGCTTGACGCCGCGCTCGTGGGCGCGCGCGTAGGGGTCGGCGCCGACGAAGGCGGGCAGGAAGCTGTGGTGGATGTTGATCGCCGGCGCCGCGACTCCGCCCAGGAAGTCGGCGGAGAGGATCTGCATGTAGCGGGCGAGGACGAGCAGGTCGATCTCACCGGCCAGCAGGTCGAGGACCCGCCGCTCAGCCGACGTCTTGTCTCCCTTCTCGACCGGGACGTGGTGGAAGGGGAGGCCGAGTGACTCGACCTGACCGGCGTGGTCGGCGTGATTGGAGACGACGGCGACAAGCTCGGCGCCCAGCTCGCCGCTGCGCCAGCGCCAGAGCAAGTCCGAGAGGCAGTGGTCTTCGCGCGAGACCATGATCGCGACTCGCTTGCGCTCGCTCGACTCGGCGAAGCGGTGGTCCATGCCGTGCGGTCCCGCAACCTCACGCGCGAAGCGGGCGTAGAGCTCGGACCGCTGCTCGGCCGGCGCCGGCTCGAACACCATCCGCATGAAGAAGCGCCCCTCGTCGCTGGAGTGCTGGTCTGCGTCGACGATGTTGCGGTCGGCGTCGGCGAGGAAGCCGCTGACCGCGGCGATCAGGCCGGGCTGATCGGGACAGGCGAGCAGGAGGCGGGAGGTGGCGTGGTCCTCGGCGATCCGGGAATCATGAAGGTAGGCTGGCCGCCATGCGGATTGCCGCGCGACCGGACGGACTCGTGGAGCGACTCGGCCTGCTCTTCAACCAGCTGCCGACGCCGATCGGCGAGGCGCTGTTCGCGATGCCCGTCGCCCGTTCTCTGCAGGTCGCGCAAAAGACCGGGATGCTGACGGCGCTGGCCGAGGGGCCGCGCGAGCCGGCGGAGCTGGCGGAGCACCTGGGCCTGCAGGAGGCCGGCACCGTGCGGGTGCTCGACGTGATCGCCTCGCTCGGTCACTTAAAGCTTCGCCCCGACGGCAAGTACGAGATGAGCGACCGGGCGAAACGCTGGCTCGATCCCGCCTCGGACCGCTACGTCGGCGACTTCCTCGCCGACACCGGCTACTACTGGGAGTGGTGGGGCGACCTGGAGGGACTCGTCCGCGACGGCAGCCACGCGGAGCTGCACGCCAAGCCCCCCGACGACCCCTACTGGCGCTCCTACATCCGCGGCCAGTACCAGGTGGCGCGCCTCTCCAGCGACGAGGTCGCGAAGGCGGTGCCGCTACCGGCCAACGCGCACTCGACTCTCGACGTCGCCGGCGGCCACGGTGAGTTCTCGATGGCCCTCTGCCGTCGCCACCAGGGCTTGAAGGCGACCGTCGTCGACCTGCCGGGCAGCGCCGCGGTCGGCCGGGAGATCGTCGCCGAGGCGGGGATGAGCGATCGGGTCAGCCACCTCGAGGGCGACATGTTCGAGGTCGAGCTCGAAGGCCACCACGACGGCGCCCTCTGCTTCAACATCATCCATCACCTCTCCCCGGAGCAGATTCGCGAGCTGTTCGGTCGAATTCGGACCGCCCTCCGCCCGGGCGCGCCTCTCTGCGTGCTCGACCTCTACGACCGCCCGCCGGGTCAGAAGCCGGACTCCGGCTCGATCCTCGGGCTCTTCTTCCACCTCACCTCGGGCGCCGACACCTACACGACCGAGCAGCTGTCGAGGTGGCTGTCGGAGTCGGGCTTTGGCGAGGTCCGCACGGATACCTTCCGGACGCTGCCGAGCCTGGCGATGGTCACCGGCAAAGCCGCTTAGGGCCGTTTTCGCTGGGCCTGATCTTGCGATTCCATGCCTGGGCCCGGTTTATCTGTGACCGGGATCACTTTGCGGCGCCGCCGAGACCGCCACGGTTCCGCGCTTGCTCACGAAAAACACATATTCTCTGGTCATCGCACTCATACTCCTGGCCCTGCCGACCGCCGCGCTCGCCGCTGGTGAGGACGTCGCCGAGCCGCGCATCGCGATTGGGGCCGCGGTCCCGGTCGGCGGCGTGCTGGTCACCGACCACGCCGAGTCGCTGCGCCGCGAGATGCGCGCGGCCGCACGTCGCATCCGCGTCCAGCGCCGCGCCCGAATCCGCCGCGAAGAGCGGGAAGCCTTCGCGACGCTGCCCGCCGGGGTCTCGATAGAGACGCTGGAGGCGATCGCGGCGTGCGAGTCCGGCGGCGACCCGACCGCGCTCTCCTCGGACGGCTCCTACCGAGGCAAGTACCAGTTCAGCTTTGAAACCTGGGCCGCGGTCGGTGGCTCCGGCGACCCGGCTGCCGCCTCCGAAGCCGAGCAGGACTATCGGGCCGCATTGCTCTACGCCCAAGCGGGATCAAGTCCCTGGCCGGTCTGCGGCCAGTGAAGGAGACGTCGGGCGCCCCTGCCGGCGGCTTGTACTTTTTCTGAAGCGCGGTTCGCGGTCAGCCGTCAACTGTCTTCAGAAAAAGTTGAGCCGGCAGGGGTGCCCGGCGTCTCCCTTACGATCACGCCGATGCCCGAGGACGTAGTTCCCGCTCCCGACCCCGGCGGCCCGAAGCGCAAGCCGCCGGGAGAGGCGATCGCCGAGGCGCGGGTGCGGGCGCCCGCGCGCGGCAACCGACGGCTCGAGCGCTTCCTCGACGCCGTCAACAGCGACGAGCAGGTGCGCGCCTGGTGGTACATGGCGCAGGTCCACGCCGAACGGCTGCACATGTCGGACCACTCATGGGTCCACGTGCAGATCGTCCTCAACATCTCATTGCGGCTGCTGCGCCTCCTCGTCAAGGCGGGCGTGGAGCCCGCGGTGGTCGCCGACCACGGCATGTCGCGGCGCGACGCCGAGGTCGTCGTAGCCGGCGGCGCGCTCCTGCACGACGTCGGCATGTCGATCCATCGCGCCGACCACGAGTCCTACAGTTTGTTCCTGGCCGCCGGCGCGCTCGACCGGCTGCTCGCCGACGCCTACGCGCAGCCAGAGCGAACGGTGATCGCATCCGAGATCCTCCACGCGATCATCGGGCACCGCCGCCGCGGCGAGCCCTACACGCTGGAGGCCGGCGTGGTCCGCGTCGCCGACGCGCTCGACATGGCCCAGGGCCGCACCCGCATCCCGCTCGAAAGCGGCCAGGAGGGCATCCACTCGATCTCCGCCGCGGCGGTCGACGAGGTGCGGATAGAGCCGGGGGAGGAGCGTCCGATTCGAATCCAGATCGACCTCAACAACTCGGCGGGCATCTTCCAGGTCGACGACCTGCTGGCGACGAAGATCCGCGGCACGCCGCTCGAGGGTCGAATCGAAGTCGTCGCCCAGGTGGAGGGGGAGACGGAGAAACGCCTGTTGAGCGGCTTCAGGCTGTCCTGATCAGTTCAGGAGAGGCGTTTGAGCGTCTGGTACCGCTGTTCCTTGCGCTTCTCGAGCCGTCCCTGGAGCAGGGAGAGACCGATGACGAGAAACGCGAAGAAGGCGATCACGCCGAAGCAGAAGAAGGTGACCGTCTTGTCGGTGACCGGTCCGGCGAGGCCGGCGCCGTTTTCCGCCAGGGCGGCCGGCGCTGCGACCAGCAGCATCGCCAGCACGGCGCAGAGCGCGGCGCCGATGCGTGCTGGGCGGGAACGATCGATCACGCCGAGCAATCTAGCGCACTCCATAGGATGCCCCGCCTGATGACTGCGGACCGGGGGTCGCGGGGCTAGTGGAGTGGTGGGAAGCGATCCTGCTTGGCGCCGTCGAGGGGTTCACGGAGTTCCTGCCGGTCTCCAGCACCGGCCACCTGACGATCCTCGAGCGCCTGCTCGGGCACTCCACCGACGACCCCGACATAACGGCCTTCACGGCAATCGTCCAGGTGGGGGCGGTCGCGGCGACCTTGCTCTTCCTGCGACGCGACATCGTCCGCATGGCGCGAGCCTGGGCGCAGGGGCTGCGCGACCCGGCGCGTCGCCGCGCGCCCGATTACCGCTTCGCCTGGGCGGTGATCCTCGGCTCGTTGCCGATCGTCGCGGTCGGCCTAGCCTTCAAGGACGAGATCGAGACGACGCTGCGCAGCCTCTGGTTCGTCGGCGGCGCGCTGATCCTCTGGAGCGGCGTGATGTGGTTCGCCGACAGCCGCGCGACGCAGGAGCGCGGCGAGGAGGACATCACCTGGCGCGACACGCTGATCATCGGCCTCGTGCAGTGCCTGGCGCTGGTGCCCGGCGTCTCGCGCTCTGGCGCGACCATGTCGGCTGGCCTGCTGCGCGGCATCGACCGGGTGGCGGTCACGCGGCTCTCGTTCTTCCTCTCGATCCCGGCCCTGACCGGAGCGGGCATCCTGCAGACGATCGACGAGTTCGACCGCATCTCCGCCGGCGTCGGCTGGGGGCCGACGATCGTCGCCACCCTGGTCAGCTTCGGCGTCGCCTTCCTCGCCATCTCCTGGCTGCTGCGCTACATCGCCCGCCATACCTACTCGATCTTCATCGTCTATCGGGTCGGGCTGGGCATCCTCGTCCTGGCCCTCGTCGCAAGCGGCGCGGTCGCGCCGGCCTAGGAACAACTGCACCAGAAATGCGAACGGCCCGGAGCTGGCGGGCCGTTCGCGAGGGGAACTCTCTCGTGGACCACGATCTTCGCCGGCGGTGAGGCGCCGCTTGTGAACATGTCGCCATTTCCTCGTGAAAAAGCTGTGAACTCTCGCTTTCCGTCCGGTCACGCCGCGTTGCCTGCATACAATCGGCAGCGTCTGTGAACTCTCCGCAAGCCATCAGGCTGGCCGTCATCGACGATGACAGCGGCTTCGTGACGGTGCTGAACAAGCGCACGGAAGCCGCCGGCTGGCAGCAGCGAACGTTCGCCGGTGCGATCCCTCCCGAGGAGCTGATCGCGATGAAGCTGAACGCGCTGCTGGTCGACCTATCGGTCCTCGGCGACGACGCTTGGGGGTACCTCGAGCAGGTCTGCGGCATGCTCCCCGACCTCGGGGTGATCGTCTGCACGGGCCGCTCGACCGTCGCCCAACGCGTCCGCGGCCTGCGCCTTGGCGCTGATGACTGGATCACAAAGCCCTGCCATCCCGAAGAGGCGCTCGCGCGGATCGAGGCGGTGTCGCGGCGTCGCAGACGGGCTCGGCCCCGAATCGAGGCCGGGCCGGTCGTCGCGGGTGAGCTCGAGATCCGCTCCGATCGTTTCGAAGCGTTCGTCAGCGGTGCCAGCCTCGGCTTGACCCGCCGCGAGTTCGAGCTCTTGCAGATGCTCGCCGACGCTCGCGGCAAGGTGCTCGAGCGCGAGGCGATCTACCAGCGGATCTGGGGCTACGCGATGGCCCACGGCGACCGCTCCGTCGACGTGTTCATCCGCAAGCTCCGCCAGAAGCTCGAGAAGCGCTCGGCCGGCTGGCACTACATCCACACCCACTTTGGAGTTGGTTATCGCTTCGAGCCCGAACCGCTCGCCGGCGTCGCCGTCGAGCAAGCGGCTCGCGTTGGCCCGGGGGACGCTCGACCTGCGCCATCGCCGGCGTCGAGCGAGCTGGTCGCCTCCTAGCGGCCACTTCCTCTACTCGGTTCACAGCCTTTTCACATCCTCGACACAGGCAGGTAACAAGCTATCGAGGAGCCGGTGAGAGGGTGCTATCGAGGCCGGCCACGCGGGCCGGCATGCGCCTGTCAACAATGACGAGAAGGAGACAGAGTGAACAGCTCTAAGTGGCTCACGGTCATCGCCTCCGCATGCGTCCTCGCCCTCGGCGTGGCGGCTTGCGGCGACGACGGCGAAGCGAGCGGCGGCAGCGGCAGCGACCTGTCGGGATCGATCCGGATCGACGGCTCGAGCACCGTCGCCCCCCTCACCGAGGCGGTCGCCGAGGAATTCGAAGCCGAAAACCCCGACGTGCGTGTGACCGTGGGCACCTCGGGAACCGGTGGCGGCTTCGAAAAATTCTGCGCCGGCGAGACCGACATCTCCGATGCGTCGCGGGCGATCGAGCCCGAAGAGATCGCAGCCTGCAAGAAGAACGGCGTCGTCAACGAGGAGGTGCGGGTCGCGACCGACGCGCTGACGGTCGTCGTCAACCCGGAGAACCCCGTCAGCTGCCTCACCGTCGAGCAGCTCGGCGCGATCTGGGGCCCGGACTCGACGCTCTCCAGCTGGAGCGAGATTCCCGGCCTGCAGGAGGGCTTCGACGAGGAGCTGGCGCTGTTCGGCCCCGGCACCGACTCGGGCACGTTCGACTACTTCACCGAGGAAATCAACGGTGAGGAGGGCGCTTCTCGCCAGGACTACAACAACGTCGGCGAGAACGACAACGCCACGGTGACCGGCGTCAGTGGAGCCCCCGGCGGCCTCGGCTACTTCGGCTTCTCCTTCTACCAGGAAAACGAAGGCACCCTGAAGGCGCTCGAAGTGGACGGCGGCGAGGGCTGTGTCGGCCCGTCGGCGGAGACCGCCCAGAACGACGAATACGTGCCGCTCAGCCGGCCGCTCTTCGTCTACCCGAGCGAGGCGGCGCTGCAGAAGCCGGAGGTGAAGGCGTTCGTCGACTTCTACCTGGCCAACGTCAACGAACTCGCCGAGGCGGTCGGCTTCATCCCGCTCACCGACGAGCAGCTGAAAGCGTCCGAGGACGCGACGGCGAAACTGACCAGCTAGGCGAGAAGTCGAGCACCTGAAGTGAACGCGAGGACCGGAGCCGGAGCCGTCGGGGATGTGTCTCGACGGCTCCAGGCTCCCGGCCCGCGCTATGGCGAGAAGGTCATCCAGGGCCTGCTCGCTCTCTGCGCCCTGCTCTCGGTCCTGACGACGACGGCAATCGTCATCGCGCTGATCGAGCCGACGATCGACTTCCTCGGGGTCGTCCCGATCGAAGAGTTCCTCACCGGCACGGAGTGGAGCCCGCAGTTCGAGCCGCCCAGCTTCGGAGTGCTGCCGATCGTCGCCGGCACCCTCAACGTGGCGCTCTGGGCGATGCTCTTCGCGATCCCGATCGGGCTCGGCGTGGCGATCTACCTGAGCGAGTACGCCTCGCCGCGGGTGCGCAGGACGGTGAAGCCGGTGCTGGAGATCCTCGCCGGCATCCCGACCGTCGCGATCGGCATCTTCGCCGTCACCTTCATCCTGCCCCACCTGATCCAGCCGCTCTGGCCGGGCGAGCTTCTCGGGGGGGCGGAGAAACCGTTCATGGCCCTCGCCGCCAGCCTCGGCATCGGCCTGATGGTCGTGCCGATCATCGCCTCTATCTCCGAGGACGCGATGTCGGCAGTGCCGAGCGGACTGCGCGAGGGCGCCTACGCGATGGGCGCGACGAGGATGAAGGTCGCGACCCGGGTCGTCTTCCCGGCCGCGATCTCCGGCATCGTCGCCTCGATCGTGCTGGCGATATCGCGCACGGTGGGCGAGACGATGGTCGTCCTCCTTGCCGCCGGCTCGACCCCCAGCCTCACCTTCCTGCCCAACGAAGCCGTGCAGACGATGACCGCCTACATCGCGGTCGTCGCGACCGGCGACCTCTCGACCGGCTCGCTCGACTACAAATCGGTCTTCGCCGTCGGCACCCTGCTCTTCCTAATGTCGCTGGCGATGAACCTGCTCAGCATCCGGCTCGTCCGCAGGTACCGCGAGGTCTACGAGTGATGGAGACCGGGGGAATGCCGAGCGAGCGAGCGCGGCTCGCCGCCGCGGGCGCCCGAGCCACGGTGGCCGCCAGCCTCAGCAACCGGCCGCGCCGCGACGTCGTCCTCAACACCGCCTTCGCCGGCCTGCTGTTTCTGGCGGTCATGATCGCCCTCGCGGGCCTCGCCGCGATCCTGGTTCAGGCGTTCATCCGGGGAGCGCCCGCTCTCAGCGCCGATCTCTTCACCAACATGCCGTCGACGCTGCGGCCCGAGAGCGCCGGCTTCCGCCCGGCCATCCTCGGCTCGCTCGAGCTGATCGCCGGCGTCATCCTCTTCGTGGTCCCGGTCGGGATCGGCTCGGCGATCTACCTCGAGGAGTACGCGGACAAGAGCAAGTGGTGGAACCGGGTGATCGAGGTCAACATCCAGAACCTGGCGGCCGTGCCGTCGATCATTTACGGCATCCTCGGCCTCGGCTTCATCGTTCGCGGGCCGCTCGATGTCGGCTTCATCCTGATTGCCGGCTCGCTGACCCTGGCGCTGCTGGTGCTGCCGGTGGTGATCATCGCCGCCCGTGAGGCGATCCGGGCCGTCCCCGACTCGATCCGGCAGGGCTCGCTGGCTCTCGGGGCGACCCGCTGGCAGACGATCCGTCGCCAGGTCCTGCCCGCCTCGGTCCCGGGCATCGCGACGGGGGTGATCCTCGCCATATCGCGGGCCTTGGGCGAGGCCGCACCGCTGCTCCTGGTCGGCGCCACGGTCTTCATCACCTACGATCCGACGCCGCTCGAGCGCTTCTCGGCGATGCCGGTCCAGATCTTCCAGTACGCGACGCGGCCACAGGAGGAGTTCCAGACGCTGGCCTTCGCCGGGGTGATCGTGATGCTCGGCGTCCTGCTGGCGATGAATTCCTTCGCGATTTGGCTACGAAATCGTTACGAGCGAACCTGGTGAGGGGAATAGGGTGATCAAACAGATGGAGCGACCGGCTATCGCGGTGAGACCCGAGCAATTCAGACACGCCGCCGGCGGCAGGCAGGAGAAGGTCTTCGAGCTGAAGAACGTCGGCGTCGACTACGGCGGCGCCGACGCGGTCAAGGACATCTCGATGGACGTCCGCCGCAACGACGTGACGGCGCTGATCGGGCCGTCGGGCTGCGGAAAGAGCACGCTGCTGCGCTGCCTCAACCGTATGAACGACCTGATCGCCGCCGCCAACGTCCACGGCGAATTGCTCTACCACGGCGAGGACCTCTACGGTCCGAGCGTCGATCCGGTCCAGGTCCGCAAGCTGATCGGGATGGTCTTCCAGAAACCGAATCCCTTCCCGAAGTCGATCTACGACAACGTCGCATTCGGCCCCCGCGTGCTCGGCGAGACCGACGACCTCGACGCCACGGTCGAGGAGGCGCTGCGCAGCGCCGCGCTCTGGGAGGAGGTCAAGGACCGGCTCGACGACAACGCGTTCGGCCTCTCCGGCGGCCAGCAGCAGCGGCTCTGCATCGCCCGCTGCATCGCCGTGCGGCCCGACACGATCCTGATGGACGAGCCCTGCTCGGCGCTCGACCCGATCTCGACCGGCAAGATCGAGGACCTGATGATCGAGCTCAAGGACGAGTTCTCGATCGTCATCGTCACCCACAACATGCAGCAGGCGGCGCGCGTGTCCGACCGCACCGCTTTCCTGATGGTCGAGCTCGACGCCGACGAGGACAACCGCTGGGGACGGCTCGTCGAGTACGACGACACCGAGAAGATCTTCACCAACCCGGCCGATCAGCGCACCGAGGACTACGTGTCCGGGAAAGTGGGTTGAAGGTGGTTGAAGCGGTGCGCGTCCACTACCAGGACGAACTTGCTCAGCTCGAGGCCAGCGCGCTCGGGGGCCTCGACCTGGTCGACGAGCAGCTGGCGCGGACCGCGGAGGCGGTAGAGCAGCAGGACGTCGAGCTCGCCCAGCAGGTGATCGTCGACGACGACCGGATCGACGGCCGGTATCTCGAGGTGCACCAAAGCTTGATCGCGTTGCTCGCCAAACAGTCGCCGGTCGCGACCGATCTGCGCCTGATCTCTGCCCTGCTGCACGTCCTCAAGAACGTCGAGCGGATGGGCGACCAATGCGTCAACGTCTGCAAGCTGCTGCCGTTGACCGGTAACGAGCCGCCCGCCGACCCGGAGATGTTGGGGCGGGTGGTGACGATGACGACCCAGACCCGCACGCTGGCCAGGCAGGCGAAGCGGGCGTTCGAAAGCCGTGACGTGGCGATGGCGCGCGACCTCGTCCGTCAGGACGATCTCGTCGACGACCTCAATCGCGAGTGCTTCCACCTGGCGCTGGAGATCGGCGACGATGCAGACCGGCGCGAGTGGGCGATGACGATGTTGCTGGCGGCGCGGGCGATCGAGCGGATCGGCGACAACGCCGTGGACATCGGCGAGCAGGTGGCCTTCGTCGTCACCGGGCTCTTCAAAGAGTTCGAGGACGCCTCTCATCCAAACGAATAGGCGCGCGGTGCCACCGGCGCGAATGCGCTTGGAATCCGGCGACGCTGGGAAGATGCCGCTCAGTGCTCTGTGCGGCGATAGATATCGGGTCGAATACGACGCGGGTGCTTGTGGCGGAGCCAGTGGAGGGGCAGCTGAAGAAGGTGATGGAGCAGCGCGCCTACACCCGGATCGGCAAGGCCCTGGGCGAGGAGCGGGAGATCCCCGCCGCCAAGGTGGCGGAGGTCGGAGAGGTCGTCGCGACCCAGGTTCGCCTCGCCAAGGAGGTCGGCGCCGAGGCGATTCGCATCGTCGCGACGGCCGCGATCCGGGAGGCATCCAACGGTGACGACGTCGCCGGGACGATCGGCGGGCAGGCGGGGGCGGAGGTCGAGATCCTGGACGAGCAGGAGGAGGGGAGACTCTCGTTCATCGGCGCGACCAAGGGCCTCGGCCACCCCATCGAGGGCAAGATCGGGGTCGTAGACGTTGGGGGCGGCTCGACGGAGGTGGTCCTCGGCACGGTCGCCGGCGGGGGCGAAGACGTGCGTTCCTGGCCGGTGGGCTCCGGTGCCCTCGCCGACGAGCTGATCGACTCCGACCCACCCTCGCCGGCGGCGATCCGCAAGATCCGCGACCGTATCGACGACATTTTCGAGGGGGTCGAGCTCGAGCGCCCGGGGCACGCCGTGGCGGTTGGAGGTAGTGCCACCTCGCTGCGACGCCTGGTTGGATCCGTCCTCGAGTACGAGACGCTGGAGCGAGGGGTGCGAGTGCTGACGAGCGACCCGGCGGTCGAAATCGCGAAACGGTTCGAGCTCGATCCCGTCCGGGTTCGGATCCTGCCGACCGGCGTGTTGCTGCTCGAGAAGCTCTCGGGCCTGCTCGGGCAGCCGTTGCAGGTCGGCAAGGGCGGCTTGCGCGAGGGAGTCATCCTCGATCTCCTCAACGGCAACGCCGGCGGCCCCTCGGCAACCGAGCTCACCGTTTGAGATCACGAGATCTTCACGGGAGCGGCGGAAAGCCGGGAGTACGATGAGCCGATCGACGATCCCGCGCTCTATTTCAACCGCGAGCTGTCCTGGCTCGACTTCAACCAGCGGGTGCTCGAACTGGCCGAGGACGCCGAGGCACCGCTGCTCGAGCGGGTCCGGTTCTGCTCTATCTACGCCTCCAACCTCGACGAGTTCTTCATGGTGCGAGTCGCCGGCCTGCTCGATCAGCTGGACGCCGGCATCGACTCGCCGGGGCGCGACGGCCAGACGCCGGCAGAGCAGGTCGACGCGATCCAGGCGCGGGTGCTGGAGCTGGACGGCCGCCTGCACGGCTGCTTCAACGGCGCGCTGCGGCCGCGCCTGGAGGAGGAAGGGATCCGGATCGTCTCGCTCGACACCGCCACCGAGGCCGAGCGGCGCGAAATCGACGAGCGCTTCCACGAGCAGGTCTTCCCGGCTCTCACCCCCCTCGTGGTCGGACTCGGCCGCCCGTTCCCCTACATCTCCAACCTTTCGCTCAGCCTCGGCGTGCTGCTGCGCGACCCTGAGAGCGACGCCGAGATCATCGCCCGCGTCAAGGTCCCGAAGGAGCTGCTCGGCCGCTTCCTGAGGGTGGGCGAGCGCAACGCCGTGTTCGTGCCGCTCGAGGAGGCGATCGCGGCCAACCTCGACACGCTCTTCCCCGGCATCGAAGTGATCGATCACGGTTACTTTCGCGTCACCCGCGACGCCGACTTCACCGTCTCTGACGAGGCCGACGACCTCCTGCAGGCGGTTCAGGACGAGCTGCGGCGGCGGCGCTTCGGCGAGGTCGTGAGGCTGGAGGTGGCGGCCGGGATGAACCCGAAACTGCGCGGCCAGCTGGTCGAGGCGCTGCACCTCGAAGACCGCGAGGTCTACGACATCGACGGGCTGCTCGATCTGGCCGACCTGAGTCGGATCGCCGACCTTCCCGGCCATGGCGACCTGCGGTTCGAGCCCTGGTCGCCTGTAACCCAGCCAAGGCTGCAGGGGGAGGACGACGAGCCGGTCGACATGTTCGCGGCGATCCGGCAGGGCGACATCCTGGTCCACCATCCCTACGACTCGTTCGCTTCCTCGGTCGAGCGCTTCGTCGAACAGGCGGTCGCCGACCCCGACGTGCTGGCGATCAAGCAGACGGTCTACCGCACCAGTGACGACTCCTCGCTCGTGCCGGCACTGATCCGCGCCTCCGAACGGGGCAAGCAGGCGGTCTGCATGGTCGAGTTGAAAGCACGCTTCGACGAGGCGGCGAACATCCATTGGGCGAAGTCTCTGGAGGAGGCGGGTGTCCACGTTGTCTACGGCATCCCTGGCCTGAAGACGCACGTCAAGGCGATCCTCGTCGCCCGTCGTGAGGGGACGCGCGTCCGCGAGTACGTTCACATCGGCACCGGCAACTACAACCCGAGCACCGCTCGCCTCTATACCGATCTGGGGCTGTTCACGGCCGACCCCGACATCGGTGCCGACGTGGCCGAGGTGTTCAATTTTCTGACCGGCTACGGGCGGCCGGCGGAGTACCGAAAGGTGCTGGTGGCCCCGACGACGATGCGCGAGCGCATCCTCGAGGAGGTCGAGGCGACGGTGGAGGCGCACCGCGCGGGCGAGGAGGCGTGGATCGGGCTGAAGATGAACGCGCTCGTCGACTCTCGCTGCATCCAGGCGCTCTACGAGGCGTCACGGGCGGGGGTGAAGATCGACCTCAACGTGCGCGGCATCTGCTGCCTGAGACCCGGGGTGCCCGGGCTCTCGGAGAGCATTCGCGTCATCTCCGTCGTCGGCCGGTTCTTGGAGCACTCGCGGCTCTACGCCTTTCGCCGCGGCGAGGAGACGAGGGTCCTGACCGGCTCTGCCGACTTGATGCCGCGCAATCTCGACAGCCGCGTGGAGTTGGTCGCGCCGGTAGAAGACGCGGCGTTGCGGGCCGACCTGCTCGACCTGCTCGAGCGCTGCCTGGCCGACAACTCCAGCGCCTGGGAGCTCGACGGCGAGGGCGGCTGGCGACGGCTGGAAGCCGGCGCCGCCGAGCGGCGAAGCGTGCAGGAGGAGCTGCGGGCGCGCCACGCGGCGCGGGCGGGCGAGCAGCTCGCTGCTACGGCTGGCTGATCGCCGCGCAGCGCGGCGGGACCGGCGACCCGTAGGGGGTGTCGTCACCCCCTACTAGGATGCGCGGCGATGCGACTCTCGCTGATGCCGCGCGACCGCACCTTCTTCGACCTCTTCATCGAAGCCGGCCAGAACTCGCTGCGGGCCGCCCAGTTGCTCGACGAGATGATGGGCGGCTGGCCCGACACCAGCGCCCTCAGCCGCGAGATCCTCAAGGCCGAGCAGGAGGGCGACCGGATCACCCACGACATCATCCGCCGCCTCAACTCGACCTTCGTCACGCCGATCGACCGCGAGGACATCTACGCGCTGGCGACGCAGATGGATGACATCGTCGACTACACCGAGGAGGCTGCCGACTTCCTCGGCCTCTACCGGATCGAAGCGCCGATGGAGCAGGCCCAGGCCCTGACCAAGGTGCTGGTGGGCGCCTGCGAGAACCTCGCGGGCGCGCTGGAGCGGCTACGCGACTTCCAGGGGCTCGAGCACTACTGGATCGAGATCCACCGGCTCGAGAACGACGGCGACCGGATCTCGCGCGACGCGGTCGCCTCGCTCTTCTCCAACGGCATCGACCCGATGATGGTGATCCGCTGGAAGGACATCTTCGCGGTGCTCGAGAACTCGATCGACGCGACCGAGACCGCCGCCCAGATAATCGAGGGCATCGTCATCAAAAACTCATGACGGCCCCAGATCGCCGCCATACGGCGTCCTCGGTCGCTCGCGTGCAGAGCACGCCACGCTCCCTGCGTCCTTGTCTGGCGACGACTGGACCTCGTCATCCGCATTTGATCTGAGCCTCGTCATATGGATTCGGATCTCATCCTCGTCATCGTCGTCGGCACCGCGTTGGCGTTCGATTTCACGAACGGCTTCCACGACACCGCCAACGTCGTCGCGACCTCGATCTCGACCCGGGCGGCGCCGCCACGGGTCGCGGTGACCTTCGCGGCGCTGCTCAACTTCGCCGGCGCCTTCATCTCGATCTCGGTTGCCGCGACCGTCGCCAGCGACGTCGTCGACGCGGGTGCGATCACGCCGACCGTCGTCTTCGCCGGCCTGATCGGCGCGATCGCCTGGAACCTGATCACCTGGTATTTCGGGCTGCCCTCGAGCTCCTCGCACGCGCTGATCGGCGGCGTGGTCGGCTCGGCGCTCGTTGCGGGCGGGGCTGACGCGGTCCTTTCCGACGGCGTGATCGGCAAGGTGCTGATCCCCGCTGTGATCGCGCCGCTGCTCGCTTTCCTCGTCGCCGGCCTCGCAATCGGGCTCGCCTACCGGCTGGTCGGCAGGCAGCGGCCCGGCACCGTCACCAGGGGCTTTCGCTTGGGCCAAATCGTCTCCGGCGGCATGCTCGCGCTCGCCCACGGCACCAACGATGCCCAAAAGACGATGGGAATCATCACCCTGGCGTTGATCGCCAACGGCTCACTCGACGCCGGCGCCGACCCTCCTTTCTGGGTGATCCTCTCGGCCGCGACCGCGATTGCGCTGGGCACCTACAGCGGCGGCTGGCGGATCATCCGCACGACCGGCTCGCGCATCATCAAAATGGACGCCGCGCAGGGCTTCTCGGCGCAGGGGGCGGGCGCCGCGGTGATCCTTGCCTCGACCCATTACGGCTTTCCGCTCTCCACGACTCACGTCATCAACGGCGGCGTGATGGGCGCCGGGGCCGGCAAGCGGCTCTCCGCGGTGCGCTGGGGAGTTGCCGGCAACATCTTCATTGCCTGGCTGCTCACTCTGCCGGCCGCGGCGGCGATCGGCGCCGCGACCTACGGCATCACCCGCGCCTTCGGAACCGGCGCCGCAGGGCCGGTCGTCGTCACCGCCGTCGCCCTGGCACTGATCGCCGTTGCCTTCGTCCGGCGCCTGCGCCAGGGCGCTCCGGTGCCGGCCTGATGGGATGCCGATTTCCCTAATGCTCGCCACGGTCCTCCATACGGACGAGCTGCTGCAGACGATCGCCGCTTCGGTGGTTGGCGGCGTCGGCATCACCGTGATCTTCTCGATCGCGATTTGGGGCGCGGCCCGCTTCGTCGACCTCAGCAGCAACGAACGCCGGGTCGCGGCGGCGGGCGCGGCAGCGGTCGGGATGCTCGCCTTCGCCCTGACGCTGGCGATCGTCGCGGCCGGCCTGCTGGTGATGCTGAGCGATTGAGTCGGCTGGCCCGCCGGCTCGCCTAACATCGGCCCATGCGAACCATGCGCAACGTCGCGATCGTGATGGCGCTGGCGCTCGTCGTCGCCTTCGTGCCCGGCGGCGGCAACGCCGCCGACGCGCTCCTCGCGGCGATCACGATGGCGTTCCTCGCTGCGATCGCCTGGGCGCTCTTCGTCTTCAGCCGCGAAAACCAGCTGACCCTGGCGACCTTGAGCGACGGCCGGCGAGCCCTTCTCTACGGGGCGGTGGGCTTGATCGCCCTGTTGATCGCCGGCAGCGACGAGATGTTCGCGACCGGTCTGGGCACGCTTGGCTGGATCGTCTTGCTCGGCATGGCTGTCGCGGTGATCTGGCGCGTTTGGCTCGAGGCCAACGCTTACTGATTTGGCACAGAACCGGCGCTGAATTTTCCGTTTGTGCGCACCACGCGCGCGCCTAGCGCTGCGAGGTTGGGGAGGTGCCACGCCAGGTCGCCAGCAGCGTTCGCAGGGAGGGCGGTACCGCTTCGGTCGAGTTGATCGCGGTGGTCCCGTTCCTGCTGCTGGCGACCTTGGTCGCGGCACAGCTCGCGGTCGCCGGGCAGGCGCTGTGGTCGGCGGGTTTGGCGGCGCGCGCGGGCGCACGGGCCGACCTGGTCGGAAGGGACGCGAGGGAGGCGGCCCGGCAAGCCCTGCCCGGACCGTTCAGGAGTGGAGCTGAGGTGAGCGCTGGAGAGGCGGTCGTCGTCCGGGTGTTCGTCCCCCGTGTTCTGCCAGCGCTCCCTCGGCTCACGGTCGAGTCGCGCACGCGGTTGGACGGCGGCGATGGATAGAAGGGATTCGGGACAGGCGACGGTGGAGCTGGTGGCGGCGCTTCCCGTCCTGCTCCTGGCGGGCTTGATCTCGTTGCAGCTGTTGTGCGTCGGCTACGCGCTCACGCTGGCGGACGGCGCCGCTGAGGCCGGCGCCCTGGCCCTCGCCGCCGGTCAACCTGCAAAGGAGGCGGCACGCGAGGCCCTCCCTGGCTGGGCCGACGGCCGCGCCGCGATCTTCGTCAGCGGCAGGCGGATCACGGTTCGAGTCGAGCCGCCGTCACCCTTGTCCGCCATCGCCCGCCGGGTGGCAGTCACCTCCTCGGCCGTGGCAAGGTCGCGGTGATCGTCCTCGTCACCGCCGTCGGCCAGGCGGGCGGCGCGCGTGCCGTCGCCGCGGCCCTTGCCTGCGCCGGCGCCGATGCGGAGCGCGCGAGCCTCCTGATCGAGGTCGACAGCGCTCGGCGGACGCGGCCCACAGTCGTCGCCACGACCGCGGCCCGGACGATGGAGGAACGACTGGCGGCGCATTTGCCGGAGGTCGGGGTTGCGGCACGTGGTCGGATCTGTCAGCTGGCCCTCAGCGACAACGGCGACGAGCGGCGAGCCTCGATCGACCAGATCGCGGCGGCGCTGCCGCTGGCCCGCGAGGCGCTTGCGGTTCTTCGTCTGCCGCCCGCGCGCTTTCAGGAAGCGATCGCCGAGCCGCGAATCCGCCCGTCGGGGACGCTCCTCCGGGCGGATCTCGCAGTCGACCACGCGCTAACGGCGCTTGCGGTCGGCGATCTGATGAAACGAGGGGTGGAGGTGGTCGTCGCGAAGCGGCCGCTCCCTCGGCTGGCCGGCTACATAGCTCTCTTGGGCGCGCTGCCGGCTGGCAGCAGCGCTCTGCCGGCGTGCGCGGGGCGATTGTTGCCATGAGGCGGCGGCAGGAGGGACAGGCGCTGATCCTCGCCATCGTCGCTTCCTTTGCGCTGATCGCGGCGGCTCTGGCGTTGGTCGCGATCGCGGGCGCCGTCACCGGCAAGGGGCGCGCCCAGCGCGCCGCCGACCTGGCCGCGATCTCCGCGGCCCGCTCGATGCGAGACGACCTTGATCGGCTCCTCGCCCCGCCTCGCTTGCCGAACGGGGGGTCGAATCCCCGGTATCTGACGAAGCACGCCTACCTGGCGCGGGCGCGGACGACGGCACGGGAGATCGCCGCAGCGAACGGGGTGGCGCGCGAGCGGCTGCGAGTCGAGTTCCCCGACCGCGGATCGTTCGCGCCGGTGCGGGTCGCGGCGCTCGTGACGGGAGAGCTGGCAGCCGGCGGTGATCGAGTCCAAGTACAGGCGTCTGCGGTGGCGGAAGCCGCTGCTTCCGCCGGCGTCGAATCGGCGACCACGACGGCGAGCGGCGGTGGCTACGGTGGCCCGCTTGTCGTGCGGCAGGGGGAGGGGATGAGGCCTGACGTCGCGGCGGCGTTCGACCGGATGGCCGCCGCCGCTGCTCAGAATGGTGTTGCGCTCGTCGTCAGCTCCGGCTTCCGCTCCGACGCAGAGCAGGCGGCGCTCTTCGCCGCCAACCCCGATCCGCGCTGGGTTGCGCCGCCCGGCCAGTCGCTGCACCGCTGCGCCACCGAGCTCGACCTCGGTCCGGAATCCGCCTACGGCTGGCTCGCCGAAAACGCGGAGCGCTTCGGTTTCGTCCAGCGCTACAGCTGGGAGGCGTGGCACTACGGCTTCACAGCTGGTCCGCCGCCCTGTTCGCCGGCGGGCGAAGCGGCGGGCGCTGGCGGATTCGTGGGCGGCGATGGGGGAGACGGCGCACTGGCCGGCGGCAGTTTGCCGTCGTTCGTCCCGCCACGCTTCCGGGCGCCGCTGCTGCGCGCCGCCGCCCGCTGGAACGTCTCGGCGGCCCTGCTCGCGGCGCAGCTGAAGGCCGAGTCCAACTTCGATCCCTACGCCGTCTCTCCGGCCGGCGCGCAGGGGATAGCGCAATTCATGCCGGGCACTGCAGCGGCGTACGGGCTCGACGACCCATTCGATCCCAAGGCAGCGATTAACGCCCAAGCGCACCTGATGTCCGATTTGCTGCGCCAGTTCGACGGCTCCCCCCAGCTCGCCCTCGCCGCGTACAACGCCGGCCCCGGCGCGGTCGAAGACTGCAACTGCATTCCGCCCTATCCCGAGACCCAGGCCTACGTCACCCGCATCCTCGCTCTACTGGGCGGAGCAGGGGCGATGGCGCCGCCGCGATTCGAAGTGAGGTTGGTGAGATGAACTGCAACTTGCCGTGTATCACCGGTGATACAGTAATCGACATGCCGAGAGTCACTATCCGCGAACTACGCAACCAGGGCGGCGACGTGGTCGACCGCGCCCTCCGCGGCGAGCAGATCACGATCACGCGTTCTGGCACGCCGGTCGCAGAGTTGCTGCCGCTGCGTCCGCCGCTTTCGGCGGAGGCTTTGCTGAGCCGCTGGAGTCGCCTGCCCGGGGTGGACCCGGTCGTCCTGCGCGCGGACGTCGACCGGCTGCTGGACCCGGGGCTGTGAACGAGGACGCCGTCGGAGCCGGCCGGGGAGTCCTCGACACCTCGACGGTCCTCCTTCTGCCCCGCATCGCCGACGCTGAGGCCCTGCCCGCCGAGCCGCTGATCACGGCTGTCACGCTCGCCGAGCTTTCGGTCGGCCCACTGGTGGCCGCGGCGGAGGATGAGCGCGCTCGCCGTCAGGCTCATCTGCAGCAAGCCGAGGCCGACTTCGTCCCCCTTCCCTTCGACGCCGCCGCCGCCCGTGCGTTTGGAGGGGTTGCTGCCTCGCTCCGCCGGGCAGGCCGCAAGGTAGCGGCCCGTGCCTACGACGCGATGATCGCGTCGATCGCCCTTGCCAACGATCTCCCTGTCTATACCTGCAACCCGAGCGACTTCAACGGAATCGATGGGCTCGAGGTGATCGCCGTGCAGGTGCCGGAGTAAAAGGCGACGCATTCAAATGCAAGGATGCAGTTCATGCGCACCATGGTGGAGCGGCTCTTCAAACATTGCCAAGGCGACGATCTGGCCATCGATCTGGTCGAGGCAGAGGGCGCGTGGAGCGAGTCCGACTCTGCCGACTGGGACAGGGCGCGAGAGGAAGCGTGGGCGACCTGGCGCTCAAGCCGGTCCTCGACTCCGACGTCCTGACCGACTATCTGCGCGGCAAAATAGACTGGCCTGATGGCAACCGCCGAAGCACATGGCGTCGAGGGGATGCAGGCACTGGTCGGCCAGGAGATCGGGCCGAGCGAGTGGCGCACGGTGACGCAGGACGACATCGACACCTTCGCCCGCGTCTCCGGCGACGACCAGTGGATTCACATCGACGTCGAGCGCGCGAAGAGGGAGAGCCCCTTCGGCACGACGATCGCCCACGGCAACCTGACGCTCTCGCTGGTCGACGGCTTCCGCAAGGAACTGATCTCCTCCAGTGGCTTCGCGCTCGGCGTCAACTACGGCTGGAACAAGATCCGCTTCCCCGCGCCGGTCCCAGTCGACTCACGGGTCCGCGGTCGTGCCGAGGTCGTCTCAGTCGAGGAGGTCGGCGGCGGCTGGTGGCAGGTCGTCACCCGCTTCACCCTCGAGGTCGAAGGAAACGAGAAGCCCTGTTTCGTGGGCGACTCGGTGACCCGGGTGATGGCGCCCGCCGAGTAGCGGGCGCCATCGGCAGCGCGGCTATTCGACGGTTAACGTGCCCTCCATGCCGCCTTCGCGGTGGCCGGGCACGGAGCAGAAGAAGACGTATTTGCCCGGTTTGAGGTCATTGATCGTGGCGGTGTCTTCCCCTTCGGTCAGCACTTCGGTGTCGGCGATGACTTTGCCGCCCGAGTCTTCGATGTCGGCGTCATGGCCGATTGGCTGTGGGTTGGAGAAGTGGAGCGTGACGTTCTTGCCGCCTTCGGCGGTCATCGCGTCTTCGGTGAAGGCGAGACCGCTTTCCGCCGCTTCGATCTGGATTTCGGAGCCACCACCGCCGTTGGTCGCGGCGCCGTTGCTCGCCTGGTTGCCGTTCTCGGTCGTCGTCCCGCCATCGTCGTCGTCATCGCCGCCGCAGGCGACGAGGGCAAGCGAGGCGAGGGCAAGAGCGAGGAGCGCGGTGAGCTTCTTCATCCGAAAGTTCCTTTCCGTCGAGGCAGGACTCGCAAGGGGAATCTAGCCGGAAATGCGCGCTGAAAACCTGAGCGCCCGGCTCAGCGGCCCTCGAAGACGGGCTCCTCGCCACCGAAGAAGGCGGTGACGCCGTTGCGCAGGTCCTCGGTCGCCATGCTGTCGGCGATCCCGTGGCGCTCCAGCTGCAGGTGGTCGGCGAGACGGTTCTCGATGCTCTGTCCGACCAGCAGCTTCGCCATCCGCACGTAGTGGGGCGCCTTCGCCGCCAGCTTCTCCGCCTTGGCACGGGCCCGGTCCAGCAGCTGGTCGGCCGGGACGACCTCGGCGACGATCTTTTCGGCCAAGGCGCTCTCGGCGTCCATGTTCGGGTCATTGAGGAGGAGCTCCAGCGCTCGGCTCGGTCCCACGACGCGAGGCAGGAAGTAGGTCATGCCGCCATCCGGCGAGGCGCCGATCCGTCCGTAGGCGCAGGCGAAGAAGGCCGCCTCGGAGGCGATTCGGGTGTCGCAGGCGAGGGCCAGCGAGAAGCCGGCGCCGGCCGCCGGCCCGTTGACCGCCGCGATCACCGGGTAGGGGATGCGGCGCAGGTCGATGATCGCCTGGTGCAGCACCTCGGCGCCGCGCCGCACCTCCGATGGCAGGTCGACCGACTCCTCATCGACGCCGCCCTTGAACCAGTTGACGTCGCCGCCCGCGCAGAACGCTTTGCCGGCGCCGGTCACGATCAGCGCCCGCAGCGGCGCCTGGTCGGCGAGCCAGGAAAAGGCGACGGTCAGCTCGCCGATCATCTCCGGGCTCATCGCGTTGAAGGCGTCGGGCCGATCCAGGGTCAGGGTGCCGATCCGACCGTCCACGTCGATTCGCAGCGTCTGCAGCTCGGGTGGGTTCAAGGTCTCGGTGGGCATGCGATCTTCATCTCCCTTGCGCGTCTGGCTTGGCCGGCTGGCCAGGAGCCTACTCTTGTAACTCGTGGCCGGTAGGCGGGAAAAGGAGCCCTCGCGCGAGGATCGCATCGCCGCGCAGCGACGCAAGCTGCCCGATTCGCCGGGCGTTTACCTCTTCTACGACGCCGGCGGCGACCTGCTCTACGTCGGCAAGGCGCGCTCGATCCGCAAGCGGGTCGCCTCGCACTTCTCCGGCGGCGAGCCGCGCCTCACCTCGCGCATCGACCGCATCGACTTCCTGGTCACCGCCAACGAGGCGGAGGCGCTGCTGGCCGAGCAGAGCTTCATCAAGCGACACCGGCCGCGCTTCAACATCCGCCTGCGCGACGACAAGTCGTACCCGTACGTCTGCGTCAGCCTCGACGAGGACTACCCGCGCGTCTACTTCACCCGCGAGAAGCACCGCAGTGGTCGCGCCTACTTCGGTCCCTTCTCGAGCGCCAAGCGGGTGCGAGAGACGCTCGACCTGCTCGGCAAGCTCTTCCAGTTCCGCACCTGCGAGGGGCGCGAGCCGGGGCGGCGCTCCGGCAGCCCCTGCCTCGACTACTACATAAAGCGCTGCGGGGCGCCCTGCGTCGACTACGTGAGCAAGGACGAGTACCGCCGCAACATCGACGCGATCGTCGACTTCCTCTCCGGTCGCTATCGCCAGGTCGAGGCGGGCGAGCGGACGAAGATGGATGAGGCGGCCGCCGGGCAGGAGTTCGAGCGCGCCGCCCTGCACCGTGACCGCTTGAAGGCGATCGAATCGCTGTTCGAGCGCCAGCAGGTCGCCGGTGGCTCGGTTGGGGCGATGGACATGATCGGCGTCGCGGTCGAAGGCGCCGACGCCAACGCGCAGGTCTTTCAGGTGCGCGACGGGATCCTCGCCGAGCGCCAGAGCTTCTACCTCGACAACCAAGCCGAACGCGAGCCGGCGGAGGTGACCGAGGAGTTCATCGGCCAGTACTACTCCGCCTCGCCCGCGGTTCCCAAGACGATCGTCGTCGGCCCCTACCTGGCCGAGCGCGCCGAGATCCTGGCCGCGGCGCTGAGCGAGCGGCGGGGCGCCCCGGTCGAGGTGCGGGTCGCCGAGCGCGGCGACAAGCGCCGCCTGCGGGAGCTGGCGGAGCGCAACGCGCGGCTCGCCCTCGACCAGGATCGACTGCGGCGCGAGCACCGCCGCCAGCGTCGCGTCGACGCCCTCGCCGACCTGCGCGAGGCGCTGGGGATGGAGGACCTGCCGGTGCGGATCGAGGGCTTCGACATCTCCAACATCGGCGGCGAGCACACGGTCGCCTCGATGGTTGTCTTCGAGGGAGGCGCGACCAAGAAGGCCGACTACCGGCGCTTCAAAGTGCGGGGGCCGCGCGACAACGGGTCCGACGACTTCGCTTCGATGGAAGAGGTGCTCGGCCGCCGCGTCAACCGCTTCCTGGAGCAAATCGACCTCTCGCCCCACGACGGCAAGCGGGACGCGAGCTTCGCCTCGCTGCCCTCGCTGGTGATGATCGACGGCGGCAAGGGACAGCTCGGTGCGGCGATACGCGCCCTGGCGCCGCTGGTCGAGCGCGGCACCACCGTCGTCTCGCTGGCCAAGCGCGAGGAGGAGGTTTTCGTCCCGGGTCGGCCGCACCCACTCGACCTTGCCGCCGACTCGGAGGCCTCGAAGCTGCTGCAGCGGGTCCGCGACGAGGCGCACCGTTTTGCGATCGAGCACCACCGTGGCCGCCGTGACCGGGCGATGACCGGCTCGGTGCTCGACGGGCTGCGCGGCGTTGGTCCCGTCCGTAAGCGCGCCTTGCTGCGCCACTTCGGCTCGCCCGAGCGCTTCCTGGCGGCGAGCCGCGAGGAGCTGGAGGCGGTGCCCGGCGTCCCCGGCAAGCTTGCCCGCGAGATCCACGAGCAGCTGCACAGGATTGGCTGATGACGGCCGCCAAGCACGTTGAGCTGGTCGTGATCACCGGGCACTCGGGAGCCGGGAAGTCAGAGGCAATTGCCGCCTTCGAGGACGGCGGCTACTTCTGCGTCGACAACCTGCCGCCGCGGCTGATCGGCAGCCTCGGTGAGCTCTTCCGGCTCGACGGCAGCGGCGTCGAGCGCGCCGCGATCGTCTCCGACGTGCGCGGTGGCGAGTACTTCGAGGATCTCGTCCAGGTGCTCGACGAGCTGGAGGGGGAGGGCATCCAGCCCAAGCTGCTCTTCCTCGAGGCCGACGAGGAGACGCTGCTCGATCGCTACAAGGAGACCCGCCGCCGCCACCCCCTCGCCCCGGAAGGGCGGATCGTCGAGGGGATCAGGGCCGAGCGTGAGCTGCTCGCGCAGCTGCGCGCTTGCGCCAACGTGGTGATGGAGACCAGCGGCCTGACCGGCGCGCAGCTGCGCCGCCGCATCGCCGAGGAGCTGATCGGCAACGACGGTGGCGGCAAGCTGGCGCTGACCCTGCTCACCTTCGGCTTCAAGAACGGGCCGCCGCGCGACGCCGACATGACGCTCGACGTCCGCTTCCTGCCCAATCCCCATTACGTCGACGAGCTGCGCCCGCAAACGGGGCTCGACGAGGAGGTCCGCGCCTACGTCGAGTCGGGCACCCAGGCCGGTGAGTTCTACGGGCGCCTCCTGCCCCTGCTGGAGTTCCTCGTCCCCGCCTACGTCACCGAGGGGAAGAGCCACCTGACGATCGCCGTCGGCTGCACCGGCGGCAAGCACCGCTCGCTCACCGTCGCCGACCGCATCCGGCGAGCCCTCGAGGGGCGCGACGACGTCGTGGTCCGCGTCAAGCACCGCGACGCGGAATGACGGTCCCAGGAGTCGCCATGCGGTGTCCTCGGTCGGTCTCCTCGGGTCACGCACTGAAGTGCGCTCCCCTCGTCACCCTCCCTGCGTCCTTGCCTGGCGACGCCTGAGCCTCGTCATCCGACCGTCCATAGAATCCGCGGGCCCGTGGCCGAACCAGTGATTTCAGTCCGCGGATTGCGCAAGCGCTACGGCGAGCTCGAGGCGGTGCGGGGCATCGACCTGGAGGTGCGGCGCGGCGAGGTGTTCGCCTTCCTCGGGCCGAACGGGGCGGGCAAGACGACCACGGTCGAGATCCTCGAGGGCTACCGCGAGCGCGACGGCGGCGAGGTAAGCGTGCTGGGCGAGGACCCGCAGCGGGCCGGCGGCGAGTGGCGCGAGCGGATCGGGATCGTCCTGCAGACCTGCCGCCTCGACCCATACCTGACCGTGCGCGAGTCCCTCGAGCTCTACGCCGGCTACTACCGGGCCCCGCGGCCGATCGACGAGACGCTCGAGCTGGTCGGCCTGCGCGAGAAGGCGGACGCACGCAGCGGCGCGCTCTCCGGTGGGCAGCAGCGCCGCCTCGACGTCGGCATCGCCTTGATCGGCGATCCCGAGCTGCTCTTCCTCGACGAGCCGACGACCGGCTTCGATCCCTCGGCGCGCCGCCACACCTGGGAGACCGTCGCCGGCCTGCGCGACCTCGGCAAGACGGTCTTCCTCACCACCCACTACATGGACGAGGCGCAGCGGCTCGCCGACCGGGTCGCGGTGATCGCCGCCGGCCGGGTGGTGGCTCGCGGAACGCCCGACGACCTCGGTGATCGGGAGAGCCTGCCGACCACGATCAGCTACCGCCTCAACGGGGAGCAGGTCTCGGTCGAGACCGACCGGCCGGTCGAGGTGCTGCACGAGCTCACCGAGCGGGCGCTGAACGAGGGCCTGTCCCTGGAGGGACTGGAAGCGACCCGGCCCGACCTCGAAGACGTCTACCTGTCGCTGACCGCGGAGGGGGCGGAGTGAGCGGTCTGACGCTCGTCGCGCACCAGTTTCGCTACGACCAGAAGACCTTCTGGCGCAACCCCGCCGCGGTCTTCTTCACCGTCGCCTTCCCGGTCATCCTGCTGCTGATCTTCGCGACCGTGTTCGGCGACGAGACCGTCGACATCGGCGGCGGGATCGAGACGACGACCTATTACGTGCCGGCGATCGTCACCCTCTCGGTGATCTCAGCGACGATGCAATCGCTGGCGATGTCGCTGGTGATCGCCCGCGAGGACGGCCGGCTGAAGCGGGGTCGCGGCACGCCGCTGCCGCCGTGGGTGTTCATCGCGGGCCGTGTCGGCAACTCGATCGTCGTCGCCCTGCTGATGCTCGTACTGATCGCGGCCCTCGGACGGCTCGCCTACGGCGTCGACGTGCCATGGGACAACCTGCCGGCGATCGTCTTGGCGTTGGTGGTCGGGGCGGCCGCCTTCTGCTGCCTCGGCATCGCGCTGACCGCTGCGATTCCCTCCCAGGACGCGGCGGCGCCAATCGTCAACGCGCTGCTGCTGCCGCTCTACTTCCTCTCCGGCGTCTTCATCCCAGATGACCAGCTGCCGAGCGGCGTCATCCACTTCGCCGACCTCTTTCCGGTGCGCCACTTCTTCGAGGCCTTCTTCGGCGCCTACGTGCCGGCCGCCGGCGGCTCGGCCTTCGAGTGGGGCAACCTCGCGGTGGTCGCCGCCTGGGGCGTCGTCGGTCTACTGATCGCCGCTCGTCGCTTCCGCTGGACGCCGCGCTCCGGCTGAGCAAGCGACCGGCGCTCCGATCCGCCATATAGCCTCCCGGCGCGATGCTGCACCACGTCCTCCTGGAGGTATCGAACCTCGAGCGCAGCGCGGCGTTCTACGACGCGCTGCTGGCGCCGCTTGGTTGGCGGCGGCACTTCGACCAGGAAGGGACGATCGGCTGGGGCATCGCCAAACCGGTCTTCTTCATCGCCGACCACCATGAAGCCAAGCCGGGCTTCGGGCTGCTCAGCTTCACGGGGCTCGGCATCGTCGCCGTCAAGGCGGCGTGGGAGGCCGGCGTCGCCGCCGGCGGCAAGAGCGTCAGCAATCCCGGCGAGCGCCGCTCGCACGGCTCGGGCTCGTACTCCGCGTTCCTGACGGACCCGGATGGGTACGAGATCGAGGTCACGGTCGGCACCGATTAGCAGCGCTAGCGTTAGTTCACCAACGACTTCAGGAGGGTCTCTTCGATGGCAGTGAAGGTCGGCATCAACGGCTTCGGCCGCATTGGGCGCAACGTCTTCCGCGCGGCGCAGGCGGCGGGCGCGGACCTCGACTTCGTCGCGGTCAACGACCTCACCGACCCGGGGACGCTCGCCCACCTGCTCAAGTACGACTCGATCCTCGGTCGCTTCCCCGGCGAGGTCGAGGCGGGTGACGCGTCGATCTCGGTTGCCGGCAAGGAGTTGAAGGTGCTCTCCGAGCGCGACCCGGCGCAGCTGCCCTGGGGCGACCTTGGCGTCGACGTCGTGATCGAGTCGACCGGCCTCTTCACCGGACGCGCCGACGCCGCCAAGCACCTCGAGGCCGGCGCCAGGAAGGTGATCATCTCGGCACCCGCCAAGGAACCGGACGTGACCGTGGCCCTGGGAGTCAACTTCGACACCTACGACCGCGACCAGCACAACATCATCTCCAACGCCTCCTGCACGACCAACTGCCTGGCGCCGCTGGCCAAAGTGCTGCACGAGGCGTTCGGGATCGAGCAAGGCCTGATGACGACGATCCACGCCTACACCGCCGACCAGCGCCTCCAGGACATGCCGCACAAGGATCTGCGGCGGGCGCGCGCCGCGGCGCTCAACCTGATCCCGACGACGACCGGGGCCGCCAAGGCCGTTGGCCTGGTCCTGCCCGATCTCAACGGCAAGCTGAACGGCTTCGCGATGCGGGCGCCGGTGGCGACCGGCTCGGTCGTCGACCTGACCTTCACGCCTTCGAGCCCGACCGATCCCGGCGCGGTCAACGCGGCGGTGAAGGAGGCGGCGGAAGGGCCGCTGAAGGGCATCCTCTCCTACACCGAGGACCCGATCGTCTCGACCGACATCGTCGGCGACCCGCACTCCTCGATCTTCGACTCCGAGCAGACGATGGCAATCGGCGACGGCAGGATGATCAAGGCGGTCGCCTGGTACGACAACGAGTGGGGCTACTCGAACCGCTGCGTCGAGCTCGCGGGCAAAGTCCTCTAGAGATGGTCATCTAGCCACGGGCCCGGCGATGAGCTTCGCGAAGCAGAGCGTCCGCGACGCCGACGTCGCGGGCAAGCGGGTGCTGGTCCGCGTCGACTTCAACGTGCCGCTCGACGGCGGTCGGGTAAGCGACGAGACGCGTATCCGCGCCGCGCTGCCGACCATCGAGCTGCTGCGCGAGCGCGGTGCGGCGCTCGTCCTCGTCTCCCACCTGGGCCGGCCGAAGGGCAAGGTAGTGCCGGAGCTCTCGCTGCGGCCGGTGGCGGAGCGACTTTCCGAGCTGCTCGGCGCCGAGGTGGCGCTGGCGCCAGCGGCGCGCGGCGAGCAGGTGGAGGCGAGGGCGGGCCAGCTGGGCGAGGGTGACGTGCTGCTGCTCGAGAACGTCCGCTTCGAGCCGGGGGAGACCGAGAACGACCCGGAACTGGCGGCGGCGCTTGCGGCGCTGGCCGACCTCTACGTCAACGACGCTTTCGGCGCCGCCCACCGCGCTCACGCCAGCACCGAGGGCGTCGCCCACCGGCTGCCCGGCTACGCGGGGCTCCTGCTGCAGCGGGAGGTGAGTGAGCTGACCGCGGTGGTCGAATCGCCACAGCGGCCGCTCGTGGTCGTGCTCGGAGGGGCCAAGGTCTCCGACAAGGTCGGCGTGATCGACCGCTTCCTCGAGGTCGCCGATCGCATCCTGATCGGCGGCGCGATGTGTTTCAGCTTCTTCCGCGCCCAGGGCATCGGGACCGGGAGCTCCTTGGTCGAGGAGAAGGGCGTGGCCCTGGCCGAGGAGGCGCTGCGGCGTGCTGAGACCTCCGCTTGCGAGTTGCTGCTGCCGAGCGACCTGCTGCTCGGTAAGAGCTTCGACGCCGCCACCGAGCACCGTGCCAGCGACGGGGTCGAGGTGCCGGACGGCTGGATGGGCCTCGACGTCGGGCCGCGCACGGCGGAGCGCTACGCGGAGGAGGTCGCCGCGGCCGGCACCGTGCTGTGGAATGGGCCGATGGGCGCCTTCGAGCTGGAGCCGTTTGCGGCCGGCACTCGCCGGGTCGCCGAGGCGGTGGCGGCGGCGCCGGGCACGACGGTCGTCGGCGGCGGCGACTCGGTCGCCGCCTTGCACGAGTTCGGCCTCGCGGAGAAAGTGGATTGGGTCTCGACCGGAGGGGGTGCCTCGTTGGAGCTGCTGGAGGGAAAGAAGCTGCCGGGCGTGGAGGCGTTGCGCGATGCCTAAGCGCACGCCGTACCTGGCCGCCAACTGGAAGATGCACAAGACGGTCGCCGAGGCGGCCGAGTTCGTCGACGCGCTGCTGCCGCGGATCGCGGCTACGCAACACGATGTCGTCATCTGCCCGCCGTTCACCGCCCTGACCGCCGTGGTCGAGCGCCGCTACGGGACCGCGATCAAGGTGGCTGCGCAGAACATGCACGAGGAGGAGAACGGCGCCTTTACCGGCGAGGTCTCCGCGGGCATGCTGGTCGAGCTCGACGTCGAAGCGGTGGTCCTCGGCCACTCCGAGCGGCGCCAGTACTTCAACGAGACCGACGAGGCGCTGGCCCGCAAGGTTCCCGTCGCGCTCGCGGCCGGCCTCGAGCCGATCCTCTGCGTCGGCGAGAGCGAGGCGGCGCGCGACGCCGACCAGACCGACGCGGTGCTGGTGCGCCAGCTGCAGGCTGACCTCGCCGCGATCGAGCCCGGCCGGATCGCCGACGTGGTGATCGCCTACGAGCCGATCTGGGCGATCGGCACCGGCCGCACCGCGACGCCAGAGCAGGCGCAGGAGACGATCGCCTTCATCCGCGACGTCCTGCGCGAGCGCGGCGCCGACGCCGACGCGGTGCGGATCCTCTACGGCGGCTCGGTGAAGCCCGGCAATGCCGCCGAGCTCCTGGCCCAGCCGGACATCGACGGGGCGCTCGTGGGCGGGGCGAGCCTCAACGCAGAAGATTTCGCGGCGATCGTCGAGGCCGCATGAGCCGCCGGTGCGACTTTTGCTCGCCAGGCGTACATAAGTCGCACCGGAAGCCTTCGCTTTGACGGTTCCCTCGCTCGCCCTGGTCATCCTCGACGGCTGGGGGCTGGCCCCGCCCGGCCCGGGCAATGCGATCTCGCAGGCAGAGACCCCGGTCTTCGACCGCCTCTGGGACGCCTATCCCCACACGCAGCTCTCAGCGCAGGGGCGCGACGTTGGGCTGCCCGATGGGCAGATGGGCAACTCCGAGGTCGGTCACCTCAACCTCGGCGCTGGAGCGATCGTCAAGCAGGACCTGGCGCGGATCGACGACGCGATCGCCGACGGCAGCTTCTTCGAAAACGAGGCGCTGGTCGCCGCCTGCCGCCGCGCCGCCGCCGGCAGCGGTCGCCTCCACCTGCTCGGCCTGGTCTCCGACGGCGGCGTCCACTCCGGCTGGGAGCACCTCGAGGCGACGATCGAGCTGGCCACGCAGGAGGGGGTGCCCGACGTGGTCTTCCACGCATTCACCGACGGCCGCGACACCCTGCCTCATGGCGGCCGCGGCTATCTCGCCGAGCTGGAGCGCTGGCTGCGGCAGGCGGGGCGGGTCGGCACGGTCAGCGGTCGCTACTACGCGATGGACCGCGACACCCGCTGGGAGCGGACCAAGCTCGCCTATGACGCGATCGTCCATGGCGAGGGCCTCCACGCCGCCAGCAGCCAGGAGGCGATCGAGACCTCCTACCAGCGCGAAGAGACCGACGAGTTCGTGAAGCCGACGGTGATTGGTGACTACGACGGCGTCCGCGAGGGCGAGGCCGCGATCTTCGTCAACTTCCGACCGGACCGGGCGCGGCAGATGACCCGCGCGCTGGCCGAGCCGGGTTTCGACGAGTTCCCGCGCAGCAACGGGCCGTTGCTCGGCCTGACCACGATGACCGAGTACCGCCAGGGCTGGCCGTACCCAGTGGCGTTCCCCGAGGCGCGGCCGCGGACGACTTTGGCCGAAGTCGTCTCTGGGGCGGGTGGACGCCAGCTGCACGTCGCCGAGACCGAGAAGTACGCCCACGTCACCTACTTCTTCAACGGCGGCCGAGAGGCGGAGTGGGAGGGGGAGGAGCGCTGCCTCGTCGAGTCGCCCCGCGACGTGCCGACCTACGACCACAAGCCCGAGATGAGTGCCCGCGCTGCCGCCGACGCCTTCGTCGAGCGCTGGTCGCAGGGTGCATACCGCTTCGGGATCATCAACTTCGCCAACCCCGACATGGTCGGCCACACCGGCTCGATCCCCGCGGCCGTCAAAGCAGTCGAGACCGTCGACCGCTGCCTCGGCGACGTCGTTGCCGCGGTCGACCGGGTCGGCGGCGCCTGCATCGTCACCGCCGACCACGGCAACTGCGACCACATGCTCGAGCCCGACGGCTCACCCAACACGGCGCACTCGCTCAACCCGGTACCGCTGATCGTCACGGCCGAGGGCGTCTCCCTCCGCGACGGCGGCATCCTCGCCGACGTCGCCCCCACGGCGCTGAATCTGCTCGGCATCCCGCAGCCTGAGGCGATGACGGGCCGCTCCCTACTTGACACGTAGCGACTTAGATTTCATACTGCAGTAACAGGCATCACTACGTCTCAGCAGGAGGTGAGCAACATGGCACTTGTGAGATGGGACCCGACCAGGGAGCTGGACCTGCTTCAGGGCGACATGAACCGCCTCTTCGACAGCTTCTTCCAGGGCCGTGGACTTGGCGTGGCGAACGGCGGCGGCAGCGCCGCTCGGCGCTGGATCCCGCCGATGGATCTGGTCGAGGCCGACGACGAATACATCCTCCGCGCGGACCTCCCTGGGCTCGGCGAGGACGACCTCGCCATCGAGGTGAAGGACAAGGTCCTGACGATCTCGGGTGAGCGCCGGGCCGAGCACGAGGACCGCAGGGAGGGCTACCACCGGGTCGAGCGCGCCTTCGGCCGCTTCTCTCGCTCGCTTGACCTCCCGGAGGGGGTCGACGCGGGCGCGGTCAGCGCCGACTTCGAGAACGGCGTGCTCGAGGTGCGGATTCCGAAGCCCGAGGAGCGGCAGCCGACCAAGATCGCGATCGGCAGCGGCGAGTAGCGCCGCACCCATACGCTTCGCTCGTGCGTGACGAGCCGAAGCGCCTCAGGTTCGAGATAGAGGCCCGCGCGGGCAGCGCCCGTGCGGGCGTCCTGCATACGGCGCACGGCGCGGTGCGGACGCCTGCATTCATCCCGTTGGCGACCAAGGGGACGGTGCGCAGCCTCGAGTCGCGGGAGGTGGCCGAGCTGGGCTACGAGCTGATTCTCGGCAACACCTACCACCTGTTCGTCTCGCCGGGAGCCGACCGGATCGCGGCCGCCGAGGGGCTCCATGGCTTCATGGGCTGGGAGCGGGCGCTGATCACCGACTCCGGCGGGTTCCAGGTCTTCTCGCTCGCCCATGGCGGTGTCGCGAACGAGGTGAAGGGGAGCGGTCGGCCCGGCGGCGGCCAGGGCTCGGTCGTCTCGATCGGCGAGGAGGGAGTGCGCTTCCGCTCCTACCGCGACGGCCGCGCCCTCTTCCTCTCACCCGAGATCTCGATGGAGGTGCAGGGGAAGCTCGGCTCCGACATCGCACTCGTCTTCGACGAGTGCACTCCCTACCACGCCGACCGTGAGTACACGGCCCGCTCGATGGAGCGCACCCATCGCTGGCTCGCTCGTTGCCTCGATTGGCACGAGGACAACGGGCCGTCCCGGCAGGCGGTTTTCGGCATCGTCCAGGGCGGCGTACACGAAGACCTGCGGCGCGAGTCAGCGCAGGCCGTCTCGGAGGCCGCGGTAGACGGTCTCGCGATCGGCGGCACGCTCGGTCGCGACAAGGACGAGATGCGCGGCGTGCTCGAACTGACCGCCCCGCTCCTGCCGGAGGAGGCGCCCAAGCACCTGCTGGGGATAGGGGATGTCGACGACCTGCTGGCCGGCATCGCCCTGGGCCTGGACGTCTTCGATTGCGCGATCCCGACCCGGCTCGCCCGTCACGGCACGGCGCTAGTTCCGAACCCAGACAGCCGCTTTCGGCTCGACCTGCGCAAGGCCGGCTGGGAGGGCGACCGCGAGCCGATCGCCGCCGGCTGCCCCTGTCCCGCCTGCCAGGACCACGACCGCGACTACCTCAGCTACCTTTCCCGCGCCGAGGAGCTGACCGCCGTGCGGCTCCTCTGCCTGCACAACCTCACCTTCATGCGGCACCTCGTCGGCGGCGCCCGCGAGGCGATCGTCGCCGGGCGCCTCGACGCCTACAGCACCGGAATTCTGGCCGGCGTGAGCCCGTACGGCGCCTAACCCGACTTTGGCTGCATTGATGACCCTATAGGCATCAAAAGGCAGCCAAAGCTATTCCGTATTCCTCTGGACCAGTTCTTTGAGCTCTTCGACCACGCGGTCGACCGAGTCGCCAGCGACTTCGGTGGCGTGGACGCCGCTGGCCTGATCGGTGGCCATGATCACGGCCGCGGCGACGGCCGCGGCGATCAGCACCAGGGCGACGGTCGCAAGCGTGAGGCGGACGAAGCGCGAGAAGCCGCCGCGACGGACGGGCCTACCGGGCGCCGCCACGGGCGGAGGCGGCGGCGGGGCGGGCCGGGGTGCCGGCCGGCGGGTAGGCGATGCTGGCCGCAGCTCGGTGCGCTCGGTCCGTTCCAGTGGCCGGGTCGCGGTCTCACCGCCCAGCACCCGGGTCGGGTCGGCACCCTGCTCGAGGGGCAGCGTTACATCCTCCCCCTGCAGGCCGAGCCGCAGCCCATCGGCCAGCTCGTCGGCGCTCGCGTAGCGGCGTGAGACATCGCCTTCCAGCGCCCGCAGGACGGCGGCGCCGAGCGTCTCCGGCACCTCGTCGTTGTAGGTGGTGGGGGGGAGCGGCCGCTCGTTCTGCTGGCGCACCGCCAGCTCCGCAAGGGTCGACCCCTCGTAGGGCAGGCGCCCGGTAAGGAGCTGGTAGAGGACGACGCCGAGCGCGTAGACGTCGGTAGCGGGCGTCGCCTCCTCGCCGCGAACCTGCTCGGGAGACAAGTAGGCGGCGGTGCCGACGACCGAGCCGACCTGGGTCAGCCGCGTCTGTTCGATCGCCCGCGCGATGCCGAAGTCGGTCAGTTTCACGGTCAGCGGGCCGCTGCCGAGCGGACCACCGTGGATCATCAGATTGCCCGGCTTGACGTCGCGGTGGATGATGCCCCGTCGGTGCGCGTAGTCGAGCCCGCCGCAGGCCTGGACGCCGACCTCGGCGGCGGTCTGCGGATCGAACGAGCCCTGGCGCTTCAGGAGCTGCGCCCCGGAGCGGCCTTCGACGTACTCCATGACGATGAAGTGCCGGCCCTCGTCGACGCCGGTGTCGTAGACCTGGACGATGTTGGGGTGGATCAGTTTGGCCACCGCCAACGCCTCGCGGCGGAAGCGCGCCACGAAGCGCTCGTCGTCGGAGAGGTGCTCGGCGAGCACCTTCACGGCGACCGTCCGCTCGAGGATGCGGTCGGTGGCGCGGTAGACGTTCGACATCCCGCCCGAGCCGAGGCGCTCGCCGATCTCATACCGGCCGGAAAGCGTTCCCGCCGCCATCAGCCTTCGCCCGCCGGGTTCGCGGGACCCACGCCGCCGGACGATGGGTCTTCTTCTTCGACCGCGGGCGGCGGGCCACCGCCCTCGTTGTCGTCTTCCTCGCCTTCGGAGGGCGGTACGGATGGTGGCGGCCCACCGCCTTTGCCCTCGTTCCCCTCATCGCCGTTTTCGTCCTCCTCCTCTTCCTTTTCGCGCTTCTCCTGTTCCTTCTCTTCGCGCTGTTCTTCTTTCTCAAGCTGGTCGGCGTCGGGCTCTTCTTCGAGTTCGGGTTCGGAGGGCGGTGGCTCGGTCGCTTCCAGCTCTTCCTCGCAGCCCGCGACCACTTCCTCCAGTCGATCGGCGCCGTCGGTGAGCGCCCTCTTGAGCCGGGGGTCGACCCCCTTGACCGCTTCGACCTGTTCCCCTACCTGGATCGCGGCGCCTTCGGCCCCGGCGCAGTCCCCTTCGTCGGCGAGCTGCTGGACGGTGTCCAGGTTCGAGGTGATCTCACGAGCGGTCGATCCCGGTAGGAGCTCGGCGTCCTCCTCACCGCAGCCGCCGACCGCGACGAAAAGCGCCGCCGCAAGCACCAGGGCGAGGACCGATCCGGCCGGGCGAGGCATCCGGGCGAGTCTAGAGAACGACCTTAGGAGCGGCTTTTGCCTGCAACTGAGCGTCACCGTCCGGTTTGGAGCCGATCGGCGAGGCGTCTGGGCAGGCCTGCCGCGAGAATCGCCGCCGCCGCCGCCTCGACGTCGTACCCGACCCGGCGGAAACGGGCGGTCAGCTCGCCGGTGTCCAGCTCCAGCCAGGCTGCTCGTGGGTCGCCGTCGCGGGGCTGCCCGACGCTTCCCGGATTGATCAGCCAACCGCCGCTGTCGAGTCGCAACAGGGCCCCATCGCCGGCTTGGGCGCCGCGGATCTCGCCTGGCTCTGGCTCGGCGGGGCGAGCGAAGAAGAGCGCGACGTGCGAATGGCCGATCAGGCCGATCCGCTCCGACTGGGCGTCGAGGCAGGCGTCGGCCTGCTCGGTGGAGAGCACGTACTCCCAGACCGGGTCGCGGGGCGAGGCATGGGAGAGAGCCACCTCCTCGCGGCTGTCACGCGGCTCCAACCCGCGCAGCACCTCGACGGTTCGCGGCGAGACGTTGTCCCGGGTCCACCAGACCGCCGCCGCCGCGGCCTCCGAGAAGGCGCCGACGTCCAGCGCTCCCAGCACCGCCAGGTCATGGTTGCCGACCAGGCAGACTGCGCAGCGCTCGTGGACGAGCTCGACGCACCGGTCCGGGTGGGCGCCGTAGCCGACGACGTCGCCCAAGCACCAGATCTCATCGACGACGGCGGCGTCGATGTCGGCAAGGGTCGCCTCGAGGGCGGGCAGGTTGGCGTGGATGTCGGTGATCGCGGCGACGCGCACCGCGGCAGCCTACTGTCGCCGGGGTGGGGTCCATACGATGCGCCCGATGAAGCAGCGGGCCCAGCGATGACCACCGCCGACCCGATCGCCGAGCTGCGCGGCGCCGTGAGGGCCGCGGCGCAGGGTCTGCGCGACGGCGAGCCGGGGGCGCCCGATCCCACCCTGGAGCGACCGCCCAAGGCGGAGCTCGGCGACTACAGCTCCAACGCCGCGATGCTCCTCGCGGCGTCGCTCGGCGAAAGCCCCCGCGACGTCGCTTCGCGCCTACAGGCCGAGCTGGAGCGCGATCTGGGCGCGCAGGAGAGCCTGGAGCGGATCGAGGTCGCCGGTCCGGGCTTCGTCAACCTCCACCTCTCCGACCAGTGGTTCCGCCGCGCGATGGCCGCGCTGGCCGGCGCCGAAAGCCTCGGGCCGTCGCCGACAGAGTCGCCGCAGCGCGTCCTGGTCGAGTTCGTCTCCGCCAACCCGACCGGTCCGCTGCACGTCGGCGGCGGTCGCCACGCCGCCTACGGCGACGCCCTGGCGCGGCTGCTCACCACGGTCGGACACGACGTGCAGCGCGAGTACTACATCAACGACGCCGGTGGTCAGATCCAGCGCTTCGCCGCATCGATCGCCGCGAAAATGACCGGGGAGGAGCCGCCCGAGGACGGCTACGAAGGCGCCTACGTCGACGACCTGGCCGAGCGGATCGCCGCCGAGGGGGTGGACTCCGCAGACCTCGACGCCGTCGGGCGGCGTGGCATCGAGCTCGTCCTGGAGGAAGTGCGCGCGAGTCTCGAGCGCTTCGGGGTCCGCTACGACATCTGGTTCTCGGAGCGCGAGCTCTACGAGCGCGGCGCCGTCGAGGAGGCTTTGGCGCTGCTCGAGCAGCGCGGCAACACCTATCGCAGCGAGGGCGCCCTCTGGCTGCGCAGCACCGACTTCGGCGACGACAAGGACCGCGTGCTGATCCGCGCCGAGGGTGAGCCGACCTACCTCGCCGCCGACGTCGCCTACCACCGCGACAAGCTGCAGCGGGGGTTCGAGCGGCTGATCGACGTCCTCGGCGCCGATCACCACGGCTACGCGCCACGGGTGCGGGCGGCGATCGCCGCCTTGGGCGAGGACCCTGAGGCGCTGGAGGCGGTGATGATGCGGCTGGTCCACATCGTCGAAGGCGGTGAGCGCGCGCAGATGTCGAAGCGAAGCGGAGACTTCGTCGCGTTGGACGAGCTCGTCGACGACATCGGGGTCGACGCGGCCCGCTGGTTCATGCTCTGGCGCAGCCACGACACCACCGTGGACCTCGACCTCGAGCTGGCCCGCCGCGAGTCGAGCGAGAACCCCGTCTATTACGTGCAGTACGCGCACGCCCGCATCGCCAGCATCCTGCGCAAAGCAGGCGACGACGGGGGCAGTGCCGGCGCGCCGACTCCAGGCACCCGATTGGAGGCGGCCGAGCGGGAGCTGGTGAAGCGGCTGCTCGAATTCCCCGACGAGGTGCGCGAGGCCGCCGCGCGACGCGCGCCGCACCGGATCTGCGCCTACTCGACCGCCGTCGCCTCCGACTTCCACGCCTTCTACCGCGACTGCCAGGTGATCGGTGCCGAGGGGGAGGGGGTGGAGCAGTCGCGGTTGGGGCTCTGCCGCTTGACCAAGCGCACGATCGGCGACGCGCTGGGGCTGCTCGGGATCTCGGCGCCAGAGCGGATGTGAGGACGCTCGGGGAGATCCCGGCGCCGGCCGCCTCAGCGCTGCGCGCCGGGACGCTCCGCCGCGCCGACCAGGAAGCCTTCGGTCGGCTGCTCGGCGAGCTGGCCGGCATCCGCGTCGCGATGGTCACCGGCGAGCCGCGCCGCAAGCGCGCCGCCGCCGCCGGGCTGGCCTCAGCTGCGGCGGCGACCGGGACCCGCACCGCTCTACTCGAGTGCGACCTGGCCGAGCCGACGCTCGCCGAGGAGCTTGGCGTCGCGCTGGCGCCCGGGCTGCGCGAGTACCTGCGCGGCGAAGCGGAAGCGGCGCGCATCCTCCGGCCGCTCGTCCTTGCCGGCCCGGGGTCCGCGCCGGCCCGGGAGCCGCTCGTTTGCGTCGTCGCCGGGCGGCCCGCCGAGGACAGCGAGGCGCTGCTCGGGTCGGACGGCTTTCGTCAGGCGGTAGCCGGGCTGCGCGACGCGCACGAGCTGGTCGTCGTCGAGGGGCCGCCCAGCTCGGCTGCCAGCGCGCTGGCAGCGGTGGCGCGCAACGTCGAGGCGACCCTGCTGTGCGTCGGGGGTGACGAAGAGGTGCCGGCGCTGGCCGTCTCCGTCGCGGGCCTGATTCGCCAGCGTTAGCTCAGAGGTCGTATCGCGCCAGGTCGGCGTCGAGGCGCTCGGCGTCGCCCGCACGGGGGACTGCCGGCGGCTGGTCCGGGTCGCCGTCGCCGGAGCGGCGCCAGCGGCGCACGCCGAAGGCGAGGGCGACCGCCGCCAACGCGAAGGCCACCGCGGGGACGAGGTAGGCGGAGAGCTCGAAGCCCGACCCCTCCGGCGTCGCGAGCACCTCGCGGCCGTACTCGGCGAGGAGGGCGTCCTTGACCTCCTCCTCGCTGGCGCCCTGGGCGACGAGCCTGCTGATGAAGACGCGTTGGCGCTCGGCTTGCGGCGAGTTGGACAGCTCCAGCAAGGTGCCGCAGATCGGGCACATCACCTCGTCTTCGAGGTCGGCGAGGCTCGTCTGCGGCGCCGCGGAGGCGGGCGCGGCGGCGAGGAGCACGAGGGCGATCCAAGCAACCAGGCGGCTCATCTCGCCCCCGCCAGGATCGGAACGACTCGTTCGGCGAGGAAGCGCTCGTCGACCGGTCCGCGCCAAATCAACGCCAGCCGGCCACGGGGGTCGACCAGGAAGTTCTCGGGGACGCCCGTGGAGCCAAACGCCTCGCTGCGCTCCTCACCCACCGACCGCAGCTGCGGGTATGTAAGGCCGAATTCGCGCACGAAGGCGGTCGCGTCGTCGCTGTTGTCCTGGACGTCGATGCCGAGCACCGTGACGCCCCGCTCGCGAAACCGACGCCAGAAGCGCTCCAGCTCGGGCGCCTCTTCGCGGCAGGGACCGCACCAGGAGGCCCACAGGTTGACCAGCACCCAGCGGCCTCGATAGTCGGCGATCGAGCCCTCGCCCGCGCCGATCAGAACGGGCAGCTCCCGGTCCGGAACCCGTTCGCCGACCGCGATCGCCGGCTCGCCCTTGCTGAGCAGGCCGAAGCCGAGCAGGCCGATCACGGCCAGCACGGCAAGGGTCACGACAAAAGCACGGGCGCCCACGGGCCGCCTAGGTTAGTCCCGCGCGCTCTCCCGCCGGGTCGTAGAATCGGGCCCTGATGCGGACGTAGCTCAGCTGGTAGAGCGCGAGCTTCCCAAGCTCGAGGTCGCGGGTTCGAGACCCGTCGTCCGCTTCTTAGCCGGATCGAGGGCGGTCTCGCCGGTGTCCGAGGTCCGGTAGAAGTGCTCGACCGCGCCGCGCACCTGTCGTTCGCGGACGATCTCGATCAGGCCCGCCGACGCCAACGCGGTCACGTGATAATTGACGTTGCTGAGGGGCGCCTGCAGCTCATGGCTGAGGTCCTTCGGGGAGAGGGTTCGACCGCCGTCGATCGCCAGCACCTCAAGGATTGAGATGCGCAGGGGATGGGTATTCGCTCGTGCCAGAAGCTGCCAATTCATGGGCGACCCTCGCTTTCACTGGACTGGGAGGCGGGCTACTTAAAAAAAGGGTAGCTTAGATCATTGAAATTGGGTAATAGGGTTTCAATGATTCGTTTCGATTGGGCTCAAGAGGGAGGGTCGGTTTGAGGACCGGAGAAGCTGGGTTGGGATCCGTAAGGAGCTCGAGCAAGGTAGTCGTCTGCCTGCTCGCGCTAATCGTGATGGCGTTCGCACCGGCCGCCGCGAACAGCCAGATCATCGGCCCGCAGGATCCCGACGACCCACAGGTCGACAGCCCTTGGCAGGCGGGAACCTGCAAAGCCGATCCGCCGCCGCCCGGCCAGTGTTCGGTCGCCACCGACCCGCTGTTCTACGAAGAGGCGGCTGGACATCCGCCGAAAGGCTTCACCCAGTTCATCGTCAACACGGAAGCCGGTCCGCCCCTCGGGCCGCGGCCGATCGGCGACTTGAGGACGATCCGCGTCGACCTGCCAGTCGGCCTCACGGTCAACCCCCAGGCGACTCCGCAGTGCGATCTCGGGCCCCAATCGGAAGGCGATCCGGCCACTTGTCCCCCGAACACCCAGGTCGGCATCAGCGAAGTCACGGCCACCCACGTCGACACGGGCCTCACGGTCACGGTCCCCCCGGTCCCCGTCTACAACGTCGTCCCCAAACACGGCGAACCGGCCCGCTTCGGTTTCAGCGTGGCCGGCAGCAAAGTCTTCCTCGAAGCCGACGTTGCATGGGAGAACGACTTCCACGAGTACTTCACGATCCACGTCCACCCGGTGGAGCTGCCGTTGATCCTCGAAGGAAAAGCGCGAATCGCAAAAAACCGGCTGACCTTCGACGGCATGGCGGGCGACGGGACGTTCATCACGACGCCGACGACCTGCTTCGGCGGCGCGCCGCCGGCAAGCGCCGATTCGGAGTTCGAGCACGTGTACTCGACCTGGCTGCGAGCCGACTCCTACCAGGAAGAAGACCCGAACTTCCCGAACGGCTCCGCTTATGTGGAGGCGAAGATCCCGCCCGGGACCTCGCCGAAACGTTGCGAGGACATCCCGTTCGATCCGTCGATCGAGGTCAATCCCAACACCAGCCAGACCGACTCCCCCTCGGGCGCGACGGTCACGGTGCGGTTGCCCGAGATCAAAAACCCGACCAAATCGGAAAGCGCCAAGGCGACCTCCCACGTTCGCTCCGCGCGGGTGACCCTGCCCTCAGGCATGGGCCTCAACCCGTCGGCGGCGAATGGCCTGGTGGCCTGTACGGATGAGCAGTTCGGCAAGGGCAAACGCGTCGGGATCGCCTGCCCCGAGGCCTCCAAGATCGGGACCGTCGCGGTCGACTCGCCACCGCTGCCCGATGGCTCGCTCAGCGGCTCCGTCTACGTCGGCACCCCGCAGAGCAATGATCCCGCCTCAGGCAATCTCTACCGGATCTTCGTGTCCGCGGAGTCGGCGCGCTACGACATCCTGGCGCGGCTGGTCGGCAACGTCCAAGCCAATCCCACCACCGGCCAGTTGACGACCGTCCTCGAGGGCGACGTCCTCACCGGCAACCCTGGCAGCGTTCCCCTCAAGGGCCTGCCGCAGGTGCCATTCGAGACCTTCGAGCTGAGGTTCAACGGCGGACCCAAGGCGCCCCTGACGAGCCCACCGACCTGCGGTCCCAACACGACGACTTCGAGCATGACCCCATGGTCCTCCGCGGTCGGGCAGGTATCTCCGGGCGGTGAGGAAGGGCCTTCCACTGACCCGCCGGCCACTCCGTCGCATGCGTTCTCCTTGGCGACCCTGCCTGGCGGCGGGGCTTGTCCGAAAACGCTTGGCGAGCGGCCGTTCTCGCCATCGTTCGCGACCAACGTCAGCAACCACAAAGGCGGCGACTTCACCGAACTCAGTGTGCGGATGGGCCGCTCCGACGGCCAGCAGGAGCTCAAACGCGTCGACATCACGCTGCCCCCCGGGCATACGGCGAAACTGGCCGGCATGGAGTACTGCCCGGCAAGCGCGATAGCCGCCGCGGGGGCGAGCAGCGGCGCGGCGCAGGCCGCCTCGGCATCCTGTCCACGGTCGAGCTTCATCGGGACGGCCGCGGTCAAAGCGGGCAGCGGCTCCGAGCCGCTGGCGCTGAGCGGCAAAGCCTTCCTCGCAGGGCCCTACAAAGGTGCTCCCCTCTCCCTGGCAGTGATCACCCCCGCCGCGGCCGGTCCGTTCGACCTCGGCACGGTTGTGGTGAGGGTGGCGCTGCACGTCAACCGGCGCACCGCGCAGATCCGCGCCGTATCGGACCCGATCCCCCATATCTACGGCGGCGCCCTACTCAACCTCCGCTCGGTGGTCGTCAGGACGACGCGGCCGAACTTTTCGATCAACCCCACGAATTGCTCGTCACTGAGCACCGACGGCACGCTTGGCGGCGGCGGCTCGAACCCGCTCTCCCCGGCGGCCTTCAGCGCCTTCCCCGTCTCCTCGTCGCTCCAGGCCACGGGCTGCGACAAACTCCGCTTCAAACCGAGACTCTTCCTACGCCTCTTCGGCGCGATGAAGCGGGCGAAGAACCCGAAGCTGCGGGCTGTCTTCCTCACGCGTAAAAGCAAGACCAACCCGGCGCGCGTTGCGGTCACCCTGCCGCGTTCGCTGTTCCTGGACCAGAGCAACCTCTCGAAGGTCTGCACGCGGGTGCAGTACGAGGCGAACAACTGTCCGAAGAAGTCCCGCTACGGCCACGCACGTGCCTTCACGCCCCTGCTCGACAAGCCGCTCAAGGGCCCGGTCTTCCTGCGCTCGTCCGATAACGAGCTACCTGACCTCGTCGCGTCGCTGCGCGGTCAGGTCGACATCGACCTGGTCGGCCGCATCGACGCCGTCAGGGGACGGATTCGGAATACGTTTGACGTGGTGCCCGACGTGCCGGTCTCGAAGTTCGTCCTGACGATGCGCGGCGGCAAAAAAGGCCTGCTGACGAATTCCCGCGAACAGTGCAAGGCGTCGAAGACGCCGCGCGCTCTGGTCCGGATCAAAGCCCACAACGGCAAGAAGGCCAACCAGCGGCCGAAGGTCCGAACGGCCTGCGGCAAGAAGAAGAAAGGCAAAGGCGGAAAACGGCGTTAGCCTGCGGCGTCGGTGCGCCCGACGCTCTCCGTCCTCATCGTCGCCTGGAACAGCAGCGCAGAGCTGGGACGGATGCTGCCCGCGCTGCTGCCCGAGCTGGAGGAAGATGACGAGCTGATTGTCGTCGACAACGACTCCGACGACGGGACGGCGGAGGCAGTCGCGGCACTGGCGCCGTCGGCGCGGCTCGTCCGCTCCGGACGAAACCTCGGCTTTGCGGGCGGCTGCAATGCGGGTGCGGCGGTTGCCGCGGGTGACCTCTTGATCATCCTCAACCCCGACGCGGCGCCGCTGTCGGGGTTCGGCGAAGCGATCCGCCGGCCCTGGGTCGAGGAGCGGGGCTGGGCGGCTTGGCAGGCATTGATCGCCGATCAGGGCGCGACGCGGATCAACTCCGCCGGCAACCCGGTCCACTTCACCGGGATCGTCTGGGCCGGCCGCCACGGCGAGCCGATCGAGGCGGCGCCGCCGGCTGGGGAGGTGCCCTGCCTGTCGGGAGCCTGTCTGGCGGTGCCGCGGGAGCGGTGGCAGCGGCTGGGGGGCTTTCCCGAGCACTACTTCCTCTACCACGAGGACGTGGACGTATCGCTGCGGCTGCGACTGGCCGGCGGGGTGCTCGGCATCGAGCCGACCGCGGTGGTCGACCACGACTACGAGTTCGGAGCGCGCGAGCACAAGTGGCGCTGGCTGGAGCGCAACCGCTGGGCGTTCCTGATCCGCGTCTACCCGACCAGCTTGCTCCTGCTGCTGGCGCCGGCGCTCCTCGCCACCGAGCTGGCGCTGCTTCCCGCTTCGTTCGCCGCCGGCTGGGGAAAGCAGAAGCTCGCCGCGACGGGCGAAGTGCTGCGCTGGCTGCCCCGCCTGCTGCGCGAGCGTCGCCAGGTGCAGGCGACCCACACGGTCAGCGCCGCGGAGTTCGCCTCGTGGCTCACCCCCGACCTCGACTCCCCCTTCATCCCACCCATAGCCCGCTCCCTCCCAGCTCGCCTCCTCCTGCGCTCTTACTGGCGACTCGTCCTGCTGCTTTTGAGGCTGGGCCGGCCCTAACGGGGATCCGGGTAGGGGGTGGAGCGTCTTGTACTTTTTCCGCGGCACCGACCGCGGACAGCCGCGAACGAGTTTCGGAAAAAGTTAAGCGGAATCCCCTGCCCGGAATCCCCGCTCGGAACACGACTAAGTCGGCTGCCGAGTCGGCCGGATCAGGATCTCGTTGACGTCGACGCCCTCGCGCTGCTCGAGCGCGTACATCACCGCCTTCGCGATGTCGTCGTCGCTCAGCGCCCAGCTGCCGGGCCGGTTCTCGAAGAACGGCGTGTCGACCATGCCCGGCTCGATCAGGGTCACCCGGATCGAGTCGTTCTCGTGCATCTGGCGCAGCTCGGCGCGCAGCGCCTCGCCGATCGCCGTCGCCGCCCACTTGGTCGCCGAGTAGAGCGAGCCGGGCAGCGCCCGCCGGCCGGCGACCGAGCTGGTGATCAGAAAGTGGCCGCTGCCGCGTTCCAACAGGTGAGGGAGGCTGGCGCGGATAGTCAGGGCGACGCCGAGGACGTTGGTCAGCACCATCGAGCGCCAGTGCTCGGGCGTCTCCTCGAGGAAGCCACGCGTCGCGCCGAAGCCGGCGTTGGCGAAAACCGCATCGATGCGGCCGAAGGCATCGAGCCCGGCCCTCGTCATCGCCTCGACCTGATCCCACTCGGTGACGTCGCAGCGGACCGCCACCGCCCGCTCGCTGCCGCCCAGCTCCTCGGCCAGCTCGCGCAGCGGCTCCTCGCGCCTTGCCGCCAGCACCAGGCGGTAGTCGGCCGCGGCGGCGCGCGCGGTGGCGGCGCCGATGCCGCTGTTCGCGCCGGTGATGAGGAGGACGGGATCGGAGGACTGGGCATCCGCCACGCCCCGATTGTCGCAGGGCGTTCGCCCTTTGTCGGGCATAGCGCGACAAACAGCGAACGCGGTGCCGGTGCCGAGCCTTGCGATAATCAGTGGTCCCGTGGATCCCGCCCGCAAGCGAAAGGTCCGGCTGGTGGTGGCGCTCGGCGTGGCGGTGTTGCTTGCCGTCGCGCTCGTCTACACGTCGTTCAGCGCCTCGACCGAGGCGCGGCAGCCCTCGCAGCTGCTCAGCGCCGCGCCTGGGCAGACCTACGACATGACCGGGCGGGTCGTCGAGGGCAGCGTCGAGCGCCGCGGCGACTCGCTGCGCTTCCACGTCGCCGATCGCGACGACCCCGCCACGCGCATCCCGGTCACCTACAGCGGCATCGTTCCCGACCCGTTCCGCGGCGGACGCGAGATCGTCCTCACCGGCAGGGTGGAGGAGGGGGTGTTCGTGGGCGAGCGCGACACGCTCGTGACGAAGTGCCCGTCGAAGTTCAGCAGCGCGAATGCCGCCTGAGCTGGGCAGCGCCGCGCTGGCGCTCGCCTTCCTGACCGCCGTCTTCGCAGCCGTCGCGGCGCTGCTCGGCAGCCGCGGTCGACGCCGCTGGATCGACGCCTCGCGTCGCGCCGTCTACGCGCTCTGCGCGCTCGTCACCCTCTGCGTGGTCGTCGTCGAGGTCGCCTTCGCGACCGACGACTTCTCCTTCGAGGTGGTCCAGCAGCACTCCTCGATCGACACCCCGTCCTTCTACAAGCTGACCGCGATGTGGTCGAGCCAGGAGGGCTCGCTGCTGCTGTGGGCCTGGATCCTCTCGATTGCAGCCTCGGCCGCGCTCTACGTCACCCGCGACAAGCTGCGCGAGGTCGTCCCATACGCGACCGCGACGATGGCCGCCGTCGCGGCGTTCTTCACGGGCCTTTTGCTCTTCGGCAAGGGCGTCGACCCGTTCGCGACGCTGAGCCCGGCGCCGGCCGACGGCGTTGGCCTGAACCCGCTGCTGCGCCATCCGAGCATGATGATCCACCCGCCGATGCTCTACTCGGGCTATGTGGCCTTCACGGTGCCGTTCGCCTTCGCGATCGGCGCTCTGGCCGCCCGCCGCGTCGACGCCGACTGGATCCGCTCGACCCGGCGCTTTGCGCTGATCGCCTGGGCCTTTCTCGGCCTCGGCCTGTTGCTCGGCGCCCGCTGGTCCTACACCGAGCTTGGCTGGGGCGGCTACTGGGCATGGGATCCGGTCGAGAACGCGGCGCTGATGCCCTGGCTGACCGGCACCGCGTTCCTGCACTCGATCATGGTCCAGGAGAAGCGCGGGATGCTGAAGGTCTGGAACGTCTCGCTGATCGTCGCCACCTTCTCGCTGGCGCTGCTCGGCACCTTCCTGGTGCGCTCAGGCGTGCTCGAGTCGATCCACGCCTTCGGCGACAGCACCGTCGGCCCCTACATCCTCGGCCTGATCGCTGTGGTACTGCTCGGCTCGACGGCGCTGATCCTGTCCCGCCTCGACGAGCTGCGCTCCCCCCGGCGCATCGACTCACTCGCCTCGCGAGAGGCGGTTTTCCTGGTCAACAACCTGCTCCTGGTCGCCCTCTGCGCGACGATCTTCTGGGGCACCTTCTTCCCGCTCATCTCCGAGCTCTTCACGGGGGAGAAGGCGTCCTTGGCGGCCCCCTGGTTCGACCAGTACACGACCCCGCTGGGAGTGCTGCTCGTCCTCTTCACCGGGGTCGGCCCGCTGCTCGCCTGGCGCCGCGTCAGCTGGCAGTCGGCGCGGCGTGTCTTCTTCGCTCCGCTCGCGGTCGGGCTGGCGACGGCAGCCGGCCTGGCGCTCCTCACCGACGCGGAGGAGAGCGCATGGGCTCTCCTCCTCTTCGGCTTCGCCGCCTTCGCCCTGACCGGGCTTGCGCAGGAGTTCTGGCGGGGGGCGACGGCGCGGCGCACCCTCGCCGGCGGCTCCCTGCCGGGCTCGCTGCTGGCCGTGACCTCGCGCAATCGCCGCCGCTACGGCGGCTACGTCGTCCACGTCGGGATCGCCGTGCTGCTGGTCGGGATCGCCGCCTCCTCGAGCTTCCAGACCAAACGCGACGTGACGCTGAGACCGGGGGAGAGCGCCGTGGTCGACGGGCGCACGATCGTCTACGAGCGCCCCACCTTTGGCGTCGATCGCGAGGCGATCGAGATCGGCGCCGTTCTCGGCGTCGAGCGCGACGGCGAGCGGCAGGCGACCCTGCGGCCGAGCCGCCGCTACTTCCGGCCGGGAGGCGCCGAAGTCGGGACGATCTCCGACTACTTCGAGGGCGAGGCGACCAGCGAGGTCGGGCTCGAGGCGGGGCCGACCAGCGACGTGTGGACCTCGGCCGGTCCGAACATCGCCTCGCTGAGGCAGGGCGCCCGCGCCGCCGACCGCAACTTCCGTGCCTGCGTGGGAGGCGACCCCGGGACGCCGCCGCTCTGTCGGGATCTCTCCCGCCTGATGCGTGCCGCAGCGGCGGAACCTCGCCTTCGTCCCGTCGCACTCGCCCAGATCGAGGCGCTTCAAGCGGGCGCCGCCGAGCGCCTGGCGCGCGACTACGTGGGCGAGGGCGTTCCGACCACCTTCCGGGTCATCGTCGACCCGCTCGTCACCTGGATCTGGGTCGGCGGCCTGCTGGCGCTGACGGGGGCGTTGATCGCCCTCTGGCCAGCCCGCCGGGCGCGCCGGCATCCGGGCCGCGGCGGTGAGCTGGAGGCGTTGAAGGAAGCGAAGTACCGCGAGATTCGCGACGCGGAGCTCGACCACGCCGCCGGCAAGCTTTCCGACCAGGACTTCGCGATCCTCGACGCGGAGCTGCGGCGCGAGGCGGTCGAGATCCTCGACCGGGAGCGCGTCTAGTCGCGACCGGCGCCGCCTAGATTTTCAGCAGCACCAGGGTGTTGACGACGAAGAGGATCGAGAAGAAGATCGTCGCCCGATCCAGGTTGCGCTCGACCATCGAGCCGCCGCCGAACGAGCTGCCGCCGCCGCCGATCCCGAAGGCGCCCGACAGACCGGCGTCTTTGCCCGAATGCAGGAGGATCAGGAAGATCACGATCACGGCGATGATCGCCTGAAGTATCGAAAGCAGCGTGTACACGGGCGTGATGGTAGCGGCCCGCGGCGGTTCGGACCGCCATAGCCGCGTTGGAATACGGCGATCGCGGCGATCTCCAGACAGCCTGTCGTTGGCTCGTACTGGCGTACTGTGCCCATCAGGCAGGCCCGGATCGGCCGCGTGACGCCCAGCATCGCGTTCTTGCCATGGCGGGTCAGCTCGTCATCGAGGTGGACGTGGATCCCGACGCCGTCGGGCATCGGGAGGGAGCGCGGTTCACGGCTCTGGTGGTCATGGGTTCGAAGGTCCGTCCGCCTCAGCAGCAGGTCGCCCTCTTCCCCTTCCACTTCCCAGCCTCCCTCCAGCAGCAGAATCGAGCTGTCGCCTTCCGCAAGGGCGCGGTGAGCAGCTTTGACCTCGCGGCGGATCTTCTCTTCCCCGATCTCGGGCGTGGAGACGTGGTCTGCCGTGCGGCTGAGCATCCCCTCCTCGTCGAGCTTCGCGAGCACCCGGAAGAGCAACTCGCCGCGGTCGTTGAAGGGCCTGTGGAGGGTCCGGGTTCCCTCTTCGGCCTTGCCGCGGAAGTTCGCCAGTCGGACACGCAGCCCGAGACCGGTGCGCGTCTCGACCTCGACCGGTTGTCCGTCGACGCCGTTCTGCGCGGCAACGTCCATGAGCACCGCTTCGTTGCACCAGCAGAGCAGCGCGGTTCCCCGATCGGCGGGGGGATGGTCGACGTCCGGTTCGTCAACCTCGAACCGGTGTCCGGCGGATCTCCGGCGGGTGAAGCAGAAGAAGACGAACGCGCCGAGGAGGGCGACGATCAGGCCAAAGGAAAGCGCAGGGGCAAGCGGGGAGAGTGACGTGGGCTCGAGCCCCGCCACGATAAGCCCCTAGAAATTTCCTAAAAGAAGACGCCCCATTCCCCGACAGGTGAGTGTAGACGCCCAGGCTCTATTGCTTTTAGTCTGAAGGTAGGATCGCTCAACGATCTCTCTAAAGCCCGCCCTTGCAAGGCGCTCCTTTACAGATTGCGCTAGTCTGTAAAGCAGTTCGACGGAACACGACTGTTTGACAAGGAGGGCACATGGAGGCGCACGCGCACTCACACGGCGAAGCGGTCGAGCTGAATCCGGCTCGCTGGACGGACACCAAGCGCTACGCCTGGCTCCTCGGCCTCGTCGTGCCGATGTTGCCGTTCATCGCCTGGGCCTGGGTCGAGCTGACCGGCCTCGGCCTATTTTGGTTCTTCGGGCCGATCCTGGTCTTCGTGATCTTCCCGCTGCTCGACATCGCGGTCGGCCTCGACGCCGAGAACCCGCCCGACAGCATCATCAAGTGGCTCGAACAGGACCGCTACTACCGCTGGTGCACCTACGCCTTCATCCCGCTCCAGTACGCCGGCCTCCTCTTCGCCTGCTGGCTGTGGGCGGAGGGTGGCCTCTCGACCGTCGAGAACATCGGCCTGGCGCTGACGATGGGGATGGTGAGCGGGATCGCGATCAACACCGCCCACGAGCTCGGCCACAAGCGGGCCAACTCGGAGAAGTGGCTGAGCCGGGTCGCCCTCGCCCAGACCGGGTACGGCCATTTCTTCATCGAGCACAACCGCGGCCATCACGTCCAGGTCGCCACGCCGGAGGACCCGGCCAGCGCCCGCCTGGG
>DASUOH010000026.1:0-26898 GCA_036276735.1 Solirubrobacterales bacterium | reverse complement strand
CGCGAGGCCGAACACGGCGATCGCAATCAGAAGTAGCTTCTTCATCCTTTTCCCTTTCGTCGTTGAGCCGCTCCCGGATCAGGAGCTTCATCGATGCATACCGGCTCGCCTCCGACCGAGCAAGAAAGTCTGTGCAAACTGGCGGGGGCGGCGGCTTGAAGCCGAGGCGCCGCCTCGTTTGCGCTGCAAACTGCGTGCGAGGCAGTTCCGTGTGCGCGGATCGGCGTCCCTTCGATCCGGCGCACTCAGAAGCCCGATGCGGTGCAGCGGGTCAAGCCGTAACGAGCCAGTGAACGGCTCGTAGGAGCAAGCGCCCGCTGGAGCTGGTCGAATGACTCGACCTCCTGCTCGGCGGCACGCCCGATCGCCTCCTGGTGGTCGGCAAGCAGAGCTTCCACCCTCCCCTCCTCGCTCGGCGGCGCTTCGAGAGCACGCACCGCGTCGAGCTCGGCTTCGAAGGTGGGAATGAAGGTCGCCTCGGCCAGATCGGTGTAGGCGGGCGTGCCTTCCCTTGGGGCAGAACCGAAGCGGCGGTTGTAGGCGCTGATGCGAGGAACCAACCGGCGCCACTCTCGCGCACAGGCGCGATTGGCGGCCGCGATGAATTCCTCCTTGGCGGACGAAACACCGTCGTTTGCGGGCGACGCCGAGCCGGAGTCTTTCGCTGCGGCGCCGTTCGCAGTCGCGGTGCCGCCGCCCTCGTCGTCGTCGCCGCAACCCGCAGCGCCGAGAGCAAACGTGAGCGCCACCAGCCCACACGCCAAAGTCGTCGATCGTCCCATCATCTTTCCTCCTCCGGGTAGAAAGGAAGTGATGGTAGTCGAAACTTGCTGAGCAATCTCGCGCTCCTTCTCGCTAAGGGATCTGCCCAACCGGCCGATACACCCCCCGATGTTCGACATCGATTCAGCGCTGCGCACACTCGTCGAGCGGGGCGGGTCGGATTTGCACGTCAAGGTCGGCGTGCCGCCGACGATTCGGCTGCACGGGGAGCTGACGCCCCTGGAGGGATTTGAGCCGTTGACGGGGGAGGAAACCGAGCGGGCCTTCCATGCGATCGCCGAGGTGCGCTCGCAGACGGAGTTCGAGGAGGCGGGCGAGGCGGACTTCTCCTACGCGCTGCCGGGGGTCTCGCGCTTTCGGGTCAACACGTTCAGGCAGCGCGGCTCGGTCTCGATCGTCTGCCGCGCGATCCCCTTTGAGATCCGCTCGGTCGAGGAGCTGGGGCTGCCGCCGGTGGTGACGCGGCTGGCCGAGGAGCAGCGGGGGATCATCCTCGTCACCGGCACCACCGGCTCGGGCAAGAGCACGACGCTGGCGGCGATGATCGACCACATCAACCGCACCCGTGCCCACCACATCGTCACGCTCGAGGATCCGATCGAGTACCTGCACAAGGACAAAGGCTCGATCGTCAATCAGCGCGAGGTCGGCTCGGACACCGAGAGCTTCGGCCGCGCGATGCGCCGCGTCCTGCGCCAGGACCCCGACGTGATCCTGATCGGCGAGATGCGCGACGAGGAGACGGTGCGGACCGCGCTCTCGGCCGCCGAGACCGGCCACCTCGTCCTCTCGACCGTCCACACGCTCGACGCGACCGAGACGATCAACCGAATCATCGACTTCTTCCCCCCCCACCTCCAGCACCAGGCGCGGGTGATGCTGGCCTCGACCCTGAAGGGTGCGATCGCCCAACGCCTGGTCCCTGACGTCAGCGGCGAAGGCCGCGTCCCGGCCTCGGAGATCCTCGTCGTCACCGGCCGCGTCCAGGACCTGATCCTCAACCCCAACGAGACGGGCAAGATCACCGAGGTGATCGGCGAGGGCGAGTACTACGGGATGCGCACCTTCGACCAGTCACTGCTCGGCTACGTGATGGAAGGCAAGGTCTCTGAGGAGGTCGCGCTCGACTACGCCTCCTCCCCGCACGACTTCAAACTGATGCTGGCCGCGGGCGGCCAGCGCGCCAGCGGCATCGAGCAGCTGGCGGGTTACTAGCTTCATTGCGTCTGATGCTTCTTTTCAGTTCGCCTGTGTAGTTTTCCGCTTTGCATTGAATCTGTGTACTGCCCACTGTGAGTTCGTTTTGACCTTCTCCTGCCACCCCGTGCACGTGCAAGGGATAATTCCCGTTTCCGGCTGTGAACTGCCCTTCGAGTTCGGCCGATGCCGCCGGGGCGACGACTGCGCCAAGGACGAGTGCGGCGGCCAGGGCGCGCGGCCGAGGATTCTGAGGTTGCCAATCGTCTCTTCTTCCTTTCGCGTGGACTTGAGTCCCTTCACCTCAGGGACGTCCGATCCATATAACGACCCCGGCGCGATCAGTCCAGAAAGACCCGCGCCCTGTCCAGCTCGACGTGGGTAGCCAGCGGCGATTCACGCTTTGCCCCGCAAAAGCGCGGTGAGGAATTCTCGTGTGCGCCGACCGGCGTCCCGGCAGATCGGCGCGCGGCGCGCGATGGCTCAGCGCTTGTGGCCTTTGCGTCCCTTCCCGCAGCCGGCTCGCACCACCGGCCTGAAGCTGCGCTCCTTGCCGTTGTGGCCGTCGAGCCGGACGTTGGCGCGGGAGCGGCTGGAGCAGAGATTGCGGCTGTTGACGATCAGACCCTTTTTGCCACCCTGCATGTTGACCACGACCTTGGTCAGCGGGGCATCCGGGATGCCCTTGAAGGTGGCCCGAATTCCGCCCCCGATCGAGTCGATCCGCGCCGAGGACTCGATGTCGACCAGGCCGTTGAGGTCATAGACCAGGTCCGGTAGCTCATTGTCTGATGACCTGAGGTAGGCGGGGCCCTCGAGCGGTTCGTCCAGCAGTGGGGTGAAAGCCCGCACCCGGCCGTAGATCGAGCCCTTGGGGCAGTTGTCAGCGGCGAACTCCACACGAGTGCAGATCGTGCGGATATGAGCCTGGTCGAGGAAGGCCGAGCGCGGCAGGCGCACGACCACGTCCTCGAGGTTGGCGTCGCCGGGCCGTGGCCTGAGCACAGCCCTCAGCGCCGGGTTGGCGCCGCGGCGGGTACCGCCCCGCAAGCGGAGGGCGAGGTGCGGCTTGAAGCCCAATCGCGAGCAGTTGGACGCTTGGAAGTGGGCCGACCGGTCCACCGGAGAGTCGTCGAGGAGGCTGAAGACCTGGTTGCCTCCACCCCAAATGCCGGCCAGGGTCGCGTAGGGGTCACACGAGGTCGGATTAAGCGTGAACTCGGGCCGGTCGATACGCACCTGGATGTCGCGCACGTTGAGCGGGATCCCGGCGAGTATGTGGGGGATCGGATCGGATTTCTCGCCGTCCGCCCGCACGATCCCGGTTACCGGGTCGACTACCAACGCCTGTTGGGTGACCACGGTGCCGACGTCGAACGGACCGGCCACGGCCGGAACCACGCCCACCACCGAGATCGGGGCGCCGTCGAACGGACCCGCCAGGTAGACCGAGCCGGGGACGTAGGTGAGCTGTGAGCCGACGCCGGCGCCGCCCCAGACGTTGCCGATCTTGGAGTTGGCCGGGCAGGACGGGCTCGCGAGCTCCTCTTTGCCCGTCTTTGCCTTGGCGGCCGCTATCTGCGCGTCGGAGCATTTGTCGACCCCTGCCAGTTTCGCCAGAACTCCCGGTGGCAGCGTGGCGTCGAAGCGCACCAGGTCCTGGTCACCGTCGCGCCTGGTCAGGCGCATCATGAACGGCGAGAACGAGCCGCCGTTGTTGTTGAGCGCGCCGGCGAAGAAGCCCGGCTCGAATGGCCGGCCTCCCGAGGGGCAGGGACCCTCGTTCGGGCCCGAAATGATCTCGAAGCTCGAGGTTTCGGTGATCGTCGATCCCCCAGACCATGGGGTGAGTTCGGCCGTGATCGTGTGTTTGCCGCAACCGGGCGGGCTGATCAGCGGTGAGCGGCCCCCCTCGCGCAGCTTCATCCGGAACTGCGAGAAGGGCAGCTGTGGGATGTCCGCCACGGTCGTCGTCAGCTGACCGGTTTGCGGATCCGGCTCGACCTTGAGCCGGTTCTTGACGATGATCCCCAGCTCCGGGTTCTTGATCACGATGTAGAGGGCGATGAGGCTGCCGAGCTTGTTCTTGAACGGCTCGGCGACGTACACGGCGCCGTCGACGGTCTGGTCGATCAGCGGGCTCTCGACTTCAACCGTGCCGATCTTGGCCCCGTCAGGACAGTGGGCGCCCTGCGGGGAGGCGACGGTCTCGGCTTCCAGCTGGGCCTCGGTGCAGACCTCCAACCCTTCGGCGAGCGAGGGGTTGGCGGTGACGCCCTCCGGGAGGGTGACGACGGCCTTCTTGATCTCCGTGTCGGCGATCGCGCCCTCTTTGGCGCTGGTCAGGTTCGGGTCGTCGACCTCGATGCCGAAATTGAGCCCGGTCGGGCTCTGCGCCGCCCTGGTGGTCGATGCCCCCTCGATCGTCGGTCCGAAGCCGACCCTGGCGCAGCCGGTGAAGTCCTGCGGGTTGGGCGGTTCGGTTTCGGGGTCGTAGCCGAAGACGCCATCGTGGTTGACGACGCTGCCCCTGACGAAGGTCTGCGGCTCTTCCCAAGCCGAGACGCTGTAGCTGCTCTCGGTCGAGCCGCCGCAGCTGCGCGGCAGGGTGAGGAAAGCCTTTGGTTCAGCGTCGTAAGAACAGCCGCCTTCGCCCTCGATCAATTTGAAGTCGGCACGATTGACCTCTGCACAATTCCCTCGATGGAAGTCGTGCGCTGCATCCGCGGGCACCCCCCAGAGCATCACCTTGGCTGAGATGACCGGAACGGCGGCGCTGGTGTTGAGCGACGCGGCGACGATGTTGTAGTTGGGAACTTCCTTCGGCACGACGTCGACCACGGCGGGGACGCCGCGGATGCGGAAGCCGAGCCTCGCAGCCTTGCCCGGAGGCGGCTCGAGGTTGTAGATCGGCGAGACGGGGAAGGGATTGCCGCCCTGAAAGAACAGATCGACGTCGCTGATCCCGACGACGGTCGCGTCGGGGCAGGCGGTCTTGTTGGTGTCGACTGGTTTGACGGGGCTAACGGAAAGGAAGTCAGCGCTGCTGCAGCGCGGCATCGTGCCGTTGCCGACGAAGCCGTCGAGCTGTTCGATCACGACGTCCTTGATCTTGCCCGAGACGGCGTTGCCCATGAGTCCGGATTCCGCATTGAGCCAGCGGACCGTCTCGACCTCGAACTTGGTAACCATCGCGTACGGGTGCGAGCCGGCCTGGGTGGCAGCCGTGCCGTCGCGATCGAGGTACTGCACGTCGAAGTCGCCGATCCCGAACTCCGAAGGGGGTCCGATTTCGATCGGGGCGGTTCCCTCGAAGCAGGCGGGGGCACCGCCGCCGCAGGCTTCGACGTCGGGAGAGACGACCGTTCCCGGTGGGGTGCTGGATGCGACCTTGACCGCGACGGTGATGCGGCAGCTCGCCGTCCCGCTCTGACAGGCGGACTGGCCGGCGGCTATCGGAGCTGCGATGAATGGTCCGAAGAGGCTGTTCCCCGGACCTTCACATCGCAGCGAAGCGGCGTCGGCGGCAACCGTGCATTTCCAGGTGTTGATGCCGACGGTGTTGGCGCTGGCGGCGCCGACCTCGAGCCCAGGCGGAACCGTGACGTCGACCGTGACCAGGCCGCTGGTGGCGACGTCGCCGCTGTTCGAGACGGTGAGGTCGAACTCGGCGTAGCCCCCGGCGGGCGCGGTCGCCGGGTTCGGGCTCGCGGACACCTCGAGCACGGGCGCCGCCGCCGCCGGCGCGGCGCCGAGGAGGAGCACGGCGGCAACGGAGGCCAGGAGGCACCTGGCCATGGAGCTTCTCTGGCGACGCCCGATCACTTTCCTGCCCTCCTGCTCTTGTTGGTTCGGCGCTGCTGGGTATTGCTCAGGCGGCCCGCACGTCGGCTGCACCGCCGAGAGGCCCTGCTCCCGCGTTTGCACTTGCGTCGCGATGCGCGCCTGGCGACGCAACGACTACCGCGGCGCACCTGGCCTCGCTTGCAGCGCGGCTTGACGGAGACGTCCGGATCGCCGGGGCCCGAGAAGACCGAGCTGGCGGGAGTGTCAAAGCCCGGTGGCGGCGGCGGGCTCTGGCAGGCTTCGCCTTCGCACGGGGCTACGGGACTCGGCAGCGGGAAGCCACCGCCGGACTTGGCGACGTAGACATCGCGCAGGCCAGGATCGCGCGGATCGAGACCCTCGGCCGTGGAGAGGAAGACCTCCTCCCCGTCGGGGGTCGCGTCGACGAACTCCGACGGGGCCCCAGAGCGTCCGCTGGAGATCAGCCGGAGACAGCCATCGTTGCCCGCGAAATGGCCCTCGGCGCCAACCACGCATTCGCCGGTCCCCTCGGCCTGCCACTGATAGAGGTCCTGCACCCCGTTGGCGTCCTGCGGCAGCAGCGCTTCCTCGGTGTGGAAGAAGATGCGGCTGCCGTCGTCCGAAACCACGCGCGAGGCGTAGTTGTCGTGTTCGTGCGTCGGGATGGTGGCGGCGGTGCGCAGCTCGGGGAAAGCGGTGAAGCGCGCGTCGGTCGGGGAATAGGGGAACCTGAGCAAGACGCCGCGCGGGCGGATCCCGGCCGGGTTGCAGGAGACGCAACTGAGCCGATCCGGATCGGCCGCCTCGGCGTCGTAGCGGTAGACCTCGAAGTCCGGCTCACCGGTGTGGAGGTCGGTGTTGTCGTAGCCGGCGACCACGTCGGCCAGATCGGTGCTAGTCGACATGAAGACGAAATACCTTCCACTCGGCGTCGTCCTGCTCTGCGTATGGTGGGGACTCGGATTGCCTCCGAGGAGCCGGCCGACCATGCCGGCGCTGGTGTCGGTGTGGTCCCCAATGATCTGTTGCACACCGGTGACGTCGACGCTCGGCACCGCGCCAACCAGCGTGGAGGATTCCTGGTGGTAGTCGTAGACGTTGTTCTCCCCCGCCTGCGCGGGACCGGCGCCATCGCGATCCTCGCGCGAGACGTAGTAAACGTGGGAGAGGTCGTCGGAGGCGGCGGAGACGCCCCAGGCCTGCTCGGCGATCAAGGTCGCCGTCCGCGAGGCGACGTCGAAGACATAGAGGTCCTTGTCGTCGACGGCGTTGCCGAGGCTGAAGAGCGCCTTCGAGCCGTCGTGGCTGGCGCCCCAGAACCAGGCCGGGCCGGCGCTGATCAAGACCGTGCAGGCTTTTTCCGGTTCGCAGCCGCTGGTGCTCTGCGGCCGCTCAGGATTTTCGCGGACGTAGAGCGCCCCGGCTCCGTTGTCGGCGCTGGTGGTGCTCCAGAAGACCTTCGAGCCGTCGGCCGAGACGGCATTGCGGACTGAGGCATTGCGGGTCTCGTAAAACGTGCTCAGGCTAGCCGTTCCGGGAAAGGAGTTGGTCGTCGCGGGGCTTCCGTTGGGGAGGACGCTGACCATGTGCAACTGCCCGTCGACGAGGTCGTAGACCTGCCCTTTGTTCTGGGCAGCGGTCGGCGCGACGACGGCATCGGGCGTGAGCGCCGCATTGGCGACGAAGACCTGGTGGCGCAGATCGGCCGACGCGCCACCGAACCTGAGCCCGCCGAGATCGGTGAACCCCTGGACGTCCAGCTCGACGCTGGTTGGCCCGTACGGCGCGTCGTCGCTGGGCCCGTCGTCGGTCAGCGCTTCGTCGGTCAGCGAGGAGGTGTCGCGCCGGTACAGATTCACATAGCCGTCCAACGCATCGGTGGAGAGCGGCTCGAGGTTGGAATCGAGGGCCCATGCGGAGCTCAGGTCCGGAGAAAAGCCCTGGAAGAACTCCCCGGCTTCCCAGAAGGAGGGATCGACGGCGACAGGCGGATCGAGCACAGTGCGGCCACGGCGGGCGGAGATCGGCGCGGTCGACCAACCGGTCGATCCTCGGCCGGAGAGATACTGGTTGGAAAAGTGCCCGCCGGGGGCGCCGGCGAAGGCGCTGGCAGAGCTATAGGTGACCTTGCCACCGCCGACCGCGGCCTGCCGGTAGGCCGTGTCCCTGGCCGAAGCGATCCCACCCCGCACCGTGGCGGTTGCGATGTCGCCGCCGTTTTTGTCGAGCGGCGAGACCATCTCGTAGGCACGGCAATCCGGCAGCTTCGCCGAGGACCCGCTGCGCAGCGCCTCGTTCGGGCAGCTCGGCAGCGCCGACTTGGTGAAGGTCAAGTCGCCGGACTCGGTCGTGCCGGCGACGTTGGTGGCGACGGCATTGAAGTGGTACGTGACACCCGGCGTGAGACCGCCGATGCGTGCCACCATGACCCGCTCGTCGGCGGAAGAGCCAACCGATTCGAGCGGAGTGCTCTGGCCGTAGGAGGCGTCAGTGCCGTACTCGAAACGATAGGCGGTGGGGGAGCTCTGCGGGTCGATCGTGGCGAAGAGGATCGCGCTGTTGGCCGAGTGATCGACGTAGGTGCCCGCGCCGACGATCCGCGGCGGTCCGGTGGGCGTGGTGAAGGAAACAGGGGCAGAGGTATGGCTGGGGCCGTTGAAAGGCTTGGAGGCGGTGAGCCGCACTTCGTGCTCGGTATTGGGCTCGAGACCCTCGACGGTGTGGGGCCCGACCGAGACGAAGCCGTCCGCCGAGCCGGCGTCGCCGTCGGGCTGGGGCACCGCGATCCACTCCGCCTCGGCGGCCTCCCGGTATTCGAAGCGATAGCTGGTCGGCGATCCGGTTGCATCGATTTGGCCTTCGAAGGTGGCGCTGGTGGCGCCGAAGGTCACCGGGCTCATCGCGGCGACGGGTGGGTCGACGTGCTCGAAGATGTAGACGCGGTGGCCGGAGGGAAGGCCGAGGACGTTGTTGGTCGCGGCGGCAAAGAGGCGCCCGCTGGCGCTGTCGAAGTCAAAGGCACCCGTGACGTTGCCGAGCCCGGCCGAGGCCATGTGGTCATTGGCATCGGATGCGGTCGGAGCCACCGTCGGGCCGGGGTCGTTGAGAGGCCCGAACTGCTGGACGACGGTCGGTTGGCCGCTGGCCGACGGATCGCGATGGACGTAGAGCACGTCCTCGTCAGGGCCGACGCCGTCCGAATCCGGATCGACCGCCAGGCCCCCAGTCGTGCCGGCAATCCCGGTCAGCAGAGGTCCAGGCGGAGTCGACGATTCCGCGGTGATCGGCGGCAGGAAGCCGACGCCGCCGCCGTTGGCGTTCTCCGAGTCGTAGCGCTCGACCTGGTTACCGTTGCTCGAGTTGGAGGCGTAGACGATCCCGCGCGAATCGACGGCGAGGGCCGTGGGCTGACTGACGCCGAACACGGCGGAGGAGCCGATGCTGGCCGGGGCGCTGCCGTCGAAGTTGTAGGTGTTGATTCGTCGGTTCTGAGTGTCGGCGACAAAGACCTTGCGGATGGCAGGGCTGCCCTCACTTGGCCTGATCGCGATCCGGAGGGCGGTGCCGAGTCCGCTCGATCCCAACTGCCCGACCCCATTGCCGGCAACACCCTGCTTGCAATCCGTCTGGGCATTGCCGTTGCTCATGTCGCAAACCTCGAAACCGGTGCCATTCCCGTTCGGCTGCCCGGCGACGATCACGTCGAATCCCCACATGCGGACGAAGTTGCCATCGGCGTCGAACTGCTGGATGCGGCGGTTGTCGCGGTCGCTGACGTACAGGTCGCCCGTCGCCTGATCGATGGCGATCGCCGATGGATCGTCGAACTCGCCGACCGGGCCGTCGGTGGTGGCGCCGAACGAGCCGGCCTTGCAGTCTTCGGCGACGGTGCACTTCTCGAAGACGTCGCCGAGATCGCCGGGCTTGCCGGCTGCGATCACGTCGCGACCGATCGCCCAAATGAACTCCCCATCCGCGTCGAAGCGCTGAACACGGTGGTTGGCGCGATCGGTGACGTAGATATCACCTTCGTTCGCTGCGCCGATGCCGGTGCTATTGACAGCCACTCCGCTCGGAGAAGCGAATTCGCCCCCTTTAACACCCGTCGCCGGCGCACCGGGCGGTGCTCCGATGTAATCGACGACGCCGTGGGAGGCGAACGAGGCGGAAACGCCCAATACGAGCGTCAACGAGGTGAGCAGCAGCGAGACGCTCGCCGCCGTGAGGCGGGAGTTGCGCGATGATGCGCTCCGAGCGCCGCAAGGCCTCGCTACGACAGACGGTGCAGAAGCATCTCGTCCTTTCACGTCATCTCTCACCTGTCCCATCCCTTCTCCCCGGACCCTCGTAGGCCGTCTTGGACCGCTCAGTCGGGCTTAGTTCCCTGTTTCCCTGTTCCTGTGTCCCCTGCGCGCGGGTCTCTCGCAAACGCAAGGCGACTGTATCGGAACGCTTTTGTGCTTGTCAAGAGTTGTTGTCGTTCCTACGACTGACGAAGGGCCGGGAGCAAAATCCCGGCCCTTCGTCAGAGCTTCCAGCAACTAGCGCTGACGGCTAGCCGATGTCGAGGTTGTCGTTGGTCCCTGTGACCGTGATGTCAGCATCGAGCACGGCCCCTTCGAAGGGCACTGTCGCGCCTCCGACGCACGCACCGGAGCGGTGGCCTTTGATGCCACCGACCGAGCCCTCAGCTGTGACGGTGTTGTTACCGAGATCTGTCAGTGTGAGGCCTTTGAGATTTTTCTGCGTGCCGATCGTAACTGTGCAGACTTCCGTTGCAGCGCTATGCGGCTTTGCATTGTAGAAATGAATTTCGAGTGGTTTGCTCGGACATGTCAATCCGGCTTCGCCATGCCAGTCGCCATTGCCTGTGCCTGTTCCGACGTGGAAATCGTATGTGCAGCCGTTGACTGTGACTGTGGCTGTCAATGCGCCGGCGACACAGTTTTCAAATGACAGGTCGAGCTTCAGTGTTGGCGAAGGTTCTGCCAAGGTGCCTGTGTAGCTCGCTTCTTCACATTCGACCGGCGCACCGCCTGCTGTTAGCGCGTTGGTACCTTCTCCGTCAACACCATGCACATGCAGTGGATAGGTGCCGTTTTCGGCTGTGAACCCGCCTTCGAGTTCGGCCGACGCCGTCGAGGCAGCGACCGCGCTGAGCGCGAGGGCCGCGACCATGGCGAGGCCGAGCGTCTTGAGATTGCGAATCATCCCTTATTCCTTTCCTGTGGATTCCCATCCCCCTCCATCTGAGGGACATCCGATCCATAACCGCTCCAGCCGGATTAGCCCAGGAAAACTTGCCCATTGGCCTCTCTTGCGGTTGACCCATGATCTGCATCTTCACTTTTGCCTGCAAACTTCGTGGGAGGAAGCTCCGTGTGCGCTGACCGGCGTCCCCACAGATCGGCGCGCATAACCGTGGCTCAACCGCCGCTTCGCTCCGGCGGGAGGCTGACTGCGCATTCGGTAAGGCCGTAGGCCAACGCCATCCGGCTCCCTTGCGCGAAGGCGAATTCGATCGGTTCGAAGGTTTCGATGCCGTCCTGCGCCGCCACCTCGTCGAGCCCTTGCTGCTGCGCGGCGAGCAGGGCCTCCAGGCGCCGCTCCTCACCGCTGGGCGCTCCAAGGGCGCGAACGGCAGCGAGCTCAGCTTCATAGGTCGGAAGCAGCACGTCGTCGACGAAACCTTGATATTGCTTGGTTTCCAAAAGTCGTTTTTCCTGAGGTCGCTCGATCCCCTCTTTGTAGGCTTTGATCTTCTTCGTCAGCTGAGAGCGCTCGTCGAAGCAGGCTTGGTTCGCTTTTTTCAGGTACTGCGCTTTGGTAAGCGAAGACGTGGTCAGCTCGGTGGAACTCGAATCGCCACTGGCGTCGTCATCGTCGCCGCATCCAGCCACGGCGACCGCGAGGGCCACCATGACAGCGGACACGATCGTCAAACGGACATGCATCTCTCCTCCTCCAATAGAAAAGAATTAGTCTAATCGAAGAGTCTTAACGCTGGCTCGTCGAGCGCGGCCTACGCAGTTGCGGTCAGTCCGCTTCCCTATAGGAGGCGCTGGAAGGGCACCGCCTCCGACTCCTCGGGGCACTCGCAGGAGAGAATCGTCATCCGGGTGCCGTCGACGTGGCGGATCGGCTCGTTCCAGTGCTGCTCGATCAGGTCGATCGCCTCGCCCTTGGAGAGCCAGATCTTCTCCAGCAGGTTGGCTTCGACATGGAGCACGGCCTAATGCAAGACCACCGAAGTACCGAGTGTTTTTCCGCCGCCGCCCAGCGTGGCGGAAAGGCTACGCTTACTCCTTCCGGCCCTCGACGAAGATCTCGAACTGGTTGTCGCGCGGCATGCGGGGCTTGCCGGTGCCGCGGAAGACGTTGGTGAGGCGCATGTCGACCGACTCGTAGAGGTCTTTCAGCTCGTCGACCGTGTAGAGGCGCTGGCGGAAGGGGATCGGCTCGATCTTCTCGAGCACCTCGCCTAGCGGGATAGGCACCGTGAAGCCTTCGAGGTAGCGCTCCTTCTTGTTCCAGCGGTGGTCGCTGAGTTCCAGGGTGGCCTCGCCGGCGATCCAGTTGCGCTGGGGCAGGTGCTTTTCGGCGTGCAGGACGTTGGGCAGCTGCATCAGGTGCCCGCCGCCCGAGCGCAGCGCCTGCGCGACGACCTCGAAGGTGCGGTAGTTCTCCTCGTCGGTCTCGAAGTAGCCGACGGCGCCGTCGTTGAGGCTGAGGACGATGTCGAACTCGTCCTGCAGGTCGAGCTGCCGCAGGTCGGCCGCCTTGAACTCGACCGCCAGCGACTGGGCCTCCGCCTCGCGTCGAGCGATCTCCAGCAGCTCCTCCGATATATCGATTCCGACGACGTCGAAGCCGCGCTGGGCCAGCTCGATCGAGTGACGGCCGATTCCGCAGGCGAGGTCGAGGATCCGCTCGCCTCCCTGCGGCCGCAGCATCCCCAGGGCGCGGTCGACTTCGGCCGTGGTGCGATCGGCCCACGGCATCTGCGCCGTCGTGTCGGCCGGGAAGCCCGACCGGTACCAGTCGGGTGGGACTTCGACTTCTGCTCCGGCGCTCCCCATCGCTCTGAAACCTTATATCAATCGAGGAGGAAAAAGGGTGCGGTTGAGGCCGTCCAGCACCGCCCGCACGAGCCGCGTCTCACCGCCCAGTTCGAGCCGCTCGGGACTCGCTTCGATCGCCACCCGCTGCCACGCCGACGGCGGCCCGCTCGCCGACGCCTCGGCCTCCCTCTCCAGTCGGGGTCGACAGGAGACGACCTCCCCGCCCTCGACCCGCACGGTGACGCCGGCGAGGCGCCGTTCGCCGCCCCTTTCGATCTCGACGCCGAGGCGACACCGACCGGACACCTCCGCCGGCAGCCGCAGCAACGGTAGCGCCAGCAGCATGCCCGTCTCCGCCTCGGCGACGCCGACGGGCGGCGTGATCGCCTCCTGGTGCTTGCGCTCCCAACGGATCGCGGTGACCAGCGGAGCGGCGGCCCGGCGCAGCCATTCCGTGGCGCGATAGGACGGCTCCCGCTCACCTCCCGCAACCTCGACCAGGCCGGCTTCACTGAGAGCGAGCAGCCGCCGCTCGAGCGACTGCCGGCTCAGCCCGTCGATCGCCGCGTCCAACTCCGAGAGGGTCGTCGGTCGCTCGGCGACGAACCGCAGGATTCCCCCCGACCAGGCGTCGGCGAGCGCCTTGACGGCGGCATGAGCCCGCTCGCCGCCCAGCTCCAAGGGACCGTCAGGCGCTCCCCTGAGCCAGCTCTCCAGGGTGTGCGCAACGAAGCGCAGTTCGGTCCCCGCCCCGTTCGTCAGCACGTGCTCGCGCACGCTCGGGAAGGGGTGCAGGCGCCGCTTTGCCACCGCGCCGACGTCGCTGAGCTCCCTGACGCGCGCCCGCAGCGTCGTCTGCGGAGGCGAGCCGATCCCCCGGCGCAACTCGACCAGCCGCCGGGCTCCGAGCGCCAGCTCCTCGAGGACGGCCACCGTCAGCGGCGTCGCGAGGAGACTGAGGGTTCGCGCCCCCGGCCCCTCCACCTCCAGCCCGATAGACCCTGCGAGCATCCACCACCATTATGACACAGATCAGTTTTACTTGGGAATTAGTCTGGTACCCATTACATGTCCAGATGGTCCCAGAGCAAGAGCCGTTCGGCACAGCGGCCGGCTCGGTCCTGGGCCACCTCGAAGATGCGGTCGATCACCGGCTCGTGCCAGCCCTGGGCCTCGGCTCGCTCCGCGACGATTTGGATCGCGTCGCAGACGTACTTCAACGCGCAGCTGGCCTGGATGTGGAAGATGTCCGGGTCGATCCCGCATTCTTCGGCGACCCGGCAGAGGCCCAGAAGGTACGTTGTGACATCGAGGTCGTCGGGCAGCACCATGCCGACCTCGTTCGAATCGCCGTAGACGAGCGTCGAGGTGAGGTCGTAGAGCGCCAGCTGGATGCGCCCACCGCGGAACAGGAGCGCGAAGTTGCGGCCGTGCGGGTCGCCGTTCCCGAGGACGTAGTTGCCGAAGGCGGCGTGGATGAGGGTCGATACCTCGCGCTCGAGCCCGAGTGCCCGCAGCAGCCCGGCCGCTTCGGCAAAGCACGGCGCGTCGTCCTCGGCCGCGCCAGGGTCCGGGTCCGGTGCGATCCCGAGCACCTGGCAAAGCGTCTCCTGATGGAGGCGCTCGGGGACGCCCCCATTCCAGACAACGTCGAAGCGCTGTGAGACGAGGCAGCGCCGACCGCCAATCGTCTCCATCGTCGCCTTGGCGGCTGGCAGCCCGGCCTGCCGGAAGGCCGCCGTGCAGAACATCTCGTTGGCGACGAGTTCGGGCAGGTCGTCCGGTTCGGGCTTGACGACGTGCGTGCTCGGTAGACCGGGGCGCGGTTTCTCCCACGTCCCGCCGAGGCTGCGCCGCACCAGGCCGTACTTCTCGCGATCGCCCCCGAGCGCGACCAGCGAGGTGGCGACGGCGGCGTCTCGCGACTGCTCGTCGGCGGTGCCAAAGGTGACGGCCCCCGGACAGTCGTAACCGAGCGCTCCCAACAGCGCCAGACCGTCGGCCGGGTCGAGCCCGAGCCGAGTGGCAAGCTCTTCTCGCCACGGCCCCTGCGGCAGCAGCCCCTCGACGAAGGCTCGCGTCGTGTCGGGGCTGTAGGGCTCGGGCCGGACCGGCATCGACTGGCTCAGCGGAACCGGTATCGACTCCCGCCGCGCAACCACCTCGGCGTCGTAGGCCAGCTCGTAACCGCCGTCGACCGTCGCTGCGAGCGTCGCCACCCGTTCGCCGTGCAGGCAGACGTCAAGCGGCTGCATCGCTCAGTACTGAACCTCGTAGCCCAGGTTGACGGCACGTTCGGCGGCGATCTCCACGATGCCGTCAATCACCGACGCGTGCCAACCGTCTTGCCGCGCCCGGGCGGCGACCGCCTTCAGCGCGGCGGCCATCTTCTCGGAGACGCTTGCCGCCAGCTGCCGACAGCGCTCGAAGTCGATCTTCGCTTCTTCGCAGATCATCGCCAGTTCCAGCAAGTAGGCGGTCTCGTCGTAGTCGTCGGCGACGACCAGCCCGATGTGCGTCAGGTCGTCGTAGACCGCGGTCGAGACGAGGTCGTAGAAGGGCGCGAGCGTCGAACTGGTCGGCGTGGAGATCAAGGCCACGTTCTCGCCATGGCAGTCGCCGTTGCCGAGGATGTAGTTGCAGAGCGCCAGGGCGACCAGGTCGAGGACCCGCTCCTCCGTGCCGACCGCGCGCAGCAGTCCGGCCGCTTCCGCAAACTCCGGCCCCTCGGCATCCTCGTTCGTCTCGTCGCTGCCGGGCGCGAAGCTGAGTGCCTGACAGAGGCTCTCCTGGTGGAGCCGGCGCAGCTCGGGCCGGGCCGTCGTCCGGTCGAAGCGCTCGCTGACCAGGCAGGGACGGCCGGCGATCTCCTCGATCCAGGCCGGCGCGACCAGCAGGCCGGCCTCCGCCGCGACGCTGGTGCAGAACATCTCGTTGACGACCATTTCCGGGTGCTCGCCGCTCTCCGGCTTGACGATGTGGGTGCTCGGCAGGTCGGCGTCCGGCCAGGCCCAGCGCTCGGCGCCAGCCAGCCGCGCCAGGCTGAGCTTGTGCCGCACGCCGGGCAAGGCCGCACGCATCCTCTGCGGACGAGCCGGATCGAGCAGGCGGCGCGGTGGACCGACGACCAGCTCTTCCAGCTCCTCCTCGGTGGCCCAGCTGGGTCGCGCGCCGGCCGGGCAGGGCGGCGGCGCCATCGGCGGCTGGAACGACACACCGCCGACGCAATCGGCCCCCAGCGCCGCGATCAACGCGTAGCCGTCGTCGGGATCGATCGCCAGCTCGCGCGCCAGCGCGAGTCGACGCGGGCCCTCCGGCAACAGACCCTCGACGTAGGCGCGGCTGGCGTCGGGACTGAACGGCTCCTCGGTGGTTGGCAAGGAGTTGCTCAGCAACGCCACCCCTCTTCCGTACCGCTCCAGCGCGTTGTGCGAGTAGCGGAATTCGTAACCGGCGCCGGCGCCCGTCGGCGTCAAGTCGCCGATCCTCTCCCCATGCAGGTAGACGTCAAGACTCACTTCAGTCCTCCCAGAGTCACATTTAGGTCTCCCTCGTTCCTGACTCTAAACCTCCGGAGGGGCTCCTGTACAGGGGTCTCCCGGTCCTCAGGCGTGGGACAGGCAGATCAGCGGGTCCGACAGGCGCCCAGATGGTGCCGCGGGAGGCGGCTCAGCCGTAGCGCTCGCCGATGAGCGCGCGCAGCTTGGCGCGATCATGGCGGGCCTGCACCCGGCGCACCGTCCCCGAGCGCGAGCGCATCACGAGCGATTCGGTGGTGGTGCCGGCACCGCGGTAGCGGACGCCCTGCAGGACGTCGCCGTCGGTGACGCCGGTGGCCGAGAAGAAGACGTCTTCGCCGGAGCAGAGGTCGTGACAGGTGAGGACGCGGTCGAGGTCGTAGCCGGCGTCGAGCGCCGCGCTGCGCTCCTCGTCGTTGCGCGGCCAGAGGCGGCCGAGCAGCTGGCCGCCCATCGACTTGAGCGCCGCCGCGGAGAGCACGCCCTCCGGGGTGCCGCCGATCCCCCAGAGCAGGTCGACCGGGGAGCGCTCGCTGACCGCGAGCAGGGCGGCGGAGACGTCGCCGTCGGTGATGAGGCGGATGCGGGCGCCGGCCTCGCGCACCTCGCGCATCGCCTCCTCGTGCCGGGGCCGGTCGAGCATGACGACGGTGACGTCGCCGACAGTCCCCCCCTTGCGCTCGGCGACCAGCTTCAGCGTCTCCGGCAGCGGCCGATCGAGGTCGAGCAGGTCGGCGATCTCTTCGCCGCCCGCCAGCTTTTCCATGTAGACGCAGGGACCGGGGTCGAACATCGAGCCGCGCTCGGCGAGGGCGATCACCGCAAGGGCGCTCGGCATGCCGAGCGCACAAAGGCGGGTCCCCTCGAGCGGGTCGACGGCGATGTCGACGACCGGCGGGCTGCCGTCGCCGATCTGCTCGCCGTTGTAGAGCATCGGCGCCTCGTCCTTCTCGCCCTCGCCGATCACGACGACGCCGTCCATCGAGACGGAGCCGAGCACGTGGCGCATCGCGTCGACCGCTGCCTGGTCGGCGGCGATCTTGTCGCCGCGCCCGACCCAGCGCGCCGCGGCTAGCGCCGCGGCCTCGGTGACCCGCACCAGCTCGAGGGCGAGGTTGCGATCGGGCTTGGTCGGGCCCGAAGCCAGGTCTGGAGCGGTCTCGCCCATTCGGCGGCGCAGACTATAGGGTCGCGGGGTGGCTTCAAGCTGGGGACTGACGCTGCCGCTGCCGGGCGTGCCGCTCGCCGAGCACCGCGAGCTGGTCCAGCGCGCCGAGGCGGCCGGCTACACCGACCTGTGGAGCGGCGAGACGAACGGGCCCGACGGTTTCACGCCGCTGGCGCTGGCCTCGGCCTGGAGCGAGCGGATGCGCCTCGGGACCGGCGTCGTCGGCGTCTTTCAGCGCGGGCCGGCGTTGCTCGCCCAGGAGGCGGCGGCGCTGGCGGACGCCTCCGGCGGGCGCTTCGCGCTGGGCATCGGCTCCTCCTCGGACCGCATCGTCGAAGGCTGGAACGGCATCCCCTTCGAGCGGCCGCTGAGCCGCGTGCGCGACACGGTCGAGTTCCTGCGCACGGCGCTTGCCGGCGAGCGCACCGAGAGCGGCTTCAAGCTGGAGGTCGCCCCGGCCCACGAGGTGCCGATCGTGCTCGCCGCCCTGCGCGGCAAGATGCTCGAGCTGGCGGTCGAGCGTGCCGACGGCGCCTTCACCAACTTCCTGCCGCTCGCCGGCCTGCCACGGGTGACGGCGCAACTCGACGGCGCGCCCGAGGGCTTCGAGCTGCTCTGCCGCTTCTTCTGCATCCCGGGCGAGCGCGAGGCGGTCGAGCCGTTGGCCCGCTTCATGTTCTCCTCCTACATCACCGTGCCGGTTTACGCGTCCTTCTACCGTTGGCTCGGCTACGGCGAGCAGATCGAGCCGATGGTCGCCGCCTGGGAGGCGGGCGACCGCCAGGCCGCTGCCGCGGCCGCCCCCTGGGAGCTGATCGAGGACATGTTCATCTTCGGGACGCCGGAGCGGATGCGCGCGCGGCTCGACGCCTTCGTCGCCGGCGGCATCACGCTGCCGGTCCTGACCCCGATCGTCACGCCCGACAAGCTCGGCGAGACGATTCAAGCTCTCGCCCCGTAGGCCCTCAGTACTCGACCTCCACCCCGAGCCCGAAGGCGCGCTCGCCGGCCAGTTCGGCGATCCGGTCGATCACCGGCGCGTACCACCCCTCGCCCTGGGCCCGGGCGCAGACCACGTCGAGCGCCTCGCCCAGCTTCGCCGCGGTGCCCGCCGCAAGCTCGCGCAGGGCATCGAAGTTGTAGGAGCAGTCTTCGGCGATCTGCGCGAGTTCGAGCAGGTAGGCGGTCTCGGTGTAGTCATCGGAGATCACCATGCCGGTGTGGAGCGGCTCGTCGTAGACCGCGGTCGAGGCGATGTCGTAGAAGGGGGCCAACGACAAGCCGTCGCCGTGGAAGAGGACGGCGAAGTTTTCGCCGTGCGCGTCGCCGTTGCCGAGCATGTAGTTGCAGAAGGCCATCCCGAAGAGGGCCGAGGGATCGTCGTCCCGGGCAACCGCGCGCAGCAGGCCGCAGGCCTCGGCAAAAGCGGGCCCGGCGCAGCCGCTGCCCTCCTCGCCCGTCTCGGGATAGCCGAGGGCCTGGCAGAAGGTCTCCTGGTGGACGCGCTTTACAGCGGCGTCGTCGGTTTCGCGGTCGAAGCGCGGGCAGACGAGGCAGGTGCGGCCGGCGAGGCGCTCGACCGACGTCGAGACGACCGGCAAGCCGACCTCCCGGACGACGCTGGTGCAGAACATCTCGTTGGCGACGAATTCGGGGTATTCGCCGGTCTCGGGTTTGACGATGTGGGTGCTCGGCAGGCCGGCGTCCGGCCACGCCCAGCGGTCCCTCCCCTCGTCGCGGACAAGGCTCAGCTTGTGACGGACGCCGCCGAGCGCGAACCGCATGCGGCTGCCGCGCTCGGGGTCGAAGTGCCGGCACGACGGCGCCATGACGTCCTCGAGCTCGTCGCTCTCAAACCAGGCGACGTCCTCGGCCGGCGGCGTGTGGACCGGCGTCCCCTGCGGCAGGAAAGCGACGGCGCCGGGGCAATCGCGACCCGTCGCGGCAATCAGCGCGTAGCCGTCAGCCGCGTCGATCTGGAGCTCGCGAGCAAGGCGGTGCCGGCGCATGCCGGTCGGCAGTAGGCCCTCGACATAGGCCTGCGTCGTGGCCGAGCTGTAGGGCTCGACCCGGGTCGGCAGCGCGTTGCTGAGCACCGAGATGCCGGGCCCGACCCTCTCGACCAGCTCGGGGGCGTAGGCGAAGCGATAGTCGTTATCGCCAGCCGGAAACAGGGTGCCGATCCGGTCGCCGTACAGGTGGACGTCAAGGGTCATTGGGTCCTCCTCAGGTCTTTTCCCTGTCTCCCCTTGTATGGACGACTCTAACCCGCCGCGAGGCTCAGTGCATAATCCTCCGCCGGATCGGTGAACCAGCCGACCATCGTCAGGCCGGCTTCGTCGTAGATCTGCTCGAGCTTGGGACGCGTGAACTTGGCCGAGATCTCGGTCCGCATCGTCTCGCCGGCGGCGAAGCGCACCGCCATATCGAGCGCCGGCAGCCGGACCGTCTGCTCGGCGAGTGAGCGCAGCCCGATGTCCATGCGCGCCGCCGCCGCGTCGTAGCGGGCGACGTGCTCGAAGCGCTCGAGATCGAAGTCGGCGCCGAGCTCGCGATTGAGGACCGCGAGGACGTTCTTGTTGAACTCCGCCGTAACGCCGGCCGCGTCGTCGTAGGCCGCCTCGAGGCGGGGGGTCTCCTTGACCAGGTCGGTGCCGAGCAGCAGGTGGTCGCCGGGCTTCAGCAGTGCCCCGACGCGATCGAGGAACCCCGAGCGGGCGACTGGGTAGAGGTTGCCGATCGTGCCGCCGAGGAAGGCGACGAGCCGCCCGCCCTCGCCGTCGGGAATGCGGTCCAGGTCGTGCTCGAAGTCGCAGACGAGGCCGTGGATCGCAAGCTCGGGGTACTCGGCGAGCAGCGCCTCCGCGGTCGACTCGGTGATCTCGGTGGAGATGTCGAGCGGGACGTAGGTGGCGAGGCAGCCGCAGCTTCGCATCGCGCTCAGCAGGTGGCGGGTCTTCGCGGCCGAGCCGGACCCGAGCTCGACCAGCGTGCTGGGGTGGCCGGCCGCTGCGACGATCTCCGTGGAGCGCTCCGCGAGGATCTGCCGCTCGGCGCGCGTCGGGTAGTACTCGGGCAGCTCGGTGATCTGCTCGAAGAGCAGCGAGCCGCGCTCGTCGTAGAAGTACTTGGGGGGCAGCTCCTTCGGCTGCGCGGTGAGCCCGGCGCGGACATCGCGCTCCATGCGGGCGCGTCCGTCGCCGTCGAGGTGGACCTCGATCTCGATCTGCTCGGGCGCGGCCTCGGCGCTCACGATGCGTCCCTCGCGCAGCGCAGCCCGGCGAAGATCTGGCGGCGCTGCGGCAGGTCCCAGTTGCGGAAGCTGGGGCGCATCACGTTGGGAGAGGTCGCCCACGAGCCACCGCGCAGGACCTTGTACCCGTCGCCGAAGAAGGGCTCGGAGTACTCGCGGTAGGGGAACGGCTCGAAGCCCGGATAGGCGACGAAGTCCGAGGCGGTCCACTCCCAGACCTGACCGACCGCCAGCAGCTCGGGACGGGCCGCCTCCCACTCCTGCTCGGTCGGCAGTCGCTTGCCGGCCCAGCGGGCGAAGGCATCCGCCTCGTGCCAGGAGACGTGGACGACGGGTACCCCCGGGTCGAGCGGATCGCGGCGTCCCATCGCGGTGTGCAGCCATCCGCCCGCGCTATCGCGCTCCCAGTAGAGAGGCGGCTCGGCGCCGGTCTCGCCGACGAAATCCGCGTACTCACCGTTGGTGACAGGGATCGGGTCGATCTCGAAGGCGGCGAGCTCGACCGTGTGCCGCGGCCGCTCGTTGTCATATGCGAAGCCGGTGGGCGGCGCGCCGATCTCGTCACGGCCGCCTGCCACACGGATCGCGTCGGGGGTGCGGGGCATCTCGCGAACGGGCGGATACTCAAAGCGTCGGGCCAACTGGCCCGGCGCTTGTCCGGGCGGGAGATGCCCCGCGCCCCCGCCAGGACCGCAGGCCGCCGGCAGCTCGTACCCGTCGATCATCATCAGCAGCTGCAGCATCGTCTCGTTGTGCTGCTGCTCGTGGGCGATCAGCATCTCGTAGACGAACCCTTCGCGAAGCAGCGGATCGGCAGCGGCGCCTTCGGCGAGCTCGACCTCGTCGAGCACCTCCAGCGTGCGCACTCGGACCTCGGCGAGGTAGCGGCGCAGCTCCTCGCCGCGCAGAATCGGCAGCTCGCCGCGGATGTCGCGCGGGTTCTCAATCGCGTCGTAGAAGCGGCCGAGGTCGCCGTGCAGCGCCTCACGGCCGCCGATCGTCTGAACCAGCCAGAGCTCCTCGAAGTTGGCGATATGGCCGAGGTCCCAGGCGAGTGGGCTGAGGATCGGCGAGTAGATGCGATTGAGCTGCTCGTCGTCAAGCGGCTCGATCAGCTCGAGCGTGCGCTGGCGCGTCTCGGCGAGCCGGTCCGCGATCGCGCCCTTTGAGCCGGGGCTGGCCGTCACCTCCATGGCGATGGGACAAACCCTAGCGCTCGGCGATCGGCAGGTAAGTCAGTCTGTCCCGCTAGCCTCCGGATCGCTCCAGGCGCGCTTGTCCCACGGTGGGCTAACGGCGAAGCGGTGGCGGTGGCCGGTGGCCGCGATCGGCTCGAGCGGCACCAGGCGGATCGACGGCGCCGCGGCGATCCGGTCGAAGTCGAGGTAGCCCTCGGCGTTGCCGGCGTGGCTGCCGCCGGAGACGCGGAGCAGGCGCGTAGAGGGGCCCCACCCGTTGCGCGGTCGAGCGCCGAGCGCCTCGGCAAGGCCCCGGGCCGCGTCGACGCCCGCGTCGGAGCCGGCGTTGGCGAGGCTCGCGGCGTGGTTGTAGCCGTGGTGCGAGGAGGCGCGTTCGTCGACGCGGCCGTCAGGGCCGATCCGCACCTGCACCGACTCCCAGTCGTCGCGGTGGTAGCCGCGCGGGCCGGCGACCGGAACGCCGCGCATCGTCGCCGAGTCCGCGTAGTACAGCCAGTACTGCAGGTAGAGGTTGCCGGCGCGCTCGCCGGAGCAATTCGGAGCCGGGCCGATCGGCCGCGGTGCGTCTTCACGGCAGTCGATCACGTGCACGAAGGCGGTGATCGGAAGACCGCGGTCGCTGCGCTGGACCAGGCCGCGTGCCGAGCCGTCGGCGCAGCCGGGGCGACGGCAGCGGCGGAAGTCGACGGGCAGGGCGCGGGAGCCGCGCTCGAAGGCGATCGCCGGCATGTGGTCGCGGACGAGGCGCCCGACCTCCTCGCCGTAGGTCGCGATCAGCGCCGGTTCGTCCCCGCAGCGCTCGGCGAGCGCGGCGGCACAGAGGAGCTTGGAGCCGACGGCACTCGCCAGACTCGCTCCCGGCACCCGCACGCCCACGGCTACGAGAGCCAGGAGAAGCAGGGAGATGACCGCGAGCAGCGCCACCCACTCGACCGTCCCCTGGCCTCCCTCCCCGGCCGCCTCCGGAGAGAGGAGGCGGCGGAGCTCGGCGGCGAACTCGTCGGGTTCGAGCTGGAGCCGTCGGTAGGTGGGCCGGACGACGTGATACCCGGCGGCCTGCAGGCGCGCGTCACGGGCGCGGTCGCGCTCGAATGCCGCGCGATGACGGTGAAACGACCATCCGTCAGCGTCGGCGATCACCTTCTGGCGAGGCCACAGAGCATCGACCTCGTGCCCCAGCACCTCGACGTTGGTCTGAGGGGTGGGAAAGCCCCGCTCTCGGTAGAAGGCGAGGAGGCGGTCCTCAAGGGGTGAGCGACCCGCTTCGGGCACGCGGGCCTCCTCGATCAGGCGACGAAGCGGCTTCAGCCCTCGTCGTCCCGGACTGCGTGCGCATACCGCCTCCACGACCCGCAGCTCCAACAGGCCGAGCCGGTCGGCCTCCTCCCAGGCCTTTTCGACCCCGCGCTCGTCGAGCACGTCGGCGAGATCGAGCAGGGTGCGAGCGACGGACGTGACGGGGATGTGGGCGACTTCCCGGCGATCCTCCGGCAGAAGCCGGCCCCGGTGCACCCAGATGCCGCCAATCCGCCCTACTCGCTTGGTGCGAGACCCTCCGGCGCAGACATCGATCGGACCGCGGCGGGGGCGCATCAAGCCCCACAGCGCGGCGGCGCTTCGATGGCTCAGCACGGCGCCGCTGCCACAGGCGCGCACGGCCGCGATCCAGTGCGATCGGATGGTGAGGCGTCGATGGCCGGCCGCGTAGACGTTTCGATGAAGCAGATGGAGGTGCCCGGACCGCAGGCGCCGCTCGATGATGCGGCCGGTGAGGCCGGCGTCGAGGAGCTGGTCGCGGGAGACGACCCCGTGTTGCCGGGTTGCCAGCTCCGAAAGGGCTTTTTCGCGCTCGGCGAGGCGCTTCCGCCGCTCCTCCCTCAGACGTGATTCACGTTGACCACCCACAGTGGGTGGTCAAGCGCGTCAACGTCTCGATTCGCCCCCATGCGGGGTGGAACTCGCCGAGTTTGCGCCTAAAGGTTGTTGATCTCGGCGGCGATGTCGGCCGCAGCCTGTTTGGCGTCGGCGAAGAGCATCGACGTGTTCGGCTCGTAGAAGAGATCGTTGTCGATGCCGGCGAAGCCGGGGCTGAGCGAGCGCTTGATGACGATCACCTGCTGGGCCTGGTCGACTTCGATGATCGGCATGCCGGCAATCGGGCTGTCCGGGTCGTTTTTCGCCGCCGGGTTGGTGACGTCGTTGGCGCCGACGACGACGGCGACGCCGGTGCGGGGCATCTCCGGGTTGATCTCCTCCATCTCGCGCAGCTGCTCGTAGGGCACGTCGGCCTCAGCGAGCAGGACGTTCATGTGGCCGGGCATGCGCCCCGCGACGGGGTGGATCGCGTAGTTGACGGTGACACCGCGCTTCTCGAGCTCGTCGGCGACCTCCTTGATCGCGTGCTGGGCCTGGGCGACGGCGAGGCCGTAGCCGGGGACGATCACCACGGAGTCGGCGTAGGCGAGCTTGATCGCCGCGTCCTGGGCGCCGATCGAGGTGTGGGGGCGTTCCTCGCCCGTGCCGCCCCCGCCCGACGGGGCGCCGCCGAAGCCGGAGAAGAGAATGTTGCCGACCGAGCGGTTCATCGCGGTCGCCATCTCCATCGTCAGGATCGTTCCCGAGGAGCCGACCAGGGTGCCGGCGACGATCAGCGCGACGTTGTCGAGCGCGAAGCCGGCGGCCGCCGCGGCGAGACCGGTGAAGGCGTTGAGGAGCGAGATGACGACCGGCATGTCGGCGCCGCCGATCGGCAGCACGACGAGGTTCCCAAGCAGCGCCGCGGCCAGCAGGACGCCGATGAACAGGGCCTCCGACGGGCTGTCGTTGTCAACCGCGAGCACGACGCAGGCGGCGACGATCCCGATCACGAGCAGCGCGTTGATCACCTGCTGCCCGGGAGCGGCGATCGGGCGCGTCGGGATCAGGTCTTGGAGCTTGGCGAAGGCGACGTTCGAGCCCCAGAAGGAGACCGAGCCGACCACCGCGGAGAAGAGGATGGGAATCAGGGCGTCGAGCGGGATCTCGTGGCCGAGCGAGATGCCGTGGCGGATCTCAGACCATGCGATCAGCGCGACGGCGCCGCCGCCGACGCCGTTGTAGAGGGCGACCATCTGCGGCATCTCGGTCATCTGCACCCGCAGCGAGGCGACGACGCCGATCGCCGTGCCGATCGCCAGGGCGCCGAAGAGGATGCCCCAGTTGCCCATCCCGTCGAGCAGCAGGGTGGTGACGACGGCGATCGCCATGCCGACGGCGGCGATCAGGTTGCCCTGTTTCGCCGTCCTGGGGTGGGTGCCGCGGCGGACGCCGAGGATGAACAGCGAGAAGGCGACTATGTAGAGCGCCGTGGCGGCGTCGCCGCCGGGGTCGAGCACAGCGAGCGGAGTCATGCGCCGCCTCCGTCAGAGCGGCCCGCCCCGTCGGCGCTGGCCTCGGCCTTCGGCTTCGGCTTGCGGCTGAACATGCCGAGCATCCGGTCGGTGACCATGAAGCCGCCGACGATGTTGATCGCGCCGAAGGCGATCGCAATCGTGCCGATCACATACTCGAGGCCGTCGTCGGCGAAGCCGACGACGATCAGGCCGCCGAGCATGACGATGCCGTGGATCGCATTGGTCTGCGACATCAGCGGCGTATGCAGGGTCGTCGGCACCTTCGAGATCACCTCGAAGCCGACGAATGCGGCAAGGACGAAGATGGTGATCTCGGTGATCAGGTCCATGCCGACCCCTTCCGTTGTTCCTTCGCGGGAACTATTGGGGGAAGGGAACAGCGCAGCGTCATTTCGCGGCCCTCTCGTTGCGGATCTCGCCGCCGTGCGTGATGCAGGCGGCGGCGACGATGTCGTCCTCGAAGTCGACGCTCAGGGCGCCGTTCTCGCCGACCAGCAGCCCCAGCAGGTTCTCGAGGTTCTTGGCGTAGAGCTGCGAGGCCGGGACCGGCATCTCCGCGGGGAGGTTGCGGGCGCCGACGATCTTGACGCCGCCGTCGACGATCGTCTCCCCCGCCGTGGTCAGCTCGCAGTTGCCGCCGCTCTCGGCGGCGAGGTCGACGATCACCGAGCCGGGCTGCATGGTGCGCACCGCGTCGGCGGTGATCAGGCGCGGCGCCGGCCGGCCGGGGATCGCGGCGGTGGTGATGACGACGTCCTGCCTGGCGACGTTCTCGCCGATCGCCTCGACGACCTTGGCGTTCTCCTCGTCGGTGAGGGGGCGCGCGTAGCCGCCCTCGCCTTCGGCGTCGGGGATGAAGTCCAGTTCCAGCGGGCGGCCGCCGAGCGAGGCGATCTGCTCCCAGGCGGCGCGGCGGATGTCGAAGCCGGTGACGATCGCGCCGAGTCGCTTCGCCGTCGCCACCGCCTGCAGGCCGGCGACGCCAGCCCCCAAGACGAGCACTTTGGCCGGCGGGACAGTGCCGGCGGCGGTGGTCATCATCCCGAAGAAGCGGCCCGACTCGCGGGCGCCGATCAGGGTCGCCGCGTAGCCGGCGGCGGCGGCCTGCGAGGAGAGCGCGTCCATCGCCTGGGCGCGGGTGGTCCGCGGGATCGCCTCCATCGCGAAGGCGGTCACCCCGGCGGCGGCCAGGGCCCTGTTGGTCTCCGCCGCGAGCCAGGGGTTGAGGTGGCTGATGAAGACCTGGCCCGAGCGCAGGCGGCCGATCTCCTCGGCGCTCGGCACCGCGACGTGGAGGACGATGTCGGCTCCCCAGGCGGCATCGGCGGCACCTACCGTGGCCCCGGCCTCCTGGTAGGCGGCGTCGGTATGACCGGCGGCCTCGCCGGCCCCGGACTCGACGACGACGTCGACCTTCTCGTTCTTCTTCAACGATTTGACGACGTCAGGGATCAGCGCGACGCGGCGCTCGCCCTCAGCAGTCTCTTTCGGCACTCCGATCTTCATGGCGCGGCGCGGAA
>DASUOH010000025.1:0-120283 GCA_036276735.1 Solirubrobacterales bacterium | reverse complement strand
GAGCAGCAGGTCGAGGTCGGCGAGCATCGTGGCCCCCTTCGGGTCGGCGGTGAGGACTGAGCACCGCCGACTTCGACCCCGCTGCCTATCTCCCCTTCGGCGCGGTTCGACCAGGGCACGCCGTGGAACTACTCATCTAGTGGACGAATATCGCTCGGCTCGAGTCGCAGGGGCAGGGTGAGGGAAAGGATCTCCGGGCACTCGCTGAAGAGCCTTTGGAACTCAGCCTCGCGAGAGCTGTTCGCCAGCAGGCGCTCAAACTGCTTTAGGGCCTGCCGAGAGTTCATCGCTGGGGGGGCGATTCTACCTTCGCACTCAAGCGCGGTAACTATGCAGCGGCCGAGAAGAGATTTGCGACCAGCGAGCTGGCCAAGGCGCTCGAAACCGGTGCCTTTGCGGAAAGGCTGGGGCGCTGCGGTCGCGGGTTCTTTCGGCCCTCGCGGCGGTCGCCATCCTGCAGCTTGCGCCCTACTGAGCCAGCCCCGCTTCGATCTTGTCGAAGGAGAGGTCCAGCGCGCGCACCATGCGCGCGGCGGCACGATTAGCATCGCCATCCTCCTCGGTCGGCCGGAGGACGGCGCTCCGGCCCTTGATCAGCTCCCACCTGGCCAGCGCCGGAGGGTGGGTCCCGCTTCCGGACTTCTGACCCTTGGCGGCTTCGCAGAGGGCAAAGAACCTGAAGAGAAATCCGACCATCAAGCACGCCATGCTGGGCGCCAGTGGGTTGGGCCCCGTGATAAGCCGCTTGATGGCATAGGCATCGGCTTCGAGCTCGAGGTGCTGTTGGCGGGTGTATTCGATGGTGGCTTGCACTCCTGGCGCCATTGAACGTCCCTGCCGCTGCAGGTGGCCCTCGCGAAGGTGCCCGTACTCATGCAGGACGATGAAGATCTCCCCGATCCGGGTGAACTGGGTCGCCATGTGCTGAGGGTCGACGATGCTGAGCGTTTTCCGATGGGGAGCCAGGCACTCGAAGTCCCCGGTAAATACGAACTCGGTAAGGCTGACAAGGGCAGCGCCGTAGGACTCTTGCGGGGAGTCTCGACAGTAGGGGTTGCTGTCGTGCCAGGTCATATGGGCGAGGGACGCCTTGATGACCAGTTGCAGGACGCCCAGAACACCGAGGTCGAGCACGATCGCCGCTTCGCCTCTTGGCGACAGGAGGGCAATCGCATTGAGGCTATGGGTGGGGCAGGCAACCACCGCGACCGGCTCCAGTAGATCTCTGTCTTCTCCCGTCTGCGAAAGCGCCAACTGGCGGAGCTCCTGGATGAACAGTCCGTCGAAGAGCGCTCGCGTGGAGCCTATCTCCGCGGCCATCGCCTGGGCCGCCTCCCGATCGACGCGAGGTTGACTCTCCGAACGCAGCGCTTGGAGCGCCCTCTCGAAGTCATACGACCGGGCGGTCAGCTCGTGATTTCTCTTGAATCGCTCCGAGCTGAATCGCTCGAAGATCGAGTCCAAGAACTCCTTGGTGGGTGGCTTGAACGTTGGCTCGGCCGTAGTCATGTCGTAGGTCCGCCGTCGTTCGCCGGGATCAGCCGCCGAGCGCCTTCATCCCGAGGGCGGCGAGAATTCCCCCGAGAGCGTTGGTCATGACTTCGCGAGCGGCAGGGGGAGCTGATCCCCCGCCTAGCCGAGTCAGCTCGGGGACACCGTAGGCTGGCGACAGCAGCGCTTGGTCGATCTCCCTGCTGAGCCGCTCCACCACCTCGGGCAGCGAGACGGACACCGTGCCGGTGAGGACGTCGGTCAGGCTGCCGCTGACCGTCGTCGCCCAGTCCACCGCTGGCTCGGCGTCAGACCCCAGCCACGCGGAGGCGAGCACCAAGTCGGTCGTTCCCGAATACTGCCAGCGGCCTTCCGACAGGCGCTCTACGTCATCCCGGAAAAGGTCGAAGTCCTGGGGATGGAAGAACCAGTCGGCCAGGAACTTGCCGCCTACGGGCTGAGCGCCGAAATCCCGCTCAGCGTCCCCGTCGGAGGCGCGGTAATAGCCCGGGAAGAAGAGGTCCCATCTCTCGCCAGTTCGGTGGTCAAAGTACTCACCCCGCGCATCCAGGGCGGCGATGGCGTTCGCGTCCGGGTGCGCGAACAGGAGCGCCAGGACGGTCGGGCCACCGGTCCACTTCGCGGCTGCTTCGTCGGCCACCCTGCTCAAGCTCGACGCGGCCGACATCATCTGCACGCTGGCCAGCCGCTCGTCCAAGCGGCGTTGCGCGGCGCGCGCTTCTGCGAGCCGCCGATCGCGGCGCTCTCGGAGCCGCCCCATCACCGTCCAGCCGCGCGCTTTGTGGCCTTCCCAGTCGTTGTCGTCCCAAGCGGTTGCCGCCCACATTCCCGTAAAACTAGCCAGAGGCTATGAGTCGAGTCGATCCGCAGGTGGCCTTCGGCTACCACCGCATGGCCGAGACTCTGAACGGTGCGCTCAGGCTTCGAAGCGAGTCGTGCTTGCTGGGGCAACAAATGGGGCAACATGCCCCACAGATCCCAGCCGATCTCCACGTAGCTCAATCTGGCGAAAACCGCTCTAGAAAGCGCTCTGCCTAGCCCAGCCGATTCCCAAGCCAAGGCTCATAACCCGAAGGTCGCGGGTTCGAATCCCGCCCCCGCTATAACCTCTCGGGCGACAGCCTGACCTCAACAAATGAGCCGGACCGGGTTTGACGGAGACCGTGATCTACCCCTGAAAAACTGGAGTCGGGATTCTGGAATCAGGCGGCCAGGGTTGCGTTGTGTAGATCCTCATATTCGGTCGGGGTGAGCATCCCGAGCGCCGAGTGACGGCGCCGGGTGTTGTGGAAGAGCTCGATGTAATCGTGGATTGCAGTAGCGAGCTCGACCCGGGTCTTCCAGCGTTTGCGGTTGAAGAGCTCGACCTGCATCCGCCCCCAGAACGACTCGACCATCGCATTGTCGTATGCGCTGCCGACGGCGCCCATCGAGGGAGCGAGGCCGGCGTCTTTGACCTTGCGGCTGAAGGCCCAAGACGTAAATTGCACGCCGCGGTCGGAATGTATGACGAGCCCGTCCGCGCGATCGCGGCGGGCGGTGGCCATGCCGAGCGCGTTGGTAACCAGGACGGTGGTCTGCGTGCTTTCGACCGACCAGCCGACGACGAGTCGTGAGAAGGCGTCGAGGACGACACAGCAGTAGACCTTGCCCTCCCTTGTCGGGTGCTCGGTGATATCGGTCATCCACAACTGGTTGGGCCCGTCACGGCGAAAGGAGCGGCGGACGAGGTCCAGGTGGGTGACCTGCGCTACTCGCGCTCCCTTTGGGAGCCTTCGCGTCGGCAGCCCTTTCAGCCCCAACTCGCGCATGATCGAGCCGACCGCGTTGTGGCCGACGACGATGTCTCGCCCGTAGCGCAGCTCCGCCGTCACGCGCATCTCGCCGTAGGTGCCGCCAGAGGCCTTGTGGACGTCGGCGATCTCGCCGGCCAGCCAGATCCGGCGCAGCGTACGCGGCGGATCGGGTCGACCCTTCCAGGCGTAGTAGCCGGACTCCGAGACGCCGAGCACGCGGCAGGCATGGCGAACGTCGATCCCCTGCCCGGTCAGGGACTCGATCACCGGGAAGAGCCTTTCGGGGGGAGATCGCCTTCGAGGAAGACCTCGTTGACCTTGCGCGAGACCGCCAGCTCGGTCTCCAGCTGCTTGATCTTGCGCTTGGCGGCGGCGAGCTCGAGCGCCTGATCGGTGCTCGTGCCCTCGATCTCGCCGCGGTCGATCTTGTCCTGTTTCAGCCAGCTATAGATCGTGGCATCGCTCATGCCGAAGGTTTCGGCGAGCTGGGCGACTTTCGTGCCTGATCGAGCTAGCTCGATCACCTGACGGCGAACCTCTGCGGGGTACCTGCGGGGCATCTGAATCCTCCTTACAGCCGAAGGACTCTAGAAACCGAACTCCATCAGATCAGGGGTAGATCAAGGTCTCCGTCAAACCCGGCCTGGCTCAGGCCGATCACGACCTCGTATTCGCCCACCCTTATACCGGGCACCCGCTCGATGATTCGAAGCTGCGTAAGCGCTTCAAAGAGGCGCTGGCGCGAGCCGGCCTGCGCAGCATCCGCTTCCACGACTTGCGCCACACCTTCGGCACCCACTGCGCCTCGGCCGGCGTGCCGCTGCGGACGCTTCAGGAGTGGCTGGGACATCGCGATTTCACGACGACGCTGATCTACGCCGATTACGCCCCGAATCCGCACGAGGCCGAGCTGGTCGAGCAGGCGTTTCGTCTGCCGGACCAACAGCCTGTCGCTCCGGAAGTGCTGCCGTGACGGACGCTACGATCAGTCCATGAGCAAGGCTGAGTTGTACGCGCAGATCGATCAGATGACCGACGCCGAGGCGGCGCAGGTAAAGCTGATCTTCGCGCCCGAGTGGCCCTCCAAGGCGACCTCCATCGAGGAGATCCGCAAGCGCACCGGAACGAGAGCCATGACGCCGGACGAGTCGGACGAGTTCTGGCGCAAGTACGGGTCGATGATGCAGCCTGCTGACGGCGAGGGGTAGCCATCGCCGGAGCCGCGGGGGAGCTCCGCTTTGGGCTGCGGGTGGACGAGGAGGCGTTTGCCGAGGATTTGGCGAAACGCCAGCGAGGCTGCGAAGGCAGCTATCGAGCCGGAGATTCGGAGCCTGGAGGCCGAGGGCGTGCCCGTGGCGTCATTGCGCCCATGCGAGGCTGAAGCGCAGGACGGGACCCAGCTCCCCGGCTGCGTTAAGCGCTACCTCCCGCAGCCCGACGGCCGCTGGGGCGCGGTTTTCAGCATCGACAGCGAGGCGTCGAAGCCAGCACTTGTCCTACTTGCCGTCGGTGAGCGCCATCCAGACCGGGCCTGGAAGCGGACCGTCTACGAGACCGCCCACCGTCGCTTCAACCGGTAGCCCCCGAATCCTCCGTGGTCCACGGTGATCCCGTTCTGAGCGGAAAGAGGCGAGCTGAGCGGAGGCCGACTTCGGATACGATGCGATACCGATCAGTAAATTGTCGAGTTTACGGAGGTGCCGCATGCCGGACTATTGCGTGAACGAAAATGCTCAGCCGAACACGGGCGATCATGAGGTCCATGACTTGGCGTCACAGAAGGACTGCCTGCCTGATCCCGCGAATCGCTTGAACCTTGGCTGGCATTCGTCCTGCCAGGAGGCGGTCGCGGCGGCCAAGCAGCACTACAGCGATTCGAACGGGTGCTACTACTGCGCTAACGACTGTCACACGACCTGAGGGTCGTCGAAGGGCGTGATCGTGTTCGTGGTTCCAATCTGGGGCCATTCTGAGCGAAGACGAGCGAACTGAGCGGACCTACTTGGCTCTGTAGAGCCGAATAGAACTGAGCGGACCGTGCTTGGTGGGCCTCATAACCCGAAGGTCGAGGCCTCAAGCCCCGCCCCCGCTATAGGACGACAGTCCCGCATTTGCGGTTTGTCGCTTCCGGAGCCAGACAAGAAGGTCCAAATGGCCCGCGGACACGGTTGGGCCAACATGAGCTTGGGGGGTCGAGATGACGAGCGCGAGTCGCTCGCACTCTGCCGGCTTAAAATCTGATAATCTGATTTCATGAAACAGCTAAGTGCGACTGATGCATCCCGCCGGTTCTCGGAGGTTCTGGACGATGTGGAGCGGGGTGGGGAGTCCTATGTGGTGGTTCGCCATGGTCGCGCCGTCGCGACCATCGGTCCCACGAGCGGCGGGACTGGGAAAGCGCTCAAGGAGGTGCTTCGCGCCAACCGGCCTGACGACGCCTGGGCAGGGGAGTTGCGGGAACTTCGCGAGGGCATGGATCCTGTGACGGACCCCTGGCGCGACTGATCCTCGATACGACGGTCTTGGTTGATGCCGAGCGCGGGGGGGATTCCCTGGTCGATGCGATCGACGACGGTGACGATGTCGCAGTTGCGGCGATCACCGTGGCGGAGCTGACGGTTGGCGTTCAGCTGGCGAAAGGGGGCCGGAGGAATAAGCGGGAGCGTTTCGTAGCAGCGGTTCTCGACGCCGTCTCGATTGAGCCCTACGACCTCGACGTTGCTCAAGCGCACGCCGCTCTATTGGCACACACCCGGCAGGCGGGTGCGCCTCGTGGTGCCCACGATCTCATCATTGCTGCGACCGCACGAGCTCAGGAGCGGCAGGTCGTGAGCTCCGACCAAAGGGCCTTTGCTGAGCTTCCTGGCGTCTCGATTGCAAGCGGTTCTGGCTAGAGCCCCGGAAACGGGGCGGCCGTTGGTTGTCTAGCCAAGCAGGCGCTGCTTCTCCTGGGCGAACTCCTCGGCGTCGAGGGCGCCCGCATCTCGCAGGGCGACGAGTCGCTCGAGCTCGCCGACGCGATTCGACGACTCGGCGCTCGTTCCGCCAGTGCCGGTCGGGGCCGTGGCGGCAGATGGGTGCCGGGAAAAGCGCGCGGCCCAGCGGTCGCGCATGGTGTCCCAGGTCTCCCGCGGGTACTCGCGCAGGGTTCGTCGGCGGAGCGCCTCGATCCCGGCGACGAAGAGGGCGAGCAGGACAAGCAGCGGCAGCGGTCGACGGAAGCCTTCCGTCGGTCCCCACCAGAGCAGGAGGAGGACAACGATTGCGGCGGCCGCGTAGGCGGTGGCACGCTCCCGCAGGAGCGGCGCCAATGAGCGACGGGCGCGCTTGGCGAACCCGAGCGGACCCGCCAACACGGCTCCGAGGAAGATGACGAGCCCGTAGGCAAACATCGCGATGCCCCCGTTGCGCAGCAGGGAGGTGCCGATGTCCCAGACCGCGCCGACCGCGGGCTCGACCGACTCCGAGCTGGCCAGGCTTCCAACGAGCGCTTCACCCGCGACCGAGCGGATGACGAGGACGAGAACCCCGATCACCATCCAGCTGATCCCCCAGGCGCGGATCGCCTCGCGGCGCCAGCCGCGAGCCAGGTAGACCGCGAGCGCGTACAGCGCCAGCGTGATCAGCGGCAGGATCACGGAGAGACCCTTTAGCGCCTTCACCACGTCCTGCGCGGTCGAGAGCTGTTCGGACTCGACCAGCTGAATCTGCGCCGCGTCCGGCGGCAATTTGTCGGCGACGTCAACCCCGAGCTGTTCACCGAGGCGATCGACGATCGCGCCCAGGTCGAGCGCCACATTGCCCCCTTCGGTTGAGAGCGTGTCGCCGCCTCCCTCGATCAGTTCGAGGAAGAGCCCATGAGCGGTGCGGTTCGCTTCTGACCAGAGCGCCTGCACTCTCGGCCGGGTGAGCGCCTCGGAGGCGACGTCGCCGGCGAGCTGTCTGAGGCCCGCTGCCGCCGGCCCGGCAAGAGGCTTGGCGGCGGGCGGCAGCGCACCAGCAAGTTCGCCCTGCACGTCGACGTTCTCGTAGAGCGCTTCCACCATGTAGGCGGAGAGGGCTTCGTTGACGTCCTTGTCTTCGAGCAGCTTCGTGCTCGTGCTGGTCCAGGTGTCGGTCTCCAGAGCCTGACGCTTGACCCAGATCGAGAAGACCGAGACGAGGCCGAGCAGAGTCGCGAAAACGAGGATCGCGACCACGAGCTTGCGATGAGCGCGTTGCTTCTCCACCACCTTGCAAGCTCCCGGTCGGGGGAGCCTGGCGCCAGCATGCGCGCATGCTTGTCGGCGGGGAGGCTGACGCCCCGGTCGGGCGAGGCTAGGCTTGGCCGGTGGCCCTGCGGATCGCCCTCGCCGAGGACAACTACATCGTCCGAGAGGGCCTCGAGCAGCTGCTTTCTGGAGATGGGGAGATCGAGGTGCTCGCCAGCTGCGCCGACCTGTCGTCGCTGCTGGAGGCCGTCGAGGGCGACCCGCCGGACGTCGTCCTCACCGACATCCGCATGCCGCCCGACGGAGACGACGCCGGCATCCAGATCGCCTCGCGGCTACGCGAGACGCACCCGCGGATCGGCGTCGTCATCCTCAGCCAGTACTCGGAGCCCGGCTTCGTTCTGCGCTTGCTCGAGTCGGGTTCGGAGGGACGCGCGTACCTGCTCAAGGAGCGGGTGGCCGACCGCTCCGAGCTGACCAGGGCGATCCGTGCGGTGGCCGAGGGGGGATCGGTGATCGACCCGAAGATCGTCGAGGTCCTGGTCCAGGCCCGCGCCCGCGCCGACAGCTCCCCACTGGCGGAGATGACGCCGCGGGAGCTGGACGTTCTCGCCGCGATCGCCGAGGGTAAGAGCAATGCCGCTATCGCCGCTGAGCTGGTGCTGAGCAAGAGGGCGATCGAGAAGCACATCAACGCGATCTTCCTCAAGCTCGGCCTCACCTACTCGCCCGATGCCGAGCAGATCTCCAAGCGGGTCAGGGCGGCCCTGATCTTCCTCGCCGAGTCCGAGTACCGCAGTTAGGCGTCCACCCCCCCGCGCGTAGGGGTGCATGCAGGATGGTGAACGGGATGGCGGGGTGCCAGCCTGAGCTAATGCCGAAAGCCCTCGGATCGGTGAGTGTGCTTGCGGTCGACGACCACCCCCGCTTTCTCGATGCCGCCCGAGCCGTCGTCGAGGCGACCCCCGGCTTCAGCTGGATCGGCGGTGTCACCTCCGGCGAGGAGGCGCTCGCGAGGGTGGACCGCGGCCAGCCAGACCTGGTTCTGGTCGACGTCAACATGCCGGGAATGGATGGATTCGAGCTGGCCCGGGCGCTACGCGACGCCCATCCCGAGACCCTGGTCGCGCTGATCTCCGCCCAACACCCCGACGAGCTCCCCGCCGATGATTTCTCGGCCGGTGAGGTACTGGCGAAGGAGAACCTGCGCCCTGCCTGGTTGCGGGAGTTTTGGGAGAAGCACCGCGGCAATCGCTCCTGAGGAGCGTAGGCTGGCCTGAGAGGGCTGACTTTGAGTAATCGCCGAATCACCGCACTGGTTGTGCTTACCCTCGTGCTGAGCACGATCTCGGCCACGGTCGGTTTGTCGAATGCGGCGGCGCCGCGCCAAGGCGCCTCGGCGGCGATCGCCGCACTCACCGTTGCAGCGCTGCTTGGAGTCGGCCTTTATGCCTGGCGGCGCGAGGGAGAGGGACGATTTGGGCAGGTGCTGTTCGCGACCGGCCTGTGCTGGTTCGTCGCCTCCCTGTCCAACTCCGACGTTGAACTCCTCTACAGCGTCGGCCGGGTCGCTGTATGGATCTTCGAGATGGCGCTGATCTACGCCCTGCTGTCCTATCCGAGCGGTCGCCTGGAGACTCGCCCGGCGCGACTGGTCTTCGCCGCCGCCGCAGTGCTCGTGGCAACTCTCTACCTGCCTACCGTCCCATTCGTCGAGCAGTACCCGCTGCCCAGCCCTTTTGCGAACTGCGCGGCCGAATGCCCGCCCAATGCGTTCTTCGCGGGCTCTGAGCCGGCAGTCCTCGCCGACGTCGTCAAGCCGCTGCGGGAGGGCCTCACGATCGTCCTCTACGTCCTCGTCGTGGTGGTCTTGTCAGCACGAATCCGCGCTGCCGGCCACAATCTGAAGAGGACCCTCGTCCCCGTGCTCGGTGCGGGCGCGCTGCGGTTCTCGGCCGCCGGTCTGTACATCGCTCTGCGCCGGGCGGAAGGAAGCGCCGACGTGATGGAGATCGCATCGCTGGTCGCGCAGTTAACGATTGGCGCGGCTGCGCTGGGCTTCCTCGTTGGGCTGCTGCAGTGGCAGGTCTATTCTGGCCGCGCGCTCGCCGGCCTGAGCACCGGGCTCGCCGCCACGAGGAACCCGGCACAACTGCGTGCCCTCCTCGCCCAATCACTGGCCGAACCTGCGGTGGAGCTTTATTACGCGCCGCCGCCCGCAGACGGAGGCGCGCGGTGCTGGCTCGATTCATCGTCTGAGGAGTGCTCTGCAAAGGCAGAGACCCCGCACAACTGCCTGGCGGAAGCCGAAGCAGAGTCGGGGCTGCGGGTGTGCATCGTCTGCGACCGCGGCTTCCGGGAATATCCCAGCTTCCTGCGGGCAGTCGCCTCCTGTGCGATCTCAGGGCTCGAGCGGCAGCGCCTCGACGCCGCCCTCTCCGAGTCGTTGGAGGATGTCGCCGCCTCGCGCAAGCGGCTCGCGGGCACCGCCGACGGGGCCCGCCGCAAGATCGAGCGCGACCTCCACGACGGAGCCCAGCAGCATCTGGTCGCGCTGCGGGTCAAGCTGGAGCTCGCCCGCGAGGCGCTGGAGCGCCATTCCGACAGCGGGACGGAGATGGTCGCCGACCTTGCTCCGGAAGTAGACGAGATCATCGAAGAGGTGCGCTCACTCGCCCGCGGCATCTACCCGCCGCTGCTCGCCTCCAGCGGGCTCGGCGAAGCCCTGAGGGCCGCCGGCCAGCGCTCGCATCTGGCGGTCCTGGTGAGCGCGGAGGGCCTCGGTCGGTTCCCCTCGGAGACCGAGAGCGCCGTCTACTTCTGCTGTCTCGAGGCGTTGCAGAACGCAAGCAAGCACGCGGCTGGCGCGAGTGGAATCAGGATCGAGCTCCGCCGCGAGGACGACCTCCTGTTCGAGGTGAGCGACGACGGATGCGGTTTCGCGACGGACCACAACGGCGAGGGCTCGGGCATCACCGGGATGCGAGACCGCCTCGCCGCGGTGGGGGGCGACCTGCGCATCGAGTCCAGTCCAGGCGCGGGTACCAGCGTCCTCGGTCGCGTCTCTATCGCCTGACCGGACGAGCTCGCCAGCCGACGGGCGCAGGCACCACCGCGATTGACGTGCGCATGCCCTAGCGATCGGGCGGTGGCGGTGCGAGCCTCGGCTTGAAATCGCCGTCGAACCAGCGAGCGGCACTACAGAGGAGAGCTGAGATGGAAGCCAGAGGAGTCGGCCGAGCGATGTTCGCGGCACTGCTGTTGCTGATAGCGGGCTCGTTGAACGTGATCTACGGCATCGCCGCGATCGCCGATGCGAATTTCTTCACCGATGCCGGCACCCACTACGTGTTCGCGACCCTCAGTACCTGGGGTTGGATTCTCGTGCTGATCGGAGTGCTTCAGCTCAGCGGCGGCTTCTCGCTTTTCAGCGGCAACGTCTACGGGCGGGTGATCGGCATCACCGCGGCCAGCCTCGGCGCGGTCGGCGCCCTGCTCTCGGTTTCCGGCGCCTACCCCTTCTGGTCGCTGGGCATCTTCGCCCTTTGCGTGATCGTCATCCACGGCCTCTTCGTCTACGGGGAGCCGGTCGAGCGCACCTGAGGCCAGCGCTGAGACCGTCCCGATAACCAGGAGGAAAGACAATGCTGCCCCTCGCCGTCGAGTACCCACTGCTGGACATCATCTGGACGATGTTCGTCTTCTTCGCGTTCGTCCTCTGGATCTCGCTGATCTTCCGCACCTTCGGAGACCTCTTCGCCCGCCACGACGTCTCCGGCTGGGGCAAGGCCGCCTGGTCGCTCCTGATCCTCCTCGTGCCGTTCTTCGGCGTCTTCATGTACCTGATCTCGCAGGGCAGGGGAATGGCCGAGCGCCAGGCCGAACGCGCCCAACGCGCCCGGGGCGAATTCGACGATTACGTCCGCGGCGTCGCCGGGGGCGGCAGCGCCTCGGAGATCGCCAAGGCCAAGGAACTGCTCGACAGTGGCGCGATCGACGCCGACGAGTTCGGCCGCCTGAAGGCAGAGGCGCTCGCATGAGCGGCAACGGAGACGTCGCCGAAATGGGGCCGATCGACTACATCCTGGTCGAGTGGCCCGGGCGCCAGCCCAACGGTGAGGTGGCTCCGCATCTGGTCGACCTCGTCGACCGCGGCCTGATCCGCATCCTCGACCTGACCTTCATTTCCAAGGCCGATGACGGGACCGTCCGCGGGCTGGAGATCGCCGACGTCGGCGGCGAGGTGGCCGAGCTGTCGGTCTTCGAGGGCGCCTCCTCCGGACTGCTCTCCGACGAGGACGTCGAGGAGGCGGGTGGGGCGATGGAGCCCGGGACCTCCGCCGCCCTGCTGGTGTTCGAGAACGCCTGGGCCGGGCCGTTCGCCACGGCGGTTCGTCGCTCCGGCGGGCAACTGGTCGCCAGCGGCCGCATTCCCGTCCAAGCCGTCCTCGCCGCGCTTGACGCGGCCGAGGCCTGAGAGGAGACGCACCATGCCAGGACTACTCCGTGGAGTGGCTCGCACCGCCGTCATCGCCGGCACCGCGACGTCGGTCAGCAACCGCGTCTCGCGCCGGCAGGGACAGCGCTGGGCCGCGCAGGAAGAACAGCTTCAGCCTCAACAGGTCGCGCCAGCACCGGCCGCCGCCGCGACGTCCGAAAGCTCGACCATCGACCAGCTGAAGGAGCTGGGCGAGCTGAAAGCGCAGGGCATCCTCACCGAGGAGGAGTTCGCCGCCCAGAAGGCCAAGCTGCTGGCAGCTGACAGTTGATTCCAGTGCAGGTACGTCATATCGTCCTATCGGTCAGTGCTGGTGGCAGGGGGCGCTGAACGGGAGAAGAGATAACCGGCCCCAAGGGCCATTGCGAAAGGAGCCTTCATGGAGGCCAGTGCCCCCCCAGGAAGAGACTACGACCGGAGAGCTGAGGAACGGCAGCCGACGGGCTGGGCGATCTTCGCCGGCACGATGTTGTTCATCGTCGGCTCGCTCGACGCCCTCTGGGGCTTGGCGGGAATCCTCAATGACGAAATCGTCTTCGTCGGCGGCCAGGGCGTGATGATCGCCGACGTCACGACCTGGGGCTGGGTACACCTGATCCTCGGATCGATCGTCGCCAGCACCGGGCTCGGGCTGTTCGCCGGTGCCAATTGGGCTCGCATGGCGGCGATCTTCTTCGTCACCGTCAACACCGTTGCCCAGATCGTCTGGTTCCCCGCCGCGCCGCTGTGGGCGTTCCTGATGATCATCCTCAACGTGACGATCATCTACCAGCTGTCCGCGCGTTGGGCGGAGTGACGATGCTGCCAGTCGCAGAGATCAATTTCGGGGAAGCGCTCCTGCTCATGCTGGAGTTCTTCCTCTTCGTCGCCTGGTTCTGGATCCTCATCGCCGTCGTGGGAGATCTCTTCCGCGACCACGAGACCTCGGGCTGGGGCAAAGCGGCGTGGGTGTTTGTCCTGCTGATCATGCCCTTCCTCGGAACGCTGATCTACCTGATCGCCCGCGGGGACGGGATGCGCGAGCGCACGATCAGGGCGCAGGAGGACGCCAAGGGGCAGCTCGACTCCTACATCCGCGAGCAGGCCCACGGCTCGCCCGCGGACGAGCTGCACAAGCTGAACGAGCTGAAGGAGAAGGGAGCGCTCTCCTCCGAGGAGTTCGAGCGGGCGAAGGTCAAGCTGCTGGCCTGACGTTCAGTGGACGAAGATCTTGAGCCCGACGATGGCCGCGGCGAAAGCGGTGGCGACGACCAGGGAAGTCGCCGTCTGCGTTCGCGTCGCACGGGCCTGCCGGCAGGCGAAGCCCACCGCCACGAACAGCGTGCTCAGCGCGAGGACGAGCGCGCTCGTAATCGCCGTCTGCGGCGGTAGGACGCGCAGTGCTCCCAGCAGCAGGGCCAGAGCCGGGAGCAGTTGAGCGCTGACCATCGGCCACTCCCGCGCCAGCTCCCGGCGCACCGATGCTCGGCTCGGGGCCTCGCCTTCGATCCAGGCTCCGATGATCCGGGCGTAGACGTGCGCCAGGAAGAAGACCACCGCCGTGACGCAGAGGTACGCCTCGACGACCCCGGGTCGATCGGGGTGCTCGACGCTCGCCGCGGCGATGATCGACGAGCCGAGGATCAGTCCGTAGATGCCCGCATCGACGTGGCGTGAGCGCCGATGCGGCAAGGCCCCGCCGATGCGGCTCACGAGCTAGGTGCGAGATCGGGCGACTTGGCCTCCCCCTCCTGGGCGGCGAGGAGATCGGCTGAGATCTTCACCGCGGCCGAGAGCAGCGGCGCCGCGAGCACTAGGCCGACGGTGCCGAAGAGGCAGCCGCCGGCGATCGTCACGATCAGCACCGCGAGTGGGTGCAGCCCCAGCGCCGCGCCGTAGGCGATCGGTTGCACCAGCTGCTGCAGTACGCCGTTGGCCAGGAGCACGATCACGCCCATCGCGAGCGCCGTCTCGGTCCCCTGCCCACCGAGGGCGATGAGGACGGCGAAGCCGCCGGCGGTCCAGGCGCCGATGTAGGGGACGTAGCCGCCGAGGAAGGTGACGATCGCAATCGTCCCGACGAGCGGCACGTCGAGCAGCAGCGCGCCCGCCCCCACGATCAGCGTGCTCCAGGTGGCGACTATCGTCACCCCGAGGAAGTAGCCGCGGAGGCTTCCCGCGACCCGGCCGAGGATCGAGCGGGCCACCGGGACTGGGACGCCGAGGTGGCGCTCGACGAAGCGGCCGATCTGCGGGCCGTCCTTGAGCAGGAAGAAGAGGCTGAGCGCGGTGAAGGAGAGGAATACCGCCAGCGAGGCGAGCCGCTCGATGCCGGCCAGCAGCCCCTGGGTGAGGGCCTGGAAGGCGGCGCTGATCGAAGCGCTCGCATCGGCGTTGGCCTCGGCGGCGGCAGGCGCCTCGACATCGAGGTCCCGCGCCCATGACTCGAGCGCACTCACGCCTTCCTGGAGTCGCGAGGAGAGTCCGGCGGACTCGCTCGTGATCCCGGCGAGGACGATCAGGCCGACGCCCAGCGCGATGACGACGATCGCGAGCAGGACAAGGGCGGCGCCGGCCGCGCGGGGGATGCGGTGGCGTTGAAGCCAGTCGACCAGCGGCGAGGCGACGGAGGCGATGATTCCGGCGGTGATCACCGGCATCACGATCGCGTCGGTGAGGGAGAGCAGCCAGATCGCCCCGACCAGCGCTGCCGCGACGCCGACCAGGAGCCATGCCGAGAAGCCCAGGTCGCGCATCCAGCTCGGCGCGGCGAAGATGCCGCTGAGGGCGCCGGGCTCGATCTCGATGACTTCCTCTTCGCCGCCGTCATGCTCGCGGCCGGGCCGTCGCAGGCTCCTCCGGAATATCTGCCGTCGCTCCTTCACCTGCTTACCGTCTCACGTCGGGCGGCGTCTTATCCCCATACTCGACAGCACCATGAGTAACCCCGACAACGTCACCTATGTCGGACATGCCACGGTCCTGATCGAGATCGACGGGGTTCGCCTCCTGACCGATCCGGTGCTGCGCAGGCGGGTAGGGCCGCTGGCGCGCCAGGGCCCGACGCCTTTGCCGAAGGCGACGGAGGCCATCGATGCGGTTCTGATCTCCCATATGCACCGCGATCACGCAGACGTCGGTTCGCTGCGCAGGCTCGGACGCGAGGCGCGGCTGCTGGTGCCCCCGGGCTCGCGGCGGTTCTTCGAGCGCCACGGCTTCGCCGCCGTCACGGAGCTGGAGCCGGGGCAGTCCAGCGCCGTCGGTTCCGTCACGGTGACCGCGGTGGACGCCCACCACGACGGCGGCGGGCGTAGACATGCCGCACAGGCACGATCGCTCGGCTTCCTGGTCAGCGGCCGGCGAAACGTCTACTTCGCCGGGGATACCGACCTCTTCGATGGGATGGCCGACCTCGCCCCCAATCTCGACCTGGCGCTGCTGCCGATCTGGGGCTGGGGTCCGACGCTCGGCCCCGGTCATCTCGACCCGGAGCGAGCCGCGCGGGCCGTCGCGCTGCTGTCCCCGCGGCTGGCGGTACCGATCCACTGGGGCACGCTCTATCCCCTCGGTCTCGCCCGCTTCCGCCCCGACCAGCTGCGGCTCCCGGGCGAGCGATTCGCCGCCTTCGTGCGTGAGCTGGCGCCTCAGGTCGGCACCCGCGTGCTCTCACCGGGGGAATCGACCTCCTTCGCGTAGGCGTCCTGGCCGAGCGCCGTCAGCCAGCCGCGGAAGATCCGATGCACGCGTTCGGCGCCGACGACCTCCTGCTCCGGCCACTCCAGCTCGGAGGGGTGGAGCACGAACGGGAAGCTCTGCGGGCCGCCCATGCCGCCGTGCGAGCCGACGAGCTCCTCGAAGGCGGCAACCTCGTCGAAGTCGGGCCAGTAGGCGCTATTCACCATCAGGTCTGCGCAGTGGGGAAAGCCGTCGGTGCGGCGCAGGTGATCGGCCGCGTTCTCACCGAACGGCGCCAGCGGGTCCTCGCCCTCGACCCGGTCGTCGTCGAGGAAGCGCGTGCCCTCAGCACCGATCGCCATCGGCCCCTGTCGTTCGGAGCGGACGAGGATGAAGCCGATGCCGGGATGGTCGCGCAGGGCCGGAACCAACCGTGGGTAGAGCGCTTCGATGCGCTCCAGGGAGACGCGGCCCGGCTCGCGCGGGAAGCTGATCAGGCCGAGGCAGCCCGAGGCCATCACCGATAGCTCCGGCAGCCCGCCGTCGTGCGTCTCCTCAACCTCGCGGCGGGCGCCGGGGTCAAGGGCGACGACGCCGTCGGCGCGACGGTCGCGGGTCGCCGCCCGAACGGTGCGGGCGGCGACGGTGTCGTCCCGCGCCACCTCGGTCAGCCCGGCGCTGAGGTAGGAGAGCGCATCGTCGTCGCCGGCTTCGGCCGCGACGACGCTGTCCGGATCGCAGGCCTCTCCGACCAGCTCCTCGAGCGTCTGCCCGTAGCGGTCGCGGAAGGTCTCCCCCTGCGACTGGCCGTGGTCGGAGAGGACGACGAGCCGGTAGGGGCGCGGCGCCTCCTCGCAGGCGCGGGCGATCCTGGCGATCTGGCGGTCGAGGTCGCGCAGCACGGCGAGCGCGTCGTGGCGCTCGATGCCGGAGTGATGGGCGACCTCGTCATAGGCGAGGAAGGTCGTGTAGATGACCGGGCGCCCGCAGAGAACGTCGCCGATCACGGTCGCGACCTGGAGGTCCCGCTGGACCACCGTTCCCCAGGCGCGGGCGAGAGAATAGGCGCGGCTGCGGTGAATTCGCGGCCGCACGTCGTCGCGCACCTGGCTCCGCGCCGCCTGCCGCTCGCGGGCGATGTCGGCGAGCGAGAGGACGAGGGTCCGGGCCGCCGCGTAGGGCTGGGCGAAGTAGGCCGCGTAGTCCTTGCCGATCGGCCGGCGGCGCCGCAGCGCCGTGCTCATCGTCAGCATCGAGTGCGTCGCGTCGCCGGAGAGGATGTTGGCGCGGCTGGCGCCATCGGCGTGCAGGAGCCCGCGCCCGTCCGAATGGCGCCGCTCGATCTCTTCCGCGTCGCGGGGGTGGTTGGTGACGATCGCCGCGCCGCGCTCCTTCTCCCACCAGCGGAATCCCGGCATGTCCTCGTTGGAGCCGTGCAGGAGGCCGGCCTGACAGGCGCCGGTCTGCGAGGACCAGTCGGTCTCCCAGCCCCGCAGCCGGTGCGAGCCGCTCCGCACCCAGGCGGCCAGGGTCGGTGCGCTGCCGTCCTGCAGCGCCCGCAACAGAACGTCGCGGGCCAAGCCGTCGATCTCCAGGAAGAGCACGCCCGGGACCTCGGTCTCGATCACCTGCCCGCGGCGGCGCGCCTGGCGGCGGACGACGTTGCGGTGCCAGGCATCGTCCTCGTCGATCGCCAGCAGCGAGTAGACGGCGGCGGTCAGCGCCGCGACGGCGAGGGTGATCGCGATCCCGTCCAGCAGGTCGGCGACTTCCGCTCCGGGCAGGAGGTCGATGGCGAGCGTCACGAGGAGCCCGTTGAGAACCAGCGCCGCGATCCCCAGCGTCAGCACGGTCAGGGGCAGTGCGACGCGGACGAGTAGCGGCCAGACGAAGGCGTTGAGGAGGCCGACCAGTGACGCCGCGGCGACCGCGCTGGCGGCGCCGTCCAGGACGAAGCCGTTCAGTACCTCGGAGAGCAGCAGAAGGATGCCGGCGTCGAGCAGGAGGACGAGGGCGCTCCGCCGGACCGTCGTCAGGCTCATGGCGTCTTCGCGCCGAGCCCTACGTCGCTGTTACCCCCGATCGCCACCGGGAGGAGTCTCCACCCGCAGAGCTTGCAAAGCAACCACGCTTGCGGTCCGACAGTGGCGGTTAGGCTCGCTGGCAGATGCGCAAGTGGCTCCCCTTGATCATGCTGGCCTCGGCCCAGTTCGTCATGGTCTTGGACACGAGCGTGATGAACGTGGCGATCTCGCAGATCGTCGAGGATCTCGACACGTCGATCGCGGGGGTGCAGACGGCGATCACGCTCTACACGCTCGTGATGGCGGCCTTCATGCTCCTGGGCGCGAAGCTCGGCGACATCCTCGGCCGCAACCGCGCCTTCGCGATCGGCCTGGGCATCTACGGGATCGGTTCGCTGACGACGGCGCTGAGCCCGAATCTCGCCACCCTGTTGGTCGGCTGGTCGGGGATCGAGGGATTCGGCGCGGTTCTGGTGATTCCCGCGATCGCGGCGCTCACCGCGGCCAGCTACGAGGGCAAAGAGCGTGCGCTCGCCTACGCCCTCCTCGGCGGCGTCTCCGCAATCGCCGTCGCCGCGGGTCCCCTCATCGGCGGCTGGGTGACGACGGAGTTCACCTGGCGCTACGTGTTCGCCGCCGAGACCGTCGTCGTCGCCTTCATCCTGCTCTTTCGCGCCAAGATTCCCCAGGCCGCAGGCGCTCTGCGGCGACCAAAGCTCGATCTCGGCGGCGTGGCGCTCTCGGCGAGTGGGTTGGGCCTGGTGGTGTTCGCAATTCTGCGCAGCAGCGTCTGGGGTTTCGTCAAGCCGCGCACGCCGCCGACGATCGACGGCACCGAGATCACGCCGCTGGGATTCTCGCCGGTGCCGTTCTTGGTGCTCGCCGGCCTCGCCCTGCTGGGAGCGTTCGTGATCTGGGAGCAGCGCCGCGCCCGACTAGGTCAGGACCAGCTCCTCGACACCACGATCCTGCGGACCCCGCAACTGCGTGCCGGCCTCTCGAGCCTGTTGGGACAGCAGCTCGTCCTGATGGGCAGCTTCTTCGTCATCCCGGTCTACCTGCAGGTGGTCTTGGGCCTCGATGCGTTCGAGACCGGCAAGCGGCTGCTCCCGCTCTCGCTGGCGATGCTCGTCTTCGCGCTGGCGGGGCCGCGGATCGCCGCCCGACGCTCCCCGCGTACCGTCGCGCAGGCTGGGCTGGTCGCGGTCAGCCTTGGCGCGATCGTCATGCTCGCGACGCTCGACGTCACCCTGAACGACACCGGCTTCAAGGTCGCCCTCGCCCTGATCGGCGCCGGAGCCGGCCTGCTCGCCTCTCAGCTCGGGAACGTGATCATGTCCTCGGTCGCGGCCGACAAGAGCAGCGAGGGCGGCGGCCTCCAGGGCACCGCCCAGAACCTCGGCTCCTCACTCGGGACGGCGATCATCGGAGCGGTGCTCCTCGCGTCCCTGGCGAGTGGCTTCAGCGAACGGATCGCCGAGAACCCCGACATCCCGGCTGCGGCGCGGGAGACGATCGTTGCCAATGCCGAGCAGGGGATCGACATCGTGCCGGTCGACGCTGCCGAGGCGGCGGCGGTCGACGCTGGGTTGGCCCCCGACCAGGCCAAGGCCCTCGCCGCCGACTACGGGGATGCCCAGTTGGAAGCGCTGCGCCTCGCCCTCGGCGCGGTCGCGGCCGCGGCGCTCCTGTCGTTGTGGTTCACCCGGCGGCTGCCCACTCAATCGCTCGCGGGGACGGCCCCCGCCGCCTCCGAGCAAGCCGCGGCGGTCGCCTAGGCCCTATCTCGCCGGACTGCAACGGCGTGAGGATGCCCGCCGACCGCACCGCGATACTCACCCGATGCCACGTGATCATTCCCCTTTGGAGCGGGCGCTGGTCGGTAAGCCGATGACGCCGCGCGGGGCCTGGCGGCTGATCGCGGCCACCTCCTTGCTCTTGACGCTTGGCGGTGGGTTGGCCGTCTGGCTGTTCGACCGAGACAGCGTTGGAGGCCTCTGGGACAGCCTTTGGTGGGCGCTGCAGACGGTGACGACGGTCGGCTATGGCGATGTCGTACCCCAGGGCGCCGTCGGCCGGCTGGTCGGGGCGATCTTGATGCTGAACGGGATCGCGATCCTCAGCGTAGTCACGGCGATCGTCACCGCGACGCTGATCGAGCAGGCGCGCAGGCGTCGAGGGGGATCAGACACGGAAGTGGTGGCGGCGCTTGAGCGAATCGAGGCGAGGCTCACCGAGATTGAGGCTCGCATCGGATCGCCGAAGCACGATCGCGGCCCCTAACAGTGACCCGGCGCTAGTCCGCCCACCAGTCGCGCTCGCCGTCGACGTCGTCGCGCGGGGACCCGCCGAGATTGGGCGCGCCGATGACGAGGATCTCTAGGCCCTCGGTCCCGGCCTCGTAGCCTCGCCACGTGCCGGGCGGGACGCGCACCGCGTCCCATTCCTTTAGCTCGACGATCTCGTCGTCGAGCTTCATCCGCCCGCCCCCTGCCAGGACCACGTACACCTCCTCCTGCTCCTTGTGCGTGTGGCCGTACGGAAAGCGATAGCCGGGTGGGATGCGCTGGTAGCCAAGGCCGGACTTCTCGAGGCCGAGCGCCTTGGTCGCCAGGCGGAACTCCAGGTCCGGCGCGCCGTCGAAATTGGACCCGAGGTCCTCCAGGTCCTCCTTGAGATTCCTGAGCGTGAACGGCACGGCGCGATCCTATGGCCCCTCTGTTCAGAAAACGTCCGTCCGGTCCTGACCTCCTAGCTCACGTCCCCGCCCCGCCGCCCGATGGACCAGGACACCAGGGCAAGCCCCTTTCGACACAGGCACCCTCGTCGCGAGACGAATCCGCAAAGCCACGGAGCTCCGCCGGAGCGAGCCGGGCTACCGAAACCTCATGACCCGAGCCGCCCCCGAGGCGGAAAGTGGCGGGGATCAGGAACGTCGTCAGGTCTGCTCGACATACAGGGAGGACATCAATGTCCAACCGATCCGATCTCAGGCGTGGCCGGCTTGCCGGCATCGCCCTCGCGATGGCCCTCGTCTTCGCGCTACCCGCCGCAGCCCAGGCCGCCCCGATAGATCTCGCCACCGCCGGCCCCTTCGTCGTCCTCGGCGGCACCACCGTCACGAACACCGGACCATCGGTGCTGAACGGCGACCTCGGTGTCTCGCCGGGGACCGAGCTTGAAGGCTTCGAGCTGCCTGCCGTGGTCAACGGGGTGAGGCACGCGACCGATGAGGTCGCCGCCCAGGCTCAACTCGATCTGACCAACGCCTACAACGTCGCCGCCGGGTTGCCGGTCCTACCGCAAAACGACCTATCCGACACGGACCTTGGCGAAAGGAAACTCGGCCCGGGCGTCTACCGCTACAACGCGGCGGCCCTGCTGACGGGCGCATTGACCCTCGACGCCGAAGGCGATCCCAACGCACAGTTCGTCTTCAAGATTGGCTCCCAGCTGACCACCGAATCGGCCAGCTCGGTCCTACTGGTGAACGGTGCGTCGCCGTGCAACGTCTACTGGCAGGTCGGCAGCTCCGCCGACATCGGCACCACCACCGCCTTCCAGGGGAACCTGATGGCGCTCACCTCGATCTCGCTCAAAGACGGGGCGACGGTGCTGGGGAGAATGCTGGCCCGCAACGGCCAGGTAAGCCTGATCGACAACGTGCTGAGCCGACCGCTGTGTGCGACCGGGCCGACCACGCCACCTTCCGGCGAAACGCCAGGTGGCCCGGGAACCGTCTCGCCGACCAGCAGCTCCTCGATCGCCCCCGGCCGGGCTCTTCCCGGTCGCCAGGCAAGAGCTTCCCGGTCACCTCGGAACGGTAGGGCCGTCGTCCGGCCAGTACCGCGTCAGGACTGCACCGAGGGATTCCGGGCTGTGGTCAGAGGCAAGATGATCGAGCGAGTCGTCTTCAGCCTCGACGGCAAGTCGATCGGCAGCCGCACCGGCTCGCCGTTCGCGATGTCGATGCGGGCGACGCCCGGCGCCCACCAGGTGAGGGTCCGGGTGACTTTCACGGACTCCACCCGCGCCAAGACGGTGAGGCTGCCCTACAAGGCTTGTGCCTCGGCGCTGCTTACCCCCCGCCGGGGGCCCTCCAGGTTCACCGGTTGAGTCACAGGGTCGCCGATGTCGCGAACCCCTTCGGGCTCAGCCCGAGGGGTTCGGCATTGGCATGGGCGCTGATCGCGATCGGGACGGCCAGTGCTCTAGTCGTTCCGAATGCGGTCGCCGGCTCGCGGATCGCCGCGAGCCAGCCTCTGGTCGTGCTCCTGCACGGTCACGTCGCCAGATCGGCGCCCAGCGCCCGCGCGGGTCGCGTCGAAACGGTTGCCGCCCGCCGCCCGCTGACCCGTGTGCGCACCGTCCTTCCCGTCCTCGGACGGGCGAGTAGCCTCAAAGCCGGTTCCTGGCTGCGTGTCCGTCTTCCCGGGCGTCCCAACGGGCATGCCGGTTGGATCTCGACGAACCGGACGCGGCAGACCTCCACGCCCTGGCGATTGAAGGTCGCCCTCTCCACCCGGCGGCTCACGGTCTACCGCGGCGGCGATGTGAGGCGCCAGTTTCGAGCGGTGATCGGCAAGCCCTCTACCCCGACTCCCCGGGGAGCGTTCTTCGTCGAGGAGGGGCTGGCCCTCTCCTCTTATGAAACCGGCGGCCCGTTCGCGCTTGCCACCAGCGCCAGGTCGAACGTCTTTCAGGAATTCGAGGGTGGCCCGGGGCAGATCGGCATCCACGGGACCAACAACCTCAGCGGTGCCCCCGGCAGCGCTGCATCTCACGGCTGCATCCGCCTCCGCCCGCGGGCGATCACCTGGCTGGCGCGACGCATCGGCGCCGGCGTGCCGCTGACCGTGACGCGGTAGGGCAGGCAAGCAAATGACACAAGAGCTGCGTTATCCAAAGGAGCGGAACTGACCATGAGACGTGCAGACAAAAGGCTTAGAAGGCAGCAGCGGCGATGGTGGCCGACCCCCTCGACCATCCTCGCCGGCGCGGCGTTGTTCGTCGTGTTGGGTGGATCTGCGGTTGCCGCGAAGGGCTTGATCCACGCCGGTGACATCGCGACCGGCGCAGTTACGAGTCGAGCGATCAAGGGCGGCGCGGTGGCACCCAGAGACCTCAGCGCCGCCACGCGAGCACTGCTCGCAGGCGGTCCAGGGGCGGCCGGCGCGAAGGGCACCGATGGAGTAGATGGGACGAATGGCGTCAATGGCGCCAACGGGGCGAATGGACCCAACGGCGCGAACGGCACCAATGGGATCGACGGAGTCGACGGTGCCAATGGCGCCAACGGGGTGAACGGCACGAATGGAACCAACGGCACGATCGCGCCGTTGTCGGCGAAACAGGGCGCGACCGTCCTTCCCACCGGCTCGCCGGCGACGACCGTGGTCGAACTGACGGTGCCGATCGGCAGCTATGTCGTCTTGGCGAAGACTCAGCTGTCGCACAGCGGGGCGGGCGACTCGGTCCACTGCTTCCTGAAGGCAGGTGCGACGACCATCGACCAGATAGCAATGAAGACGCTGCCTGCGCTTGCCGCGATCCCGGCGTCCCTCCAAGCGATAACCACGACGACGTCGTCCACCCAACTGAGCGTCCAGTGCAACGTGGCGGTGGCCGACGGGGCGGCCAACTTCAGCAGCCTGATCGCTATCCCGACCGCATAGGTATCACGGGAGGGCCCGAAAGGCTAGGCACGAGCACAGATTGCCGCGCAGACAAAGGTGGTCTGGCGGTTGTTGCGAAAGTGGTGTTAGGAATGAACGGCGAGGCAGATCATCGATGAGCGATGGGCCAGAGCCGGGAGCGGCCTTACACCTGCGCCGGGCCTTCGCCCTGTCGCAGCACTCGATGCTGATCGCCGACGACCAACGGCGCTGGGTGACGGCAAACGCAGCCGCCTGTGACTTGCTGGGCATCAAGCAGGAGGAGATCTCCTGGCACACGATGGACGAGTTCGTTCCCCCGGACGCGAGGGAAAGGCTCGACGAGCACTGGGAGCAATTCTTGGCGACAGGGGCGGCCGAGGGCTGGTACAAGCTGTACATCCCCGTGCGTGGTCAGGTGCCGGTCGAGTTCAGCGCGACGGCGAACGTATTGCCCTCGCGTCACCTGTCCGTGTTCATCCCCGCCGATGGCAGTTCCGGTACGGGTGAATCCCGCGGCCTCGACTTGACGACGAGACCGGCCGAAAGTGCCGGGCGGCTTCGGCTGACGGGTCGCGAGCGAGAGATCATGACCTTGGTCGCATCGGGCCTCCAGGGTGCCGATATCGCCGAGCGTCTGTTCCTCTCCCCAGAGACGATCAAGTCCCATGTTCATAACGCGATGGGAAAGCTGGGGGCGCGTACCCGTGCCCATGCCGTCGCGATCGCCCTGGTGACGGAACAGATCAGCTGGGAGGTCTAGAGCCGGAGAAGTCACCGTGAACTCTGCGCTCGCGGCTCAAATTCGCTCCTACTAGCCCATACGGGGGAGATGTACAGCGCTTCCCCCGTCTGGGGGTTGTGCTTTCGGTCAGAAACGTTGACTGTAAACGCAATGAGCGCTCATGGGCTTCACCGAATACGCCTCACCAGCCCGTGACGGTCAAACCGTCCGAAGCGAGACGGCCGCTCCACGCCCCGCCGACCGTGCGGCCGGGGCTGGCGCGCATCCTCGTAACCGATGATCGCCCCGAGATCCTGCAGCTGGTCGATCGATCGTTGGGCGCGCGCTACCGCTGCCACTTTGCGACCAGTCTCGATCAAGCACGCAAAAAGCTCGCCGCGAGCGACTTCCATCTAGCTCTGTGCGACCTCGAGATGCTGGGTGAGTCAGGGTTCGACCTTGCTGAAGAGATCGCCGACGAGCACCCCGACACGGCCTTGGTCCTGATCACCGATCGGGACGATCCGGAGCTGGCAAGAAAGGCGTTCGGCTTAGCCGGCCACGGTGTCCACGGCTACTTGGTCAAGCCGTTCTGGCCAGGCCAGCTGTTGATTACCGCGATGAACGCCCTGCGGCGGCGCGAGCTCGAAGTCTCCGAGCGCTCCCACAGCATCAACCTCGAAGAGCGCCGTCAGAAAATCATCGACATGGCCCCGATGCCCATCTACGTCAAGGACGGTTCCTATCGCTACGTCTTTGCGAATGAACAGGCGGACAAACTCGCGGGTCGTCCAGAGGGTCAGCTGGTCGGCGAGACTGACGAGGCGATCATGGGCCCGGAGGCGCTGGAGCACACCCGCGCCGAGGACCGTCAGATTCTCCGCGAGGGGACCACGCACAGGGCCGAAGAGACGATTGAGATCGGTGGAGGGGAGCGAACCTTTCAATCCGTGAAGTTCCCTCTCCTCGACGAGAAGGGCAAGGCGACCGCGGTGTGCGGCATCTCCATCGACGTAACGGGACAACGGGAAGCGCTCCAGCTTCGCGACGAGCTGGCAATCGCTCAGCAGCAGGCGATCGAGGAGCTGCGGCTGTCGCGCCAAGAGACGGTCGAGCGGCTCGCGAAGGCAATCGAGATGCATGACTTCTCCACCGGGGAACACGTCGATCGGATTGGGAAGGTGGCCGCCTTCCTAGGAGCGAAGCTCGGCCTCGATGCCGAGCGAGTTCTCTTGCTGCGGGTAGCGGCCTCGATGCACGACGTCGGCAAGATCGCTACCCCGGACGAGATTCTTCGCAAGCCAGGCCCCTTGACGCGGAACGAGCGTGCGCAGATGGAGCGTCACACCATTGTCGGCCATGAGATCCTCGCCCACTCCAAGAGTGAGCTGCTCCGCCTCGCGGCAGCAATCGCTTTGACGCATCATGAGCGCTACGACGGCACCGGCTATCCACGCGGCCTGACCGCGGCTGAAATTCCGCTCGAGGGGAGGATCACCGCGGTCGCGGATGTCTTTGACGCACTATTGAGCGACCGCTGCTACCGGCCGGCCATGGGCGTGAACGAGACGGTTGAGATCATCGAAGAGGGCCGTGGAACCCAATTCGATCCGGAGATAGTGGACGTTTTGGTCAACGGTCTCGAAGAGGTGCATCGACTGCGGGCTTGAGCGCGGGAGAGGTCGCAGGCTTCACCGCGCTGTAGTCTCGCGCCGTGGCCACGGCGGTGTACTACCGCGACGTCGACGGAGATGCCGCATGCTCGGTCACAGGGACCTATTCCGGGTCGTCGAAGGTGACGGTGTCTGCGTCGTCCTCTTCCTCGGAAAGCAGGGCGTCGGCGGTCTCTTTGATCGCCTGGGGCGCGTGGGCCTTGTCGAAGAAGAAGACCTCGATCACGATGTCGGGATCGAAGAGGACCTGACTCTGGTAGGTGAGTACCTTGCGTTCGGTCAGCTGCTCGATCGTGCCGATCAGCCGCTCGGCCATGATGTTCTCGAAGCGCTGGCGGAAGGCGCGGACGGCGTCCGCCTCGCCGGCTTCGAGCAGCGTCTTCTCGCCCTGGGTCATGCCGCCGCGCATCACCACGAAGAGCATGTCGTCCAGGAAATAGGACTTGGCCTTCGTCGGTCCCTTGCCGTAGAAGGCTTTCATCGCTTTCACCATCTCGCGCGAGATGGCGGCACGCAGTGAGGTGCTGGCCTCGTCTTCCAGGGACGGCTTGGGAGGCTGGGGTACGTCGGACACGTGTCGATCCTAGAAGGTTCGGGCTGAAGCGCCGAGTTTCCCGGCTCGGTGCAGGGGTAGCTGGAGATCGCTCTGAACGGGATTCCTGCTTTCCACCGGCTGGGGGAGACCACTCAGGGAAACGTTGCAACCCATTGTCGGCCGTCTCATCCGGTTCGCACCGATCTTGGGAAACGAAACCCAGCTAGGAGGAATGACAGATGGAGTCAGCGACGACCCGCGCCGCGGGCGCAGGAGTGGACCGCACCGCCGGTCGCAGCGTAATTCGGCGTCTCTCGACGGAGACGAAGCAAGCCTTCAAGACGACGGAGTTCTGGGCGATGGTGGGGGTGATCGTCGGCATCCTCGTCGCGGCCGCCGCGATCACGGGCGGTGACACCGCCCCCGGCACCGATGAGTTCATCGCCCGGCAGGCGTGGCTCTACGTCGCCATCGTCGCCGTGGGCTACATGATCAGTCGCGGCCTCGCGAAGTCCGGTTCGCGCGAGCCCTACGACGCCGATCGCGATCGCGACGACCGGCGTTAGCACCGTCAGCTGGGAGGGGCGGTTTCGCCGTCCCTCCCAGCGGGCTCAGCGCCAGGCGGGCGTAGTCTGAGGGCCGCTACTCTCTCTGGGAAACCGATCGTTTCGGGTTGAGAGCCAGCCGGGGAGGGATGGCCTCGAATTTCATAACCAGAATCAGGCGGCTTCAATTTCTTACGCCTGCCCACCGGCAGGTCGTGGCGCTGTGCACCGCCGCTCTCGTTCTCGGCCTCGGCACCCCGGCAGAGGCGTCGCTCACGCGCTCGGGCACGCTCGAAGCCGTTGTAAGCGACCACTTCCTGACCGACGAGTCGACCACGCGATACAGGCTGAAGTCCGGCGGCGATAGGACCGTCGTGCGGCCGACCGCGCTTGCCGCGGAGCCGGGAGATCGGGTCGAGGTCACTGGGGCGATGCGCGACGGGCGGTTGGTGGGCGCCGTCGAGGCGACTGACCCTGCCCCGACTGCAGCCCTCGTGCCGGGGCCGCGCAAGACCGCGGTGCTGATGGTCACCTTCCCCGGCGATTCCACGGAACCGTGGTCGGCGGCGGAGGCGCGCTCGGAGGTCTTCACCGGGTTCGACTCCGCCGATGTCTTTTACCGTGAGGAGTCCTACGGCGCGATATCACTGACCGGCAAGCTGAACGCGGACGGGGATGTGTTCGGTTGGTACCGGCTCGGCGCGTCGCCGGATGGATGTCCTGGCGACGCGACGAGGAGCGAAGCGAACCAGGCCGCCGCCGCTGCCGGGGTCGACCTCAGCGGCTATGACCACCTCATCTACATGTTCCCTTTCCGGAGCGACTGCTCTTGGCTCGGCCAGGCGACGCTGAACGGCCCATGGTCGATGATCAACGGAGACTTCTTCGGCGTCCGAGACCGCGTGATCGTCCATGAGCTGGGCCACAACCTTGGTCTGTGGCACGCCGGCAGTTGGACCTGCACGTCCGGCGGCACCCGGGTCCAGATCAGCGATACCTGCACGACGACTGAGTACGGAGACCCCTTCGACGCGATGGGGAACATCGCCAAGCGGCACAACAACGGCTGGAGCCTCGCCAAGCTCGGCATCCTCACCGAACAGAACGTGAAAACCGTCGATGCCTCGGGCTCCTACGCGCTGCGATCCGCGCTCAGCCCCACCACCCAGCCGACGGTGCTGCGCATCCCTCGGAAAAGACACCTCAACGGCAGTGTCACCTCCTGGTATTACCTCGAGGTAAGGCAGGCCGGCGGCGTATTCGAGAACGTCAACGACTTCTCGACGACGGGCGTCTCGATCCGGGCGACGGCGGCGACCTCCTCGCCGGAGACGCTCCTGCTCGACGCCACTCCGACGACCGCCGGGTTCTCGGACGCGCCGCTCAAAGCGGGGCAGACCTTCGACGGTGGCCCTGTGAAGGTCACGACCGTCGCCGCGGGTGGAGGAAGCGCGACGGTGTCGGTCGCCCTCGACCAAGAGCCGCCGACCGCCCCGACCGGCCTCTCGGCAATCCCTGGATTCGACGACGTACAACTGCAGTGGGCGCCGAGCGTCGACAACTTCGGCGTTCACCGTTACGTCGTCTTCCGCGACGGCATCGAGGTAGGCATCACCGCGAGCACCAGCTTCCTCGATCCAACCGCACCGGTCGGAGAGCGCGAGTACGTCGTCTACGCGGAGGACGAAACCGGCAACCGCAGCGCCGCGTCGGAACCGTTGACGGTTGTGCCCGACGAGGAGCCGCCCACGGCGCCGACTGGCCTCACGGCGACCGTGGGCGTCGCCGGCGTGCAACTGCAGTGGAGCGCCAGCAGCGACGACTTCGGCGTCAGCCGCTACGTCGTCTTCAGGGATGGCAGCCAGCTCAGCCCCGCAACCGGCACCAGCTTTCTCGACTCCCTCTCCTCGGCGGGTGATCGCACCTACGTCGTCTACGCGGAGGACCGGGCTCGCAACCGCAGCGACGCGTCCCAGCCGCAGACGGCAAGCGTCCCGGCGATCTCAGGACCCAGCTGCGCGGACGGCACCTGTCGCGTCGTATACCGGCATTCGGGCGCGGCGGCCACCTGGGCGGTCCCACCGGGCGTCGGTCAGGCCGTGTTCACCGTGGAGGGGGCGGAGGGCGGCGGCGACACCCTCGGATTCGGCCTGGATCGGGGAGCGCGGGTGGTCGCGACGCTCGGATCTCTGACGGCCGGCGAGACGGTGGCGGTGAGCGTCGGCGGCACGGGCGAGCCCTACGCGGAGGGGGGCGAGGGCGGCTTCAACGGCGGTGGCGACGGCACGCGCGGCGGCGGTGGCGGGGGCTTCAGCTCGGTGGAACGCGGTTCGGCGCTGATGTTGCTCGCTGGCGGCGGTGGCGGCACCGGCTCGAGCGGCGCCAACTCGACGACCGGGCAGGCACCGGCCGGGGGCAGGGGCGGCCAGGGCGGGCGGCTCGGCACGGTTGGCGTCGCCGGCGTCGCCACGGACGCGCAGGGGGCGACGCTGGGCAGGGGAAACGGCGGGGCCTCGGGCGGCGACGGCGGGGCAGGCGGCACGGGAGGCCTGGTGACGGGGACCAGCACCTGCCCAAGCGGCGCCAGTGCCGGCGGGGCGGGGGCAGCGGGCAGCAGCTTCACGGGCGGGGGCGACGCCGCGGGGGCCGGCGGCGGTGGTGGCGGCGGCTACGTCGGCGGCGGCCAGGGGGGCGGCGGCGCCAGCGACGCTTGCGCGAACGGGGCCGGCTCGGGAGGGGGCGGCGGAGGCTCGAGCTTTGCCGCGCCGGGCCTCTCACCCACCTTCACCGGCGGCGTCCGGGGCGGATCCGGGCAGGTCTCGATCGCCTATTCCAATCCGATTGCCGCGGCGGCTCGCACCTACACGGCTGCGCCTGAGCAGGAGCTGCTCGTCCCCGCCGCCTCGGGCCTGCTTCTGGCGGTCTCGGGGCCCAGCGGCGTTTCGCTTTCGCTGAGCGTCGCCGGCGACCCGGCACATGGCGCGCTGACCCTGGCCGGCGACGGCTCGTTCACGTACGCGCCGGACACGGGATATCGCGGCAGCGACTCCTTCACGTATCGGGTCGCCGATCCCTCGGGCAACCACGCGACCGCGACCGTGGGGTTGACGGTCGCCGAGCCGCCGTCGGCCTCGATCTCCGCGCCGGCCCCAGGAGGCGTCTATACCGTCGGTCAGATCGTGCCGACGGCCTTCTCGTGCGACGAGGGGGCGGGCGGGCCCGGTCTGCTCTCCTGCGAGGACTCGAGCGGCGCTGGCACCGCCGGCGGAGGCGCCGGCCGCCTCGACACCTCGAGCGCCGGCGCCCACACCTATACGGTGACCGCCGTCTCGGGGGACGGCCTGACCGCCGACGCCTCGATCGCCTACACCGTTGTCCCGGCGCCGACCCCGCCGGACAACCCGCCGCCGCCTGACGATCCCCCGCCGGGCAACCCGGATCCACCGGACACCCCCGGCCCGCCCGACGGTCGCGACGACCGCTCGCTCAAGCTCTCGCTCAGGGTCGAGACGAAGTCGCTGCGCCAGCTGCTCCGCGCCAGAGCGCTGACCGTCGTGGTGAGGGTGAACGAGGCGGCGCGGGTTTCGCTGGCTGGAAGGGCCAGGCTGAGGGTGCTCGCCGCTCGCAAGATGCAGACGAGATTCGTCGAAGTGTTCGCCCGCAGAACGGTTCGCTTCGCCGGCCCCGGCAGGCGGCAGGTGACGCTGACGCTGTCGCCGACCGGGCGCGAGGCGCTGCGGCGCATGGCGGCGGTGAGGCTCGCGGTCGCCGCCAAGGCGACGGATCGCGTCGGTGAGACGGCGACTCGCCCGCTTGCGCTGACCCTGTCTCGCTGAGAGGTTGGAGGGGTCTAGAGGTCCCGGCGCCGGAACGCCGCGGCCGCCAACGCCAGCACGGCGGCTGACCAGGCCACCGCCCACAGCCAGATCCCGGCACCCACCTCGCTGGCGCCGCCGAACGGCCCGAGCTGGACGATCACGCCGGCCGCGCCGTCGATGTCCGAGGTCAGCGCGTGGAGGCCGTTCTGGTAAAGAGCCTCGAAGGGCACGGCCCAGGAGATGATCGAGCTGGCGGCCCTCAGCCCGTCGACGTCGAGCGCGTCGCCGATCTGGCCGAGCAGCCCGGCGGCCAGGCCGGTGGCGAAGACCATGAAGATCGCGATGCCGTTGGCGGTCGTTCCAAGCACCGTCGAACCGAGCAGCGAGATCGCCACCACGGTGACGACGCCGAGCGCCAACCCGGCCGCCGGGACGACCAGCGACGCCGGCGCGAAGTCGCCAGCCGCGTGCGTGATCAGCGCCGCGGCGAGGAAGACGAAGACCACGTAGGGCGCGCAGACCGCCGAGGCGGCGAGCAGCCGGCCGATCAGCAGCGTCGTTCGCCCGACCGGCCGCACGACCAACGGCTGCAGGAGGCCGCGCTCGGCGTCACCGCGGACGGCGCCAAGCGTCAGGAACACCGCCAGCACCACACCGAGGAAGAGGGCCACGAACATCGCCAAACCGAGCAGCGTCCCGCCCATCAGGGCCCGCTCGTCGATCGGGATCAAGTCGCCGCGCCAGGTCTGCTCCAGCTCCTCGAAGGCCTCGAAGGCGGCCAGGGCGTAGAGGCCGAGGAAGCCCGCGGTCAGCAGCGCGACGACGAGCAGCACGCGGCGCCGCACCGCCTCGCGCAGCGAGTGGCCGGCGATGGCGAGCGCGTCGCTCACTCCTCGCGCCCCACGACCGCAGCGAGGTAGGCGTCCTCGAGCGTGCCGGTGACGACGCGGACGCCGTAGACCTCGGTGCCGTCGGCGACCAGCTCGCGAACGATCCGCGGCACGTCCTCGCGGCGCGCCTCGGGCAGGCGCCTCACCCCCGCAGACGTCTCGATCTCGACCCCGCCCGGCGCGGTCAGCTCCTGCGGCCGTCCCTCGCTCACCACCCGGCCCCGGTCGATGATCACGACCCGGTCGCAGACCAGCTCGATCTCACTGAGCAGGTGCGAGTTCAGCAGCACGCCGACCCCTTCCTCGCGCAGCCCGACCAGCAGGTCGCGGACGGTGCGCCGCCCGCCGGGGTCCAGCGCGCTGGTTGGCTCGTCGAGCAGGACCAGCCGCGGCGAGCCGATCAGTGCCTGGGCGATGCCGAGCCGTTGCTGCATGCCCTTGCTCATCGTCTCCACCCGGCGCCCGCCCTCGCCACCGAGGCCGACCCGGGCCAGCAGCGCCTCGCGCTCCGCCGCCCCGCCGTCGGAGCGGGCGAGCCGCTGGTGCAGCGCCAGCACCTCGTCTGCCTCGGCCCAGCCGGGAAAGCGGAACAGCTCGGCCAGGTAGCCGGTCGACCCACGCGCCGCCCGGCTGCCGGCCGCCGCGCCGGCGACCCGCGCCTCACCCGCCGTCGGCCAAACCAGGCCGCAGGCGATCTTGACCAGCGTCGACTTGCCCGCACCGTTGGGGCCGAGCAGGCCCACCAGCTCCCCCGCCGCGACCTCGAGGTTGACGGCGTCGAGCGCGGTCGTCTTGCCGTAGCGCTTGCTGAGGCCGCGGGAGGAGAGGGCAGCGGTCATCGCAACAGTCTTGCGATGCGCGCCTATGCGCGTCCTTCAGTCGCCCTGCGCCACTCGTCAGGAGCGCGGGTCGTCGAGCAGCAGCTCGACGTTGCGGCCGTCGGGCTGGCCTTCGCCGGCCGGCGCTCCGGACTGAAGGTCGTTGAAGGACATCGTGCGGCCGGCCGAGGCCAGGTCGTTGAGGTCCATGGTGCCCCCGGGGGTGCCCGGCGCCGGCGCCGCCGACTGCCCGACGTGATCGAGGATCGTGCCGAAGATCGAGAGCGTGCCGTCGTGGTTGTCGAAGACCTCGAGCAGGCGGCTCTGCTGCGGCCAGTCCGCCTCGGCGGCGACGCGGATGCTCCAGAACCCACCGCTGCCGCCGGGGTTCGGGAACGGGTTGATGACGTTGTCGTGCGAGTGGCCGGCGACCCAGGCGATCGCGTTGGGGAACTGGTGCAGGAGGCTGACCATGTCGGCCTGCAGGTGGATCGGCTGCGAGTTGCGCGGGTCGAGGTCGCAGCCGGGATTGAGGTCGTGCCCGTGCGGGTCGTTTAGCAGGCAGGGGGGTGCCAGCTCGTCCGCGGCGTCGGCCGACATGCTCTCCGGCGCGTGGTGGCTGAAGAGGACGACCAGCTCGTCCGCCGCGGTCGCCGTTTCCAGCTCGCCGCGCAGCCATTCGAACTGCGGGTGGTCGACGTTACCGTCGGAGGTGGTGCTGCCGTTGGGGGTGCCGATCGTGCCGGCCTCGGCGACGGTGTCGAGGGAGATGAAGCGCGTCCCCGGAGTGGGATTCCACGAGTAGTAGCCGGCGGCGCCTTTGGAGGCGGCCTCCTCGGCCGGGTCGACGAAGTCGAAGCCGTGGCCGTCAGCCTGCGTCCCGGCCTTGAAGACGTCCTTGTACTGCTTCTTGGAGACGAACTGCCGTTTCGGGTCGCCAGGCACGACGATCACGTTTTGGGGGCTCGTCGCCAGCGTGTTGAGGAGGTTGGTCGGGTTGAGCAGCGCGGCGAGCAGGGCCGCCGCGTTTTCGGGGTTCGATACCGGTCCGATCGGCTTCAGGCAGCCCGTCGCGACCTGCTCGTAGGCGGCGTTGGCGGCAGCGTTGCCCTGCACGAGCGCGTCGTGGTTGCCGAAGGTGATGTAGGAGGGGACGTCGAGGCCAGCCGCCGTGAACGGCTGCTGGGCGCGGTCGAGCAGCCCCGGGTGTTTGGGCCAGGCGGCGTGCGGGCCGGCCGGGGAGTTGGGGTCGTAGAACTCGGGAAAGGGCCCCTCGACGTAGTCGTGGTAGTCCTGCACGCCGGTGTAGCGGGCCGCCTCGCCGCCGCCCGGCACCAGCAGGTTGGGACAGAGCGGGTGGGTGTAGCTGAATTTGCTGACGCCGCTGTTCGGGTCGAGGGCGCCGCCCTCCATCAGGGTCCGCACCCAGAGCGTCTCGTTCAGCTGCTGGCTGTCGGCCGCGTCGCCGGTGTTGATGGTGAATTCCATCGCTCCTCGCGAGCCGTCGCCGGCGGGGACCGGGCTGGCTGCCGTGAAGCGGTTGAGCTGGCGGATCATCGCGTCGTCGAGCTGCGGGTTGAGCGCCTCCCAGGGACGCCACGCCGCGCCGATCGGAAGGCCGAACGGCGTCGCGAGCGGGTCGACGACCTCGACCCGCGCCGGCGACTCCTCGTCGGCGAGCTGGAAGTCGGAGAGCTGGCCGAAGTAGACGAGGGAGGTGCGCGCCGCCTCGCGGCCGGCGGTGGCGGGCGCCAAGTCCTGGCGCACTACGTACGGCTCGCCCGGGCCGAGCCCGAGGAAGCGGTAGGCGCCTGGAGCGCCGGGAACGATGCGCTGCTGCAGCGTCGAGAGCCCTTCGGTGTCCGAGACGGCGGCGAGCGCCGCGGTCGTCCCCACCCAGCCGGCGAGCGCTGCCGCCAGGATCGCCACCTTCGTTCCCGCACCTCGCAGCATCGCCGTTCCCCTTCCGCTCAGGATTCGCTAAGGAACGAGGCTACCAAAAAAGCAGTAGCCAGTATGGGGACAGCTGCGGTCACGGCTAGGATGCCGGCGCGATGGAGGCCGGAGGCATTGTCAGGCGGCTCCGGGATGACCTCGACCGGTCGGTCTTCCTGCCCTCGCCGCCGAACACGCTGCGGCTAAATGGCTGGGAAGGGGCCGTCGTCCTCGTTGCCTTCCTGGTCCTTGCCGTCGTCCTGCAGCTGTTTCGGGTCGGGCCTTCCAGCGCGCTGAGCTCGTTGTGGGCCGAGGACGGGCCGGTCTTCTTCGGCGGGGCGCTCAGCCACGACTTCTTTACGGCGGTGACGATGTCCTACTCCGAATACCTGGTCGTGATGCCCCGCCTGATCGGCGAGGTGGGGGCGATCGTGCCCTTCGGCGACGCCGCCGTGGCGATCAACCTCACCGCGACCCTCGTCGTCGCGGTCAGCGGGGTGGCCGTCTGGTTCGCCAGCGCCGGCCACATCCGCAGCCCCTACCTCCGCGCTCTGCTGGTGGCCCTGACGGTGCTGCCCCCGGTGGCGGGCGAGACGGTCGCCTCGGCGGCCAACGTCGCCTGGCACACGACGTTCGCGGTCTTCTGGCTGCTGCTGTGGCGACCCGCGACGACGTTGGGCGCCTGCCTCGGCGGGGTGTTCATCCTGTTCAGCGGCCTCAGCTCGCCCGCCGCCTTCTTCTTCGCGCCACTCGCCCTGCTGCGCGCGGTCGCGATCCGAGACCGCCGCGACGCCCTGCTCGTCGGCGCCTTCGGCCTCGCGATCGTGATCCAGCTACCGATCACGGCGCTCAGCGACGAAGACACGTCCACCTACCTCTGGACCTGGAACATCCTCACGACCTTCCTGCAGCGCGTCACCAACGGCGCCGTGCTCGGGGTCGAGCTCGGCGGGTCCGCCTGGGCGGACTGGGGATGGCCGTTTCTGATCGCGATCAGCGTCGCCCTCGCGGTGTATCTGACCGTGTTGTTCGTGCGCGCTTCCTCCGGCCGCCTCCTCGCCGCAATCGCCATCGTCACCTCGGTCGTGATGTTCCTCGCCTCGAGCTATTCGCGGGCGCTCGGCAACGCGATGACCTGGCCGGAGGAGATCCACAACAACACCGGCGGCCGCTACGCGCTGGTCCCCGCCCTGCTCGTGATCAGCGCCGCGCTCGTCCTGGTCGACTCCCGCAGCCGCTCCTCGAAGGGCCGTCCCATCCTCGCGATCGCGACCGCCGCGGTGCTGCTCGTGTCCCTCGTCGGCTCTTTTGACGTCAACGCCGCTCCCGACCGGGGCGGACCGCCCTGGCCGGAGAGCGTCGACGCGGCGAGGGCGGAATGCGCGGCCAAGGACCTCGCCGAGGTCCCGGTCTTCGTCGCGCCGGAAGGCTGGACGATGACCGTCTCCTGCGACCGCTTGGCCGACTCATGAGCCTGCCGAAGAGCGCCCACACCTCGCGACCGTGGCGGATCCACGAGATCGCCGCCGACTTCCGGATCGAGGACGTCTGGGCGCTGCCGACCCCGGGTGGGCCGGACGACTTCCCGCTGCTCGTCGAGGGCATCGCCTCCCGCGACCCCTTCCAGGGCCCCTCGCTCGCCGCACGGGCGCTGTGGGCGATTCGGGGGAGGGCGGGGGACCTGCTTGGGCTGGACGACCCCGAGAGCGGCATCGGCGGCCGCGTGCCCACGCTCCGCGACCGATTCCCGCCCGACCTGCGCGACGCTCCGGCGGGACCCGACTTCGAGGCGCTGCCCTTCACCTCGCTCTACCTGCTCGACGACGAGTGGGCGGCGGAGGCGGCAAACCGCACCGTCCACGGTGTGCTGCACTTCGGCTGGGTCCCCGACGGCAGCGGCGGCTACCGCGGCCAGCTGGCGATCCTCGTGAAGCCGAACGGGCGCCTGGGGTCCGCCTACCTGGCCGCGATCAAGCCCTTCCGTCACCTCGTCGTCTACCCAGCCATGCTGAGGCAGATCGAACGGCAGTGGCTCAGTCGTAGGTCTTGATCATCCGCACGTTCAGCAGCAGCATGATTGCGCCGAGGCCGCCGATCACGGCGAAGCCGGGCAGGATCGCACCCCAATCGAGGTCGGTGAGGATCAGCGAGCGCAGCGCCTCCATCAGGTAGGTGACGGGGTTCAGCGTCGCCGCGACCTCCATCGGCTCGGTCAGCAGCTCACGGGGGACGAAATTGGGGGTGAGAAAGAGGAGTGGGAAGAAGATCAGCCCACCGGAGTTCGTCGCCGCGGCGCTCCGCGTCTTCAGCGCGATCAGCTGCATGAAGCCGGCGTAGACGACGCCCCAGAGGGCGCTCAGCGCGACGATCAGGACGAAGCCGACGACGCCGCTGGCGATCGTGATGCCGAATGGCAGCGCGATCAGGACGATCAGCGAGGCGATGACGACGCCCTTGACGGCCTCGGCGACGAGCCGCCCCAGCACCATCGAGTAGCGCGGGATCGGCATCGCCCGCAGCTTGTCGAAGTAGCCGCCTTCGATTTCCTCGACCAGGAAGAGGGCGGCCATGCCAAAGGAGGCCGCCAGCAGCAGCGTGATCGGCAGCTGGAAGGCGCCGTATCCCTGTCCCCTCAGGAACTCGGTCGATTCCGAGGGGAAGATCTCGGCTGCCTGGCCGGTGTTGACGATCAGGAAGAAGATCGGGATGAACATCGTCATGAACAGCGCGTCCGGCTGCCGCAGCGCCTCGCGCAGCGAACGCTTTCCAAGTGACAGCGTCGCGTTCATGCCCCCACCTCCTGGACCTCGCCGGCGGCTCGGTCGCGGCTGCGGCCGGTCGCGTCGAGGAAGACGTCGTCGAGGCTGACCGCCGCGCCGTCGCGGCGGGCGCTCAGATCGGCCTTGAGGTCGGCGGGCGTTCCCTCCCGCACGATCACGCCGTCGTCGATGATCGCCAGCCGGTCGCAGAGCTGGTCGGCCTCCTCGAGGTACTGCGTGGTCAGGAAGACCGTCGTGCCGTGCCCGTTGATCCGCCGCACCTCCTCCCAGACCGTCAGCCGGCTGGCCGGGTCGAGCCCGGTCGTCGGCTCGTCGAGGAAGAGAACCTCGGGCTCGTGGACGAGCGCCGCCGCGAGGTCGAGCCGGCGCTGCATGCCGCCGGAGTAGCCCTTGATGGCACGGTCTGCCGCCTGCTCGAGCTCGACCAGCTCCAGCAGCTCCTGGGTGCGAGCGACGGCTTCGGCTTGGCCCAGACCGAACAGCCGCCCGTGCAGGGTGAGCAGCTCGCGGCCGGTCTGTCGCGGGTCGAGCCCCGCCTCCTGAAGGGCGACGCCGATCCGCCGCCGCACGCCGTCCGGGTCCTCGGCGATGTCGATCCCGGCGACCTGCGCGCGGCCGGCGGTGATCGAGAGGAGCGTCGTCAGCATGCGCACGGTCGTCGACTTGCCGGCGCCGTTCGGCCCCAGGAAGCCGAAGATCTCCCCCGGCTGGACCTCCAGGTCGACGCCGCGGACTGCCTCGACCGTCCCCTCGCCGCCGTCGTAGTGCTTGACGAGCCCCTCGGCCCTGACGGCCGGGTCTCCTTGCTCCTGCATGTTCGCTCCTGGCTTGGGCATTGTCGGTTCAGTCGATTAGACCGTCGCAGGCGCGGAAACTAATCAGGCCGGGTGACGGCTGCGGTGAAATCGGCTGGACCGTCAGCGCAGCCGCAGGCGCCGCTTCAGGACGAGCGGCTCTGGCGCTCCGGCGGCGGCGACCTTTACCCGGGCCGGGTAGGCGCGACGCTGCGAGGCGAGCAAGCGCCTCTCGCGGAAGCTTCGCCCCGTCCTGGTCGAGCGGATCCGCGCTCGCCGCGTCTGCCCGGCGGCCAGCGAGTAGCGACCGCGAGCGAGGGTTTTGCGGCCAACCCGGACGGCGAGCCTGCCGGCGCAGCGGGTCCCGCCGGCGCAGCGAAGGCGGACGAGGATTCCCCTTTTCGTAGCGCGCAGCGGGCCGCGCAGCAGGCGCAGGACGCCGAGGCGCCGCTGGGAGTCGTCGCCGCCCGCGGCCGCCCCGCTCTGGTCGCCGCCGAGGTAGTCGCGCGCCAGCCGGTAGCCGGGCGGCAGGACCTTCGGGGCCGGCCCCTGCACCACGCCGTCCAGCGAGCCGGGTGCCTCGAGCACCGGCAGGCGCAGCTCCAGGTTCGAGACGGTTATCGGCATCTGGCCGTTGGAGGGGCGCGAGTAGGGCGCGTCGGCTGGCAGCAGCTCGAGCTTCGCGACGTGCCCCGGCGCGAAGCGGTAGCCCTGCGGATGGAGCTGGAAGACAACGCCTTTGCCGCCGGCGCCGGGCCGCAGCAGGCCGCGAGTGACCAGCGTCTCGTCGCCGTCCGGCTCGACGTCGAGCAGCCGCGACGCCAGCTGCGAGGTGCTGCCGAGCGTGGCGATGTCGGCGACCACCGTCGGGGAGCCGATCAGGGTGAAGCCCGGCTCTGGCGCCGGCGCGAGCCGGTAGGTCGCCGTGCCGGGCTGGTCGGCGCCCGACGCCGTCGCGCAGGCGGTGCCGGCGGGGACCGGGTCGAAGGCGGCGCCGACCGGGCCGTCGGTCGGGACGGTTGGTTGGACGGTCTTGGCCGGCGCGCTCGCGAGGCGAATCTCGCCCGGCGCCAGCTCGCGCCAGCTGGGCGCCGCGTAGGGACCTTCGGACGGCTTGCCGCAGCTCGTCGTCAGCGCCTCGACGCTCGATCCGGGTGCCGGGCCGACGCCCTTCAGGTAATGGTCCAGCCAGGCATCGCGGCGGGCGGCGAAGGCGGCCAGGTCGGCCGGCTTGCTCTGGCTGCGCATGTGGCCGTCGTCCATCAGGTAGAGGGAGATCGGATCGCCCGGGTACTCGGTCCGGGTGCGGTTGTAGAAGCGGACCGCCTCGTCGACCGGGAAGAGGTCGTCGTTCCAGCCGCTCTGGATCAAGAGCGGCGCCGGCGGCTGCGAATGGTCGATGTAGTAGGAGGAATGGTGGGTGGTGACCTCCTCGACCAGGTCCTGCGCCAGCGGGTTCGTGTCGTAGGGCTCGCCGGCGCTCACCAGTCCGTACCAGGTGACCAGATCGGCGTCGGGATCGGTCCCCGGCACGGCGTAGTTGCTCAGGCCCTGGCCGAGCGTGTAGAGGGCGGTGACGTAGGAGGCCTTCATCACCCCGATCGGCGCCGTCCCGTCCGGTCCCAGGTAGGGAGCGTCGGCGACGTAGTCGAGCGTGGCGCCGTTCGGCATCAGCGAGTAGGCGAGGTCGGTCCAGGGCCACTGGGGCACCGCCGCGGCGAGCTCCATCGGCGTCCCTTCCGGGCTCGTCCATGGGATCAGCGTGCCGTCGGGCAGCATCGTGCGGTCGCGGAGCGCGGCGAGCGCCATCGACAGCCCGCCGCCGTAGGAGACGCCGGTGGCGCCGATCCGGCCCGGCTGCACGAGGCCTTCGTCGACCAGCACCCCGAGCAGGTGCTGGGCGTCGCGCACCTCGTAGCGGGTGTCCATCAGGTGGTTGTAGCCCGCGGCGCATTTCGTCGTGACCGGTAGCCGGTCGGGGTCCGCCGAGCCGCACGAGCTGCCCCAGCCGCGGTCGCTCATGCTGAAGACGGCGTAGCCCTCTTCCGCCCATCGCTGGGTGCGGGCGTCCGCGAGCCCGATCTTCGAGCCGCCCCAGCCGTGGAAGACGCCGATCGCCGGATACGGACCGTCGGCGCCGCTCGCCGGCTCGGGCGGCAGGATCACGTTGACGTCGATCTTCGTCTGGTCGTCCCAGGTCGTCGTCGGCCCCGCGCAGAGCCGCACGTTGCCGTTCGCGGGTTGGGCGGCACAGGGGACGTCGCCGTCGTAGACGCTGGTGACCTCGGCGCCGGCGGCGGCTGGGAGCAGCGCCAGGATCGTCGCGACGGTTGCGACCAATGAGAACGCCCACCTCGCTCTCGCTGCCTTCATACGCCTTGCGGTTACCCAGGCGGCGAGCCGCGCAAGCCGGCAGTTCGAGGTCGGCAATACTGGCCGCATGCCAGCCGAAGAGTGGAGGGAAGCCGACCATGTCGGTCGCTACCTGGCCCGGGTCGACGATTTCCCGCACCGGCTGGAGGGCGAGGGCGTCCTGTTGGAGCAGGTGCCGGCCGACGTCGGCCGCGTGCTCGACCTCGGCACCGGCGATGGGCGCCTGCTCGGCCTGCTGCTGGCGGAGCGGCTGGGGATGCGCGGGGTCGGCGTCGACTTCTCCGACGTCATGCTCGCCGCGGCACGCCGGCGCTTCGTCGGGGAGGAGCGCGTCGAGCTGGTCGAGCACGACCTGACCGAGCCGCTGCCCGAGCTGGGGCGCTTCGACGCCGTCGTCTCCTCCTTCGCGATCCACCACCTCGAGCACGAGCGCAAGCGCTCGCTCTACGCGGAGGTCTTCGAGCTGCTCGAGCCGGGCGGCGTCTTCGCCAACTTCGAGCACGTCGCCTCGCCGACGCCGCGTCTTCATCGCGCCTTCTTCGAAGCGATCGGCGAGCCGGTCGAGAACGAGGACCCCTCGGACCGAACCCTCGACGTGGAGACGCAACTGGGCTGGCTGCGCGAGATCGGCTTCGACGACGTCGACTGCTATTGGAAGTGGCGTGAGATGGCGCTCATGGTCGCCGTGAAGCCAGCTGAGTGAGGACTGAAAGACCCATTGTTGGACGATCCTAGAATCTCGCTATGTTGGCAACGATGAGCACCATCGCGAGCCGCCTGCGTTTCGACCGCTGGAGCTTGCTTGTCCTGCCGCTTGTCGCCTTCCTCGCCCTCTTCTTCGTCTTCCCGACCCTGACCGTGTTGGTTCGCAGCGTCACCGACTTCAACCTGCCCGAGGTCGCTGGCCTCGACAACTACGGCTGGTTCTTCGACTCCTCCACCAACCTGGTCGTGCTGCGGCGCACGCTCGTCACCGCCGTCGCGGTCACCGCGATCTGCCTCTTGGTCGGCTACCCGTACGCCTACCTGCTGACCACGGTGGGCGCACGGACGCGGGCTATCCTGCTCGGGACCGTCGTGATCGCCGGCTTCACCAGCTTCATGGTCCGCAACTACGCCTGGCTGGTGATCCTCCAGGACAACGGCCCGCTCAACGACGCGATCGCGGCGCTCGGCCTGGCCCGGGTCGAGCTGATCGGCACCGACCTCGGCGTCGCGATCGTCTTCACGCAGATCCTCCTGCCGCTGATGGTGCTCCCCCTATACGCGACGATGCGCGGGATCGACCGCCGCCTGCTGATGGCCGGCGAGAGCCTCGGCGCGCCGCCGCTGCGCCGCTTCCTCTCCGTCTACCTGCCGCTCTCGCTGCCCGGCGTGATGGCCGGCTGCCTGCTCGTCTTCGTCCTCACCCTCGGCTTCTACGTGACGCCGGCGCTGATCGGCTCGCCGACCAACGCCCTCTACTCCCAGCTGATGCAGATCCAGGTCGGCCAGCTGCTCGCCTGGGGGCACGTCGGCGCGATGGCGGTGATCCTCACCGTCGTGACGCTGGCGCTGCTCGCCGCCTGCGCCGCCGCGGCGCGCCGCTGGCGGGTCCCCGAGCAGGAGGGAGGCTCGCTGGGGCTCCATCGGCCGGAGGGCGGCTGGCGCCTCAGCGCCGGTCGTGTCCTGCTCTGGGTGGCCTGCGGCGCGACCGTGTTCGGGCTGATCGCCCCGATGCTGGTCGTCTTCCCGCAGAGCTTCTCCGGCGAGGCCTCGATCGTCTTCCCGCCCGAGTCCTGGTCGACGCAGTGGTACGTGAACTTCTTCGAGGACCCGGTCTGGACCGAATCGCTCGTCCGCTCGCTCGGCGTCGGGCTGGTCTCGACGGTCTTGGCGACGCTGCTGGGCTGCATGGCGGCGTTGGCAATCGTGCGCGGCTCGTTCCCCGGCAAGGCGCTGATCGGCGGCCTGATCGTGACGCCGATGATCCTGCCGCTGGTCGTCTTCGCGGTCGGCGTCTACGCCGTCTTTCTCGAGTGGCAGCTGGTCGGCACCTTCGAGGGCTTCGTCCTCGCCCACACCGCCCTGGCCGTGCCGCTCGTCGTCGTCATCGTCGGCGCCGGCCTGCGCAGCTTCGACACGCGGCTCGAGGACGCAGCCGCCAGCCTCGGCGCCGGCCGCCTCGAGGCGATGGCGACGGTGACGCTGCCCGTCATGGCGCCCTCGATCATGGCCGGGGCGCTGTTCGCCTTTCTCACCTCCTTCGACGAGGTGCTCGCCTCGGTGTTCATCTCCTCGCCGACCGTCTCGACCCTGCCGGTCGAGATGTACCGCAGCGTGCTGCGCGGCGCCGACCCGACGATCGCCGCCGCCGCCTCGCTGATCCTGGCGGCGACGGTCGTTCTGATGCTCGGCGCCTGGCAGCTGAGGAGGATCTCTCATGCCTGAGTCGCGCGGCGCCGGCCTCCGGGTCGAGGGCGCGGTCAAGCGCTACGGCGACGTCGTCGCCCTGGGGGGCGTCTCGATCGACGTCCGCCCGGGCGAGTTCCTGACCCTGCTCGGGCCGAGCGGCTCGGGCAAGACGACGATGCTGAACGCGATCGCCGGCTTCGCCCCGCTCAGCGAGGGGGAGATCTACCTCGACGGCGCGCCGATCGCGCCGATCCCCACCCACAAGCGCAACATCGGGGTCATCTTCCAGAACTACGCGCTCTTCCCCCACATGACGGCGGCGGCCAACGTCGCCTACTCGCTCAAGCAGCGCGGGCTGGGGAAGGCGGAGCGCGAGCGGCGCGTCGCCGAGGCACTGCACCTGGTCGGGCTCGGCGACATCGGCCATCGCCACCCACGCGAGCTGAGCGGCGGCCAGCAGCAGCGCGTCGCCTTCGCCCGCGCGATCGTCTTCAACCCGCGCCTGCTCTTGATGGACGAGCCGCTCGGAGCGCTCGACCGCAAGCTGCGCGAGAGCCTGCAGCGGGAGATCAAGTCGATCCACCGCGACCTCGGCATCACCTTCGTCTACGTGACCCACGACCAGAGCGAGGCGCTCGCCCTGTCGGATCGCATCGCGGTCTTCCAGCGCGGCCGGATCGAGCAGGTGGGCAGGCCGGAGGATCTCTACGAGCGCCCCGCCAACCGCTTCGTCGCCGAATTCATGGGGGAGTCGAACATCATCATCGCCGGCGACCGCTGCTACGTCGTGCGCCCGGACTCGATCGGCCTGTTCGAGGCTGGGGCGCGGACGGGGCTGAATACCGAGCTGACCGGGCGCGTCACCGACGTCTCCTACCTGGGCGCCAGCCGGCGGATCACGATCGCCTGTGGAGAGCGCGTCTTTCTCGTCCGCCAGGACGCGCGAGCCGCCGCGGCGCCCGCGGTGGGCGAGGAGGTCGGCTTCGGATGGCGCTCGGAGGACGCCCTCCTGGTGCCCGACGACGGCCATCTCGGACCTGCGTCCAACGGCGAGAACGAGGAGGAAATCGGTGCTACTGTCCAACAATCCTACTGATGAAGGATGGCGCGAAAGACCAAACTCCCAGCCGGCTCGGCAAACTGGCCCTTACCCGCGTCACCACGGTTGAGCGCATCGCCGACGGCATTTGCGACCTGATTCTGCGCGGCGAGGTGGTGCCGGGAACGCCGCTGCGCGAGAGCCAGCTGCAGGAGTGGATCGGCGTCTCCCGCAACACGATCAGGGAGGCGCTGCGACTGCTGGAGCGCGACGGCCTCGTCACCTACAACGCCTACCGCGGCGTCACGGTGACCGAGCTCTCGCGCGAGGACGTGACCGACCTCTTCCGCGCCCGCGTAGCGGTTGAACTGAGCGCGGTTGCTCCCGCGATCGAGATGGGCGAGGAGGAGATGCGGCGGCTGGAGGAGGCCTGCGAGGCACGCGAGCGCGCGATCGCCGACGGCGATCTGCACGCGGCCTTCGAGGCGGACATCAGCTTCCACGCGACGCTGGTCGCGGCGCTGTCGAGCGAGGCGCTGAGCGAGTTCTTCCTCGGCCTGCTGCGCAAGCTGCGGCTCGGCTTCTACCTCGGCGGCGGGGTCAGCACCGAGGCGCGCGAGCGCGACACCGAGCAGCACCGGCGGATCGTCGAGCTGCTCCGCGACGGCGACAGCAAGGGCTGCGCCGCGGCGGTCCGAGAGCACCTCGGCGACGCGGAAGCGATCCTGCTCGACCTGACCGACTCGGTGCGCAGCGACGAGCCGGCGCCGACGGGGGCGGGAACATGAGTGTGGCGGCTACTCGGACCGGGCTCGCCCCGGCGCGCGAATTCCCCTCGCTCTCAGAGCTCTGCTACCTCAACACCGCCTCGATCGGGCTGATGCCGGTCGCGGCCCGCTTCACCGCCGAGCAGTTCGAACGCCAGCTCTCCCTCTACGGCACCACCTGGTTCGACGAGCGGACCGAGGTCGCCGCCCTCGACTGGGCCCGCGCCGCGGCGGGCGCCCTCCTCAACGTCTCGCCCGAGCAGATCGCCGTGACGACCAGCGTCACCGAGGCGCTCTCGCAGATCGCCTGGTCGCTGCGCCCGGCCGCCGGCACCAACATCGTCTCCATCGACCTCGAGTTCCCGAGCGTCGTCTACCCGTGGATGCGCGTCGCCCGCGAGACCGGGGCGGAGGTGCGCCTCGTCCGTGCCGCGGAGCGCCCCCAGTCGCTCTCGCTCGAGACGCTCGCCGAGTTCGTCGACGAGGACACCGAGGTGATCTGCGTCAGCCACGTCCAGTATGCGACCGGCCACCGCTTCGACCTCGACGGGTTGGCGAAGCTGGCGGAGGGACACGGCGCCTGGCTGATTGTCGACGGCAGCCAGTCGGCCGGGGCGGTCCCGATCGACCTCTCAGACAACCGCGTCGACGCCTTCCTCTGCGCCGGCTACAAGTGGCTGTGCGGGCCCTTCGGGGCGGCGATCTGCCAGGTCAGCCCGCGCTTGGTCGAGCGGCTCGACCCCCACTTCGTCGGCTGGAAGAGCACCGCCGACCCCTACTCGATGGACGCCTCCCAGATGGGACTGGCGGCCTCGCCGCTCGCCCAGATGGAGTTCTCGACGATGGCCTACGGCGCCGGCGTCGCGCTCGCCGCCGCGATCGAGCACGTCGACGAGATCGGCGTCGAGGCGATCTTCGCCCACAACCTCGAGCTCTCCGCCGCGCTGCGGCGAGGCCTTGAGGAGCTCGGCGCCGAGATCGTCACCCCGGCCGAGGACGAGCTGCGCTCCAGCATCCTCACCGCCGGCTTCCCCGGCCTCGACGGCGAGCAGGTCGCCGCCTGGCTGAACGGCTCCGACGTGATCGTCTCGCCCCGCTTCGGCTCGACCCGCTTTTCGCCTCACTTCTTCAACACGAGCGACGACGTCACACTGGCGCTCGGGGTGCTCGAGCGGGTGCTCGAGCGCCGCGAACCGGTCCGCTCGCATCGATCATCTAGATGAGCGCCCCACCCGTCCGCCTCCTGCGGCGCGCCGACGTCGAGCGCTGCCTCGACGGCGCCGACGTGCTCGGTGCCGTGCGCGAGGCGCTGATCGCGACCGCGCAGGGGCGCGTCGGCTCGCCGGGCGCGATGTCGTTCGACTTCGGCGAGCGCGGCGAGGCGCACGTCAAGGGCGCCTACCTCGAGGGTGTCGGCGAGTGGACCGTGAAGCTGGCGACCGGCTTCTACGCGAACCCCAGCCGTGGGCTGCCGACGGCGTCCGGGATGAGCCTCGTCTCCAGTGCCGAGACAGGCGCACCGAAGGCGATCATCCTCGACGGCGGCTACCTGACCGACGTGCGAACCGCCGCCGCCGGCACGCTGGCGATCGAGGCGCTCGCGCCAGCCGAGCTCGAGCGCGTCGGCGTCGTCGGCTGCGGCATCCAGGCGCGCGTCCAGCTCGAATCGCTGGCGGGAAGGCGACGGCTGGGCAGGGTGGTCGCCTTCGGGCGTGACCTGGGCCGCGCGGAGCGCTACGCCGCCGAGATGGCCGAGCGCCTCGGCCTGGACGTGGTGGCGACCGACGAGCCGCGCGCGGCGGTCGAAGGCGCCGAGGCGATCCTCACCGTCACCCCTTCGCAGCGGTTCCTGGTCGAGGCCGGCTGGCTCGACGAAGGCGCTACGGTCGTCGCCGTGGGGGCGGACATGCCGGGCAAGCAGGAGTTGCAGCCGCAGCTGCTCGAACGCGCCGAGCTGCTCGTCGCCGACGACCCGGCGCAGGCGGCCTCGGTCGGCGAGCTCCAGCACACGCCGGCGCAACGCGACCGGGTGCGGGCGCTCGGCGAGATCCTCGCCGCGCCGCCGGCTCGGCGGCGGGGCATCGCCGTCGTCGACCTCACCGGCCTCGGCGCCGAGGACGCCGCGATCGCGACCCTGGTCGTCGACCGGGCGGTCGAGCTGGACGTCGGCGAGACGCTCGCGGTCGACTGACGTGTCGGCTCGCCTGCGCGGGGTCGGGCTCGTCCTGGTGGCTGCCTTCGCGACGGCCTGCATGGGCCTGTTCGCGAAGGAGGCGCTGGAGCGCGGCAGCGACCCGCGCTCGCTGCTGGCGCTGCGCTACCTGGCGACGGCCGTGCTGCTTGGCCTGCCGGTGCTGCTTGTGCGGGCATTCCCCTTCCGCTCGCGAGCGGCCCGCCGCCGCGCTCTGGCGATCGGCATTGCGATGTTCATCGGCGGTCTCTGCGAGATCGAGGCGCTGGCGCGGCTGCCGCTCTCGGTGGTGATCGTGATCCTCTTCATCAGCCCGCTCTGGCTCGCCCTCTACTCCCGCGCCGTGCGCGGCGAGCGGCTGGGGGCGGGGCGCCAGCTCGCGTTTGCCTTCGTCTTCGCCGGGATCGTCTGCCTGGTCGGCCCCGCGGTCGGCGACTACGACCTGGTTGGGCTGCTCTACGCCCTTGGCTCCTCGTTCGCCTGGGCGGGCATCCTGCTGGGCATCGAGGCGAGCGACGACGTCGAGGGCTTCTCGCCTCCGGTCGCGGTGGCGATCGGCGCCGTGGTCGCGGCGACGATCGCCCTGTTGACGGCGCCGCTCGGCGTCGTCGAGGAGCTCGGCCACGGCGACCGGCTGCCGTGGTTCCTCGCGCTCGGGATAGCGGCGACGATCGGCTTCGGGCTGATCTCCCTGGCGATGCGCGACCAGCATGTCTTCGACGTCAGCGTCGTCGCCGCTACCGAGCCGCTCTTCGCCGTCCTGCTCGGCGCCGTCGCGCTCGACGAGCGGCTCAGCGCCGTACAGCTCCTCGGCACCGTCGCGATCGCCTTCGGCGTCACGCTGATCGCTACCGCCGGTCGATCGCAAGCACGGTCGGCCCCGGTCTTTCCAGTGCCTTAGCGAGCGCCTCGCCGAGCGGGCCCGCGGCGTAGGGGACCGATTCGCCGGCACCGCCGAGCGCCCGGGCGAGGGCGGGGAAGTCGACCGGGTCCATGTCGACGCCGAGCGGCGGCGCTCCGCGCGCCAGCATCTCGGCGCGGATCTCGCCGTAGCCACCGTTGTCGAAGACGATCGTCGGCACGCAGAGGCGCAGCTGCGCCGCGGTCGCGATCTCGGTGGCGGTGAAGAGGAAGCCGCCGTCGCCGTCGATCGCGACGGCCTGGTCGGCGCCGGCGAGCTTGGCGCCGATCGCCGCCGGCAGCGAGTAGCCGAGCGTCGCGTAGCCGACCGGGTAGAGGAAGCGCCGCGGCCGCTCGCAGGGAAGCTGGTGGACGGTTCCGTAGTAGGAGACCTGCGAGCTGTCGCCGCTGACGACGGCGTCGGGACCCAGCACCTCGCCCAAGACGCGGTGCAGGAGCGCGAACTCGGCGCCGTCGCGTTCGATCAGCGGCGCCAGCTCGGCCCGCACTGCGGCGGCGCGCTCGGCGCCGCGACGCCCGGCCCCCGGCAGCCGCTCGGCGAGCGCCGCCATCGTCACTGCGGCGTCGCCCCGCACCGCCAGCCCGGGCGTCGCGTTCTTGGCGAGCTGGGCCGGCTCGAGGTCGACTCGGACCAGCTTGCCGCGGAAGGAAAGCGAGCGCTCCCAGAGGTCGGACTCGGCGAGCTCGGTCCCCACCGCCAGCACGAGGTCGGCCTCGGCGAGGGCGCGTTTGGCCGGCGCGAAGCGGAGGCTGGCGCCGGCGCTGAGCGGATGGGACTCCGCCACGACCCCCTTCGCCTTGACCGTCGTCACGACCGGCGCGTCGAGTCGCTCGGCCAGGGTGAGCGCCGCGGCCGGCGCGTAGATCGCCCCGCCGCCGAGCAGCAGCCACGGCGCCTCGGCGTCGGCGAGGAGCGCCGCCGCGGCGTCGAGCTCCGCGGCGGCGGGGGCCGGCCGTTCGCTGCGGGCGCGGCTCGGGTCGGCGAGCCGCTCGGTCTCGCTCCCTTCCAGCACGTCCAGCGGGACCTCGACGTGAACCGGGCGCGGCCGCCGGCTGGCGAAGTGCGCGAAGGCGTCGTCGATCGCCGCCACCGCTTCCTCGGCGCTGCCGACGCGGCGGCTCCACTCGACGACGTTGCCCATCGCGCCGCTCTGGCTCTTCACCTGATGCAGGAAGCCGGCGTCGCGCCCCTCGACGTCGCTCGGCATCCCCGGCGTCAGGATCAGCATCGGCACCGAGTCGTGGAACGCCGTCGCGGCGGCGGTCATCAGGTTGGTCGTGCCGGGCCCGGTCGTGACCAGGCAGACGCCGGGCCGGCCGCCGGCGCGGGCGTAGCCGTCCGCCGCATAGCCGCCGCCCTCCTCGTGGCGCGGCGCGACGTGGTGGATGCCGGATTCGGCGACGGCCTCGTGGAGGGCCAGCGTGTGGGTGCCCGGGATTCCGAAGATCGTCTCGACGCCGTGCGCCTCGAGCGCCGCGACGATCGCCCTCGCGCAGCTCCTCATCGCCGCCTCGCTACCCGACCAGCGCCTCGAGCGCGCCGGCCAGGACCTGGACGCCGAGCTCGCAGTGCTCTGGGTCGGTTAGCTCGAGCGGCGAGTGGCTGATCCCGCCGCGGCTCGGCACGAAGAGCATCGCCGTCGGGACGTGGGGGGCGATCAGCATCGCGTCGTGGCCGGCGCCGCTCGGCATCCGCCGCGCCGTGGCGCCGAGCCGCGCCGCGGCCCGCTCCAGCTCGGCGACGATCGCCGCATCCATCTCGACCGGCGGGTCGGCATCGGTCAGCTCGATCTCGACTTCGAGTCCGTCGGGCTCGCAGGCCCGCCGCACGGTTGTCTCGATCAGCTCGCGCAGGCCGTCGAACTCCGCCCTGGAGCCGATCCGGAAGTCGAGGCTGAACTCGCAGCGGGCCGGGATGACGGTGAAGGCGCCGGGCTCGACCGCGACGCTGCCGATCGTCGCCGTGCCGCCGCGCGCCACCGCCTCCTCGCGCAGCGCCAGGGCGGCTCGCGCCAGGCCGGTGACAGCGTCGCGGCGCGCGTCCATCGGGGTCGTGCCGGCGTGGTTCGCTTCACCGTCGAGGCGCACCTGCGCCTGGACCATGCCGACGATGCCGGTGACGATCCCGACCTCCTCGCCGGCGCGCTCCAGGACCGGACCCTGCTCGATGTGCAGCTCCAGGTAGGCGCCGACGTCGTCGATCGCCTCCGCGGCGCCGATCCGCTCGGGGTCCAGCCCCCAGCGCCGCATCTCCTCGGCGACCGAGACCCCGTCGGCGTCGCGGCGAGCGAGGTATTCGCCGACGTCCTGGCCGACGAAGGCGCGGCTGCCGAGCATGCTGGCGCCGAAGCGCACGCCCTCCTCGTCCATGAAGGAGGCGACCCAGACGGGGTGCCGCGGCTCGACGCCCTTGGCTTTCAGCAGCTCGACCGCGGCCAGGCCGCCGAGCACGCCGAGCGTGCCGTCGTAGCGACCGGCCTCCGGGCCGCTGTCAATGTGCGAGCCGAGGACGACGGCCTTGCCGGAACCGGCCTGCCAGCGGCCGATCAGGTTGCCGGCCGGGTCGAGGCTCGCCTCCAGCCCGGCGCCCTCGAAGCGCGACGCCAGCCAGTCGAGCGCGTCCCGGTGGGCGTCGCTCCAGGCGAGCCGGCGCACGGCGTCGCCGTGGGTGCCGAACTGGGCGAGGCGGGCGAGATCGTCGTTGACGGCGCTCGGGGTCATGGGAGGCCCCTCATGCGGTCGCCTCGGGCAGCCGGTCGAGCGCCGCGCGCAGCCGGGCCACGCCGGTGGCGATCCGCTCCTCCTTGACGCTGGAGAAGCAGAGGCGCAGCGCGCTGCGGTGTCCGCCGTGGGCGGCGAAGACGTTGCCGGGCACGAAGCTGACCCCCTCATCGAGGGCCGCGTTGAGGAGATCGGTGGTGTCGAGTGGCGGCGGCAGGGTCATCCAGACGAACATTCCCCCCTCCGGTTGACGCCACTCCGCGCCGAGCCCGCCGAAGTGCTCCGTGAGGGCGTCGAGCATCGCATCGCGGCGGGCGCGGAAGAGCTCGTTGAGGCGGCTCACGTGCGGACCGACCTCGCCGCTGGCGATGAAGTCGGCGGCGGCCACCTGGGTCAGCGGGCTGGCGCAGATGTCGACGCCGCCACGCGCCTGCTCGAGCGAATCGAGGAACGCGGGCGGGCCGATCACGCAGCCGAGGCGCAGCCCGGGAGCGACGATCTTCGAGAGCGAGCGCACGCTGACGACGTCGGGGGAGAGGGAGGCGAGCGACGGCGCCGTCTCGCCTTCGAAGCGAAAGGCGCCGTAGGCGTCGTCCTCGATCAGCAGGGAGCCGAGCTCCCCCGCGAGCTCGACCAGGCGCCGGCGCCGCTCGACGCTCATCGTCACACCGGTCGGGTTGTGGAAGGTGGGGACGACGTAGATCGCCCGCGGCGGCCCGACCTCCGCGGCGATCGCCGCCAGCCCATCTACCTGGGCACCCTCCGCGTCGAGCGGCAGCTCGACCACCGCGGCCCTGTTCAGCGCCAGCGAGATAAGCGAGTCGCTGTAGGTCGGCGACTCGACCACGACCACGTCGCCGGGGGCGACCGTGCGGCGGAAGACGAGGTCGATCCCGGCCATCGCGCCGCTGGTGACCATCGTCCGCTCGGGGCTCGCGTCGACGCCCTCGCGGGCGAAGTGGGCTTGCAGCGCTTCAAGCAGGCTCTCCTCCCCGCGTGCCGAGCCGTAGGCGAGCGTCTGCGGTGAGAGCGCGCGCTCCAGGGCACGCGAGAGCCCGGCGAGCGGCAGGTCGTCCGGGTGGGCGGCGCCGCCCGCGAAGGAGATCAGGTCCGGGCCGCGGGACGCTCCCGCCGCGTCGATCTTGGGAATCGTCCACGCGTTCGGGTCGAGGGCACTCACTGGAGGCAGCATTGCACAACAAAAGGGCAATATGGCAATATGCGTCCGTGCCCCAAACGGATACGATGACGTTCGGATCACCGCCTGGCGTCGCGGCGGCCCGCCTTTCCGCGATGGCGATTCCCACCGACAAGCTCTCCCAGCCCTTCGAGGGGCTGGTGCTCGACCGCCAGTCGACCCCTAGCCAGATAACCGACGCGCTCGAGGCGGAGATCCTCGGCGGCGCGCTGAAGCCGGGCGACCGCCTGCGCGAGGCGAAGCTGGCGGAAGCGTTCTCGGTCTCGCGCAACAGCGTGCGCGAGGCGCTCCGGGTGTTGGAGCGCAAGGGACTCGTACGCCACGTTGCGCACCGCGGCGCCGAAGTGATCAAGCTGACCGAGGAGGACGTCGACGACCTCTTCCGCGCCCGCACGGTGCTCGAGCGGGCCGGGCTGCGCGACGCGGGCGATTCCGAGCAGGCGAAGGCGCTGCTGATGGAGGAGGTCGAGGGCATCGAGGCGGCGGCGCGGGCGGGCGACACGGCGGATCTGCTCGAGCACGATCTCGCCTTCCATCGGACCCTCGTCGAGCAGATAGGCAGCAGCCGCCTGGAGGACCAGTACGTGACGCTGCAGCGCGAGCTGCGGCTGGCGCTGCGCCAGCTCGACTCGTTTGACCCGATGGCCCAGGTCGACGAGCACCGCGAAATCGTCGAGGCGCTGAAGGCGGGGCAGGACGGGAAGGCGGACGAGCTCTTGAAGCGCCACCTCGAGGTGACCGCCGGCCGGGTCGTCGCGCTGGTCGCCGAGCAGGGCTGACGCCTTGCGCGTCTGCCTGCTCAATCCAAACTCCACCGAGGCGATGACCGACGAGATGGTCGCGGCGGCGCGCGCGGTCGCCTCGACGGGGACGGAGATCGAGGGCATCACGGCCAGCGAGGCGCCGGCGACGATCGAGGGCTACCGCGACGAGGCACTCGCGGCAGCGGCGGTCGCCGCCATCGTGGAGGAATCGAGCGATCGCTTCGACGCCTTCGTCATCGCCTGCTTCGGCGATCCGGGTCTTCACGCCGCCCGCGAAATCTTCGCCGGGCCGGTGGTCGGCATCGCCGAGGCGAGCTTCATGCTCGCGGTCGCGCTCGGCCACCGCTTCGCGATCCTCACCAACACCGAGTCCGACATCCCCGAAATGGAGGAGCTGGTGCGGCGCCACGGGTTCGGCGAGCGCTGTTCGGGGGTGGAGGCGGTCGCTCTCGGAGTGGCCGACGCCGACGCCGACCGCGACGCCGCCTTCCCCGCCTATGAGGCAGCCGGCCGGACCGCAATCGCCGCTGGCGCCGAGGTGCTCTGCCTCGGCTGCGGGCCGATGCTCGGCCTGCGCGAGCGTCTCGAGGCGTCGCTCGGCGCGCCGGTCCTCGAGCCGGTGCCGGCGGGGATCGCGATCGCCGAGTCGCTGTTGCGGCTCGGGCTCGCCACCTCGAAGCTGGGCGCCTTTCGCCCCAGGGAGGCATAGCCATGTCGCTCCTCGTCAAGGGCGGGCGAGTCGTCACCGCGGAGCTCGACTTCGTCGGCGACGTCCTGGTCGAGGGCGGCAAGGTGCGGGCGCTCGGCGCCTCGCTCGACGTCGAGGTCGAGCGGACGATCGACGCGAGCGGCCGTTACGTCCTGCCCGGGTGCGTCGACGTCCACACCCACATGGACGTCGCCTTCCAGGGTGTCTCGGCGTGCGACGACTTCACGAGCGGCACGATCGCGGCCGCCTTCGGCGGCACGACGACGCTCGTCGACTTCGCCGAGCAGCCCCAGGGGGGCGGCGGGGTGCGGGCCGGCCTGGAGGAGTGGCACGGGAAGCTGGAGCGGGCCGGCCCCGTGGTCGACGTCGGCTTCCACATCATCGTCCACGACCTGGGCGGCGACGTCGAAACCGAATTGCTCGACCTGCCGCGGACCGGCGTCACCACCTTGAAGCTGCACCAGGCCTACCCCGGTCTCTTCATGCTGAGCGACGAAGACCTCTTCCGCTGCATGCAGATCGCCCGCCGCACGGGGGCGCTGGCGATGGTCCACGCCGAGAACGGCGGCGCGATCGAGGTGCTGATCGAGCAGGCGCGGGAGGCGGGCCACGGCGAGCCGGTCTGGCACGCGCGCACGCGGCCGCCGCTGACCGAGGTCGAGGCGATCGGGCGGGCGATCGCCCTGGCGGAGCTGGCGGGGTGCCCGCTCTACGTCGTCCACGTCTCCTGCGCGGGATCGGTCGAGACGATCGCGGCGGCCCGCTCGCGCGGACTGCCGGTCTGGGGCGAGGCCTGCGTCCACCACCTCTTCACCGACGAGGCCGACCTCGAACGGCCCGACTTCGAGGGGGCGAAGTTCGTCTTCACGCCGCCACCACGGGGCGCCGCCGATCGCGAGCGGCTCTGGGCGGCGCTCGCCGACGGCGCCATCTCGACCGTCTCCACCGACCACTTCCCCAACTTCTTCGCCGACCGCCGCGCGCTCGGCGAGGGCGACTTCTCGAAGATCCCAAACGGGACGGGCGGCGTCGAGGAGCGCCTCATGCTGCTCCACCACCACGGCGTCGGCGCCGGCCGCTTCTCCCTCAACCGCATGGTCCAGCTGCTCGCGACCGAACCGGCCCGCCTGCTCGGCCTCTACCCGAAGAAGGGCACGATCGCGGTCGGCGGCGACGCCGACCTCGTCCTCTTCGACCCGGGGAAGGAGGTGACGATCACCGCCCCGGACATGCACTCGCGCAGCGACTACACGATCTACGAGGGCTATTCGGTCAAGGGTGCCCCCGAGACCGTCCTGGTGCGCGGCGAGGTCGTCGTCGAGGACGGCGAGCTGCAGGTCGAGCCCGGCTTCGGCGAGTACGTCGCCCGGGCGCCGTTCGGGCAGCTCCGCTAGATAGAGGCCAGGATCGCGTCTGCGAGCGCCTCGTCCTGCTCGGGCCGCACGGTCTCGACGCAGAAGACGAGGCGGCTGTCGACGACGACGCAGAAGATCCGCGGCTCGCCGTCCGTCAGGCGGCGCTCCACCTCAGCGGCGCGGCGGGGGCTCTCGAGATCGAGGACGACCGCGTTGACCGGGCCATCGGCGAGGCGCTCGTCGAGCGTGAACTGGCGCTGCTCGATGCGCAGGTCGGTGCGACTCTCCAACCGCTCGGCCAGCGCGCCGACTCGCTGCGCGTACTCGCCCCAGCGCGCCTCGTGGTCCATCTCGAGCCACTCTTCGAGCGCCAGCATGGTGCCGACGATCGCGATCCGGTCCAGCTTGAACGGCCGCCCGAAGGTCAGGTAGGGGCCGGCCTCGAAGTGGGTGAAGTCGAGCTCGGCGACCGCCTCGATCAGCTCCGCGTCACCCGCCATGAACCCACCCGCGTTGGGGCCGTAGAAGTACTTGGCGCTGAAGCAGACGAGGTCGGCGCCGCTGCCGACCCAGCGCCCGATCAGCTCGGTCGGGTAGCTGAGGTAGGCGGCGTCGACGAGGATCGGCACGCCACGCTCGCGGGCGAGGTCGCTCACCGCGTCGATCGGCAGCGTCCCCTCGCGCCCGTCGAGGTGGGCGGGGTGGAGGATCGCCGCGACGTCGGGACCGAGCGCGGCCGCGAGCTGGTCCGCCGACCCAGCCTCGACCTCCTCCAGCCGCGCGCCGGCGAGCAGCGCACAGCGGGCGTACTTGTAGTTGTGGCCCTTCTGCAGGAGCACCGTGCGGCGCTCGACGTCACCGGCCGGCAGCCGCTCGTTGAGGTCGCCGCGCCGCCCCGCGATGCAGGCGGCAATCCCAAGCGCGATGCATGCCGACGCGCCTGGCGCGACGCGCGCCGCCTCGGCTCCGACCAGGGCCGCGATCCGCTCGCCCGACGCTTGCAGCAGCTCCGGGATCGAAGCCCATTCGCGATTGACTTCGTCAAGCGCAGCCCAGACCGACGGCGACAGGCAGGAGCCGCCCAGGTCGGTGTAGATGCCGCAGGCGTTGATGACCGGGCGAATGTTCAGGTTGGCGTAAGCGTGAGTCATCGAGGGAGAGGGAATTCTGGGAACTCGTGAGGTTCTCAGAGAGAACTCATATTGCTGGACCGGTGGATTGTAGTATTGTTGACGGATCGCCTGGGTCGGTGAGACTAACCACTGGAGGAGGAGCGGATGAGGCTGCGTTTGCTCGCTGCCGCTGCCGTGCTCTGCATGGCAGTTGGTATCGGTTGTGGATCAGATGACGACAACGGCGGCGGCGGCGGGGGCGACCTCTCCGGCGCGAGTGCCACCTTCGTCACCTTCGATATCGGTCAGGAGCCGCAGTTCCGGCCCGCCTTCCTCGACCCGATCGAAGAGGAAACGGGCCTGCGGATCGCCTTCGACTCACCGACCGACTACGCCAAACTGCAGGCGCAGGTCGAGTCCAACAACGTCACCTGGACCGTCGTGCAGACCGACCCCTGGTGGACCGAGGCCTACTGCGGAAAACTGATCGAGCGGATCACCGTCGAGGTGCCGGCGCAGCCCGAGGCCTTCGAGTCCGGGCCCTGCGGCACTCCGGCGGACGCCTTCGCCTTCTTGCCGACCTACGACAAAGACGAGTTCGGCGACGACCCGCCCCAGGGCTGGGCCGACTTCTTCGACACCGAGAAATACCCGGGCAAGCGCGCCGTCTGGGGCAGCTACGCGATCAACGGGGTGCTCGAGGGGGCGCTGCTGGCCGATGGCGTATCGCCCGAGCAGCTCTACCCGCTCGACCTCGACCGGGCCTTCGCGAAATTGGACACGATCAAGGACGACATCGACTTCTTCGACACGCTTGGCCAGGCGCTGGGGATGATGGATTCCGGCGAGGTCGTGATGGCGGCGATCACCAACAGCCAGGGTTACGACCAGACGCAGACCGGCGGCAGCTTCGAGCCGATGTGGGAAGGCGCGCTGCTCAGCTGGGACTCCTACGCGGTGCCGAAAGGCGCCGACAAAGCGGCCGCAGAAGCGATCCTCGAATCGCTGGCCGATCCTGAACGACAGGCGCAGCTGGCCGAATCCGGCGCCTTCGGCGCGATCAGCGAAGACTCCGAACCGGACCTGACGCCTGCTCAGGAGAAATGGAACCCGACCACCGACGCCAACGTGGCGGAGAGCATCCCGATGGACCAGAAGTACTACGCCGACAAAAACGAAGAGGTGATCCAGCGCTGGACCGAGTGGGTGTCGGGCTAGGAATCGGGGCCCGGCGGGCCTCGGAGCGACTCATATCGGCGCTTTGAGGCCCGCCGCGCGATGAGGACCCTCGTCGCCGGCGGCCGTCTGATCTCCGCCGAGGGAGGCCAGATCGCGGACCTCTGGATCGAGGACGGCCGGATCGCCGCGATCGGCTCGGGTCTTCCCTGGAGCGCCGACCGCACGATCGACGCCAGCGGCCGCTACGTCCTACCGGGCTGCGTCGACGTCCACACCCACATGGACCTCACCGTCGTCGGCAACACGGGCGAAGGCGATGGGGGCGAGGGTGCGGCTGCGGAGAGCACCGCCGACGACTTCGCCAGCGGCACCCGGGCCGCGGCGTTCGGCGGCACGACGACGATCGTCGACTTCGCCGAGCAGGCGGCCGGGCAGAGTCTCCGCGAGGGCGTCGAGGCCTGGCACCGCAAGCTCGCTCGCGCCGGCTCGCCAATCGACGTCGGCTTTCACCTGATCGTCCGCGACCTCGGCGAGCAACCGCGCGAGGAACTGGGCCAGCTGGTCGAGGAGGGGGTGACCAGCGTCAAGCTCTTCATGGCCTACAAGGGCGACCTGATGGTCGACGACGACACGCTCTGGCGAGCGATGGAGCTGGCCGCCGAGCTCGACGCGCTCGTCATGGTCCACGCCGAGAACGGCGACGTCATCCACCGCCTCGTCGAGCGGGCCCGTTCCGAAGCCAGGCGGTCGCCGGCTCACCACGCGGCGACGCGGCCCTGCGGGACCGAGGTCGAGGCGGTCGGTCGCGCGATCGAGATGGCCGCCCTGGCCGGCTGCGCCCTCTACGTCGTCCATGTCTCCTGCGCCGGCTCGGTCGAGCGCATCGAGGCGGCGCGCCGCGCCGGCCAGGCGGTCTTCGCCGAGACCTGCACCCACTACCTGCTGACCGACCGCAGCGACCTCGAGCGCGACGGCTTCGAGGGCGCCAAGTTCGTCTTCACGCCGCCGCCACGCGGCGCCGCCGATCGCGAGCGGCTCTGGCGGGCGCTCGCCACAGACGCCCTCTCCGCCGTCTCCAGCGACCACTCGCCGGCCGCCTTCGCGGCCCGCAAGCGGCTGGGCGGCGATGACTTCGCCCAGATTCCCAACGGCACGGGCGGCGTCGAGGAGCGGCTGATGCTGGTCCACCACCACGGCGTCAACGCCGGCCGCATCTCGCTGGAGCGCATGGTCGAGCTGCTGGCGACCAACCCGGCGAAGCTGCTCAGCCTGCACCCTCGCAAGGGGACGCTGGCGGTGGGTGCCGACGCCGACCTCGTCGTCTTCGACCCGGAGCGGGAAGTCACGCTGAGCGCCGCCGACCTGCACTCGCGCTCTGACCACACGATCTATGAGGGCCAGGTCGTCCGCGGCGCCCCCGAGAGCGTCATGGTGCGCGGCGAGCTGGTCGTCGATCGCGGCCGGCTCGTCGCGCCGGAGGGTTGGGGCGAGTTCGTGCCGCGCCGGCGGGCGCGCTCCTGGTGGAACACTGCGGTGGCGAGGTGAGCAAGCGCATCCACCAACCGCCCGACGCCCTGCAGGCGCCGCGCTTCACCGGCCCGCGCACCTTCGCGCGGCTGCCGCTGGTCGACGATCTCACCGACGTCGACTGCGCGGTGATCGGCCTGCCCTGGGACGGCGGCACCTCGTTTCGGCCGGGTGCGCGCTTCGGCCCCGAGGCGATCCGCTCCGCCTCCAGCCTGCTGCGGCCCTACAACCCCGCCCAGGGGACGCAGGTCTTCGGCGCCCTCTCGCTGATCGACGGCGGCGACGCGCCGACCGTCCCGGGCTACATCGAGGACACGCTGGCGCGGATCGAGCGCTTCGTCGCGCCGTTTGCCGCGGCCGGCGTCGTGCCGCTGGGGATGGGCGGCGACCACTCGGTGACCCTGGCCGAGCTGCGGGCGCTGGCGGCGACCCACGGGCCGCTCGGCCTCGTCCACCTCGACGCCCACGCCGACCTCTGGGAGTCCTACAACGACCGTCCCCTCAGCCACGGCACCTTCGCGCGGCGGGCGATCGAGGAGGGCTTGGTCGACGCCAGCCGCACCGTCCAGGCCGGCCTGCGCGGGCCGCTCTACGGCCCCGACGACGTCGAGGTCGGCCGCGAGCTGGGCGTCACCCAGATCCGCTGCGAGGAGTTGCTCGCCGGCGGCGCCGAGGCGTTCGCGGAGCGGGTGCGCGCCCTGGTCGGCGACGGCCCCGCCTTCCTCAGTTTCGACGTCGACTTCCTCGACCCGGCCTTCTGCCCGGCGACCGGGACGCCCGAGGTCGGCGGCCCGAGCGGCCGCGAGGCGCTGGCCATCCTGCGCGCGCTGCGCGGCATCCGCTTCGTCGGCTTCGACGTCGTCGAGGTGGCGCCGCCCTACGACGGGCCCGGCCAGGCGACCGCCCTCTTCGCGGCCAACGTGCTCTACGAGATGCTGACGTTGGTCGCGCTCGCATAGCGTCCTCCTGATGGACTTCGTCTGGACGCTGCTCGGCATCGCCCTGATCGCGCTGGCCCTGCGCGACATCTTCGACGTCCTCTTCCATCCGCGCGGGCGGGGGATCGTCGCCCGCCAGGTCGTCCGCGCCGTCTCGGGCGCGGTTCGCCGCCTCGCCCCACGCGGCCGCCCCACGCGGTTGCTTGCCGGCCCGCTCGCCTACATCGCCGTCGTCGCAACCTGGGCGGCGCTGCTCGCGGTCGGCTGGGCGCTCGTCTTCCTGCCGCACATGCCGGAGGGCTTCACCTTCGACCCGGGCCTCGACCCGCGCGACCACTCGGGTTTCCTCGACGCGCTCTACTTCTCGCTCGTCAACCTGACCAGCCTCGGTTACGGCGACATCTCGCCCGCCTCCTCGCTGTTGCGCCTGCTCGGGCCGCTCGAGACGCTGTTCGGACTCGGCCTGCTGACCGCCAGCCTCTCCTGGCTGATCTCGATCTACGGTGCGATTGCGCGCCGCGACTCGCTGGCTCATGAGGTGCATCTCGCAAAGGAAGCCGAGGATCGTCTCGGGGAGAAGCTCGCCGACGCCGACCCGGAGCTGCTGGAGCGCCTGCTCGCGTCGTTTGCCGAGCAGCTGATCTCCAGCCGCCGCGACCTCATCCACTTCCCGATCACCCATTACTTCCGCACCGAGGACGAGGAGCGGGCCCTCTCCGGACTGCTCCCCTTCCTCGCCTCGCTGATCGAGGAGGCGAGCGAGGAGGGCCGGCCGCATGCGCTGCGGGTGCGGGCCGAGATGCTGCGGATGGCGATCGACGACTTCGCCGAGACGCTGCGGCAGCGCCTGCGGATGCCGGGCGGGACGACCGAGGCGACGCTCGAGCACTACGAGTCTGTGTGACGGGTTGCCGCGTTATCTCCGGGAGAGCGTTGGGTACGGGTTCCTCGTCCCACGACGAAGGAGCCAGCAGAGAGATGACTGAGCGCGAGAGCGAGGAGCGAACCACCGGCGGCCCGCTGGGCAAGCTGGCAGGCAAGGCCAAGGAGGCGATCGGCTCGGCCCTCGGGGATGAGGACCTGGCCCGCGAGGGCAGGCTCCAGAAGGTGCAAAGCGAGGCTGAAGACGACGCCGCCGAGCAGGCGAAAGAGGCCGGCGAGGCCGAGCAGGAAGCCGACCTGGAGGCCGAACGCACCGAGACCGAGGCGGAGCGCCGCGACCTGGAAGGCGAGCTGAGGCAGGCCGCCGTCGAGGACGACGTCGAGCGCCAGCGCCGCGAAGCCGCCGCCCGCGAGGCCGAAGGGAAGGTCGAGGCGGACCGCCTCGAGACCGAGGCCGAGCGAGCCGAGCGGGTTGCCGACACCGTTGACCCAGAGGAGGAAAGCCGATGAGCATGGTTCGATCGCTGACCAAGACCGCGGTCGACCGGTCGCTGAAGCTGACCCGCCTGCCGCTCGACATGGCGATCGGCGTCGCCGGAGCGAGCCGCTCGCCGGCGAAGCTGGCCGTCGACCGCATGGACGCCGCCGTGCGAGGCGCCGCGGGCGCGGTGCTCGGCGACCGCCAGATGCAGGGCGAAGCGAAACTACGCGAGGCCGCTGCCGAGGAGCGCGAACGGGCGATGAAGCTGCGCGAAGAGTCCGAGCGCCGCGAGGCGCAGGCCGCGGAGCGCCGCCGCAAAGAGGAGCAGGCGGCAGCCCGCCGTCGCCAGAAAGCCGAGCAGGCGGCGAAGAAGGCCGCGGCCGAGCGCGACAAGCGGGCCAAGGCAGCGAAGCTGGAGAGCCTTGACGCCAAGGAAGAGGCGCTCGCCGCCAAGGAGCAGGCGGCGGCCAAGAAACGCGAGGCGGCGCGGGTGAAGAAAGCAGCCGCCAAAGCGAAGGCGGAGCGCAAACGGAAAAGCTAGGGCGGGGCGGGCGCTTGCGCCTTGTCACATAGTGCCGCCAGGCGCGCTGGGAAGATCGGCACTGTGGACGAGCACCTCGACGTCCTGATCGTCGGCGCCGGCCTCTCAGGGATCGGCGCCGCCTGGCAGCTGCAGAAGGAGCACCCGCACCGCAGCTACGCGATCCTCGAGGCGCGCGGGGCGCTGGGCGGCACCTGGGATCTCTTCCGCTATCCGGGGATTCGCTCCGACTCCGACATGCACACGCTCGGCTACCGCTTCCGGCCCTGGACGGCCGAGAAATCGATCACCGATGGCCAGTCGATCCTCGACTACATCGGCGAGACGGCGCGCGAGGCGGGGATCGATCGCCGCATCCGCTACCACCACCGGGTGGTGCGGGCCGAGTGGTCGAGCGAGGAGGCGCGCTGGACGGTCGAGGTCGAGCGCTCCGACACGGGCGAGACGCTCACGCTCACCTGTGACTTCCTCTGGACCTGCTCGGGCTACTACCGCTACGACGAGGGCTACAGGCCGGACTTCCCCGGCCGCGAGCGCTTCGGCGGCGAGATCGTCCATCCGCAGCACTGGCCCGAGGACCTCGACTACGCCGGCAAGCGGGTCGTGGTGATCGGCAGCGGCGCCACCGCGGTCACCCTGGTCCCCGCTATGGCAAAGGACGCAGCGCAGGTGACGATGCTGCAGCGCTCGCCCACCTACATCGTCTCCCAGCCCGCCGCCGACCGGGTCGCCAACGGCCTGCGGCGCTTCCTGCCCGACCGGGCCGCCTACTCGATCGTCCGCTGGAAGAACGTGCTGCTGCAGACGGCCGTCTACCAGCTCTCCCGACGCCGCCCCGGCGCGGTGAAGCGGCTGGTGCGGCGCGGGCTCGAGCGGGCGCTGCCGGCGGGCTTCGACATCGACACCCACTTCACGCCCCGCTACGACCCCTGGGACCAGCGCCTCTGCCTCGTCCCCGACGGCGACCTCTTCACGGCGCTCGGCGACGGCAGCGCCTCGATCGTCACCGACCGGATCGAGGCCTTCACCGAGGACGGCATCCGGCTGGAGTCCGGCCGCCAGCTGGAGGCCGACGTGATCATCACCGCCACTGGCCTCAACCTGCTCTTCCTCGGCGGCATGGAGCTGGTCGTCGACGGCGAGCGGGTCGACGTCCCCCACGCGTTCACCTACCGGGGCCTGATGCTGAGCGGCGTGCCGAACTTCGTCTTCACCACCGGCTACACCAACGCCTCCTGGACCCTGAAGGCCGACCTCGTCGCCGAGTACGCCTGCCGCCTGCTCGCCCACATGGACGCCCACGGACACCGCAAGTGCGTTCCGGAGGTCGCCGACGCGGCTATCGAGGAGCAGCCGGTGCTGGACTTCACCTCCGGCTACGTGCTGCGCTCGATCGACCAGTTCCCCAAGCAGGGCTCGAAGGAACCGTGGCGGCTGCGGCAGAACTACTTCTTCGATCGACGCACGGTCCGCCGCGGCCCGATCGACGACGGCACGTTGAGCTTCTCGAGCCCGGCGCCGCGGCCGCGCGAGGCCGAGCCGGTCGCCGGGTAGAAGCCCCGCCAGTTCCGACCGCGCTCGGTGGTTGAGTCCAGCTCGTGGAGGGCCTGGGTCCGGACAAAAGCAACCTGAAGTTGCCGGACGCCGCTTATAGGGAGGCCACGACAGCGGCTGGGCAGCATGTCTTCGCGCTTCTCCTCGCAGAGAAGATGTGGATCCACAGGCGGGTCGAGACCATCGACATGCTCAGCACCCAGTTCTTGCGGAGATCCATCTCGGTGGACTTCACGGTGCCGGAGGGTCTTCACGACGCGCTGCAGATCGGGGCGGGCTCGCAGGGCTTCGTACCACTGGCGACGCTTGCTAAGCGGCCGTTGAGGAACTTCGATCTGCGCGACGAGAGCGGAACCGCCGTGCCAGTGCTCGGCGGGGATCACAACGGTCCGCTCGCGCACGGCACGCTAATGACGGTCGCTCGACGCGCGCTGGAGCCACTTGGAATTGACGAGCCGTCCCCAGATCTCGCGGACGACTTACGACGGGTAGCCATGGCGGACCGGGATGAGGTCGAGTTGGAGGCACCTGGTGCTTCCAGAGGGGCCAGCTATCACGCTGAGATCGTGGTCCCCGAAGAGTTGCGATTTGAGGCCTGTTACCTCTTCGACAAGGACAGCGAGGAGATATACGCGATCGACGAGGAGGCCGATCGGGCGGCCCTTCACGCGAGTGGCATGCCACTGGGTGCGCGGACCGCCCTGCTCTTCGGGCTGCGGGCCGAGCGGGCTGGCTTTCCTGCAGTTGCTTGCGCGGTCGGCTGGACGACGAGCTTGTTGCTGTTGGGAGGCGTGGGATTCGGTGACCTCGATCCCGAACGAGCCGACTCCGCAGTTACGGTCTTACTTGCCGCCTCGGCGGTCTTTGCCGGAGTGATCGCTCGGTCAGACGAGCACCGAATGGTCCAGGCCCTTCTCGCTGGATCGAGGCTCCTCTTGGTGATGACGGCGTTGAGCGCACTTTTCGCTGCGGCTTCCCTCGCTTATGGGGTGTCGGCTGTATTTGTCGATACCGTTTGGTGGGTCGCATCTGTCGCGTCGGCCGTCAGTGCAATGATGTTGACGGTCACTTTTTATGCGGCTCGTCCGAATGCTCTTGGGGAAGGAAAATGACGTTTAAGAGGCTGAAGCAGATATCGAAAGCGACGGGCAGGGTTCCTGCTACGTCGATGCGTATCGGTATTCGCGGCCGCTCCGCCGAGGGGTTCGTCGGACGTCCAGCTGGTCTCAGGCCACAGCCGCCGAAATTCGACGAGCAAGACCTTCTTCGGTCGATTTCTCGCTGAGTAGGCGTAGCGCCGTCGCGGATTCGGGGCGCCGGCCTACCTCGTGCGCACGGGGCGAAACGTCACCAGTGGGCGTCGTGCTGCTCCATCACGCCGAGGCCCTCGGCGAGCTGCAGGCCGTCGAGGGAGCCGGAGAAGGTGCCGAAGCGTAGGCGGTAGCTGGAGCGGAGGACGAGCAGGTTGTCGCGGCGCGAGCGCTCGGTCTCGGGCGCGAAGTCGAGGGGGGCGCCGTCGGCGAAGCCGATCGCGTCGAGGCCGTGGAAGGTGACCGGAGGAGGCTCGTGGGGTTTGCCATCGATCCAGATCGCCCGCTCGCTGCCTTGCGGCGGGTCGTTTATCCCCTCGACCAGGTTCCAGGCGACGGCGCGGCCGTCGGCGGCGCTGCCGACGCCCGCCGACCACAGCCAGCTCGTGTGGCGCCGGTGGTGGCCGGCCGATTCGTCGTCTACCGCGAGGGCGTCGACCTGCCAGCGGCGCCCGCCGGCCTCGACCGTGCCGCGGACCGGCACGCCGGCCCGCTTGCGAGTCCACGCCCAGGCCCGGCCGCTCGGGCAATGCGCCTCGATCGGAGTCGTGTCGGCGAGGACGAGGCTGGCGCGCACCTCACCCGCCTCGATCTCGATCCGCTCGCCGTCCATCCGGACCTCGCGCGAACCGGGCCGCAGGCTCGTGCCGTCGTAGCGGCGCCGCTCGCTCCGGTCCCAGAGCACCCAGAAGGCCTGGCGGAAGGGCCCGATCTCCGCCCGCGCCGCGCACAGCATCAGCTCGTCGGCGAAGACGCCGACGTAGCGCCAGCGCTTGCGCAGCTGCCGACCGGCCAGCAGCGGCATCCCCTCCACACGGGCACCGCCCATCACGCCATGCTCTCCAGTCGCTCGGCGAGCCGGTTCATGCCACGCTCGCGCGCCGCGGCGGCCGCGGCGGTCCAGTCGGTGGCGCGGTCCGGAGGGCGCTCGACGCCCGCGTCGCGCAGCGTCGCGATGTCCTTGAAGGCGAGCAGCTCCTCGCGCGAGTCGATCAGCGCACCCCGCAGCGCCGGCCGCCGCTCGCGGATCGCGCCGTCGAGCACCGCCTCCAGCGAGCCGTGGCGGCGCAGCAGCTCGGCCGCCGTCTTCGGCCCGACGCCCTTGGCGCCGGGGATCCCGTCGGAGGGGTCGCCGCGCAGCGCGATGAAGTCGGGGACCAGCTCGGGGTCGATGCCGTAGCGCTCGCGGACCTCCTCCGGCGTGACGATTTCGGCGCCTTTGTTGCCGGTCCGCACGTAGAGCACCGTGACCGCGTCGCTCGCGCACTGGTACATGTCGCGGTCGCCGGTCAGCAGCAGCGCGCGACCGCCCGCCTCGGCCTCGTGCCGCGCGTAGGTTCCGAGCAGGTCGTCGGCCTCGAGGTCGTCGCTGACCGCGACGGTCCAGCCGAACGCCTCGAAGAAGGGGCGCGTGTCGGCCCACTGCGGCGCCAGCCCCTCGGGCATCTCGACCCGCTCGGCGTGGTAGCTGGGGAAGAGCTCGGTGCGGTAGGAGGCAGCGTCGGGCCCGAAGCAGAGGACGACGGTGCGCGGCTGGTGCGATTCGACCTCGCGCAGGATCAGGTTCGCGGCGCCGAGCAGCGCGTTGACCGGGTTCCCGTCCGGCCCCTTGATCGAGTCCGGCAGCGCGTAGAAGGCGCGGAACAGCATCGAGGGCGTGTCGACAACGAGCAGAGGCGGGGACATCGTGCGACCATACCCGCCGTCGTGAGGATTCGATTCGGGGTGACGATTGGGTTGGCTGTCGGATTGCTGGCGGCTTCGACGTCCGCTGTTGCGGTCGCCGCCCCCGCCACGCCGGTGAAGATCGAACCGACCGGGTTCGACCCCGCGGTCGCCGTCATCCCACCCGGCGCCAAGGTGAAGTGGACGAACGGCGACGTGCGAGCGCGGGCGCTGCGCGGCGACTTCGCGTCTTCCTCGATAGCCCCCGGCGCCTCCTTCGAGCTGCGCTTCCCGCGGCCGGGCGTCTACGAGTACCGCGACCGCGACAACCCACTGCTGACCGGAACGGTGATCGTCAGCAGCGGATTCGCGCGCGGCAAAGGCCGCTACCCGAGCCCGCCCGGGCCGCGCAGCGTCACCCATCGCTGGCGGGTCGACTTCCGCTTCGACCTGCGCGAGAGCTGGAAATACATGGATGGCAAGTTCCTCAGCTTCCAGGGACCCTGCAACGCCCAGGTAGGACGCGGCAGCAGGACGGTCGGGCTCCGGATCGTCTTCCCGGAGGTCGAATACAGCCGCTTCGGTCGGCTCGAGATCCTGAGCGGGAAATCGAGGCCCTACCGCATCCAGCGCTACCGCGAGACGATCGACTCGAAGAGCTCGAACCCGACCGGCGGCCGCTACGTGGACTGCGGCGACGGCTCCACCGATGCTCCGCCCGACGTCGCGCAGAAATGCAACCAGGACTTCGCCGGGACGCGAGTGCGGGCGGAGCTCTCGTGGTCGCCGCGGATCGCTCAGGGGCGCTTCCAGTGGCCACACAGCTATCTCGGACCGCGGCCCAAAGGGGAAAACTGCGGTCACTCCCTGCTCGCCGGTCACCTCGTCGGCCTCGACGTGGACCTTCTGCCCTGGGATCCGGGGGCGGGCGCGGAGCTGTTCTACGACCATGGGCGGACCGGCCCGGCGACGCTCGCCGAGACGCGGGCGCTGCGCGAGGGCCGCCGGGTCACGGTCAAGCGCTCGTTCGAGCTGCAGTGGACCGCCGACTGCTGCCTCGAGTGGCACGAGCCGGACAAGCCCGGCACCTATGTGCGGGTCGGCGCCCGACACGAAGCGCGCGGCGCGGTGACGATCCGCTTCACGCCGCGCTGAACGGCGCATCGGATATCGACCACCGTGGGGGGTGGTCGATGTCGGATGCGCGGGCTGAAGGCGACGGTTCGCTAGGTTCGGGCGCCGTGAGCGACGGCGCCCTCCACATCGAAGACCTCGTCAAGCGCTACCCGACCGGGGTGGAGGCGCTGCGCGGCGTCTCGCTGGAGATCGCCCCTGGCGAGCTGTTCGGCCTGCTCGGCCCCAACGGCGCCGGCAAGTCGACGCTGATCCACTGCACGACCGGGCTCGCCCAGCCGACCTCGGGCGCGATCCGCGTCTTCGGCTTCGACGCGATCGACCATTACGCCGAGGCGCGCCAAGCGGTCGGGCTGGCGCCGCAGGAGCCCAACCTCGACTGGTTCCTGACCGTCGCCGAGACGCTCGACTACCACGCCGGTTACTTCGGGATGCCGAAGCGCGAGCGCCGCGAGCGCGCCGCCGAGCTGCTCGAGACCTTCTCGCTGACCGAGAAGCGCGACGAACGGACGCGGACCCTCTCCGGCGGGATGAAACGGCGGCTGATCCTGGCGCGGGCGATGATGCACCGGCCGCGCCTGCTCATCCTCGACGAGCCGACCGCCGGCGTCGACGTCGAGCTGCGTCTCGAGCTCTGGCACTACGTGCAGCGGATCAACCAGGAGGGGACGACGATCCTGCTGACCACGCACTACCTCGAGGAGGCCGAGCAGCTCTGCGACCGGATCGCCTTCATCAACGAGGGGCAGATCGTCGGCCTCGGCACCAGCCCCGAACTCGCCGAGAGCTACGGGGTCGAGACGCTCGAGGACGCCTACCTGGCGCTGGTCGGCCGCAAGGAGCTCTCACGCTCCCACGTCGAGGTGACCCCGGCATGAGCGAGGTGACCGCATGACCGCCGCCCAGATCCGCCTCTTCACGCTGTGGCGCCGCGAGGCGAACCGCTTCCTGAAGATCAAGAAGCAGACGATCGGCGCGCCGCTGCTCGAAACCTTCCTCTACATCTCCGTCTTCGGCGCCGCGCTCGGCACGCGGATCGACCAGCTGCACGGGATCGACTACGTCGTCTTCGTCATTCCGGGCCTGATCATGATGGCCTGGTCGATCAACGCGTTCACCAACAACTCCTCCTCGATCCTCCAGCAGAAGTTCCAGGGGGCGATCCAGGACCAGCTCTCCTCGCCGGCGTCGCCGCTGGAGCTGCTGCTCGCCTTCGCCTTCGGCGGCTTCATGCGCGGGCTCGCGGTCGCTTCCCTCACTTTCATCGCGGCCTCCTTCCTCGTCGACCTGCCGGTCGAGCACTTCCTCGTCCTGATCCCCTCCCTCTTCCTGGTTGGGCTCTTCTTCTCGCTGCTTGGGGTGCTGATCGGCGTACGCGCCGAACAGTTCGACGACGTCGCCTTCGCCCAGACCTTCGTCCTGCAGCCGTTGATCTTCCTCGGCGGCGTCTTCTACTCGGCCTCGCTGCTGCCCGAGCCGTTCCAGACCCTCACCCACTTCAACCCGATCTACTACATGATCAACCTGGTCCGCTACGGCTTCCTCGGTTACAGCGAGGCCAGCATCGCCCTCTCGCTGCTGGCCCTGACCGCGGCCACGGCAGCGCTCTTCGCGCTCAACCTGCGCCTCTTCATGCGCGGCTACCGGTTGCGCGCCTAGTCGTCGGCGACCGCTCGGCGGTCGCGGCCGAGGGAGCGTTCGAGCTCCGAGACGTAGGCGAGGCAGATCGCCCGAATGCGTTCCTCCGGCACTGCCCTGCGCAGGGCGTCGGCCGCCATCGAGATCCCCAGGCTCGCCCGCCCGCCGAAGAGGCTCTGCAGATAGGCCATCGCCTGCTCGGTCGGGGGACCGGCGACCGGATCGGCCTTCAAGACGGCGAGGGTCTCGGCAAGTTCCCGGGGCAGCACCGACCGCATGATCTGGACGACGTCGGAGGCGTCCTTGTTGAAGAGTCGCTTGGCGCCCTCTCCTTCGGCCCGGTCGGCGAGCTTGTGCAGCTTGCTCACGAAAAGGGCCGCCAGGCCCGCGACGCGCACCTCGAAGGAGCGAGGGTCTTCGTCGTCGAGCGAGCCGATTTGCATCCGCCGGTTGTCGAGCAGCGCGCCCTCGAGGCCGACGGCCTTTCGCGCCGCCTGTGAGCCATGGGAGCCGAGGCGCGCGCCGCGCCGTCCGGCGGGCGGCGCGACGCCAGTCGGAACGATCAGGTCGACCGGCACGTCTGCCACCACGCCCTCGATGAGCTCCTGCTTCGTCCACGTTCCCGGCTCGGAGGCTCCGCTTCGCTGGGCGAGCCTGAACCCCGCCGCTTCCATCAACGACGAGAGCCGCGGGGCATCGGGCAGCTCGGTGGGGTCGAGCGTCAGGTCGCCGTCGGTGGTGTACTCGGAGATCGGGAGCCGGTTGGCGCCGGTCTGGAGATAGATCGCCTGGGCGCCCGCGACGATCAACGCGCCGCGATGCGGCCCGAGCGCCTCGAGGGCGTCTAGGAGCACTCGGCGTGCCGCGACGTACTCCGGAGCAGGCGGCTGGGAGGGCGTCAAGTGCTCGCCTCGCGAGCGGCCTCGAGGTCGGGAAAGCGCCAGCGCGCTTCGTCCTGCCGCATCCACTCGAGCAGCGCCTCGCCCTCGACGGGCATTCGCCCGTTGCCGGTGAGGCAATCGGCCGCGACCTGGCTGGGCGCCACGAAGCGCAGGCCGGCCACCGTCGCCGTGCGTTGCCAGACGCAGTCGTCATAGGGCGCGAGCAGGAAGACGTTGGATCCCTCCTCAGAAGGAAGCAGGTCAAGCTGCTCGGCCAGGGCGCCTGGGGCATCGCAATAGCTCATGACGGTCGCGGGGGCGGTGACAGGCGCCAGCCTGGCGGCCGCCCGCGATCCGGTCAGCGCGACCCGCTGGCCGACTCCGTCGGCGAGACGTTCCAAAAGATCCTCGAAGCCAAGCGGCGCGATGAAGGCCTCGGCTCGGTTGCTCGAGAACACGTCGTAGTTCCGCGTCCAGCGACGCAACAGCCCGAACGGGTCCACGTCTTCGACGATTCCCCTCGAGCTTCGGTCGATCAGGGCCTCCCGGTCGAGGGTGCTGAGGATCTGGGAGACGTAGCCGGCGGTGAGCCCTGAGGCCGCCGCGAGCTGGCGGACTCCGTAGGGAGGACGGACGTCGATCAGCAGGCGCAGGAGCCGCGCTGCCTTGGTGCCGGTCGCCTTGGCCTGGCCGCGACTCCCGGGCTCCGGGTTTCGTGCCGCTCCGGTCGACTGCAGGAAGAGGGCAGGGTGATCGAGGCGCACCAGCGCGTTGCCCGTCAGGTCGAGGTAGTTGACGCCCTCCTCGGCAAGCGTCTCGCGACTGCGCTCACTGAGCCAGGGAGCGACCACCAGCAGTGGCGTGTTGCCGCTGATGCCCCGGACGACCCGCGCGAGCCGCGGCATCAGCGCTCGGGCGTCGCGGGGCGAGAATGCGCTTCGCGACTCGACGGCCAGGGTCGCGGAGCCGGCGTGGGGCGCACCGACGGCGATCAGGGAGTCGACGGTCTCCGTCTCACCGCGGCTCGTGGGCAGCTCGCGAACGGTGCGTTCGACGCTCCAGGTGGCCGGAAGCCTGGTACGGAACCAACCGATCGCACTCTCTACGAGATCGGTTTGCGGATAGGTAGCGTTTGCGGTCGCCACAAACGAGAAGATATCAGACAAGTTTCCGATTTTCCTTTTGTTTACCCTAACCGCAAACCTCTTAAAATCATAAACAAGGTGATTGGACTACAGCCAGACGTGCTCGAAGCGCAGGCCATCACGATCGGCGTGGAGGAGGCCCATCGAGTGACGGGGGGCGCGGCGGCGCTCGGTGGGGCTGCCTGGGTTGAAGATCTGGAAGCCGGCGGCCTTCTCGTGCAGCGGCAGGTGGCTGTGACCGAAGACCGCCGCATCCGCGTCGGGGAAGCGCAATCGCAGGCGCTCCAGCCGGCCCTTGGTCGGGCCGGCGTCGTGGAGGATGGCGACCGTGCGGCCGCCCAGGTCGATCTGCAGTGCCTCAGGCAGCGCCCGGCGCAGCTCGGCGTCGTCGACGTTGCCGTGGACGGCGTGGACCGGGGGACCGATCGCCTCGATCTCACGCAGTACGCCCACGGTCGAGAAGTCGCCGGCGTGGATGACGGCGTCGGAGGCGGCGATCGCCTCCAGGCAGCGGTCCGGAAGTCGCCGTCCGCCCTTCGGCATATGGGTGTCTGAGATGACTGCTGTTCTCAAGTTTGAGATCCTGCTCGAAACGATCTGAAAGGAAGCTACGTGACCCGACTCGCCAATCGCCGTCGTCCGCTCGCCCTCCTCGCGGGTGCGGCGGCGCTGCTCACCCTGGCCCTCGTGCCCGCCTTTGCCAGCGGCGCCACGATCGTCATGAAGGCCGACAAAAAAGGCCTGCGCTTCGTCGCCCCCAAATCGGTCGCGGCCGGCGAAGAGCTGAAAGTCGTCAACCAGAGCGACCCGCGTAAATTCGGTCCGCACACGTTCTCGCTGGTCACCAAAGGCTCGCTGCCGAAGACCCCGAATGCGCGCAAACGCTGCTTCGCCAAAGGGCACATCTGCCGGTCGATCGCCCGCTGGCACGGCGTCAAAGGCAACGGTCCGGTGAAAGAGAACCCGGCCGAAGCCGGCCTGGCCGGCTGGGACACGCTCGGCAACAACAGCCGCGAGGGCGACTCCTGGTTCACCGGCAACAAACCGGGAACCTCGTTCGCGCAGCCGGTGACGTTCTCGCCGCCGGTTACGGCCGGGGCGACGGACACGCGTATCTATTTCCTCTGCGCGATCCATCCCTGGATGCAGGGTTCGACCGTCGTGACCCCTTCGCCCGTCCCGACCGGCTGAGCGACGTCTGGGCAGCAGTCATCTGAGCCCCCCCTGGGGCGCCGAGGTTTTCTCGGCGCCCTGGGCGGCGGCGCCCTCGCCGCGCTGCTCCCCCTCGGGGGCGCCAGCAGCGGCGCCTCGTCCGGGGCGCGGCCGGCGGCTCGCGCCGCAGCGCGCTCGTCCGGCCGCCGCTCCGGCCCGCGCCCCTTCGAGGCCGAGCTGCCGATCCCGCGCGAGCTGACCGGCGCCCGCCTCGAGATCCCGATCCGCGAGGCCGACCTGCAGATCCTGCCCGGCGAGAGGACCCGGATGTGGACCTACGGCGGCAGCTTCCCCGGACCGACGGTGAGGCGGCCCGCCGGCCAGCGGACCGAGGTCACCTTCCACCACCGCCTGCCGCCTGGGGCCGGCGAGCTGACCGTCCACCTCCACGGCGGCCACAACAGCAGCCGCCACGACGGCCAGCCCGGCGGGTTGACCCGCTCCCAGCCGCGCTCCTTCTACTGCCGCATCCCCTACGGGCTGACGCCGCGCCAGTCCGGCAACGACCTCCTGATCGAGCCGGGCGGCAGCCGCACTTACATCTACGACTTGATGGAGGAGGGCAAGCCCGAACGGGCGGCCTTCCAGTGGTACCACGACCACCGCCTCGACCGGACCAGGATCAACGTCTGGCGCGGGCTGGCCGGGATGTGGATCGTCGAGGACGACTTCGAGCGCTCGCTGCCGCTGCCCGAGGGCGAGCGCGACCTCGCCCTGACGATCGCCGACCGCAGCTTCGGACGCCGCAACCAGCTCGCCGACCCCTTCGGCGCGCAGCGGCCGCCGGCCGACGGCGTCAACGGCGCCCGCGTCCTCGTCAACGGCGCGTACATGCCGCATCACCGCGTCGAGGCGCGCCGCTACCGGCTGCGCCTCCTCAACGTCTCCAGCTTCCGCTCCTACAACGTCTATCTCTCCAACGGCTCCCCGCTGGTCCAGATCGGCACCGACAGCGGCTTGATGCCGAAGCCGCTGCGCCGCCGCCGCGTCCTGATCGGGCCGGGGGAGAGGACCGAGGTCGTCGTCGACTTCTCCGGTGAGGGCGGCGGTGCGGTCGAGCTGCGCAGCGGGCCGCTGCGCGACCGGCGGGCCGGCGCCGGCGCCCGCCCCTACGTCGGCGCGCTGATGCAGTTCCGCGTCGCTCCCGGCCGCGTCCGCGACCGCAGCCGCGTGCCACGTCAGCTGCGGCCGCTCCCCGCCTGGGCGGAGGCCGCCGGCCGCGCCTACGAGCGGGGCGCCCGCGAGCCGGACCGGACCTGGACGATCTCGATCGGCGGCGCCTTCAAGACCACCTGGCTGCTCAACGGGCGCACCTTCAACCCGGCCCGCTCGGAGGCCTTCCCGGCGCTCGGCACCACCGAGACCTGGGAGCTGGTCAACCGCACCGGCGTCGCCCACGTCATGCACATGCACCACACCGACTGGTACCTGCTGGCCCGCGACGGCCGCCGCCCACCGCCCTTCGAAGACTGCTTGAAGGAGACCTTCTTCGTCCATCCCGGCGAACGGATCCTGGTCGCCGGCCGCTTCGCCGACTACACCGGCAACTTCCCGTTCCACTGCCACATGCTCGACCACGAGGACCACGGCCTGATGGGGCAGTTCGAGGTCGTGCGGCGCGGCGACCCGCGGGCCCGCCGCTGACCTCCTAGCCAGAGACCGGCCGCAGCGCCAGGATCACCATGTCGTCGCGGAGGCGGCCGCCGCCGCGGGCGACGGCGTCGCCGCGCAGCCGGTCGATCATCTCGCCCAGCGCCTCGTCGGCGAACCCGTGTGCCATCTCGGCGAGCCTGGCGGGTTCGCAGTGCCGCTCGACCGGCCCGGCCTCGAGCCAGCCGTCGGTGTAGAGGAGCAGGGTGTCGCCAGGGCCGACCGCGAGCGAGTGGCTCGCCACCTCCGTCCTGGCCAGCGCGCCCAGCAGCGCGCCTCCGCCCAGCTGTCTGGGCCCGTCGCTCGTCAGGTGGATCGCGTCGGGGTGGCCGGCGGCCGCCAGCTGCCCGTGCCAGCCCTCGCCGTTGCGGGTCATCCGCATCAGCAACGCCGTCGCGAAGTCGTTCAGCGACGTTCCTTCGCGCAGCATCTCGTTGACCCGCACCAGCACCTCGTCGGGGCGCTCCAGCTCGCGGGTCAGGCCGCGGACCGAGTGCCGCAGCGCGACCGAGACGCCGGCGGCGCTGCTGCCCTTGCCGGCGACGTCGCCGACCAGCACCCAGCAGCCGTCCTCGGTGGGGAGGACGTCGTAGAGGTCGCCGCCCACCTCGATGCCCTCGCCCGCCGCCTCGAAGACCACCGAGATGTCGAGCCCCGGCACGTCCGCCGGAGTCGGCGGCCGCAGCCCGCGCTGCAGGTTGCGGACGATGCGGGCGCGTTCCTGGTAAAGGCGAGCGTTGTCGAGCGCCAGCGCCGCGCGGTCGCCGAGCTCGGCGAGCAGCGCGAGGTCGGCCGAGTCGTAGCGGAGGTGGCTGTGGGCGTGCAGGAAGGAGAGCGCCCCGAGCGTCCGCCCCCGCGCCCGCAGCGGCACGACCGCGGCCGAGCGGTAGCCGGCCTCGGCCATCAACTGCCGGTGCTCGTCGTTCTGCGCCACTTCGGCGATCGACTCCGAGGAGGTCAGGTCGGGCCAGACCATCGGCCGGTCCTCGCGGAGCACCTGGGCGACCGGATGCTCCCCGCCGGGATCGAGCGGCGAGGAACGGCGGATCTCTTCGAGGCGCGCGGCGGCGGCCGGATCGACCCCGGCGACGACGCTGTCGCCGATGCACCGGTCGGCCCGGACGAAGTCGATCACGCAGAGCTCGGCGACCGCCGGCACCGCAGCTTCGACCACCGAGCGCGCCGTCTCTCTCGGGTCGAGCGAGGCGTCGAGGGCGCGGGTCGCGGCGACGAGGAACTCCTGGGCGCGCCGCCGCCGCCGCTCCGCGGTGATGTCCCTGGCGACCACCGAGGCGCCGACGATCCCCAGGACCGGGTGCTCGATCGGCGATACGGTCAGCGAGACGTCGACCCGGGCGCCGTCTTTGCGGATCCGCTCCGTCTCGTAGGTCTCGAGCCGTTCCGATCTCTTGACCCGATCGAGGATCCGCATCTCCTCGTTTTTGTGGTCCTCCGGGACGATGAAGGAGACGTGGGTGCCGATCGCCTCCTCCTCCGTGTAGCCGTATAGCGCTTCGGCGCCCCGGTTCCAGGAGGTGAGGATTCCGTTCAGATCCTTGCTGAGCACGGCGTCCTGGGTGCCGCGCACGACCTCGGCCAGGTGGTGGCGCACCCGCTCGACCTCGCTGCGCTCGCTGATGTCGCGCAGGAAGCCGGTGAAGAGCGGCGGCTCGGAGTCGGCGATTCGGGTCACGGTCAGCTCGACCGGCACGATCCTGCCGCCCTTGCAGTGGGCCGGCAGTTCGATCCGCTGGCCGATTACGACCTTCTCGCCCGTCTCCAGGTAGCGGCGCAGCCCCTCGCGGTGGCGCTGGCGCAGGTGCTCGGGGACGATCAGCTCGGCCAGTTCCTCGCCGATCGCCTCGTCGCGGCCGTAGCCGAAGAGCTCCTGGGCCGCCTCGTTGAACTCGACCACCTTGCCCTCGTGGTCCATGCCGACGACGCAGTCGAGCGACGAGGTGAGGACGGCGGATTTGAACTGCTCGCTGGTTCGGATCGACACGTCGGCCCGCTGCCGGTTGAGGAACATCGCCAGCTGGTCGCCGAAGCTGGCGAGCAGGTCTTCGAGGTCGCCCGGCAGCGACTCGAAGGAGTCGGTGTGGAACTCGGCTACCGCGAGGACGTTCTGCGGCGCCCCGAGCGGCACCGGAATCGCCAGCGCAGCGGTGAGGCCGGTCTCGGCGGCGGCCTCGTGGCGGCGGAAGGCCGGGTCGCTGGCGACGTTGGGGCTGGTCTGGATCTCGCCCCGCTCCCAGGCGATCCCGGGCAGGCCGCTGCCGGGCTCGAAGGTGAGCTCGCGGCTGCGCTGCCAGAGCGGCTCGGCTTCGACGCCGGGCTCGCTCCAGCCGGCGACGAAGCGCAGCTCCCGGGCGCCCGGTGGCACCTCCCAAAGCGCGCCGGCCTTCCAGCGCAGCAAGGTCGCCACCGTCGAGATGAACCCGCCGGCAACCTCGTCGAGCGAGCCGCCTTCGATCAGCTGCGCGGCGAGCGCGCGCTGGGCGCGCAGATAGCGCCGAAGCTCAACCTCCTGCCCTTTCACCACTGCTCAAAAGCTACTTCAGTCGCGCGGTCGCACTTCTGCGCTCACCCAGCCGAGGTAGCCGGCGCTGCCGGCGACGATCGGGATGGCGACGATCTCCGGCTCCTCGTAGGCGTGGAGCTCGCGGATAGCCGCCTCGACCTCCTCGTAGCGGCTCGCCTCGGTCTTGGCGAGGCACTGCCACTCCTCGGCCTCCTCGACCGCGCCCCGCCAGCGGTAGCGACTGCGGATCGGGCCGAGCGTCTGCACGCAGGCCGCCAGCCGCCGCTCGACCAGCGCCCCAGCTATCCGCTCCGCCTCCTCGCTGGAGCCAACCGTCGTCAGAACCTGTATGTGGCTGGCCACCCTCCTCAGCTTAAGAGCCGCTTCGGAGTTGGGCTGATCCCGGCCAGGGGTGGAACGTCTTGTACTTTTTCTGCTGCGAGGCCCACGGTCAGCCAGTCTCTGTCTTCAGAAAAAGTTAAGTGGAACCCCTGGCCGGGATCAGCCTCCCTACCTAGGATCGGCGACCAGCACCTCTCCGTCCGCCTCGGGCAGGACGAGGATCGCGCCCTCGCCGCTCGCGTAGGCCTCCTCGCCGTGGTAGACGACGTCCATGCCGACCGCCTCGTCGTGCTCGCTCGCCCGCAGCGGCATCACCGCGCCGACCAGCTTCAGCAGCAGGAAGGTCATGACGAACGCGTAGACGGGCGTGACCGCCGCCGCCACCACCTGCGACCAGAACTGACCGGCGTCCCCGTAGAACAGACCGTCGGCGATCCCGTTCCAGCCGACCTGGGCGACCAGGCCGAGGAAGAGGATGCCGGTCAGGCCGGCGATGCCGTGGGCGGCGAGCACGTCGAGCGTCTCGTCGACGCGGGTCCGCGGCCGGTACATGATCCCGAAGTAGCAGGGCAGTGCCCCGAGGAAGCCGAGCACCATCGCCCAGCCGGGGCTGATGAAGCCGCCGGCGGGGGTGATCAGGACGCAGCCGACGATGATCGCGGTGGCGGCGCCGATCGCGGTCACCCGCCGGCCCCGGATCAGGTCCAGCACGAACCAGGTGATCAGCGCGCAGGCCGGCGTCAAGAGGGTGTTGACGAAGGCGAGCACGCTGTTCTGCCCCGTGTTGATGCCGCTGCCGCCGTTGAAGCCGAACCAGCCGAACCAGAGCAGGCCGGCGCCGACCAGGACGTAGACGGCGTTGTGCGGGAGGAGCGCCTGGCGACCGTAGTCTTTGCGCGCTCCCACCACCAGCGCCGCGGCCAGGGCCGAGAAGCCGGAGCCCATCTCGACCGGGACGCCGCCGGCGAAGTCGAGCGTTCCCTGCTCGGCCAGCCAGCCGCCGCCGAACGCCCAGTGGGCGAGGACGGCGTAGACGGCGATCGACCAGAGCGCCGCGAAGACCATGAAGGCGCCGAAGCGCATCCGCTCGACCACGGCGCCCGCGATCAGGGCGACGGTGATGATGCAGAAGGTCCCCTGGAAGGCCATGAAGACGAGGTGGGGGATCGTCCCTTCGCCGCGCGGCTCGAAGCCGACGCCGCTGAGGCCGACGTGGCCGAGCCCGCCGAGCAGCGCGCCTTCGCCGTCGAAGGCGAGCGAGTAGCCCAGCAACGCCCAGGTGACGGCGGCAATCGCCACCGCGGCGACGCACATCATGAAGGTGTTGAGCGTGTTCTTGGCCCGCACCAGGCCGGCGTAGAAGAGGCCGAGCCCGAAGGTCATCAGCAGCACCAGCGCCGTCGCCGCCAGCATCCAGGCGGTATCGCCGGTGTCGATCGCGGGCGCCATCAGCGCTTCTCCACCGGGGTGACGGCGGCCTCCGCGGACTCGCCGGTGCGGATGCGGACCGCCTGCTCGAGCGGCACGACGAAGATCTTGCCGTCGCCGACCTCACCGGTGCGCGCCCCGTCGCAGAGCGCGCTGACCGTCGGCTGCACGAAGGAGTCGGAGACGGCGACCTCGAAGCGGACCTTGTCGGAGAGGCCCATCTTCACGGTCGTCCCCCGGTAGGTCTCGACCCGCTCGAGCTCCCCGCCGTGGCCCTCGACGCGGCTGATCGACACCCCGCGGACCTCGGCTCGATAGAGCGCTTCCAAGACGTCGTTTGCCTTCTCCGGGCGAACGATTCCGATCACCAGTTTCACGCCTCTCCCCTTCCAGTCTGCACGGCTAGAGCGGCTGCGAGCCTAGCGATCCGCACGCCGAATCGTCGCTGCGCTGCGCTCCGGGTGCTACTGGTTGGCCAGAGGGGCTAGCGCTCGCAGGCGCGCTCGCGGTCGAAGCCGCCGCCGCCGATGCAGCGGTCGAAGCCACCGCCGCCGCGGAGGCGATCGCCGCCCGCATTGCCCTTGAGGACGTCGCGACCGGGGTTGCCGGCCAGCAGGTCCGGGCCGCCACGCCCGAGCAGGCGATCGGCCCCGGCGCCGCCGAAGACGCGGTCGAGCGCCGGGCCGGCGACGACACGATCGTTGCCGCCGCCCGAGCAGACCAGGTCGCGGCCCGCTTCGGAGATCACCGTGTCGCCGCCGCCGAGGCCGGCGATCACATCAGGGCCGCCGGTGCCGACAAGCCGGTCGGAGCCGGGCGTGCCGACGATCGTCGCCGGGACGCCGCGGCAGGTCGAGGCCGCCGTCACCCGGGTCGAGGCGGTCGCGCTGTCGTTGATCGGGATCGGGTCGGTCTCGACGCTGTCCACCGACGCCGTGTTGTCGATCGTGCCGGTTTTCGTCGGCCGCACGACGATCGTCACCGTCGCCGTCGCGTCTTTGGCGAGTTTGCCGAGCTGACAGGTGACGCGCGTCCCTTTGTCCTCGCATTTACCGACGCTCGAGGTCGCCGATACGAGATCGGACTGGGGTGGCATGCGGTCGTCGAGCACGACATTGGTCGCTTCCTGCGGGCCGAGGTTGGTGACGGTGACCGTGTAAGTGAGGGTGCCGCCGACCGTGACCGGGTCGGGGCTGTCGGTCTTGGTGACCGAGAGGTCGGCGATGTCGCCCGGTGCGGAGGGGGCGGGGGAGGCGACCCACAGGGCGGTCGCCAGGGCGACGAGGGCCAGCATCGTGCTCCAGCCGAGCTTGCGCATGTGCGGCTGATTCCCGACCGACGTCGCTCTAAACCTCGGCCGCGTCCGTCTGGACGGGCGTGCGAATCGGCCGGCGCCGCTACTCGCCGATCAGCTCGACCCGGTAGCCGTCGGGGTCGCGGACGAAGGCGATCCGGTGGCCCTCGGTGCGACCGCCCGGCCGGTAAGGCGGCTTCTCCGGCTCGATCCCCTCGGCGGCGAGCCGCTCCAGCGTGCCGTCGAGGTCGTCGACCAGGAGGGCGATGTGGTTGTAGCCGCTGCCGAGGTCGTAGGAGTCGACGCCGTGGTTGTAGGTCAGCTCGAGCCGCGGGTCCTCGCCGGGCAGGCCCATGAAGACGTTGATCGCCTCGTCGCCGATCGGCATCCGGCGCCGCTCCTCGAAGCCGAGCCTCTCGTAGAAGGCGACGGAGCGGTCGATGTCGCCGATCCGGTAGCAGGTGTGCAGGAAGCTGGGCACGTGCGGATTTTCGCAGCTACGGGACGGGTACTGTGCTCGACGTGAGTGAGATGCGGTCGAAGACCGCGACCGTCCACGGCAGCACCGTCAACTACGTCGAGGCCGGCGAGGGCCCCGTCCTGCTGCTGATCCACGGCATGGCGGGCACCTGCGCCAACTGGCGCGAGGTGATCGAGCCGCTGGCCCGCGAGCACACGGTGATCGCACCCGACCTGCCCGGGCACGGTGAGTCGGCACCGCTCGGCGGCGACTACTCGATCGGCGGCCTCGCCACCGGCCTGCGCGACCTGCTGCTGACCCTGGGCCACGAGCGGGCGACCCTGGTCGGTCACTCGCTGGGCGGCGGCGTCGCGATGCAGATGGCCTACCTCTTCCCGGAGATGGTCGAGCGCCTCGTCCTGGTCTCGAGCGGTGGGCTCGGCGCCGAGGTCAGCCCGATCCTGCGCGCCGCCTCGCTTCCCGGCGCCGACCTCTTCATCTCCGCCACGGCCGGGCCCGGCCAGCGGCTCGGCTCTGCGATCGGACGCGGCCTCTCGCTGGTCGGCCTGCGTCCCAACGCCGACCTCGCCGAGGTGACGCGCGGCTACGCGTCGCTCCAGGATCCGCGCCGCCGCGCCGCCTTCCTCGCCACCCTGCACGCCGTCGTCGGCGCCCGCGGACAGCGCGTCGACGCCCGCGACCGCCTTCATCTGGCCGAGTCCGTGCCGGTGATGATCGTCTGGGGCGCCCGCGACTCGATCATCCCGGTCGGCCACGGTGAGGAAGCGCACGAGATGATCCCCGGCAGCCGCCTGGTGGTCTTCGAGGACGTCGGCCACCTGCCGCAGGTCGAGGCGCCCGGCCGCTTCATCGCCGCCCTGCAGCGCTTCCTGCGCGAGACCGAGCCGGCCGAGTTCGACCGCGACGAGTGGCGGGCGAGGTTCAAAGCGGCCTGACGGGAGAGGCGGCGGCGGACGACCGGCCACGGGCGCTCTACTTCAGCCATCCCGCCTGCCTCGCGCACGACCCGCGCGAGGGGATTCCGGGTCATCCCGAGTCCCCCGAGCGGTTGCGGGAGATCGAGCGTCGGTTGGACGAGCGCGACTGGCTCGGCTGGCAGCGGCGCGAGGCGCCGGCCGCGATCGAGGCCGAGCTGGAGCTGGTCCACACGGCCGATCACGTCCGCTTCGTCCGCGAGCTCTCGCGCTCGGGGGGCGGCCCGATCGACGCCGACACCTACGCCGGGCCGGCCTCGTTCGAGGCGGCGCTGCACGCCGCCGGCGCGGCCTGCGAGATGACCCGCGCCCTCCTCGGCGGAGAAGCGGAAGTGGGCTTCTGCGCGGTGCGCCCAGCCGGTCACCACGCCGAACCTGACCGCGCGATGGGCTTCTGCCTCTTCAACAACCTCGCGATCGCCGCCGAGCTGGCGATCCGGCAGCTGGGCATCGAGCGCGTCCTCGTCGTCGACTGGGACGTCCACCACGGCAACGGCACCGTCGCCGCCTTCCACGACCGGGCCGACGTGCTGGTCGCCGGCATCCATGAGCGCGGGATCTACCCGGGCACCGGCTCCGGCGGGGACCGCGGGTCGGGAGCAGGGGAGGGCTACACCATTGACCTGCCGGTTTCCGGCGGCTCCGAGGAGGACGTCTGGCTCTCGCTGCTGGAAGGGACGATCGAGCCGGCGGCCGTCAGCTTCGATCCCCAGCTGATCCTCGTCTCGGCCGGCTTCGACGCGCACCGCGACGACCCGCTCGCCACCTGCTGGCTCGAGGCAGCCTCGTTCGGCCGCATGGCGGCGTGGGTCGCTCGGCTCGGGCGCTCGCTCGGGGCTCCGGTGGGCGCCGTGCTGGAGGGCGGCTACAGCCCGCCGGCGCTCGCCGAGTCGGTCGCCGCGACCATGGCGGCGCTCGGCGAGACGGCATGATGGCCGCGTGAGCGGCGCCCTCTTCAACCACTACAAGACCGCCTGGCGCGATCCGGAGCTGGTCATTCTTGAGGGCTTCCACGCCCTCAAGCACGCGCTCCGCTTCGGCGCCGAGGTGCTGGAGGCTGTCGCTTCGCGACCCGAGCAGCTGGAGGAGCTGGCGGCCGACCTGGCGCCCGACCTGCTCGACACCCTGCGCGAGCGGGTGACGCCGGTCGACGATGCGCTGCTGGGTGAGCTCGTCCCGCAGGCCCCGTACACCGGCGTCGTGGCGATTGCCCGGCGGCCCGAGGTCGACGTGGGCGCGGCCCTCGCCGATTCCCGCCCCGCCCCGATCGTGCTGCTGGAGGAGCCGCGCAACCTCGGAAACATGGGCGCCTGCGTGCGGGTCGCCGCCGCCGCCGACGCGGCGGGCGTCTTCGTCACCGGCAGCAACGACCCCTGGCACGCCGAGGCCGTGCGCGCCGCCGCCGGCCTCAGCTTCGCGCTGCCCGTCCGCCGGATCGACGCGCTGCCCGACAGCGACCGCCCGCTGATCGCGATCGACCCCGAGGGCGGCGACCTGCGACCGGCCGAGCTGCCGCCGCGCGCCGTGCTCGCCTTCGGCACCGAGCGCCACGGTCTCAGCGAGGCGCTGCTCGAGCGGGCCGACCAGCGGCTTGGCATCCCGATGCGGCCCGGCGTCTCCAGCCTCAACCTGGCGACGACGGTCTCGGCGGTCCTCTTCGCACAGCGCCTCGCCTGAGCTGCAACCGGGCTTGCAGAGCGGTTCGCGCCCATGGCGAGGCGGCGGACCTTCGTACCTTGGAGGCGATGCGCGCCAAACCCGGCACGCGGCGCTGGCTGCTGCTCTTCGTCTGGATTCCCCTCGTCGCACTCTGCGTCGCGGTGGGCGCTGCCTCGGCCGAGACGCTGGAGGAGAAGCTCGACGAGACGCAGGGCAAGCTCGACCGCGTCCGCGACAGCCAGAGCGCGATCAGCACGACGATCGAAGAACAGAACCGGGCGATCGACACGATGCTCGGCGAAGTGTCGGCGCTGCGCCAGCGCCAGCAGGCGGCCGAAGCCGAGCTGACCGCCAAGCAGGCCGAGCTCGACGAGGCAACCGCCGAGCTGGAGGCCGAAGAGCGCCGCCTCGCCCGCATCCGGGCGAGGCTGCAACGGGCGCTCGGCGTCCTGCGCGAGCGGTTGGTCGGCATCTACCTGACCGGTGCGCCCGACACGCTCAGCGTCGTCCTCGATTCGGAGAGCTGGGCGGAGGCCGGCAGCCGCGCGGAGTACCTCAGCCGCATCCAGGACTACGACAGCGCGATCGCCGAACGGGTCGAGGGGCTGCGCGACGAGGCAAAGGCGGCAGTGGAGCGAATGGCGGAGATCCAGGCGCAGCTGGAGCGCGCCCGCGACACGATCGCCGTCAAGGAGCGCGAGGCCGCGCAGGCGAGCGAAGAGGCGGCGGCGCGCTTCGCGGAGCTGAAAGCGGCGCAGGCCGAGCGCCAGGAAGCCCTCGACGCCCTGCAGTCGCGCGAGGCGGCGCTCAGCGACAACCTCGCCTCGATCTCAGAACAGATCGCCGCCGCGGGCGGCTCGCCGCCGAGCTCGACGCCGGCGCCGCTCACCCCCGGCCAGCAAGCGCAGTACATCTCCGAAAGCCAGGCCAGCGTGCCGGCCGCGGCGCCGCCGGCCGTCAAGGCGGCGATCGAAGCGGCCAACGCGATCGCCCACCTGCCCTACCTGTGGGGCGGCGGCCACGGCTCCTTCGAATCCTCGGGCTACGACTGCTCGGGCGCGGTCAGCTACGCGCTGCACGGCGGCGGCTTCCTCGACAGCCCGCTCGACTCGACCGGCCTGACGACCTGGGGCGAACCGGGCCCCGGCCAGTGGATCACCGTCTACGGCAACTCCGGCCACGCCTGGATGACGATCGCCGGCCTCGCCTTCGACACCTCGGGCGGCGCCGGTCCCCGCTGGCACGAGACGCCGGTGTACAGCGGCGAAGGCTTCATCGCCCGGCATCCGGCTGGTTACTAGAGCCGGTCCGGGTAGGACCTCCACTTAACTTTTTTTGAAGACCGTTTTCGGCTGTCCGCGAGCCGGGTCGCAAAAAAAGTACAAGACGTTCCAGCCCTACCCGGACCGGCTCTCCACCGGCCGTCCTTCTTGACGCCAGGTGCCCACGCCGCCGCGGGCGACGTGGATGACCGGCTCGAAGCCCTCGCGCTGGAGGACCGAGGCGGCCAGGCCACTTCGCGCGCCCGCCTTACAAATCGTCGCGATCGGCCGGTCGCGGGGCAGCTCGTCCAGGCGTTCTGGCAGATCGCCGAAGGGGATATGGAGGGAGTCCGGGATGTGGCCCTCTGCGAACTCGCCGTCGCGGCGGACGTCTAGGACGAGTGGCGCCTTGCCATCCTCGTCCGCCCGAGTGCCGTCTAGCCGGGCCGCCAGCTGCTCCGGCCCGATCGCCTCGATCCGCTCAACCGGCCGTTCCTCCGCACGCCAGGCCGACATGCCGCCGCCGAGGAAGCCGCGCACCCGCAGGCCGACCGCGGCGAGCAGCTCGGCGGCGTGCAGCTCGTTGCCGTCGGAGGCGGCGACGATCACGACCTCCGCCTCGGGCGGCACCACCTGCGCGACCTTGGTCGCGAAGCCGGTGTCGTAGGCCGAGGCGCTGATCGCGCCGGGAATGTGCGCCTCGTCGAACTGCTCGTTGGTGCGCGAGTCGACCGCCACCGCCCCTGCGGCGACCGCCGCCTCGAAGGCGACCGGCGAGAGCCGCGCCGGCGCGCTGATCGACTCGACCAGCGGCCCGCGGTTCAGCGCGACGATGTGCTCGACGTTGGGCGGCCGCTCGCCGATGCTGCCGACGGCGTCCTCGACGAAGGCCGCCTCGTCGTCGATCGCGAGCGCCCGGTTGTGGCGTCGCTCGAACCCGATCGTCGAGGACGTCTTCAGGTCGATCCCGGAGCTGCCGCAGAGCGAGCCGCCAAGATGCCCCGGCCAGACCTCGACCTCGTCGGGCAGGACTAGCAGCCGCTCGTGCAGCGAGCGGAAGATGTCGGCGGCGCCCTCGCGCGGCTCGACCGCCAGGTCCGGCCGCGCCACGTCGCCGACGAAGAGCGAGTCGCCGCTCAGCACCGCGACCGGGACGCCGCCGCGGCCCGGATCGCGCAGCAGGAAGCAGGTGTGCTCGGGCCGGTGGCCGGGCGTGTGGATCGCCTCCACCACCGCCGCGTCGCCCAGCTCGAGCGTCCAGCCGTCGTCGAAGCCCTCGTGCTCGTACTCGGCCTCGGCGAGCCGGTTGACGTGGATCGTCGCGCCGGTCGCGCGCGCCAGGCGGCCGTGGCCGGAAACGTGATCGGCGTGGTTATGGGTCTCCAGCACGTGCTCGATGCGAACGCCGTGGAGGCGGCTCAGATGGAGGTAGGGGTCGATGTCCCACTGGGGATCGACGACCACCGCCGCGCCCGACCCCGGGTCGCCGACGAGGTAGGAGGCGCAGCCGAGGTCCTCGTGGATGATCTGGCGGAAGAGCATGTGTCAGGGTAACGGCGTGAGCCTGGAGACCCAGCTGAACGAGCTGCTCGAGGTCGAGCGCTTCGAGCCGTCCGCCGGGTTTCGCGCCGCGGCGCTGGTTGCGGATCGCGCCGTCTACGAGGAGGCGAGCGCCGACCCGGAGGCGTGGTGGCTGCGCCAGGCCCGCGGCCTGCTCGACTGGGTCGAGGAGCCGAACGAGGCGCTCGACGACTCCAACCCGCCCTTCTACAGGTGGTTCGCCGACGGCCGCCTCAACGCCTCGGCCAACTGCCTCGACCGCCACGTCGAGGCGGGGCGCGGCGAGCGGGTCGCCTACCGCTGGCGCGGCGAGGAGGGGGAGGAGCGCGACGTCACCTACGGCGAGCTGCTCGCCGACACGCAGCGCTTCGCCAACGCGCTGCGCGAGCGCGGCATCGGCCGCGGCGACGTGGTCGGCATCTACCTGCCGATGATCCCCCAGGTCGTCGTCGCGATGCTGGCCTGCGCGCGGATCGGCGCCGTCCACAACGTCGTCTTCGGCGGCTTCTCGGCTGAGGCGGTGCGCGAGCGGATGGAGTTCTCCGAGGCGAAGGCGCTGGTCACCGTCGACGGCGCCCGCCGCAAGGGCGCCACCGCCGCGGTCAAGGCGCGGGTCGACGAGGTGATCGACGCCGTCGCCTCGATCGAGACGATCTTCGTCGTCCGCCACAGCGGTGAGGCGTGCGAGATGCGCGATGGCCGCGACGTCTGGTTCGAGGACGCCATGGAGGCGGCGGCGCCGGAGTGCCCGCCCGAGCCGATGGGCGCGGAGGACCCTCTCTACATCCTCTACACCTCCGGCTCCACCGCGAAGCCGAAGGGGATCCTGCACACGACCGGCGGCTACCTGACCGGCGTCGCCTGGACCCACCGCCACGTCTTCGACCTGCGCCCCGAGCAGGACGTCTACTGGTGCGCCGCCGACGTCGGCTGGGTCACCGGCCACTCCTACATCGTCTACGGGCCGCTGCTGAACGGCGCCACCAGCGTCATGTACGAGGGGGCGCCCGACTACCCAGCCAAGGACGTCTGGTGGGAGCTGGTCGAGCGCTACGGCGTCACCATTCTCTATACGGCGCCGACTGCGATCCGCGCTTGCATGAAGTGGGGGCCACAGCACCCCGAAGCGCACGATCTCTCCTCGCTGCGGTTGCTCGGCTCGGTCGGCGAGCCGATCAACCCGAAGGCGTGGCTCTGGTACCACAAGGTCATCGGCGGCGAGCGCTGTCCGATCGTCGATACCTGGTGGCAGACGGAGACCGGCCAGATCATGATCTCGCCGTTGCCCGGCGCGGTGGCGACCAAGCCCGGCTCGGCGACGCTGCCGCTGCCGGGGATCGACGCCGCCGTCGTTAACGAGGCGGGCGAGCCGGTTGAGGAGCGCGAGGGCCTTCTCGTCCTGCGGCGGCCCTGGCCCGGCATGCTGCGCACGCTCTACCGCGAGGAGGAGCGCTTCGTCGCCACCTACTTCGAGCGCTTCGGGCCGCGCACCTACGTGGTCGGCGATGCGGCGCGGCGCGACGAGGACGGCTACTTCTGGGTGCTGGGACGGATCGACGACGTGATCAACGTCTCCGGGCATCGGCTCTCGACCGCAGAGGTCGAGTCGGCGATCGTCTCCCACCCGAAAGTGGCGGAGGCGGCGGTGATCGGCCAGAGCGACGCCGACACCGGCCAGGCGATCTGCGCCTTCGTCACGCTCGAGGGCGACCACGAGGGCGACGACGCGATGGTCGCCGAGCTGCGCGACCACGTCGCCGCCAAGATCGGCAAACTGGCGCGCCCCAAGCGGGTCGTCTGGGCCGGCGACCTGCCGAAGACCCGCTCCGGCAAGATCATGCGCCGCCTCCTGCGCGACATCGCCGAGGGCCGTGAGCTGGGCGACGTCACGACGTTGCGCGACCCGGCCGTGATGGGCGTCCTGGAGCGCAAGATCGCCGCCCGCCGCGACGAGGAAGGCTGAACTTTTCTTCCGTGGCGCGATTTGTCCGGCTATAGGCGGACAAATCGCGCCATCGCCGAAAAAGGTGATTTGCTAAGCTAATTATCAATGCGAATCACTTCTTCGGCCGATGCCGAGCTGACCGAATCGGCCGCCCGGCTGCGTATGGCGATCGTGCGGACGGCCCGCCGCCTGCGCCAGGAGGCGGCCAGCGCCGCCGGTGGGACGGAGCTGAGCCCGACCGCGGCGGCGGCGCTCGCGACCGTCGAGCGGCACGGGCCGCTGACGCCGAGCGAGCTGGCCGAGATCGAGCGGGTCAAGCGGCCGACCGCCACCCGCACCCTGCGCCTGCTGGTCGAGGCAGGCCTGGTGGACCGCGCGCCCGACCCCGACGACGGGCGCAGCGCCCTGGTCAGCATCAGCGCCGCCGGCCGCGAGCGGCTGCGCCGCCTGCGCGGTCGCAAGAACGCCTACCTGGCGCGGCGCATGCGCGACCTGCCTGCCGACGACGTGGAGGCGCTGGAGCGCGCCGCGGCGATCCTCGAGGAGCTGCTCGAGGCGCCCGCGGACGAGCCGCGGGGGGCGCGCCCGTGAGCGCCGCGGTCAGGCGCAGTTTCGACTCCCTGAACGTCCCCAACTACCGCCGCTACTTCGCGGGACAGATCGTCTCGGTCTCCGGCAACTGGATGCAGATGGTCGCCGAGATCTGGCTCGTCCTCGAGTTGACCGACAGCGGCTTCGCGGTCGGCGCCACGACCGCTCTGCAGTTCCTGCCGATCCTCCTCTTCGGCGCCTGGGGCGGGGTGCTGGCCGACCGCTTCGCCAAGCGCCGCCTGTTGATGGTCACGCAGACGCTGATGGCGCTGCCGGCGCTCGCCCTCTTCGCGGTGACGGTGAGCGGCGTGGTGGCGCCCTGGATGGTCTTCCTCGTCGCCTTCGTCCGGGGCACGGTCAACGCGGTCGACAACCCGACCCGGCAGGCGTTTGCGATCGAGATGGTCGGCGCCGAGCGGCTGGTCAACGCGGTCAGCCTCAACAGCGTCCTGATCCACGCCTCGCGACTGATCGGCCCGGCGATCGCCGGGATCGTGATCGCCACCGCTGGCGTCGCCCCCTGCTTCGCGGTCAACGTCGTCACCTTCGGCGCGATGGTCGTCGCCCTCTGGCGGATGGAGCCGGCGCAGCTGCGGACGCCGCCGCGGGCCGGGCGCGAGCGCGGCGCCGTGCGCGCCGCGCTGCGCTACGTGCGCGGCACGCCCGAGCTGGCCGTGCCGCTGGCCCTGATGGCGCTCGTCGGCACCTTCGGCCTCAACTTCCAGGCGATCCTGCCGCTGCTCGCCCGCTTCAGCTTCGACGGCGGCGCCTCCGCCTACGCGGCGCTGGTCGCCGCGATGGGCGCCGGCTCGGTCGTCGGCGCGCTCGCCACCGGCGCCCACGGCCGCACCGACGCGCGGCTGATCGCCGGCTCGGCGCTCGCCTTCGGGCTGCTCGCGGTGCTTGCCGCGGCGATGCCGAACCTGGCGCTGGAGGTGCCGATCGTCGCGATGCTCGGCGCCTCGGCGGTGACTTTCGCGGCGGCGATCAACTCCTCCATACAGCTCTCGGTCGAGCCGCACATGCGCGGCCGCGTGATGGCCCTCTACTCGGTCGTCTTCCTCGGCTCGACGCCGATCGGGGCGCCGCTCGCCGGCTGGCTTTCGGAGGCCTACGACCCGCGCGTAGCGCTGCTGCTCGCCGCCACCTCCGGCCTGGCCGCCGCCTGGGCGGCTCGCGTCACGCTCGGTCGCCGTCAGGCCGAGGCGATGCCGAGCCGCCGCGCCCGCTCCGCGGCCTGAGCGACGATCTCCTCGCCGTCCTCGACGATGCCGCCGCGCATCAGGACCCGGCCGGCGACGACCGTCGTCTCGACGACCGAGCCGCTCGCGGCATAGACGAGGTCGCTCGCCAGGTCGCCGACGCCGATCTCGTGGGCGTCGCGACGCAAGAGCAGGAAGTCGGCCGGGGCGCCGACGCTCAGCGGCTTCGGTCCCCGCGCCGAGGCCGACCCCCCGCCGAGCAGCGGCGCGCGGGCGCCCGTGGCGATCGCCAGCGCCTCGGGAGCCGGGATCACGGTCGCGTCGCCGGCGGTGTGGCGTTGGATCAAGGCGAACGCCTTCAGGTCGGCGAGCAGGTCGAGCGAGTCGTTGGAGCCGGCGCCGTCGGTGCCGAGTGCCACCGGGACGCCCGCCTCGCGCGCCGCCGGGTAGGGAAAGACGCCACCGACCGCGAGCTTCATGTTCGCCACCGGGTTGGTGACGACGGTGCAGCCGCGGGTGGCGATCAGCTCGAGCTCCTCGCGGTCGAGCCAGACGCCGTGCGCGAGCACGGTCCGCTCGCCGAGCAGGCCGAGCCGGTCGAGATAGAGGGCGGGGCGGACGCCGTGCTGCTCGACGCAATCCGTCACCTCGCCCTCGGTCTCGGAGAGGTGGATGTGGATCGGCAGGTCGCGCTCGGCGGCCCGCTCGCTGACCCAGCGCAGCAGGCCTTCGCTGACCGCATATATGGAGTGGGGGGCGAGGGCGCGCCCGATCCGCGCGCCGAAGCCCTCCAGCTCGTCGAGGTCGCCCAGCACGGTCGCCTGCATCTCCTCGGTGCGGCCGTCGAGGTCGAAGAGCGGCCCGCCGATCGTCGCCCGCAGCCCCGCGTCCTCGACCGCCCGCGCCGTCGCCACCGGCTGCCAGTACATGTCCCAGTACCGCGCCGTGCCGGTGCGGATCATCTCCAGGCAGGCGAGGCGGACGCCCCAGTAGACGTCCTCGGCCTCGAGCCGCTCCTCGACCGGCCACACCACCTCGCGCAGCCACCGCATCAGCGGCAGGTCGCCGCCGTAGCCGCGGAAGAGGGTCATCGCGGCGTGCGTGTGCCCGTTGACGAGCGCCGGGACCAGCGGGGCGCCGCCCGCGTCGATCGTCTCGTCCCCGGGCAGCGGCTCGACCCCCGGCCCGATCGCCGCGATCGCGCCCTCCTCGCAACGCAGCCCGACGGTCTCGCCGTCAAGCCGCGCGCCGGTGACAGCGAGGCTCACCGCGTCAGCCCCGGCAGCACCGCGGCGAGCGCCTCGCGCAGCCGCGCCGCGTTCGCCGCCCGGTCGCGTTCGAGCTCCTCGGTGCCCAGCGGCCGCTCGCCGATCCCGTTCGCCATGTTGTCGACCATGCAGACGGCGGCGTAGCGGAGGTCGAGCTCGCTGGCCACCACGCACTCGGCGGCCAGCGTCATCCCGACCAGGTGGGCGTGCGCGGCGATCAGGCGAACCTCGGCCGGCGTCTCGAAGCGCGGCCCGTTCGTCTGCCAGTAGACGCCGCCGTCGCGGAGCGGCGCTGCGCCCGCGCCCTGCGGCGCCGCGCCCTGCCACACCGCCAGCACCTCCGACCGCCACTCGCCGTCGAACCCCGGCGTCGTGTGGGCCCGCGCGTCGTCGAGCGTCGTCAGCTGCAGCCCAAGCGCGATGAAGTCGTCCGGGCAGACCAGCGAGCCGACGCTGATCTCCGGCCGCAGCGAGCCGACCGAGCCGAGCGCCAGCACCCGGTCGCAGCCGGACTCGGCGAGCGAGCGCAGGTTGGCGCCGTGGTCGATCAGGTGGGGGAGCAGGTAGGAGTCGCGGCCGTGCCGCAGCACGACCACCGCGCCCGCCGACTCCGCCGCTGCGACGATCTGCGCGCCGCCGGGGGCGACGGCGTTCGAGCCGAGGATCACGCCCAGGCGTCCCATCCCGGCGATCCTATGCGGCCACTATCGTGCCGCCATGGCCGATCGCCCGGGCACCGGAGAGGAGAGCGAGAAGGAACGCCTCGACCGCAACCTCGGCGAGCTCCTGCAGGAGCTCCGCGTCGCCCTCCCCGGGGTTCAGGTCCTCTTCGCCTTCCTGCTCGCGGTGCCCTTCCAGCAGGGCTTCAAGGAAGAGATCACGCCGTTCCAGGAGAAGGTCTACTTCGTCACCCTCCTGCTCACCGCCATCTCGGCGGCGCTGCTGATCTCACCGACCGCCTACCACCGGGTCAACTTCCGCCGTCAGCAGAAGAAGCACATGATCTTCATCGCCAACCGGTTGGCGATTGCCGGCATCGGCTGCCTGGCGCTGGCGATGACCGGCGCGGTCATGCTGATCACCGACGTTCTCTTCGGGACCACGGCCACGATCGTCTTCAGCGGCCTGGCGCTGGCGATGTTCGTCGTGCTCTGGGGCCTGCTGCCGCTGAACCGGCGGCTCAAGTCCGACGAGCAGTCCTAGTTAGGGGTGCGTCCCGTCGCCGTCGAGGCCGTCCCTCGACCAGGTAGCGCGCTGCCCCCAGAGCTTCGCCATTTCGTCGGCGAAGCGGTCGACCAGCGGCAGCTCCGGCGCGGCGCGGAAGAGCATTTCCAGGTCCAGCTCCCAGACGAAGATCTTCACGTCGAGCGACACGGGCAGCTCTGCGTCGACCTCCTCGCCCCTGACGGCGTAGGCCGCACGCAGCGTTTCGACGTTTGCCGTCTTGTCGGCGGTGAAGACCGCATGCGCCTCGGGACCCGCCGACGCCACCCGCGCTCGGTGCTCCTCCTTGCGGGCCTCGTATGAGCCGATCGCCTCGCTTTCGGTCAGGACGCCCACCAGCTGCGCCACCTCTTCGCCGAAGCGATCCCGCACCTCCTCCAGGGTCACGTCGGTGTGCTCGACGACGTCGTGGAGGAGGCCGGCGGCGACAACCTCGTCCTCGAAGCCCTCCCTCGACAGGTGCTCCGCCACCGCGACGGGGTGTCCGATGAAGGGCAGCTCGTCGCTGCCGGTGTTGCGCAGCTGGCCGGCGTGCGCCTCGCGCGCAAGGGACAGTGCATCGCGAACCAGCCCGGAACGCTCGGCCGCCGCCTCGATCCGTGGAGCGGAGGACATCCGCGTCCGAGGGTAGCGCGATTAGATAAAAGAACTGACCCGGTCGTTCCGGGTCACGGCGCCCGGCTCGTATTCGGCCCCCTCGACGCCGAGCTCGAGCTGCTCCGCCGCGCCGCCGCCGGCAAGCCAGCGCTCGCGTGCTTCCTCACCGAGCCGGTCGAGACGCTCGTCGGAGTGCAACGGGTCGTGGTGGAAGAGAACGGTGCGCTCGGCACCGGTTCGCCGCGCGAAGGCGATCGCGTGGGAGAGCGAAGAGTGCCCCCAGCCGAGGTGGTCGGGATACTCGACGTCGGCGTACTGGCCGTCGTGAATCAGCAGCGAGGCGTCCTGGGCGAGCGCGAAGCCGGAGATCCAGTCCTCCTCGAGCGTCTCGATGTCGGCGCCGAGTGCCGGCTCGTGGTCCGGGATGTAGGCGAGCGAAGCGTCGCCGTCGTCGATCCGGTAGCCGAGCGTTGGCCCGCGATGGGCGACCGAGGTGGCGCGAATCCGCGCCGACCCGATCTCCCACTCGGTCTCCGGCGTGTGCCGGAAGGAGACGTCGCAGGGCAGCTCGCGCACCTCGACCGGCGAGAGCGGCGCCGAGATGTAGCGGGCGATCCGGTCGCGCAGCGAGGCCTCGGGCGAGGCCGGCCCCCAGATCACTATCTCGGTCTGCGGCCGGAAGGCGGGTGCGAAGAAGACGAGGCCCTGGATGTGGTCGAGGTGCAGATGGGTGAGCAGGATGTGGAGCCGGGCCGGCTCGTCGGGCAGCGCCAGCCCCAGGTTGCGGATGCCGGTGCCCGCGTCGAGTGCCAGCAGCGAGCCGTCTGAGAGGGTGACGCCGACGCAGGAGGTGTTGCCGCCGTAGCGGATCGTCTCCGGCCCTGGGGAGGGGACCGAGCCACGCGTTCCCCAGAGCTTGACCTTCACTGCGGCGCCGCTCCGTTGGAAGCGGGGTCGACCCCATCCTGCGTGCAGGGCCAGAAGACGGCGATCGCCCCGCGCGAGCCGTGGGCGGTGAGGATCGGGAAGGCGGAGACCTCGACCGTGTGCCGGGCGCCGTCGGTGGAGCGGATCTCGAAGTCGGCGTGGGCGGGCCGGCCGTTGCGCACGGCGACGACCAGCGGCAGCTCGTCGTAGGCGATCGGCTCGCCGCTCTCGTCGAACGGCCCGAACATCGACCCCCACTCCTCCGGACCGACCGTCCCGACCTCCTCGAAGCGTTTGCCGAGCAGCATCCCGGCGGCCTCGTTATAGAAGACCAGGAGCCCGCCCTCGTCGACCAGAAAGGCGGGCGTCGAGAGCGCCGTCATCAGGTTCCGCGCCAGGATCAACTCGAGGGGCTTCTGCGTCTCGGTCACGGTTGACACTTTAGATCGTTGGATTCCGCACTAGCGGACGGCCGCGGTGTTCGCTCTCGTGCCCAGGATCCCCATCCCCAAACCATCGATCCCGGGGGATGGGCGGCGCGTGATTTTGGTCACGTAGGCGCTCGGTCTACAGCGAGGCGAGAAGGAGGTCGCTCAGCTCCGGGCCGAGCTCCTGGAGCCGGTGCGGGTCGACGCCGGCGGTGCGGCTTGCCACCAGTGCCATCGCGGCCCCGACCAGCCGGCGCTCGATGCCCGGCAGCGGTTGCGCGGCGCCGGCCTTGAGGATGTCGCGCAGCATCGTGCCGAGCCGATCCACCAGCTCGCGGCGCGCTCTCGCCAGAACCGTGATCTGAGGCGGCGGCTCGGCGCTGAGCAGACGGGCGACGGCCGGCTCGGTTGCGAGGAAGTCGAGCGCGGCGGCGACTCCGGCCCGGCCCCGCTGGGAGCGCTCGGCGGCCTCGGCGCAGCCGGCTTCGATCGCCGCGCAGAGCCGGCCGGCCTCAACTTCATAGGCGGCGAGCAGGCACGCCCAGAGGTCCTCGAAGTGCTGGTAGAAGGTGCGACTCGAGACGCCGGCAAGCTCGGTGATCCGCGCCGTCGTCAACCGCCCGTAGCCCTGCTCGGCGAGCGCCGTCGCCGCCGCTTCCAGGAGGCGCTGCCGCTGGTGGGCGCGGACCAGGTCGGCTGGCAGTCCGTGCCGGCCGGGCGGCAGCCGCAGCGGCGCGATCGCTTCCGGCTCCTCGGCGCCGTCCGGGGCGCTCGCGACGAGCCGCAGCTCCGTCATTCCGCCCCTCGCTCCGACAGCGGGCCTTCCCGCTGCAGCCACTCGCTCGCCTCCTCGAAGGCCGCCGAGGCCGCCTCGCCGCCGAAGTAGGAGCCCGCGGCGAAGTGCATCAGCTCCGGCAGCGATTGCCAGATCCGCGCCGGGTCGCCCCCGGTCAGGGCCTCGCAGATACAGGACTCGACGCCGCCGACGACGAAGGCCCCGGTTTCCTCGGGGGGTGCCAGCTCGGGCGCTATCTGCTCGCGGGCGGTGTCGACTGCCGCGGCAAACCGCTCGACGATCGCCTCGTGCCGGGCCATCGCCGGCTCCCCGGCAATCTGCACCTCGACGAAGAGTGCCCGCGCGATCGCCGGTTGGTCGGCGACCAGATGGAAGAGCTCGGCGAGCGCCGTCCGCACGCCGGCCTCCCACCCCGCCGCGGCCGCGGCCGCTTTCAGCAGGTCGACGCCGAGCCGGTCCATCCACACCCCGTAGGCCTGCGCGAAGCAGTCCTCTTTGCTCTCGAAGTGGCGGTAGAACTGCACCCGGTGCCAGCCGCTGCGCTCGAGGACCGACTGCACCGAGGTCTCGCGGTAGCCGAGCTCTCCGACCGCGGTGAGCACCGCTTCCATCGCCTCCTCGCGCGATTCCGGCGGATTCGAGCGAACCGCTTCCTTCGCCGGTAGGGCATCGGGAGGCATCGCCAATAAAAACTACTCCTTTTTCGTCAGATATGAAAGCCTTTCCAAGTCGGCTACCCTGGCTCCATGCAGTACCTGTCGCAGCGACTGGCATCGAAGCCGGCGCCGAAGCCGGCGGAAGCGGTGCCGAGCGGGACGCTGGCGGCCGAGCAGCGCGAGCGGATCCTCGACGCGACGGAGCAGCTGATCGGAGAGGGCGGTTGCGCCGCCACCTCGATCGAAGCGATTGTCAAGCTCGCTCGCGTCTCCTCGGTGACCTTCTACGAGCACTTCCCGGACAAGGAAAGCTGCTTCGTCGCCGCCTTCGACCGCGCCTTCGTCGAGACGGCGACGGCGATCGGGAACGCGGCCGGCGGGGAGGGGGGGTGGCCCGACCGGGTCCGGGCGGCGTTGCGCGCCCTGCTCGAAGAGGTTGCGGTCAGGCCGGAGCGGGCGCGGCTTTGCCTGCTCGAGGCGCAGTCAGGGGGCCCCGCGCTCCGCGCCCGCTACGAAGAGGCGCTCGACGTCGCCGCCGCGCAGCTGCGCCGGCGCCGCCTCTTGGAGGCGCCGCCGCACGGACTGCCGGAGACGGCGGAGGAGGCGGCGGTGGGGGGCATCGCCTGGCTACTGCGCCAGCGGCTCGAGGTGGGGAGGACCGACGAGATCGAGGAGCTGCTGCCGAAGCTGACCGAGGTCGCGCTCGCACCTTATGGACGGGCGGAGCGCGATGGCTGAGCCCGCGCCACAAGGGTCATCGGAGGCTCGCCTGCCGCCCGGCCGCCACGGCCTGCCGCGCACCTACGTCGCCGAGAACCAGCGCGAACGCCTGCTGAACGGTGTCGTCGAGGCGGTCGCCGAGCACGGCTACCGGGCGACGACGATCGCCCGCATAAGCGAGGCGGCGAAGATCTCGCGCCGCACCTTCTACGAGCATTTCGAGGACAAGGACGCCTGCTTCCTCGCCGCCCACGAGATGGTCGACGCCCACGTGCGCAGCTCGATGCTGGAAGCGCCCGGGGCGGAGGCGCCGTGGCCCGAGCGGGTCCGGGCGCGCCTCGCGGCGCTGCTCGACGTCCTCGCTCGCGACCCGGCAGTCGCCCGCTTCTACATGGTCGAGCCGCTCGCCGCGGGCGGCGAGATTGCCGCCCGCCACCGCGAGTCGATGCAGCTGATCGCGCAGGCCCTCCGACCCGAGCCGCCGCCGTCCGAGCTCGACCTCGAAGTCCGCGACCAGGCCCTCGTCGGCGGCCTCGCCGCGCTGATCACGCGCCGCCTCAACGCCGGCGCGGCCGACCGCCTTCCCGAGCTTCTACCCGACCTCGTCGCCCTCTCCGTCGCGCCCTTCCTCGGCCTCGCCGAGGCCCGCCGCGTCGCCCATCCAGAGCCTCAAGCCCTCGCATAAAAAACATCTCCTTGCTTTTGTAAACCAAATCTTTTACACTGCGGCCTGTCGCCTTCCAGGGAATGGCGGCCAGGGACACGCACACAGGGAAACCGAGCCCAAGGGAGGGCCGCACAGGGAGCGGCCGGCAGAGAGGCTCATGGGACAAGGAGAGAGCTACGTGAGAAGCCACGCGAAGGCACCGTCCGCGGCATGCAACGCAAGCGCCGGGACCGGCCGCCGAGCCCTGCTCCTCCTCGGCCTCTCCCTGTCGCTTTGCGCCCTCGCGCTGGCGAGCGCCTCCAGCGCCCAGGCCTCCAAGGTCCTCTACGACTCCTTCTGCGTCGGCACCGCGGGAACCGCCGGCGGCCAGTGCAACACGCCGCGCGGAGTGGCGGTCAACGTCGACGGGAGCGGCGGCGCCGGTGCCGGGGATGTCTACGTCGTCGACTCCTCCAACCACCGCATCCAGCAGTTCACGGCAAAAGGCGCCTTCATCCGCGCCTTCGGGCGCGACGTCGTGATCGCCGGCAAACCCAACGACACCGGCACCGGCTTTGAGATCTGCGACACCACCGCCGCCAACGCGGCAGCCGACTGCAAGGCGGGCGTCACGAGTCCGGCGGAGGGCGGCACCCTCTCGAGCCCCCAGGGGATCGCCGTCGACCAGGCGACCGGCAACCTCTACGTATCCAACCAGGAAATGGCCCGGGTCGAGGTATTCGACGCCACCGGGCACTTCCTCCGTGCCTTCGGCCAGGACGTCGTCTCCGCCGGTCCCGGCAGCTCCACTCCCACCGCCGCCAAACAGACCCTCACCGTCGACGCCACCGAAGGGCAGCTCAAGCTGAGCTTCCGCGGCCAGACCAGCGCCGACGTAGCCTTCAACGCAACCGCGGCCCAGGTCGACGCGGCGCTGGAGGCGCTCTCGACGATCGGGGCGGGCAACGTCGCGGTGACCGGCGGCCCCGGAGGGCCGGGAGGCCTGACCCCCTACCTCATCACCTTCGCCGGTGCCCTCGCCAACGCGCCGATGCCCCAGATCGCAACCTCCCCGGGCACCACCCCGCTGGCCGGCGGTGCCGGGGCCTCCGTTGCCAACACGACCACCGGCGCCACCGGCTATGAGGTCTGCGTCGCCCCGGCCGACACCTGCAAGGCCGGGCTCAGCGCCGCCACCGCCGGCGCCTTCGCCACCACCTTCTCGGGCCACCTCGCCGTCGCCCCCGCCGGCACCCCCAACGCCGGCAACGTCCTCGTCGCCGACCCCGGCAACCGGCGAGTCAACGAGTACACCTCCAGCGGCGCCTTCGTGCGCTCCTTCGGCTTCGACGTCGTCGCCTCGCCCCCCAACGCGACCGCGACCTTTGAGATCTGCCGGGCCGCCGACTTCGACGTCTGCAAGGCGGCCGCGGCCTCGGGCTCTGCGGTCGGCCAGTTCGCCACCAACGGCCCCAACCGCGTCGCCGTCGACTCCACCGGTGCCATCTACACGGTCGAGGCGACCGCCAACTTCCGCGTGCAGAAGTTCACCCCCTCGGGCGCCAACCTCGTGCCCTCGCTCTTCAGCCCTCAGATCGGCGTCTCCCCCGCCGTCTTCCTCTCGGGCACGAGCAACTCCGGACGAGAAGACGACGCCCCCAGCGACGTCGCGATCGGCGCCGCCGACCGCGTCTTCGTGGTCAAGGCCTGCTCCCTCATAAAGAGCTGCCCCGGCGCCTTCCCCCCCAATACCGCCGGGCTGGTCGAGCGCCGCGTCTACGAGTTCGACTCCGCCGGCAACCTCCTCGACACCCACCTGGCGGGCGCCGCGATAACCGGGGCCAACGGCTTCGCCGCCAACCCCGCCAGCGGCGCCCTCTACCTCAGCACCTTCCAGTCGGCCAACTTCGTCACTCGCTTCAGCGTCGCGATTGCCACCGAGCCGCCAACCGCCGCGCCGCTGGTCGCCACCGGCCCCACGGGCGCCGGCCCCACCGCCCACCACGTCGCCCTGACCGGCACGGTCAACCCCAACGGCTTCAAACCGAACGACTGCCACTTCGAGTACGGGCCCAGCTCCGAATACGGGTCGATCGCCCCCTGCAGCCCGGCGGCCGGGGCGATCGGCGACGGCAGCGCCGAGGTCCCCGTAAGCGCGATCACCGAGCCGCTCGATCCCGAGACCGTCTACCACTATCGCCTCTTCGCCTCAAACCCGGGCCAGGGCGGACAGGGCAAAGACCGCACCTTCGCCACCGGCCCCGCCCCCGCCGACGAGTGCGCCAACGCCGCCGTCCGCGCCGCACAGGGGATCGAGGTGATGCTCCTTCCCGACTGCCTGGCGCTCGAGCAGGTCAGTCCCTCCGAGAAGGCCAACCAGAACGCCAGATTCACCAACTACCCCGCGATCTCGGGAGACGGCAACCGCGTCCTCTTCAACTCGGTCGCGACGATCGGAGAGTGCCCCAACGTCAACGGCTTCGGCGGCGACCCGATCATCGGCGCCCGCCAGGGGACCGCGGCCTGGGGGATCGAGTGCGTGCAGTCGCCGCAGGGCTCGATGCCCGGCGCTCGATTCTTGCCGGAGAGCTTCTCCCCCGATCTCTCGAGCTGGTTCCAGTCCACGAACCTGCCGCAGATCTTCCGCCTGGCCCGGGGCACCGCGCCGGTCGCGATGACCCCGCCGCTCAGCCCCCAGGGCGGCACCAACGGCCCGGTCCTGCGGGGAGCCTCGGCCGACCACTCCCACATCTACTTCAAGCCCGAAGGTGGCGGGCGCGGCGTCTTTTATCTCGAAGGCGACCCGGTGCCGGCGGGCACCGGCCGCGACTTCAACTACTACGTCGCCCAGCTTGACCCGAGCGGCGAACCGGTGGTCGAGCTGCTGGCCCGCGACCTGAACGGCAAGGTTTGGGGAGGTAACTGCGGGGCCAGGCTGGGCGGCATGGAAAGCACCCAGAGCGGCACCAACCTGCTGAACGGCGATCGCAACCAGGGCGCGATCTCCGTCGACGGCAGCCGCGTCTACCTCTCGACCCGCCCCTCCCAGCCGGCGACCGGCAACTGCGTGGAAGCGGCCAACAGGAAGCGGATCATGGTCCGCGAGGAGACGCCGGGCGGTCCGGCGATCGAAGAGCTGGTGGCCTCTGAGTGCGCGACGATCCCCCGCGCCTGCCCGGGCGAGGCGACCGGCAACATCACCTCGGGCTCCAAAATCGTCACCAACTTCAGCCCCACCAGCCCCGCCGGCAGCTTCGCCCCGGGGATGATCCTGACCAGGATCGGCGCCACCGGCATCCCCGCCAACACCAAAGTCGCCCAGGTCCTCTCGCCGAGCGAACTGGAACTGACCGCCGCCGCGACGGCGACCGCCGCGGGCGCGACGCTGAGGGCCAACGACGGCGACGACGCCTACCAGGGCGCCTCGGTCGACCAGAGCAAGGTCTACTTCACGACCTCCCGCCAGCTGCTCGGAACCGACCTCGACGGCTCAAGCGCCGCCTCCAGCGCGACCGCGGGAGCCACCTCCTGCAACAACAACACCGCGGTCTCGGGCTGTGACCTCTACCTCTATGACCTCGACCAGCCGGTCGGTCAACGCCTGACCCAGGTCTCCCTGGGCGAGGAAGGCGCCCTCACCCCGGGCTCGGGCGCCTCGGTGCGCAACTCGATCACGGCGATCTCCGCCGACGGCTCCCACGTCTACTTCGTCGCTCGCACCGTGCTCACCGACGACGCCAACCCGGCCGGCAACACGGCCCAGCCGGCCCAGAACAACCTCTACCTCTACCGCCACGATGAGCAGGACCTCTCCTTCGTCGGGGTCCTCGCCACGGCCGACGGCGGCACCCTCCTCGGCAGCTCGGGCTCGGCCAACTGGGAGAACGGCGCCTACGCGGTGCCGATCTCGGGCACCGACTCAGAGGGCAACGAGGTCGGCGGCGACGGCCACGTCCTGCTCTTCCGCTCCGTGGCCCCGCTGCTGCCAAGCGACGCCGACTCGGCCGGCGACCTCTACCGCTACGACGCCGAGGCCGGCACCCTCGACCACCTCTCCGCCGCCGCCCCGGGCGGATCGGACGACGGCAGCGCCGGCGTCGTGGTTCCCAGCGTCGATTTTGCCCCCGGCGCCGACTACGCGATCCGCGGCCGCTGGGCCAGTGACGACGGCCTCAGCGTCGCTTTCACGACGACCGAAGCGCTCTTCCCCGCCGACACCAACGGCGCCGAGGACTCCTACCTGTGGCGAGACGGCCAGCTCTACCACCTGCCCGGCGCCACCCGCTTCAGCGACAAGGCACGGGAGATCCGCCCGCTCGTCTCCGCCGACGGCTCGACGATCGCCTACCACACGACCAAGCGCCTCACCTTCACCGACACCGACTCCGCCGAGGACGTCTACGTCCTTCGCCCCGGCGCCGGCACCCTGCCGGTGCCGCGGAGCGTCTGCTCGGGCGAAGCCTGCCAGGGCGCCCCGACCCCCGGGCCGGGACAGAGCGGCGCGATCACGAACTCCTTCGCCGGCGCGGGCAGCGTGCCGCCCGAAGCTAAGCGCCGCTGCCCGAAAGGCAAGCGCAAGGTCCGTAGGGCAGGCAAAGCGCGCTGCGTGAAGAGGCAGTCCAAACACAAGAGGCGGGCCGCTCAGAGGCGAGCCGGCGCCAAGCAGGGAGGTAGCAAGTGAACTCGCCCAACCGCATCGCCCGCCGCGCAGCCCTGATCCTCGGCCTCTGCGCGCTCTCGCTCGGCCTCGCCGCGGCGCCGGCCCTCGCCGCCCCCGCCCTGGAGGTGCAGCTCACCCGCTACAGCCCCGAGATCCAGAAAGTGGAAGTGAGGGGCGCCAGCGGCGGCCAGTACCGCCTCATCTTCGACACCGGCCCCGACGGCCCCGGGGTCTCGGAAACGACCGACCTCAAATTCGACGCCAACAACGCCGAAATCGAGGCGGCGCTCGAGGCGCTTACCAACGTCAGCGGCGCCGACGGCTCCGTGACGCTCAGCGGCAACAGTGTCGGCTCGCCGATCGTGATCTTCGACAGCGGCCCGCTGCTGGGCGCCGACGTGCCGCTGCTGCGCGGCGTCGACGGCACGACGTCGCTCACCGGCCCCGGCGCCCGGGTAGTGACCCGCACCGTCTATCTCCCAGGGGTCAGCCGCAGCGACAAACGGCTCGACTACGTCGCCAACGTCAGAAACAGCGGCGACGCGCCGATCGGTGCCGGCACCGCGACAACCGTCGAGGTCGACCTCCCCGCCGGGCTCGGCACCTCGGTACTGCGCACCGCCGGCACCGGCTGGACCTGCACGACCGCCGCCGCGACCCCGAGCGAGCCGGCTCAGGCTAGCTGCAGCCGCGAAGACGCCCTCGCCCCGGGCGCCTCCTACCCGCGGCTCGTCGTCTCCGCGCGCCTCGGCGCTGACGCGCCCGACCATGCGGTCGCCACCGCGACCGCCACCGCGCCCGGTGCTGCCCCGGGAAGCGACGACGACCAGCTCGACTTCGGCCCCGCCAGGCCGTTCGGCTTCCAGAACTTCGACTCCGAAGTGATCGACGCCGGGGGCGAGGACTTCAAACAGGCCGGCGGGCACCCCTTCTCGGCCGGGGTGGGCTTCGACTTCAACGTCAGGCGCGGCCTCAGCAGTGCCCAGGGCATGGACTTCGCCCAGGACGACTCGATCGAGGCGCCCCGACAGGTGAAGCTCGACCTGCCGCGTGGCTTGGTCGCCAACGCCCTCGCGGTGCCCACGCTCTGCGCCGGGGTCGCCGACGTGATCGCCTCGACCTGCCCGGCTGGCAGCGCCGTCGGCCTGATCGACGTCGACATCCATGACGGGATATTCGCCAACTCTACCGCGAGTATGCCGATCTTCGCGATCGAGCCCGAACGTGGGTTGCCGGCCCAGTTCGCCTTCGCCCATACTACTGCGCTCAACAATGTCTTCACGATCTCGCCGCGGCTGCGCCCCGAGGACGGCTACGCGATCAGCCTCGACGCCTCGCCCTCCACCGTTAGCATCGAACTGCGCTCACTGCACCAGGGCCTCTTCTGCGGCTTCGGGGCCAAGGTGACGGGCAATACCTTCGAAGGCTGCCGGGAGGCGTCCGACCCGCAGGCGAACCCGCTGCCCCTGGTCACCAACCCGACCCGCTGCACCGGCGCGCCGCCGACCGTCAAAGTCAGCGCCGACTCCTGGGAGCACCCCGGCAGCTTCGTCAGCGCCGAGGCCGTCGACCCCCTGCCCGAGAACTGCGAGGCGGTCGACTTCCAGCCCGAGTTCTCGATCGTCCCGACCAACAACCAGGCCGACACCCCGACCGGCGTGGAGGTCGAGATCGAGATGCCGACCGGGGGGCTGGAATCGAAGACCGGCCGCGCCCAGGCTAACCTGAACAACGCGGTGGTCACCCTGCCGCAAGGAATGGCGCTGAACCCGGCCGCCTCCCACGGCCTCAGCTCCTGCACGCCCGCTCAGGTCAAGCTCGGCTCCAACGCCGATCCTGAGTGCCCGCTCTCCTCGCAGGTCGGGACGATCGAAATCGACACCCCCTTGATCCGCGAAACCCTTAAAGGGCACGCTTTCCTGGCGAGCCAGCGCGACAACCCGTTCAAATCGACCCTCGGCCTCTACCTCGTCTTCTCCTCCGAGAAAGACGGGATCACGATCAAGGTCGCCGGAAAGCTGGAGACCGACCCGCAGACGGGCCGGATCACCTCGAGCTTCGTCGAAAACCCAGAAGCACCCTTCTCGCGGCTCTCGCTGAAATTCAACTCGGGCCCCAGGGCCCCCTTGATCAACCCGCCCCGCTGCGGCACCTACGCGATCCGCTCAGAACTCTCTCCCTGGTCGGCCGCCTCCCCGGCCAACCCGACCAAAGAGGAGATCGTCGCCGACGATCACGTCTACCAGGTCACCTCGGGCCCCAACGGCGGGCCGTGCCCCGAGGGCGCATTGGACCCCTCTTTCGACGCGGGGCTCAAAAACGCCGTGGCGGGCTCCAAATCTCCCTTCGTCCTGAAGCTCTCCAGAGCCGATGGCTCCGAGCGCCTCACGGGCCTTGACCTGACGATGCCCAAGGGCCTGGTCGCCTACCTGAAGGGCGTCGCCTCCTGCCCCGAGCACGTCCTGGCGGGGATCTCGACCGCCGAGCTGACCGGACGCGGCGAGCTCTCCTCTCCGGCCTGCCCGGCCGCCTCCCAGATCGGCACCGTGCAAGCAGGAGCAGGAGCGGGCCCCTACCCCTTCTACGCCCCCGGCCGCGCCTACCTCGCAGGCCCCTACAAGGGCGCCCCGCTTTCGATCGCGGTCGTCACCCCGGCGGTGGCGGGACCGTTCGACCTCGGCAACGTCGTCGTCCGCAACGCCGTCCACGTCGACCGCAAGACCGCCCGGGTCTCTGTGGTCTCTGACCCGATCCCGACGATCCTGCACGGCATCCTCTTGGACGTCAGGGACGTGCGGGTAAACATCGACCGCGAGGGCTTCACCGCCGCTCCGACCGGCTGCGAGCGCCAGTCCGTGGAGGCGCAGATCTCAGGCCAGGGCGGGGGAAGCGTCAACCGCTCGGTTCCCTTCGGCCTCGGCGACTGCGCCGCGCTGGGCTTCAAGCCGAAGCTCGACCTGCGCCTCTTCGGCGGCACCAAGCGAGGCGCCCACCCGCGCCTGCGGGCAACCCTGACCGCAAGAGCAGGCGACGCCAACATCGCCGGCACCGCGGTGACCCTGCCGCGCTCTGAGTTCCTAGACCAGGCAAACATCCGCACGATCTGCACCAGGGTGCAGTTCGCAGCCGGCCAGGGCGGCGGCGCCAACTGCCCAGCGGCCTCCGTCTACGGTCACGCCACGGCGATCACGCCGCTGCTCGATGGCCCGGTCACCGGACCCGTCTACCTCCGCTCATCCGATAACAAGCTGCCCGACCTGGTCGCGGCCCTCAGAGGCCCCGACCGCCAGCCGATCGAGGCCGAGCTGGTCGGGAGGGTCGACTCGATCCGCGGTGGCATCCGCACGACCTTCGAAGGGGTGCCCGACGTCCCGGTCACCAAGTTCACCCTGACCATGCAGGGGGGAGGAAAGAAGGGCCTGCTCGTCAACAGCCGCAACATCTGCGCCGGCGCCAACCGGGCCCGGATCGAGATGGACGCCCAGAACGGCAGACAGATCACCCTGCGCCCGAAGCTGAAGGCGACCTGCGGCAAGGCGAGGAAGGCCAAGAAGCGCCGCGGCGGCGCCAAGGGGCGGTGAGGGTCGCCCGTCCAGTCCCCGCCCTCCTCGTGGCCCTCGCCCTCCTGGCCACCCCCCCCGCCAGCGCGGAGGTAGCCCAGGAGGGAGGAGCCCGGGTCGCGGTCTCGGGCTCCCTTTCCCCCAAGTCCCTGCCGCGCACCGGCACCGCCCCGATCGAGGTGCGGATCGGCGGTCACATCACCCCGGTGCGGGCCGGTGAGCCACCGCAGCTCGAACGCGTCAGCTTCGGCTTCCATCGCGCCGGGCGCCTCGAGACCCGCGGCCTGCCCAAGTGCCGGATCGGCCACATCGAGCCCTCGACCACCGCCGAGGCGATGGCGGCCTGCGGGGACTCGCTGATCGGCACCGGCTCCTTTTCTGCCGCGGTGCGCTTCCCCGAGCAGTCCCCCTTCCCCTCGGAGGGCAAGGTGCTTGCCTTCAACGGCGTCCTGCGTGGGGCGCCCGTGATCCTCGCCCACGTCTACGGCACCGAGCCGCTCCCCACCTCCTACGTCTTGGCGATGGAGGTCAAGCGCCAGAAGGGAACCTTCGGCACCACGCTCAACGCCTCCTTCCCCGAGGTCACCGGCAACTGGGGCTACGTCACCGGCCTTGAGCTGCGCCTCGGCAGGACCTGGCGGCGGGGAGGGCAGACCCACAGCTTCCTCTCGGCCGGCTGCCCAGCCCCAGCCGGCTTCCCGGGAGCGCTCTTTCCCCTCGCCCGCACCCACTTTGCCTTCGCCGGCGGCACCACCCTGACCACGACCCTGACCCGCAGCTGCAAGGTGGCCAAGAGATGAAGAAGACCATGAAGACCCTCCGATCGCATCTCTCCTACGCCAACGTCGCCTCCACCCTGGCGCTGCTGCTCGCCCTCGGCATGGGCTCTGCCTATGCCGCGAATCAGCTGGCGCCAAAGTCGGTCGGCGAGCGCCAGCTTCGCCCCGGCGCGGTCACCGCCGACAAGCTCAGAAAGCACGCGGTCACCGCGCCGAAGCTGAAGGCCGGCGCGGTCAAGCAGGGCAAGATCGCCAACGGCGCGGTGAGCGGCCCGAAGATCGCCAACGGGGCGGTGAGCGCAGAGAAGCTGCCAAACGGGGTGATCACCTCCGAGAAGATCGCCGACGGCTCCGTCACCGGCGCCAAGGTCGAGGAGGCGAGCCTCTCCCGGGTCCCCTCGGCCGCCAGCGCCGACTTCGCGACCTCGGCGGGCTCCGCCAACCCCGAGGCCTTCGCCAGGGTGAGCGAGGAAGGTGCCGTCTTCCCCGGCGACTCCAAGGGGATCACCTCCGCCCAGGTGACCCTCGGCGCCCCCGGCGTCTACTGCATCGCCGTGCCCTTCGCCGCCAAGGGCGGCCAGGTGACCCCTGAGTTCCTCGCCGCCGGAGACGTCTCGGCCTTCCTGGACCTCGGTGCCAACAGCTGCCCCGTGCCGCGGGCCGAGGTGCGCCTCTACGGCGGCGCGACCCTGCAGAAAGGGCCATTCTACGTTGTCTTTTATCGGTAGGGGCCCGGGAGGGGAGCGGGGGACCCACGCGGTGAGGGTGCCGGCCCCCCTGATCGCCCTGCTGCTCTGCCTCGCCCTGGGCGCCTGCGGGTCAGAGGGCGGGGAGAGCGCCCCAGAGCAGGCGGCCGAAGTCCTCTCCCCCCGCAGCGCCCCCTTCGAGCGCTACAGCGGCAAGGGGCCCGGTGAGTTGGCCCTGGCGCGCTTCGGCGCCGAGGCAGGCGAAGAGGACCGCCTCGCCGCCCAGGCGCAGGTCGCCGCCTACCTGCGGGCGCTCGCAGAGCGCCGCTTCGAGGCTGCCTGCGGCTACCTGGGCCAGAGCCCGAGGGCGCAGATCGCCGAAGTCATCAGAAAGTCCAAGCGGACCCCCAGGCCGAGCTGCGGGGAGGTGCTGGTGGCGTTGGTCGCAGCCGCCAAGGCGCGGCGGCCCTCGCCGGTTGCCGGGCGCCCGATCGCCTCCCTGCGGGTCAAAGAGGGCGGGGCGGCGGGCGAGGGCGCTGGCTTTGCCCTCTTTCACGGAGCCGACGGGAAGGACTACTGGCTGGCGGTCAAGCGCGAGGGCGGTGGGTGGAGGGTGCTCTCCTCTGCGCCGCAGGAATTCGAATAGGGGGCGGCGTGGCGAGGAGATCGAGCTCCGCCCAGTTCCTCCCCCGCGCGGTGCGGGCGCGCCTGGCAGAGCGTCTGGCGCGACGGAGAAGCGAGATCGAGCAGACGGCGCTGGCTCGGGTCCATGGAATCTCGGATCCCGGTGACATCGCCGATCCGGCATACGTCGTCGGCCTTCGCGACGCGGTGAAAGCGGGAGTCGAGTATGGCCTGAGCGCCCTGCGGGCACCACCGGACAGGAGCGCCTCCGGGTCCGCCCCCGTCCCGGTGCAACTTCTCCACCAGGCCCGCTACGCGGCGCGGCTCGGCATAAGCCTCGACACCGTCCTGCGCCGCTACTTCGCCGGTTTTGCCCTGCTCGGCGATTTCATCGTCCAGGAGGCAAATGAGGAGTTGGCGATACCGGCCTCCGAGCTGCGAAGAGCCCTGCGCGAGGAGGCTGTGCTCTTCGATCGCGTCGTCGCCACGGTCGCCGAGGAGTACAGCCGTGAGGCTGAGGGCTGCCACCGCAATGCCGAGGAAAGTCGAGCTGCGCGGGTACGCATGCTCCTAGCCGGCGAGCTGGTGGATGGCGTCGACCTCGACTACGAGCTCGACGCATGGCACATCGGCCTGATCGCGTCCGGCTCCGAGGCGCGGGCCACCCTGAAGAATCTCGCCAGGGCCCTCGACCGTCGTCTCCTGTCGGTCCTTGCGGACACCGGGACGATCTGGGCATGGCTTGGAGGGGGTCGCAGGCTGGCAGCGGGGGAGGCGCTGCGCCTGGCCGGACCCGGCTGGCCTCAAGACGGAGCCTTGGCGGTCGGGGAGCCTGGGCACGGCATCAATGGCTGGCGGTTGAGTCATCGTCAGGCTGCCGCGGCGATGCCGGTCGCCCTGCGCGGAGCGGAGAACGTCGTCGCCTACGTCGAGGTCGCCCTGTTTGCCGCGGCGCTGAACGACGAGCTGCTTGCCTGCTCCTTGCAGAGCACCTATCTCGCCCCTCTGCAGCGCGGGCGGGATGGCGGGGCGACGCTGCGCAGGACACTCCACGCATATATCGCAGCCGGGCACAACGCCTCGGCGGCGGCCGCCTCGCTCGGGGTGACTCGCAAGACCGTCGGTATTCGACTGCGCTCCGCCGAAAATTTAATCGGAAGGCCGATCGACAGCTGTGCCGCCGAGCTCGAGACGGCTCTGCGCCTCCACAGCGCGGCAATCGACCGCAACGCCGAGCCATAGCGACACGGTAACAAGCGAGAACCACTCCACTCACATTGGCCATTGCCTCTCGACTGGGCGGCGATGAGACTCGATTGCGATTCACGGGTACCGGTACCGGCGCGCTCGGTGTGCGCCCATCCGGAAGGAAGCAGTCAACGCAATCGAAAGGTGCGCATGAGAAAGCTCAAAAGGGGCATGTTCCTCGTAACCGTGGCATTGACGGCTCTAGCCGTCCTGGCTCCATCCGCGGTTGCATCCGAATTCACCAAAAACGGCTCTCCGCTAGAAGCACCAGAAAACGAGGTAATCCAACTCGAAGGCACTATCACGCGCCACCTCGAAGGTTATTGGAAATGGCCGTATCCCACTGGACGCACGACCTGCGAGTTCGACGCTGAACTCGAACTTCGGGGTGGCGGTAATGGAAGCGTGATCAGTTTTGCAACTGATGTTGAAACGTGTGAAAGCGAAACTTCTCACTGGAACTACGCTTGTCAGGTGTTGGATGAGGAAGTCAGCATGCCATGGGGGCTCCACGTATCGGAACAGAAGATCGTCGCAAATTACACGTCGATCTTCTGGGAGACGGCCGGTGAATGCGGTTCCTACTTCGATGACTATTACTACGCAGGGGACATGGAGATGGTGCCCGACAATGCCGAAGAAATATCCAGCCTGAGCTTCGCGGCCCCGGTCTCCATACCTGGATCGATGGACAAGGAACTGACGTTCTCCGCGAGCGTGAGCCCCGCCGGGGTGTACGGCATCAAATAGCAGGGATCGGGTCCGCTGTGGACCCTCGGTGAATGCAACAGGGTCGGGGGCCTTCAAGAGGTCCCCGACCCGTTCTCTTTCCCTCGTTCACCCCGTACTCATCGTGAGTACGGTCAGGGGGGTCTTCTCGCGGCCTATTCCAGCTTGCCGATCTTGAAGATTTTGGTGCCGCAGTCGGGGCAGACGCCCTGGATGGCGGGGCGACCGTTCTTCATCGTCACCTGCTTGGCGTCTTTGATCTCGACCTTCTTGCGCTCTTTGACGCAATAGCCCTCAGGCATTGAGTCTCCTTTCGCTGCCGCGGCTCGCGCTGGGCGCGAGATGGATTGCGAACAACCTAACCGAGAGTGGGGACGCCAGCAGGCGTAAGCGTGCGGATTGTCACAAACTGCTTGTAACGGTGCTACGCGATCAGAGCGGCGTCGAAGCGGAGAGAAACGCCTCCAGGGGAGTGCCGTCTCCGCCGACCAGCAGCTTCCGAGCCGGGCCGTGCGCGGCCTCGAAGGCAGACAGGCCCGGCATACCGTCGCGTCGGCGACCGCTCTTGACCTCGAGCGCGGTCAGCTCCGCGCCGCGCTCGACCACGAAGTCGACCTCCCGGTTGCGGTCGCGCCAGTAGAGGACTTCGGCCCGCGGGTCGCGCGTGCCGACGAGGTGGGCGCCGACCGCGGTCTCGACCAGTCGTCCCCAGCGCTCGGCGTCGTCGCGGTCCTCGGCGAGGGTGCGTCCCGCCACGGCGCTGACCAGAGCCGTGTCAAGGACGAGCAGCTTGGGGGTCGAGCGACGCTGCCGGACCTTGCCGGCGGCGTATTTCTCCAGGCCTACCGCGAGCCCGGCGCCGCCGAGCAGGTCGAGATAGTGGGCGAGCGTCGTCGTGTTGCCCGCATCCTGCAGCTGCCCGGTGAGCTTCTGGTAGGAGACGATCTGGCCGGTGTAGTCGCAGACCAGTCGGAAGAGACTGCGCAGAAGGGCCGGCTTGTCGACGCGGGTGAGGAGCAGCAGGTCGCGCGAGATCGTCGTCTCGACGATCGAGTCGAGCACGTAGGCGGCCCAGCGCTCCTCGTCCTCGATCAGATTCGCCGCGCCCGGATATCCACCGAAATGCACGAACTCGTCGACGCTGAAGCCGAAGGCTTCGTTCATCTCGCCAAACGACCAGTGGGGAGCTCGGATCAGCTCGAATCGTCCCGTCAGGCTCTCGCTCAATCCCCGCTGAACGAGCAGGGCGGCCGATCCGAGCAGGACGACCCTCAGCGGAAGCCCTTCACGACGGTCCTCGTCCCAGAGGCGCTTGACCGCCTCCGCCCAGCCCGTGACCTTCTGGATCTCGTCGACGGCGAGGATCCCCCCGGCCGTTCGGCTCCGGGCGAGGCGACGCCCCTCTTCCCACTCCGCCTCCAGCCAGGCCGAATCGCGCAGCGTCGGCTCGTCGGCGCTGACGTAGTGACTCGGGTCCTCCAGCGCCTCCAGCGCCTGCCGCACCGCAGTGGTCTTTCCGACCTGCCTGGGCCCGCTGACAACTTGAATCCGCGGGGCGTCCTCGGCGAGCCTGGCAACCAGGTCGCTCGCGATACTGCGTTGATAGGGCTGCAATTCGCTCATTACACTGAGCAATTCTACTCAATGTGCTGAACAAATCGTAAACAGCGTCGAGAGCTCAGGGCTCCAAGCCGCCGGTCTCCGCCTCGGCGCTTCCATTGCCCTCGACCCCGCCGGGTTTCGCCGAGGCGCCTTTGCCTCGCAGTCGCTGCACTTCACCTTTCAGCGCGCTCAGTTCCGCTTGCAGCTGCGTCACCTCCGCCGTGTCCGTCGCACCCGCGCCACCGCCGCCCGCGATCTGCGCTTCGAGGTCCTCCTGCAGTGCCCGCACGTCACTCTCGCTGACCGCGGTGTCGCGCGTGTCGAGCGCGATGTAGATCGCGGCGCCGGCGCCGCCGATCGCGAGCGCGGCCAGGACGAGGAAGACGCGGGTGCGCATGCCGAGCTTGCGCTCCACCTCACCGATCCATGCGCGCAGCCCGTCGAGCGGCATGGGGGAAACCTAATGGAACCGCCGCCGGGAGAGGGGCGGCGAGGCGCGCGGTCAAATACCCTCCCGGGGCAGCGCCTTCGCCCTCGACTTCCAAGGAGAGTCCCCGCATGCCCGATGCAGTGATCGTCGACACCGTCCGCACGCCGATCGGTCGTGCCTTCAAGGGCTCGCTCGCCCAGCTGCGCCCCGAGGAGACGGGCGCCTACGTGGTCGACCAGCTGCTCGAGCGCAATCCCGAGGTGGACCCGGCGTCGGTCGAAGACATTTTCTGCGGGGTCGGCATGCCGCAGGGCCTGCAGGCGTTCAACATCGCCCGGATCATCTCGCTGCTCTCCGAGAAGCTGCCGCAGGAGGTCAACGGCGTCACGGTCTCGCGCTACTGCTCTTCCAGCCTCGACGCGATCCGCCACGCCGGCAACGCGATCAAGGCCGGCGAGGGCGACGTCTACATCGCCGCCGGGGTCGAGTGGGTGAGCCGCTTCAACGAAGCGTCCGAGCCAGTCCGCGTCGACGACCGCAACCCGAACCTGCTCGGCGAGAACGGCCAGCCCAACGCCTACATCGAAATGGGCCACACGGCCGTCAACGTCGCCAAGAGATACGAGGTCAGCCGCGCCGACATGGACAAGTTCGCGCAGCGCTCCCAGGAACTGGCGGTCCGCTCCCAGGAGGACGGCTTCTTCGACCGCGAGATCGTCCCGGTGAAGTTGCCCGACGGCACCGAGGTCGCCAAGGACGACGGCCCTCGCGCCTCCTCGACCCTGGAGAAGCTCTCCGAACTGCCCGAGGCGTTCGGCGAGGGCGGCGTCACCGCCGGCAACTCATGCCCGCTCAACGACGGCGCCGCGGCGGTGCTGCTGATGAGCGACACCAAGGCCAAGGAGCTGGGCCTGACCCCGCGCGCCCGCATCGTCACCTCCGCCACCTTCGGCAACGAGCCCGAGTACATGGGCGTCGCCCCGATCGGCGCGATCAAGAAGGTGCTCGACCGGGCCGGGATGACGATCGACGACGTCGACGCGGTCGAGCTGAACGAGGCCTTCGCCGCCCAGGTGATCCCGATCATGGACGAGTGCGACATCCCCCAGGACAAGCTCAACACCCATGGCGGCGCGATCGCCCTCGGCCACCCCTTCGGGATGACCGGCGCCCGCATCATGGGCACCCTGCTCAACGTGATGGAGACCGACGACCACCAGGTCGGCCTGGAGACCATGTGCGTCGCCGGGGGGCAAGGCAAGGCGATGATCGTCGAACGCGTCTAACCTGTGGCCGTGAGGAATCGCCTCTCGCTGCTCGTAGTTGCCCTGGCGGCGCTCGGCGTCGCCTCCTGTGGTGGGGGCGACGACTCGACCACGGCGACCGATGCCAAAACGGCTCCCGCGCAGGAGCGGAGCGCGGACACCGCTCCGCCGGCGAAGTCGAACGGCGATGGCTCCGCCCGTTCCGGGCGGTCGAACGGGCAGGCCGACGCCGGGGACGAGAGTTCGGGCGATTTCACCCCCAAGCCCCACGAGGACTCGGGCGGCGGTGCGAAGCAGTTCCAGGTCAAGGGCGGCGACAACAGCGTTCAGGAATTCGGCGCCGAGGTAGAAGGCTCGGAGTTCGATCGAGCATCGGCTGCCCTGCACGACTTCCTCGACGCCCGTGCCGAGCGGGAGTGGGCCGCCGCCTGTGAATACCTTGGGAGCGGCATTGCCAAATCGCTCGAAGAGCTCGCCTCGCAGGCGACTAAAGGGGAAGACGCGAGTTGCGCCACCGGCCTCGAGCAGATGACCAACCCCGCCGCTGCGAAGGAACTGCGTCAGGAAGCGGCTCAGGTCGATGTCGGCTCAGTGCGAGTCGAAGACGACCGGGGTTTCGTCCTCTACCGGGTCGACAAGACTGTCTACGCGATCCCGATCGAGATCGAGGGCGGCGACTTCAAGGTCACCGGGCTCGCTGGGCTTCCGCTCAACTAGAGGGCGAGCGCGGGAACGCTCGGGTAGCGTCAGTCCCGATGGAGGAGCTGACGACGCTCACCTACGAGACCGGCGACCGTGTCGCCCGCATCACGCTGAACCGACCCGAGCGGGGCAACGGGATCGTGCCCCGGATGCCGCAGGAGATAGCCGCCTGCGTCGAGCGGGCCAACCTCGACCCGGCAGTGCACGTCATCGCGCTGGCGGGCAACGGCACGGGCTTCTGCGGTGGTTATGACCTGGTCGCCTCGGCTGAGGGCGACATGAGCGGACTGGGGGAGGGCGGGCCGCTGGGCGCCGAGCCGCCGGCCGGCTCACCGCTCGACCCGGCGACGATCGCCGCCAACCACGCGCCCGACTCGAACTGGGACCCGGTCACCGACTTCCAGTTCATGTGGCGCAACGTGCGCGGCTTCATGAGCCTCTTCCACTCCGAGAAGCCGGTGCTCTGCAAGGTCCACGGCTACTGCGTCGCCGGCGGCACCGACATGGCGCTCTGCTCCGACCTCCTCGTCGTCGCCGAGGACGCCAAGATCGGCTATCCGCCCGCCCGCGTCTGGGGTTCGCCGACGACGGCGCTGTGGACCGCTCGGGTGGGCCCGATGCGCGCCAAGCGCCTGTTGCTGACCGGAGATTCGTTGAGCGGCGAGCAGGCGGCCGAGTGGGGGCTGGCGACCGAGGCAGCGCCCGCCGAAGAGCTTGACGAGCGCTTCGAGGCGCTGGTCGAGCGCGTCGCCCGCCTGCCGATCAACCAGCTGGTGATGATGAAGATGCTGGTCAACCAGTCGCTCTACGCGCAGGGCCTGCACCAGACGCAGTTACTCGGCACCTTCTTCGATGGCATCGCCCGCCACACCGAGGAGGGCCACGAGTTCGTCCGCCGTGCCACCGAGGCCGGCTTCAAGGAGGCGGTCAGGGAGCGGGACGAGCCGTTCGGTGATCAGGGCCTCGAAGGCTTCAGAGTCTGAGCCCTCAGACCTGGGTGATCATGAAGCCCACCAGGGCAACGATCAGCGCACCGCTGAACTGAAGCATCACTCGCTGCATCGATTCAAGTCGGGCGGTCATCGAATCGAATCTCTCGTTCATCGAGTCGAACCGAGCGTTCATCGAGTCGAACCGAGCGTTCATCTCGGTCCGCAGGTCTTTGATGTCAGTTTCGACCTTGTCGAAGCGCTTGTCGACGGCATCGAAGCGCTTGTCGACCTCACCAAACCGTCGCGCGGTTTCGCCGCGGAAGTCGTCCAGGCGGTCGTCGGTCCAGCTCTGTCTCATCGCCTCCATTTTGCCACCATCGCAGACAGGGCATTACATAGGGCGCGCAGAAACAAAAATCTCTTCAAATCCTTCGTCAAGTAAGTTCACCGCCGCATGAGTGACGCCCCGCCGACCGATCCCCGCTCCGTCATAACGCCGGAGAGCGTGCGGGCGTTCCTCCCCGACAGCTTCCCCGGCGACCTTGGCATCGAGCCGGTCGAGATCGAGGACGAGCGGGCGGTCGGCCGCATCGTCGTCGACCGCCGCCACCTGCACCCCGGCGGCTACGTGCACGGCGGCGTCTGGACGGCGCTTGGCGACACCGCCGCCGCCTGGGCGACCTTCCGCTCGATCCCGCCCGGCCACAACTTCACGACGATCGAGCTGAAGCTGAACGTCTTCTCGGCCGGTCTGGAGGGGGACGAGATCGACGCGATCGCGACGCCGCTGCACGTCGGCAAGAGCACCGTCGTCATAGAGGTGAAGATCGAGCGGCGGCGCCAGGGCTCCGAGCCGCGCCTCGCCGCGAACCTGATCGTCACCCAGTTCGTGCTGCCGCCTCAGGGCGGCTGACCCCGCCCCGGCAGGCATCGACGAAGCTGCGGAAGAGCGCCGCCTCGTAGGGCCGCTCGACCATCGTCTCGGCGTGCCACTGGACGCCGATCAGGAAATCGCGTTCAGGGTCCTCGACCGCCTCGATCGTGCCGTCGGGGGCGCGGGCGACGATCGCCAGCCCCTCGCCGAGCCGGTCGATCGCCTGGTGGTGGAAGGAGTTGACTCCGAGCTGACCAGCGACCGGCGTGCCGTCGGCTCCCAGCGCGGCGCCGAGGCGGCTGCCCGGCTCGACCTCGATCGCGTGGCTCGGCTCATTGGCGGCGTCCTGCTGGCGGTGCCCGATCTGCTCGGAGAGGTCGGGGAGGTGCTGGTGAAGGGTGCCGCCGCGGGCGACGTTGAGCGCTTGGGTGCCGCGGCAGATCGCCAGGACCGGAACCTGGCGCGCGTCGGCGGCGCGGGCGACGGCGAGCTCGAAGCGGTCGAGCGGCGGCTCGGTCGGGCCGAGCTGCGGGTGGGGGTCGGCGCCGTAGGTGGCGGGGTCGAGGTCCGGCCCGCCTGAGAGGCAGATCCCGTCGACGCGGTCGAGCAGCGGCTCGATCGTCTCGACGGCGAGCGGCGGGATCACCAGCGGGATCCCGCCCGCCGCCTCGACGGCGCGCATGTAGGCGAGGCCGAGCGCCATCTCGAAGCGGGCCGGCACTTCCCCCTGGGGGATCTGCTGGATCGTCTCGGCGCGCCGCACCTCCGAGGTCGTGACCGCGATCAGCGGCCTCGCGCCTCGCGCTGGCGGCAACCCGTCCCTCACGTTGCCATCACCCACGTGTCCTTGCAGCCTCCTCCTCGCGAGCTGTTGACGATCGTCTCACCGGTACCGGCCGCGAATCGGGTGAGGCCGCCGGGCATGGCCACCGTCACCTCGGCGCCGCTAACCGAGAAGGGTCGCAAATCGACCCGGCGCGGCTCCAGCCGCCCCTCGTACACGGTCGGGTGCGTCGACAGCGAGATCGTCTCTTGGGCGACGAAGCGCTCCGGTTGGCGACGCACGAGCTCCCTCGCCTGCCGGCGCGCCTCCTCGCTTGCGCTCGGCATGACCGTCACCCCCTGGCCGCCGAAGCCGCCGCGCGGCTTCACGGTCAGCTCGTCGAGGCGCTCGAGCGCTGCCGCCCGCGTCGCCTCGTCGCTTAGGTCGTAGCTCGGCACCGAGCGCAGCAGCGGCTCCTCGCCAAGGTAGAAGCGAATCATCCGCTCCACGTAAGCGTGGGCGAGCTTGTCGTCGGCGATCCCGGTGCCGAAGGCGTTGAGGCAGCGCAACCTGCCCGACTCGAGCGCCGGCAGCAGCAGCTCGCCGATCTCGGTCGGCCGCCCGTCGCGGTCGCTCAGCCGCTCCTCGTCGAGGCGGCGGTAGAGGACGTCGATCGGCTGCCGGCCGCCCTCACGCCGGACGTGGAGGCGGCCGTCCGCGGCGGTCAGCTCGGCCGGGGTGACGAGCGGCGCGCCCATGGATTCGGCGAGCCGGCGGTGCTCGAACCAGGCGCTGCTCTGCTCGCCGCTGGTGAGGACCGCGATCGCCGGTTCCTCGACGCCATCCGGGGCGGCGGCGCCCAGCGCCGCTCCCAGCGCCGCGACGTAGTCGCCGATTGGCAGCGGCTCGGCCTCCGCGCCCAGCGCCGCCGGCACGACCTCGCGCAGCGCGAACGCGTAGGCGGCGCCGGAGGGCATCCGGTCGTTGTCCTCGAGGACGAGGATCTCGCCGGTCGCGTCGCGGACCAGGTCGAGCCCGACCACGGCGGCCGGCGGTACGGTGGGATCGAGCAGGCCGCGCATCCGCGGTTCGTGCCCAGAGGCGGTGTCGAGCAGGTGCCGGGACAGCGTGCCGCTCTCGAAGATCCGCTGCTCGCCGTAGACGTCGATGACGAACGCGTTCAGCGCGCGCGCCCGCTGCACGATCCCCGCCTCCAGTGCGCGCCATTCCCCGGCGTCGATGACCCGCGGGACGGGATCGACGCCGAGCGGCTCGCCGTCGCCGAAGTCGACGTGCCGCGCGTCGCAGTCGCCCTGGACGCGTTCGCGGAGCTCTTCCAGATCGTGCCGCTCCAGCGCCTCGACCACCGTCTCGTACTGAGGCCGCGGCGCGCCGCTCGAGTCGAACGCCTCGTCGTAGGAGTCGGCCGCAAGCGGGTAGGTCGCCATCCCGCCCGACTACGTACCCGGTTCGGCGATTCCCTCGCTCGGCGCTTCCAGCGCTTCGATCTGCGGCAGCCGCCACAGCAGGCTGGCGATCGTCAGCCCGACCGCCGCGCAGGCCAGCGCCAGGAACCACTGGCCGGCGCCCAGCATCGACATCTCGAAGAAGTGCCGGACCGGGGCGGTGGCGAGGATCAGCGCGAAGAGCGCGCCGAGCCCGGCGACCATCGCCAGCATGTAGCTCTGGATCGCGATGTGCTCGCGGCCGGGGCCGCGCTCCAGTAGCAGCACGAAGCAGAGGCCGAGGACGATCAGGGTCGTGGTGGCGGCCGTGCGGCCGTCCTCGAGTGAGCCGCCGAACACCGTGTCGACGAGGAAGAAGCAAGCGATCGAGCCGAGCGCCGTCGCCAGCCCGGCCGGCACGGCGAATGCGGCCAGCGCCCGCAGCAGCCGGCCTCGGTAGAGCGGCCCGTCCGACGGGGCTAGCGCCAGCACGAAGGACGGCACGCCGATCGTCAGGAAGGCGGCCAGGGTGAGGTGGCGCGGCAGGAAGGGGAAGGCGAAGCCAGGCACCGCGACGAGCACGATCAGCGCCGCCGCGTAGACGCTCTTGGTCAGGTAGAGGCGGCCGAGGCGATGGATGTTGCGGGCGATCCGCCGCCCCTCGGCGACCGCCTCCGGCAGGCGGGCGAACTGGTCTTTTAGGAGGACGACGTCGGCGACCCCCTTGGTCACCTGGGCTCCGGAGCCCATCGCCACCGCCAGCCGCGCCTGCTTCAGCGCCGGCACGTCGTTGACGCCGTCGCCGATCATCGCGGTGTAGCGGCCGGACGCCCGCAGCGCCTCGACCAGCGCCTTCTTCTGCTCGGGTGCGATCCGGCAGAAGATCGTGTTGCGGCGCGCCGCCTCGGCGAGGCCCTCGGCATCCTCCGGCAGCTCGGAGCCCTCGATCACGCCGGCGTCGCCCGGCACCCCGACGGCGTAGGCAACGGCGGTCACCGTCGCCCGCGCGTCACCGGAGATCAGCTTCAGGTCGACGCCCTCCGCGGCGATGGTGGCGATCGTCTCGGCGGCGTCGGGGCGCAGCGTCTCCTCCAGGACGACCAGGGCCAACGGTCTCAGGTGAGGCGGGGGGGAGGCGACCGCGTCGGCTGGCAGCCCGTCGCCCGATTCGCCGAAGGCGACGACCCGCCGACCCGCCGACGTCTCCTCCTCGAGCTTGCGGGCCAGCCCAGGCGGCAGCTGCAGCGCCCCGCCCGCGGCGAGGACGTCGGGCGCGCCCAGCACGTAGCTGGCGCCGTCTATCTCCAGCCCGCTCCACTTCCACTTCGAGGAGAAGGGGACTTCGTCGCCGACGCGGCCGGGCTGCCCGGGAAAGGCCGCGGCGATCGTCTCCAGGGTGCGGTTGCGGTCGCCGGCGCTCGCCGCGAAGTCCGCCAGCGCCGCCTTGACCTGCTCCGGGTCGGCGCCGTCCGCGACCTCGACGCCGAGCAGCCGCAGGTCGCCGTCGGTGAGGGTGCCCGTCTTGTCGACGCAGATCGTGTCGACCGCGGCGAGGCTCTCGGTGGCGCTCATCTGCTGCACCAGCGTGTCGTTGCGCGCCAGCCGCACTGCGGCGACCGCGAAGGTGACGCTCATCAGCAGCACGAGCCCCTCCGGGATCAGCGTGATCAGCCCCGCCGTCGCCGTCTGCGCCGCCTCGACCAGGTCGACGCTGCGCATCTGGAAGGTGAGCAGGAGGACAGCCGCCAGCGGCACCATCACGTAGGTGGTCGCGACGATCACCCGGTTGACCTCGTGCTGGAGCGGCGAGGGGGGGTGGCGGAACGCCTTCGCCTCGCCGGCCAAGCGGCCCGCGTAACTGTCCTCACGCACCGCGTCGACCCGGTAGCGGCCCGAGCCCGAGATGCCGAAGGACCCCGATAGCGCCCGGTCGCCGCCGTCCTTGCGGACGCCGTCGGACTCGCCGGTCAGCAGCGACTCGTCGAGGGTGAGGCCGCGGCTGGTGATCACCTCGCCGTCGGCGACCAACTGGTCGCCCGGCTCCACCGCCACCACATCACCTGGCACGACCTCCTCGGCGGTCAGCTCGACGACCCGGCCGTCGCGCACGACCTTGGCGTGGGGCGCCACCAGCACCGCCAGCTCCTCCAGCGTCCGCTTCGCCTTCAGCTCCTGGCGGATGCCGATGTAGGAGTTGACGATCGCGACCGCGAGGAAGGCGGCGTCGGCGAAGAGGCCGAGCGAGAGGATCAGTAGACCGAAGAAGACGACGATCGCGTTGAAGAGCGTGAAGACGTTGCCGGCGACGATGCCGGCGGTCGAGCGCGAGGTGCTCTCCTGCGGCGGTCCGAGCTTGCGCAGCCGCTTCGCCGCCTCGGCGTTGGAGAGCCCGGTGGGAGCGGCGTCGGCCATTGAGGGACATTCAATAGGGTTCGCCGCGGATGGCTCGCGGATGGCATTGAAGCTCGGATTGAACCTCGGTTACTGGGGCATCGGCCCCGCCGGCCAGGACGCCGTCGAGGTCGTCCAGGCGGCCGAGCGTGCGGGCTTCGAGTCGGTCTGGGCGGCCGAGTCCTACGGCTCCGACGTGGTCAGCGTGCTCGCCTGGCTGGCGCCGCAGACCGAGACGATCAAGCTCGGCGCGGCGATCATGCAGGTGCCGGCGCGCCCGCCCGCCGCCGCGGCAATGGCCGGGGCGACGATCGACAAACTGTCCGGCGGCCGCTTCCTCTTCGGCTTCGGGCCATCCGGCCCGCAGGTCTCCGAGGGCTGGTACGGCGTCCCCTACGCGAAGCCCTGGGGCCGCACCCGCGAGTACATCGAAGTCGTGCGGAAGATCATCGCCCGCGAGGACAAGCTCGAGCATCAGGGCGAGCACTATCCGCTGCCCCTGCCCGGGGGTGAGGGGAAGCCGCTGAAGCTGAACTTCCACCCCGAGCGCAACGCGATCCCCGTCTTCGTCGGCGCAATCGGCCGCAAATCGGTCGAGATGGCGGCCGAGATCTGCGACGGCTGGATCCCGATCTTCTTCAGCGTCGACGCCTTCGAGGCGACCTGGGGCGAGCACCTGGAGGCCGGCTTCGCCAAGGGCGGGCGGCAGCGCTCCGATCTCGAGGTGTCGCCCTCGCTGCAGGTCGCGATCGACGGCGACCTGGAGGCGGCCAAGAACGTCGTCAAGGCGGGGCTCGTCCTCTACTTCGGCGGCATGGGCAGCCGCAAGACCAACTTCTACGTCGACCTCGCCCATCGCTTCGGCTTCGGCGAGGTCGCCGACGAGGTGCAGCGCCGCTTCCAGGACGGCGACCGCGGTGGCGCCTTCGAGGCGATGCCCGACGAGATCGTCGAGGCCACCTCGCTGGTTGGCAGCGAGGCCGAGGTTGCGGAGCGGATCGAGCGCTTCCGCGGCGCCGGCATCGACCGCCTGATCGTCTCGCCGGTCCACGTCGACCGCGGCGAGCAGCTGCACACGATCGAGCGTCTGGCCGCGCTAGCGGCCGGCTGACCCGCAGCGGCTCTCATTGCATAGTCTTCCGCGCCGCATGAAGATTGGCGTGCCGAACGAGAACGCTGATGGGGAGCGCCGCGTCGCGCTCGTTCCAGACGTGGTCGCCTCGCTGAAGAAGGACGAGAATCACCACGTCATGGTCGAGACCGGGGCGGGCGACGCTGCCGGTCATCCCGACTCGCAATACAGCGAGGCCGGCGCCGACCTCGTCGATGGCGCGACTGCCTGGGGCGCCGACGTCGTCCTCTGCGTCGGCACGCCAAGCGCCGAGAAGATCGGCTCGCTGAAGCAGGGCCAGGTCTTGATCGGCCACCTCGACCCCTGGACCGCCGCCGACACCAACAGGGCGCTCGCCGCGGCGGGTGTTACCAGCTTCGCGATGGAGGCCGTCCCGCGCACGACGCGGGCCCAGGCGATGGACGCGCTCTCCTCGCAGGCGGCGGCGGGCGGCTACGCCGCGACCCTGATCGCCGCCCGCGAGTCGGGCCGCTTCTTCGGGATGATGACCACGGCGGCGGGGACCGTCCCACCGGCCAAGGTCCTCGTGCTCGGGGCCGGCGTCGCCGGCCTGCAGGCGGTCGCAACCGCGAAGCGCCTCGGCGCGATCGTCACCGGCTGCGACATCCGGCGGGCGGCCTGGGAGCAGATCGCCTCGTTGGGGGGGCGTCCGCTGGAACTGGACTTCATCCCCGACGCCGAGGCGGAGGGCGGCTACGCTCGCCCGCTCACCGACGAGGAGAACGCGCAGGTACGCGATGCGCTCGGCGAGAACGCGACGAGGCAGGACGTGATCATCACCACCGCCGCGATCCCCGG
>DASUOH010000024.1:0-15015 GCA_036276735.1 Solirubrobacterales bacterium | reverse complement strand
GCTCGCGTTCCGCGCCGAGGGCCTCGACGACCTCATCCTCGACCACTTCGCGATCGAGGCGCCGGCGCCGGACCTCGCCGACTGGGAGGAGTTCTGCCGCCGAGCCGACGCCGCCGAGGGCACCGTCCGGATCGCGCTCGTCGGCAAGTACGTGCAGCTCGAGGACGCCTACAAGTCGGTGATCGAGGCGCTCAAGCACGGCGGCTGGCACCACGGCGTCAACGTCGAGGTCGACCTGGTCAGCAGCGAGGATCTCGACGTCGCCGATCTCGCCGGTGCCGACGGGGTCCTGATCCCGGGCGGGTTCGGCGAGCGCGGGATCGAGGGCAAGGTCGCGGCCTCCCGCTACGCGCGCGAGAACGGCGTCCCGTTCCTCGGGATCTGCCTCGGGATGCAGATGGCGGTCGTCGACTATGCCCGCCACGTCTGCGACATGGACGGGGCCAACTCGGCTGAGTTCGATCCCGAGACCCCGTTCCCGGTCGTCGACCTCCTGCCCGAGCAGAAGGAGGTCACCGACCTCGGCGGGACGATGCGCCTCGGCGCCGACCCGGTGAAGCTCCACGAGGGGACGAGGGCGCGCGAGATCTTCGCCGGCGAGGCGGTCATCTACAAGCGCCACCGCCACCGCTACGAGGTCAACATCCAGCTGCGCCGCCGGCTCGAAGACGAGGGCCTCGTCTGCGGCGGCACCTCGCCCGACGAGCGCCTGGTCGAGATGGTCGAGCTCCCCGACCACCCCTTCTTCGTAGCCTCCCAATTTCACCCGGAGTTCAACTCGCGGCCGAACCGGCCCGAGCCGCTCTTCCGCGAGTTCGTCGGCGCCGCGGCGCGCCAGGCCGGCACGCGGCCCACCCCCTCGGAGGAGCCGGCGGGGAGCGAGCAGGACGTCGGCGTGCGTCAGTCGGGCTGACGGCCGGCATCGCGTCGATTTAGCCTGTCTCGCCGTGGAGGCGGGAAGATCGAGATTGCACGAGCGCTTCGTGCGGCTCTGCGAAGTGCGAAGCCCCACCGGAGAGGAGCGCGAGGTCGCCGACACCGTGCTCGCCGAGCTGCGCGCGCTGGGTGTCGAGGCAAGCGAGGACGACGCTGCGGGAGCTGCCGGGGCGGGGGCTGGCAATCTGCTCGCCCGCCTCCCGGGGCGGACCGACCGCTGGGTGATGTTCTGCGCACACCTCGACACCGTGCCCCACGAGGGGCAGGTCGACGTGGTCGAATCCGAAGGGGTCTTTCGCAGCCGCGGCCAGACGATCCTGGGGGCCGACAACAAGGCGGCCGTGGCCGTCCTGCTGGAGCTGGTGGCGCGGCACGCCGAGGAGCCGCCGCCGGTCGGGATCGAGCTGCTGCTGACCGTCGCCGAGGAGCAGGGCCTGCGCGGCGCCAAGGCGTTCGACCTCGGGCGGCTGCTATCGAGCTTTGGCTTCGTCCTCGATCACGCTGGGCCGGTGGGCGAGGTGATCGTCGCGACGCCCACCCAGCAGAAAATCGTCGCGGACTTCATCGGGGTCGAGGCGCACGCCGGGATCAGCCCCGAGGAAGGACACAACGCGATCGCGGCGGCGGCTGCGGCGATCGCCCGGATGGAGCTGGGGCGGCTTGACGAGGGCACCACCGCTAACGTCGGCGTGATCGGAGGGGGGACGTCGGGCAACGTGGTCCCCGGCCATTGCCGGGTGCTCGCCGAGACCCGGAGCCTCGACGGCGAGCGCGCGGCTCGTGTCGCCACCGCGATCACCGAGGACTTCGCCTGGGGCGCAAGTGAGCACGGTTGCGACGTCGACGTCCGGGTCGAAGAGCTGTTTCGCGGCTACGAGCTGCCCACGGACTCACCGGCGCTCGCCGTCGCGGAAGCGGGTCTACGCAAGGCCGCCTTCCCGCCGGTCCAGACGGCGATCGGCGGCGGCAGCGACGTCAACGCGTTCCGGCTCAAGGGCCTCGACTGCGTGCTGCTCGCGAACGGCCCCGAAGACGTGCACACCGCGGCGGAGCGGGTTGCCGCGCGCGATCTCGACGCGATGCTGGCGGTCTGTGAGGCGATTCTCGTCGAGGCGGGCGTGGAGTCCGGCCCGACGGCGCCGTGAGTGGGCGCCTGGCGCTGCGGCGCGGCGTCGTCGTCGCGAAGGAGCCCCTCACCGTCGAGGTGGCGGGGAAGAGGCGGCCGGCCTGGGCCGACACCGGCCTGCTCGGCGAGATGCGGGAGGGCGACGAGGTTGTCGTCAACGTCGCCGCGCTCGACCTTGGCCTCGGCTCGGGCGGCTTCGACGTCGTCCACGTCAACCTGACCCGCGGAATCGGGGGTCGGGGCGTCGAGGGCCGGCACGTGATGAAGCTCAACTACAGCTCGTTGCAGCACGCGGTCGAGCCGGTCGAGCTTCCGGTGCGAGAAATGACCGGTATGCGAGCAAAAGTCGCACCGGAAGGGAGCGGGGCGTCGATGCGCGTCCTCGTCCTGCCGCTGCACGGCCACCTGGCGCCGGCGGCGTGGGCTGCGGGGCGGGCGCTGCCGGGGGCGAAGGTCGGCTACGTGCAGGGCGGCGGCGGCGCGCTGCCGGGCTCGCTCTCGCGCGACGTCGAGACGCTGCGCGAGCGGGGGCTGCTGTGCGGCCACGTCACGGCCGCGCCCGCCTACGGTGGTGAGCACGAGGCGCTCTCCTTTGCCGGAGCCTTGGACGCGGCGGCCGTGGCGCTGGGCTGGGACGTGGCCCTGGTCGGTCCTGGGCCGGGGATCATCGGCTCGGAGACGCGGCTGGGGCATGGCGGGATGGCAGCGCTCGACGCCGCTCACGCCGCGCTGGCGCTCGGCCTGCCGACGATCATCTCGCCCCGCCTCTCCGCGGCCGATCCGCGCGAGCGGCACCGTCCGGTCAGCCACCACACGCTGACGGTCCTGGAGATGCTGCTGGCGCCGATTGAGGTTGTCGTGCCCACCGGCGAGGCGGAGGCTGCCGGCCGCCTGAGGGAGACGAGCGGGCAACCCCACCGACTCCGCGAGGCGCCCGCCGATCTAGAGGGATACGCCGCCGCCGGCCTTCCGGCCCGCACGATGGGGCGCGGCTTCGAGGAGGATCCGCTCTTCTTCGCCGCGCCGCTCGCCGCGGGCGCCGCCTTGCGCGGCAAGGGATGACGGCGCCGCGCGAGAACCAGCCGCCATGGCAACCGCGGTCAAGCCGCCCTCCGTCGCTTCGGCGGACCGTCGATGCGACCCCCGCTTCGAGGGGCTCGTGCTGGACTTCCTCTCCTACCTGGAGCTGGAGCGCGGCCTCTCGCGCAACACGTTGAACGCGTACCGCACCGACCTGTTCCAGTTCGGTGAGTTCCTCGCCAAACAGAAGATCGATGCGCTGGCGGCCCGGCCCGCCGACATCGGCGACTTCCTCGCCGACCTGGCGACTGGCAATGGACGGCCAGCCTGCTCGGCGGCGACGATCCACCGCAAGACGGCCTGCCTGCGTTCCTTCTACAAGCACCTGCGCCGCGACGAGCTGATCGGCGACGACCCGACTGCGGCCCTGAGCGCGCCGCGCCGCGCCAAGAAGCTGCCGCAGGTCCTCAACTACGCCGAGGTGCAGAAGCTGCTGGCGGCGCCGCGCGGCAGTGAGTCGACGACGTTGCGCGACCGCGCCCTGCTCGAGGTGATGTACGGGTGCGGGCTGCGGGCATCGGAGACGATCGGGCTGGAGCTTGGCGACATCGACATGCGGGAGGGCTTCCTACACGCCCGCGGCAAGGGGTCAAAGGAGCGCCTCGTGCCGCTCGGCCGCCAGGCGATCGCGGCGATCTCGGTGTATCTGCGCAGCGGCCGACCGAAGCTGGTCGGCGACCGCCATGAGGCGAAGCTCTTCGTCAACTTCCGTGGCGGGCCGCTAACCCGCCAGGGTCTTTACAAGATCGTCCAGCGCCACGCCCGGACCGCTGGGCTTGGTGGCCGAATGAGCCCCCATACCTTGCGCCACAGCTTCGCCACTCACCTGCTCTCGGGCGGCTGCGACCTGCGAGCCGTGCAGGAGATGCTCGGCCACGCCGACGTCTCGACCACCCAGCTGTACACGCACCTCTCGGGTGAGCGGCTCAAGGACGTCTACTTCAAGGCGCACCCCCGGGCCACGGGTTGAGCGTGGCGCAAAACCGATCCATATGAACGGTTTCGCGCCACACGGCTGATAGAACCGAGGGTGTGCCCGAGCTGCCCGAGGTCGAGACGGTCTGCCGCCAGCTCGAGCCCGAGATCGAAGAACGCCGGATCAAGCGGCTCGAGGTCGGAGACGCGCGCTGGTCCCGGCCGACCCCGCCGGGGGAGCTGGAAGCGGCGGTGGCCGACCGCACGATCGAGGGACTCGGCCGGCGCGGCAAGTACCTGCTGCTGGGACTCGACGGTGGGCAGACGCTGGTCATGCACCTGCGGATGACCGGCAACCTCGTCCTCGTCGAGGATGACGAGGCGCTCGATCCCTCCGAGGGACGGCGGCTCTACGAGGGCGAGCGCTCGACCTCGGAGCGGCATCTGCGGGCCCGCTTCTTCCTCGATGACGGCCGCGAGCTGTGGTTCACCGACCCCCGCCGCTTCGGCGAGGCGTTCCTGATCGACGACGCTGCGCTCGGCGAGCGCTTCGCGCGGCTCGGCGTCGAGCCGCTCTCGGCGGAGTTCACCCCGGAGGCGCTGGGCGAGATCGCCGCCGGGCGGACGGCGCCGCTGAAGTCCTTCCTGCTCGACCAGTCGGGCATCGCGGGGGTCGGCAACATCTACGCCGACGAGGCGCTCTTCCGGGCGCGGCTGCACCCGCTCTCGCCGGTCGGCTCGATGCGTCCGGAGCACCACGCCGCGTTGCGCGACGGGATCGTCGCGGCGCTCGAGGCCGGCATCGAGGGCGGCGGTGCCTCGATCGACGACTACCGCGACGGCCGCGGTGAGCGCGGTCGCATGCAGGAGAAGTTCCTCGTCCACACGCGCGCCAGCGAGGACTGCGTCCGCTGCGACGGCACTGTCCAGCGCATCGTCGTCGCCGGGCGCTCCACCTATTACTGCCCCGGCTGCCAGGTGCGGCTGCGCCGCCGTCCGCGCAGAAGGCGCACCGGGTAGCGGGCCCGCCTTGCCGTCCGGTCTGACCGCCACCGTTGATCGGTCGTGGCTGGCACCACTCTCAAGACCGAGGCGGTCGTCCTGCGCAGCATCCGCTACGGCGAGGCGGACCGCATCCTCCATCTCTACTCGGCGAAGCTGGGCCGGATCGGGGCTATCGCCAAGGGCGCGCGGCGGCCCCGCTCGCGCTTCGGCGGGCGGTTGGAGCCCTTCTTCCGGCTCGACCTCGTCCTCCACGAAGGACGCGGCGAGCTGCTCACCGTCACCCAGGTCAATACCGTCGACGGCTATCCCCGCCTGCGCTCCTCGGCCGCGGGCCTCGGCGCCGGCGCCAGGGCCTGCGATGCGGTGCTGCGGCTGCTCGACTCCGCCGAGCCGAACCTGCCCGCCTACAACCTGCTCTGCCGCTACCTGTCGCTGCTCGACGACCCGGCCGCGAGTGCGGGGGGCCTGGAGACGGCGCTCTCGTTTCGCCTCAAGTTGGCGTTGGCGGCCGGCTTCGCTCCGGAGCTGGCATCTTGCGCGCGCTGCGGCGAAGCCGACCACCTGGTCGGCTTCTCGGGCGCCGCGGGTGGCGTCGTCTGCGCCGCCTGCCAGGCGGGATCGTTCCCGCTTTCAGAGGCGGCGCACCGCTTCATGGTCGAGGCGATCGGCAGCCCGCTCGCCGAGGGTCCGGCCGCCGAGGAGGCGGCGCTGCGCCAGGCGGAGCGTGCGATCGGCGAGACGCTGGAGCACCATGCGCACGTCCAGCTGCGCGCCGCCGCCTAGGATCGGACCGTGCCGATCGCCGCCAGTCTCGAGGAACGCGTCCGCGCCTGGGAGGGCGAGTACCTCTCCGAGCTGGCGACTTCCTCCTACCCGGCGCGGCGCCGCGCCGAGGAGCCCGACAGCCCGGTCCGCACGCCGTTTCAGCGAGATCGCGACCGGATCGTCCACTCGAAGGCGTTCCGTCGCCTCAAGCACAAGACGCAGGTCTTCATCGCGCCGGAGGGCGACCACTACCGGACTCGGTTGACCCACACCCTCGAGGCGTGCGGGATCGCTCGCACGGTCGCGCGGGCGCTCGGCCTCAACGAGGACCTGACCGAGGCGATCGGGCTCGGCCACGACCTCGGGCATCCGCCCTTCGGCCACATCGGCGAGGAGGCGCTTGACGCGGCGCTGCGCGAGGGGGGTCGTGAAGGCTTCAAGCACAACGTCCACTCGCTGCGGGTCGTCGAGGTCCTCGAGCGCGACGGCCAGGGGCTCAACCTGACCGAGCAGGTCCGCGACGGCATCCTCAGGCACACCGGCTCGGAGAAGCCGGCGACGCTCGAGGGCAGGATCGTCAAGCTGGTCGACCGCGTCGCCTACATCAACCACGACATCGACGACGCTCTGAGGGCCGGCATCCTCCGTCCCGAGGACCTTCCGGTCGAAGAGATCGAGCTGCTCGGGCCGACCGGCGCCAAGCGGATCGACACGCTGGTCGCCGACATCGTCGAGCGCTCCGCGGAGGCCGGCGACATCGTCCAGAGCGAGGCCGTGGGAGGCGCGATGCTGCGACTGCGCAAGTTCATGTTCGACCGCGTCTACCTCGGCGAGGCGGCGCGGGCCGAGCACGAGCGGGCGACCCGGGCGCTGCGCGGCCTCTTCGACCACTACATGGAGCACCTCGAGGAGGTGCCGGAGAGTGAGCCGGGCGCCGACGAGCTGCAGCGGGTAACGGACTACCTCGCCGGGATGACCGATCGGTTCTGCATCGCCCGCTTCGCGGCATTGACTTTGCCTGAGGCGACGCGCTTCTAGCACCTCGGTCCCCCGGCGCGCCCTCGTGTGATGATTGCCCGATGGCGTTGATCTCCGACGAGAGCCTCGAGCAGGTCAGGCAGGCCGCCGACATCGTCGAGGTCGTCTCGGCCCACACCGACCTGCGGCGCCAGGGGGCGCGCTGGGTCGGCCTCTGCCCGTTCCACGAGGAGCGCACCCCGTCCTTCTCGGTCAACGCGCAGGAGAAGCTCTACCACTGCTTTGGCTGCGGGGTCGGGGGCGACACGATCAAGTTCGTCGAGGAAAAGGAGGGTCTCGGCTTCACCGAGGCGGTCGAGCTGCTTGCCGACCGCTACGGCGTCGAGGTCAAACGCGAGCAGGAGGATCCGCGCGTCGAGGCGCGCCGTCGGCAGCGGCAGCGACTGGGGGAGCTGCTCGATCGCACCGCGACCTTCTACGCCAGCTACCTCTGGGATTCCGAGGAGGCCGGCAAGGCCCGCGAGTATCTCGCCGGCCGCGGTCTCCGCGAGGACGTCCTGCGCGCTTTCGGCGTCGGCTACGCGCCAAGCGCCTGGGACCAGGTGCTGATGCGCGGCCAGCGTGCCGGCTTCAAGGTCGACGAGATGCGGGCGGTGGGGCTCGTCCAGAAGGGACGCGGGGGTGGGGACTACGACCGCTTCCGCTCCCGGATCATCTTTCCGATCCGCGACCGGCGGGGCAGGACGCTCGGCTTTGGCGGCCGCGCGATGCGCCCAGACCAGGGCGCCAAGTACGTCAACACCGCCGAGACCGACTTCTTTCACAAGAGCCAGATCCTCTACGGCGTCGATCTCGGCAAGGAGGCGATCGCCAAGACGGGCCGCGCCGTCGTGGTCGAGGGCTACACCGACGTCCTGGCTCTGCACCAGGCCGGCGTTGCGGAGGCGGTCGGCGTGATGGGGACGGCGATCACCGAGGAGCAGGTCGCCACCCTGTCGGGAATGGTCGACGAGGTGGTGCTGGCCCTCGACGCCGACTCCGCGGGACAGGAGGCGATGTTGCGGGCGCAGCGGGTCGCTGCCGGCCGCCGGGTGCGGCTGCGGGTCGCGGCGATGCCGCCCGGCGAGGATCCGGCCGAGATGATCGGGGAGGAAGGGGGCGCCGACCGCTTCCGAGCACTGGTCGACGGGGCGGTGGATTTGGCCGCCTTCCAGGTCGGCCTCGTCCTCGACCGCACCGACACCTCCTCGCCGACCGAGCGCGACCGGGCGCTGGCGGAGGTCGCGCCGGTCCTCGCCGGGCTCGGCGAGACGGCGAGCCGCGAAGACCTGGTCGGACGGGTCGCCGAGCGCCTCGACCTCGATCCGGCTCTGGTCATGGGCCGGGTGACCGTGGCGCAGCCGGCGACCGGGGGAGGGGCGTCGCCGCGGCCGCGTGGCAACGCCGCGCCCGCCCCCGCTCCTCGCAGCGCCGAGCTGACCTCGCGAGAGCGTCGCGAGCGGGCCTTGCTGGCGATGTGCATCGCCCTTCCCGAGGAAGGCCGTGCTTACCTGGGGCGGCTCGGCGACGGCCACCTCTCGGCGAGCGGCGCTCGCGCCGCCGCGTGGCTGGGCGAGCGCCTCGACGATCCGGCGTCGGACCTGCCGCGCGACGACGACGAGCTGGCCAGCCTCATCTCCGAACTGGTGATCCTCGCCAACGACGAGCCGGCCTCGCCGGAAGCGATGGAGCTCAACTACCTGCAGCTCGAGCAACGTCGCCTCGAGGACGAGATTGCCGCCGCCGGCAAGGCTGAGGAATACGAGCGGCGCCGCGAGCTGAGCCGCGAGCGGGCGGCGCTGGTGCAGCGCATCGCTCACGCCGAGCGCGTCGGCGGCTAAGCGTCGTCATCTAGCCGGTACATTCTGGTCCGGCATTCCGGGGTAGCTCAATCGGTAGAGCACTCGGCTGTTAACCGAGTTGTTGTGGGTTCGAGTCCCACCCCCGGAGCTCACTCCGCTCAGGCGACAGCGCGGCGCACTCCGAGCCGCTCGACCAGCTCGGCACCGCGCTGGGCACCGTCGTTCTCCCTTGCCCAGGCGGCCAGCTCGGCGGCGCGGGCGGCAAACGAGTCGTCGCCCAGCAGACGGTGTGCCGCCCAGCGCAGCGGCGCCCGCCGGCAGAGGCGCCAGGGCAAGGAGAGGCCCGCGCCGGCCCAGGAGACGCGCATCGCGGTCTCGCTCATGTCGCCGATGAAGGGGCTGATGAGGAGCGGGGTGCCGGTGGCAAGGGCGCGGCAGACGGTCCCGTGTCCGCCGTGGGAGACGACGAGCGAGGCGACCGGCATCAGTTGGCTGTAGCTGAGCCAGTCGACGAGGACGGCGTTGGCCGGAACCTCGATCGGGCTCTGCGGCACGACGCGGTTCGTCGTCGCCACTACCCGCACCGGCTCGTCCGCCAGCGCCGCAAGCGCCGTGCGTACCAGGTGGTTGCCCGAGTCGTGCGCCGTGCTCGGTGCGACCAGGACAAGGGGGGCATCGCCGGGCGGCAGCTCGATCTCCGGGTGGGGCGTCTCGAACGTCATCGGGCCGGTGATCTCGACGCCGTTCGGCCAGCGGCGCGGGTACTCCAGCTGCGGGAACGTCCCCACCAGCGCCAGGTCGGGGCTGATGCCGCCGTGGAAGCGCTCGGTGGGCGGCAGCCCGAGCCGCGCGCGCTGACGGTTGAGGTCGCGGCGCCCCTGCTCCAGGCCGACCTCGAGGGCCCGCTGGCCGAAACGCCAGACCGCCCGACCGGCAGCGGTGCGGGGCGGTCGCAGCCCGACCGCGAAGAAGGGCAGGCCGGGGGGGACCACCGGATAGATGTGCGGGATCAGCGTCCCGAGGGGGATGCCTCGTGCCTCGGCGGCGAGCGCGGGCGCCAGGGTCAGGATGTCGCTGACCACCGCGTGCGGCCGCATCTCGTCGAGGAGCGGCAGCAGCGCCCGCGCCGCCTCGGCTGCATGCGACCCATCGGGCGAGTCGGGGTCGGGCGGCGGGAACATCCGGTATTCCTCGGCCGCGGCGAAGCCGAGCCCGGCGCCCTCGACGGCCGCGCGCCGCTCCTCCCAGGTCTCGACCGTGACCTGGTGATCGCGCTGCGCCAGCGCCCGCCCGAGGGCGATCGCCGGAAACACATGGCCGGGGTCGCCGAAGGCCGCGACCAGGAAGCGCATCTAGGGGGTGTCGAGTCCCTCGCTGGGACGCGTGAAGACGATCTCGGGGACATGGCAGTTGCGCGAGGTCCGCAGCAGGAACCGCACGGCCTCGCCGATGTCCGCAGGCTGGATCATCTCCTCCGCCGGGACCTCGCCCTTGGCGAACTCGGTCATCGGCGTGTCGACGAAGCCGGGGGCGAGGGCGGTGCACTGGATGCCGGCAGAGCCGACCTCGCGGTGCGTCGATTGGGTGAAGTTGATCACCGCCGCCTTGGTCGCCGCGTAGACCGACAGCCACGCCTGGCCGCCTTTACCGGCGATCGAGGCGGTGTTGACGATCAGCGCCTTGCCGTGCTCGGCGCCCGCCTCGCGCAGCAGCGGCAGTCCCTCGCGCGTGCCGATGATCAAGGCCCGCAGGTTGACGGCGAGCTGCATGTCGAGGTACTTGGTCTGGATCTGCTCCATCGGCGCGCCGATCCCGACCCCCGCGTTGTTGACGAGGACGTCGAGGCGACCGTAGGCGTCGCGGTGTCTGGCGAAGACCGACATCAGCGCCTCCTCGTCGCCCATGTTTGCAGGGACGCTCTGGACCTCGAATCCGTCGGAGCGCAGGCTCTCCGCGGCGGCCTCCAGCTTCTCCGGCCGGCGGGCGGAGACGGTAAGGGCGTGGCCCTCCTCGCCGAGCGTCCTTGCGATCGCCAGCCCGATGCCGCTCGATGCCCCGGTGATCAGTGCCGCTCGCTCCGCCAACTCGTCCTCCTTGCCGTCGCCTTCTCGGAGCGGAGGCTATACGCGGCCATGCGGCAGCGGCGGGCCGGGGCGGCGTGCCGAATAACATGCCCGTCCGCATGCTGCTGCACCGCGTCATATGCGTTCTCGCCTGCCTGCCCGTAGTCGTCGGGCCGCTGGCCGGCTGCGGCGAGGACTCCGGGTCCTCGGGATCTGGGTCTGAGGCCGAGGTGAGAAGCCGCCCGGCACCGCCGAAGAGCGCTTTCCCTGCCGCCGCCGGCAAGACGCTGCTCGAGGTCGTGAAAGAAGGGGAGACCGCACCGCTTGTCGTGTCCCCGGCGGCGATGGTCTTCCACAAGGGCGAGAACCGCTACCCGTTCGGGGTGTTCGAGCCCGATCGCAGCCCGGTCTCCGACGCCGAGGTGGCGCTCTACATCTCGAAGGTGCCGGGGACGACGCCCGGTGTGGAGTCGGGTGAGGAAGCGAAGGGGGCGGCGGCGCGGGCCCAGAAGGAAGCGCTCGAGGCGCCGGCGCTCGGCCCGTTCCCAGCGGCGATCGAAACGATCCAAACGGAGCCCGCCTTCCGCGCCCAGACGACGACCAGCGATCCTGACGCGGCGACGGTGGTCTACGTCACCGACCTCGACTTCACGAGCGAGGGCGAGTGGCGGATCGCGGCGTTGATCCGCGAAGACGGGGAGCTGATGGGCACCCTGCTGCCGAGCGCCGTGGTCGGCGAATTCGCCCGCATTCCGAGGCGGGGGGAGAAGGCGCCGTTGATCCACACCCCGACTGCCGAGGATGCCGGTGGCGACCTCTCGGAGATCACGACGCGGGTGCCGCCCGACACCCAAAACCAGGTCGACTTTGCCGACGTCGTGGGGAAGAAACCAGTCGTGCTCTTGTTCGCGACCCCGCAGTTCTGCGAAAGTCGCGTCTGCGGCCCGGTAGTCGACGTGGCCGAGCAGGTCAAAGAGGAGCATGGCGACCAGGCTGAGTTCATTCACATGGAGATCTGGAAGGAAAACGACCCCAGCACGAAACAGGTGCGGCCCCAGGTCAGCGCCTACAACTTGCCGAGCGAGCCCTGGCTCTTCGCGATCGACCGCGACGGATCGATCCGCACCGCGATCGAGGGCGCCTTTGGGGTCGAGCGCTTGACCGAGGCGGTCGAAGAGGTGACCCGATGAGCCCCAAGAAGACGAGCGACAAAGTTCCCAGCGAGAAAAAGGAGGCGCTCGATCCCGCCCTGCTCAAGGCGTTCGCCGAGGAGGCCAAACGACGCTGCGACGTGATCACCGCCGGCCTGGCGACCGAGAGCGAAGACTACGAGACCCTGCGCGCCGAAGCCCATGCCCTGCGAGGCACGGCCGGCGCCGTCGGCCTGCGCCGCCTCGCCGAGCTGGCCGGCCTGATGGAATCCGACCTCGCTGAAGCCAAGACCTCGGGCGGCCTTCGCAGCGGCCGCTCCGCCCAGATCTCCGACGCCGCCAAGGCCCTCGCCGAAGGCGCCGCCGCCGCAGCCGACGGCAAGGAAGAGCCCCCCGACGTCGGCCGCTCCCTGGCCCAGCTCTTCAGCGCCTGAGACGCCGCCGCGCCCGCCGCTCAGACAGCCGGGATCGCGCTACGCTCGACCCCTCTGGGGCGGTAGCTCAGTTGGTTAGAGCAGCGGACTCATAATCCGTCGGTCGAAGGTTCGAGTCCTTCCCGCCCCACTAAGGAAATGGCTCTGTAAAGCCAAAACAGTTTGAGCGGTACGGCACGATGTGGTGAAATTGGTCCCGAATTGGTCCCGAAACGTGGTAGAATTCGGGAGCGATGCGACAGCCGGCGCCCCGCCCCATCTCCGGTCACGTCTTCAAACGCAAAGGGAAGCGCGGGGCGGTCTGGTACGCGAAGTACCGGCTGCCGGATGGCCGCCAGCAGAAAAAGCGTCTTGGCGCGGCCTGGACCGAGAAGACGGCGCCGCCGGAGGGCTACTTCACGAAAGGCAAGGCGCAGACGCACCTTGACGAGCTGCTGCGCCAAGCGCGCGACGGCTCGCTGCCGGGGATGGTCAAGACCGGCAAGACCTTCGCGGACGCGACGGCCGAGTGGCTCGCCTACTGCGAGAACGTCCGCGACTGCAAGCCGTCCACGATGCGCGACTACCGCAACATGGTCCGGGTCCTCGATCGTCAGTTCGGCAAGCGCAAGATCGAGACGATCACGACCGAGGACATCGACCTCTGGATCAGCGGCTACGGCGGCTCCAACCGGACGCGCCAGAAGTACCTCGTCTGCCTCGGCTCGATCTTCAAGCGAGCGATGAAGGTCTACGGCGTCCCCCGCAACCCGGCCGATCTCGTCGAGCGTCCTCGAGTTCGCCGCGCGGCGACGATCGACGTGCTGCGACCGGAGGAGGTCTTGGCGCTCGTTCGCGCGGCCGAGTCCGATCAGGACGCGGCAATTTTCCACACCGCCGCGTTCGCCGGCCTGCGGATGGGGGAGCTGCTCGCGCTCCGTTGGCGCGACGTCGATTTCACGCGGCGCACGATCCACGTCCGCGAGAACTGGACCCAGGGAGAGACGACGACGCCGAAGGGCGGCACCGAGCGAGCGGTGCCGATGGCCGAGGAGGTCGCCGAACGGCTCGCACGGCTCGGCCAGCGCGACCACTTCACGGCTCACGACGATCTCGTCTTCTGCACGCCGCGCGGCGAGCACGTCGGCTACAAGTCCCTGAAGGAGCGCTACCGCGCGGCGCTGACGGCGGCGGGCCTGCGCGAGGGCTTCCGGTTCCACAACCTGCGCCACACCTTCGGCAGCACCGTGATCCGCCACGCCGACTCCCGAGAGGTCATGGAGTGGATGGGCCATGCCGACTTGACGACCACCAGGCGCTACCTCGCCTTCGTCGACCGCGAGGACGCCGCCAAGCGAGTCTCGGAAGCGTTCCGCCTGGAGGACCCGCAGCCGGCGACGGCAGCTTGACCGCGGCGCTACGCGCGCCGCCTCGTGCCATAGGAGTGCTCGGCGACCCATCCCTCCAGGTCCGAGCGCGTAAACCTCAGCCCCCGCTCGCCGATCCTGACGTGCGGAAGCCCGCGCGAGCGGACCAGCTCATACAGCGTGCTCCTCGGCACCCGCAGGAGCCGCGCGGCTTCGCTTGCGTCGAGGAGGGGTTCGGTGAGCAGGGAGGGTTCGGGCATCGCTCTCTGCCCTGTATGTCCAGGCATGCACCAATTTGCTTCGCCGACTTAACAATCCGCTGCAGCGCGTCTCGGTATGTCAGATGGCCTAATCGGCGTCCGTAGCCTCAAATCCGCCTACCGTGGCGCTTCCCGGTTTCCAACTGATCCCGTCGAGCAGACAGTCCGGCGGCACCCCAAGCGCTCCGGCCAGCTTCACAAGGGTGTCGATGCGAGGCAGGCGGCCGCCCCGCTCAAGGAGCCCGATCTGCGTGCGGTGCAGCGCTGCCCGGAAGCTAAGCTCTTCCTGTGACAACCCGGCCCGCTTGCGGCAGCGGACCAGGTTATCTCCGAAGCGCCTCGCGACCTCAACCACGGCTAAGGCTGTCGAAATGAACCGCCGCCCGCGTCGGCATGACGACGACGCCGTTCATCCGCACCAGGCCGGCGGCACCCAGGTCTCGCACCGCGCGAGCGAGCGCATCCCCTTCCGCGAAGTTGTCGGGGTCGTTCAGGATCTCCGCGGCCAGCTCGGGCATAGTCAGGTTGGTCGGGTGGTGCGTCAGGACCTGCATCAGAACGGCGCGCTGGGTTCTTGCATCTTCCTCGGCCGGCGTAGGCGGGCCGCCCGAGCCGCAATCCGTAGGCTGGGAATAGGACATGGGAGCGATGCCTCCTGTGTCTCAGGCGGCCCGTCGTGTTCACGCACGCCGGGTCGCCGCTTTCTGAGGCCGGTAGCGCGCTACCGTTCCCGCTGCGGCCGGCCTGGGTCACCTGTGCCGGTCGCCACGGGGCCGGCGTCATCAGCGCGCGGCCCCACTTATGTTTGAGGTTGCAGCTTAGCAGTCGTTCATAACGTATTGTGAATCCGCATACCGACAAGACCTCCCAGGCACAGCCTGCCTTGGGGAAGGCGATCCGCGAGTTGCGCCACAAGCGGGACGCCAGCTTGGAGTCGCTGGCCAGCGAGGCTGGTATCAGCTTGAACATGCTCTTGAGCCAGGCCGGGTTTGACGGAGACCTCGAAGCCAGGATTCCTCCTGGTGGAAGGGAACCGATCAAGCCATGCCACGAACGAGGAAGTACCCCGAAGAGCTGTTGGAGCGCGGCGCCCGGATGGTCTTCGAGTCCGGCCG
>DASUOH010000023.1:0-69556 GCA_036276735.1 Solirubrobacterales bacterium | reverse complement strand
TCCTGTTGGTCGGTTTCTTCCTCAGCTGGCCCACCGCGATAGGGTTCGCGCTGGGCGCGGTGCTGTCCGGCGCGGCCGGCTACATCGGCATGAACGTATCGGTGCGCGCCAACGTGCGCACCACCCAGGCAGCCACCGAGGGCCTCAACCCGGCCCTCGAGGTCTCGTTCCGCGGCGGCGCCATCACCGGCATGCTGGTGGTCGGCCTCGGCCTGCTCGGCGTGGCCGGCTACTTCTGGTTCCTGACCGGCGGTGCGACCGACCAGGCCGCGCTCACCGCGGCGCTGCAGCCGATGATCGGCCTGGCCTTCGGTTCCTCGCTGATCTCCATCTTCGCGCGTCTGGGCGGCGGCATCTTCACCAAGGGTGCGGATGTCGGTGCCGACCTGGTCGGCAAGGTCGAGGCCGGCATCCCCGAGGACGACCCGCGCAACCCCGCCGTGATCGCCGACAACGTCGGCGACAACGTCGGCGACTGCGCCGGCATGGCAGCCGACCTGTTCGAGACCTACGCGGTCACCTCGGTCGCGGTGATGCTGCTCGGCGTCCTCACCTTCACCGGCGCCGGCGGCGACTACTTGCGCGAGGTGGCGATCTACCCGCTGGTGCTCGGCGGCGTCGCGATCATCGCCTCGATCGTCGGGGCGCTCTCGGTGCGGACCAAGACCGACCGGGTCGAGGGCGCGCTCTACACCGGGATGATCGTCTCCGGGCTGCTCTCGATCGCGGCCTTCTACCCGATCACCGAGTGGCTGATGAGCGATGCGGTCAACTTCGGGCTCGACGTCGGCGCCGACGCGGTGAGCACCACCGACCTCTGGCTCTGCGCGGTGATCGGCGTCGCCGTCACGGCACTGCTGTTCGTGATCACCGACTACTACACCTCGACCCGTTTCCGCCCGGTCAAGACGACCGCAAAGGCCTCGGAGACGGGGCACGCGACCAACATCATCCAGGGGCTGGCGCAGGGCTTCCAGTCGACCGCCGCCCCGGCGCTCGTCATCGCGCTGGCGATCCTCGCCGCCAACGAGCTGGCGGGGATTTACGGGATCGGCGTCGCCGTGATGGCGCAGCTCTCGCTCTGCGGGCTGATCGTCGCCTTGGACGCGTTCGGGCCGATCACCGACAACGCCGGCGGCATCGCCGAGATGGCCGACCTGCCCGAGTCCGTGCGCAACGTGACCGACCCGCTCGACGCGGTCGGCAACACGACCAAGGCCGTCACCAAGGGCTACGCGATCGGGTCCGCCGCCCTGGCGGCGCTGGTGCTGTTCGCGGCGTTCAAGTTCGAGCTGGAAGCGGAGGCGCCGGCCGGGTTCGACCTCAACGGCCTCTTCAATCTCTCCAGCCCGGAGGTGCTGATCGGGCTGATCGTCGGCGGCATGATGGTCTACCTGTTCTCGGCCTTCGCGATCGAGGCGGTCGGGCGCACCGGCGGCCAGGTCGTCGAACAGGTGCGTCAGCAGTTCCGCGACCACCCGGGGATCATGGAGGGGACGGAAAAGCCCGAGTACGGCAAAACGGTCGCGATTGTGACCGCGGCGGCGCAGAAGGAGATGATCCTCCCCTCGCTGATCCCGATCGTCATCCCGGTCATCGTCGGCCTGCTCAGCGTCGACGCGCTCGGCGGCCTCCTGATCGGCGTCATCGTCGTCGGCCTCTTCGCGGCGATCTCGATGACCGCTGGCGGCGGCGCCTGGGACAACGCCAAGAAGCTGATCGAGGACGGTGCCCACGGGGGCAAGGGCTCCGAGGCCCACGCCGCCTCGGTGACCGGCGACACGGTCGGCGATCCCTACAAGGACACCGCCGGCCCGGCGATCAACCCGATGATCAAGGTCGCGAACATCGTCGCGATCCTGATCATCCCGATCGTCCACTTCTAAAGGAGCTCGGAGGGCGGGGAGGGGTGGTGTGCCCCTCCCCCGAAGACCGTTGCGCAGCTGAAACGTGTCCGGGGGTGCCGGCGTGGTCCCGGAGCCTTCGTGGGAGGGGCACACCACCCCTCCTTTCCGCCAGAAGCGGCTAGGGTCGCGACGCTGTGGACGAGCTCATCAACATCGCGGACTTCGAGCGCGCGGCGGAAGAGAAACTAGAGGCTGCGGTGCTGGGGTACTTCGCCGGCGGGGCGGGGGACGAGGTGACGCTGCGCGAGAACGTGGAGGCGTGGGGCAAGTGGCGGCTGCGGCCGCGGATGCTGGCGGGGCTGAGCAAGTGGGGGACCGGGGCGCGGGTGCTCGGCACCGAGGTCTCGATGCCCATCTTGGTCGCGCCCGTGGCCTACCAGCGACTCGTCCATCCTGAGGCGGAGGTGGCGATGGCCCGAGCCGCCGCGGCGGCCGGCACGGTGATGTGCCTCTCGACCTTGGCCACGACGCGACCGCGCGAACTCGCCGAGGCGGTGCCCGAGGGTCGCCGCTGGTTCCAGCTCTACTGCTTTCGCGATGAGGGAGTGACCAAGGCGCTGATGGACGAGGCGGCGGAGGCCGGCTTCGAGGCAATCGTCGTCACCGTCGACGCGCCGCGCGGCGGCAACCGTGAGCGCGACCTGCGCACCGGGTTCACGATCCCCGAGGGCCTCGGCGTGCCGAGCGTCGAAGCGGCGCTCGGCTCGCAGCGGGCGGTGACGATCGAGGAGACGTTCGGCCTGATGGAACCGGCCCTGAGCTGGCGGCATCTCGAGGAGCTCGCCACCGAGTGCGAGCTGCCGATCCTCGTCAAGGGCGTGCTCGGCGACGAGGATGCGGCGCTCGCGGTCGAGCACGGGGCCGCCGGCGTCGTCGTCTCCAACCACGGCGGTCGCCAGCTCGATCGCGTCGCCGCCAGCGGCGACGCGCTGCCCGAGGTGGTCGACGCGGTGCAAGGGCGCGCCGCGGTCCTCGTCGACGGCGGCATTCGTCGCGGCATCGACGTCGCCACCGCCCTGGCGCTCGGCGCCGACGCGGTCCTGGTCGGCCGGCCGGCGCTCTGGGGCCTCGCTGTGGGCGGCGAGGCCGGTGCCCGCCGGGTGCTCGATCTGCTTCGCCACGAGCTGGAGCTGGCGCTCGCGCTATGCGGCTGCGCGTGCCCATCGGATCTGAGCCGGGCGCACGTCCGTCGGGCACCGCCGCCGTCCCTATATTCGGCCTAGCTGATGGCCGAGAGACACCCACGGGAGGAGACGCTGCGCCGGGTCCATGGCGTCGGAGCGCTGTTCTCCACCGCTTACGGCAACGTCGGCTCCTCGATCTACTACGCGCTTGGCGTGGTCGCCGTCTTCGCCCTGGGGATGACCCCGGTCGTCTTCCTGATCTCGGGCCTGATCTTCGTCTGCACCGCGATCACCTACGCCGAGGCGACCGTGATGTACCCGGAGGCCGGCGGCTCGTCGAGCTTCGCCCGCCACGCCTTCGACGAGCTGGTCAGCTTCTTCGCCGCCTGGGGGCAGGTCCTCAACTACGTGATCACGGTCGCGATCTCCGCCTTCTTCGTGCCTCACTACCTGGCGGTGTTCTGGGAGCCGCTCGAACACAGTCCCGGCGACATCATCGTCGGCATCGCCCTGATCGGCCTGCTGATCATGGTGAACGTGATCGGCAGCCGCGAGTCGGCTCGCCTCAACGTCGTGCTGGCGGTCGCGGACCTGATGACGCAGGTCGTCGTCGTCGCGATCGGCATCGCCCTGGTCCTCAGCCCGGAGACCCTGGTCGGCAACGTCGAGCTGGGCGTCGCGCCTCCCTGGGGCGATTTCGCGCTGGCGATCGCGGTCGGGATGATCGCCTACACGGGTATCGAGACCCTCTCCAACATGTCCGAGGAGGCGCGCGACGCGCCGCGCACCGTGCCGACGGCGGTCGCCCTGGTCGTGACGGCGGTGCTCGGCCTCTTCCTGCTGATCCCGGTGGTCGCTCTCTCGGCGATGCCCGTGACCGTGGAGGGCGGCGAGTACACCACCGCGCTGGCCACGACGTACGCCGAGAATCCGATGCTGGGGATCGTCGACAACCTCGGCCTGTCCTCCGGCGCCACCGAGGCGCTCCGAATCTACGTCGGGCTCCTGGCTGGCGTGATCCTGATCATCGCCACCAATGCGGGGCTGATCGGCCTCTCCCGGATCACCTTCTCGATGGGGCAGTACCGTCAGCTCCCCGAGGCGATCCGGGCGATCCATCCCCGCTTCAAGACGCCTTACGTGGCGATCCTCATCTTCGGCGTCGTCTCGGCGGTGGCCCTGCTGCCGGGGGAGACCGAGCTGCTGGCGACGATGTACGCGTTCGGGGCGATGCTGTCCTTCACGGTCGCGCACGTATCGGTGATCCGACTGCGCCAGATCCACCCCCAGGCCGACCGACGAACTTACAAGCCGCGATTGAACGTGCGCGCCCTGGGCTTCGAGTGGCCGCTCACCGCCGTGTTCGGGGGGCTGGGCACCTTCGCCGCATGGATCGTCGTGATGGCCCTCAACACCCGCACGCTCCTGATCGGCTCCGCCTGGATGCTGGTTGGGCTGGCGATCTACGTGATCTACCGCCGCCACCAGGGGCTCGACCTGCGGCAGACCGTCAAGGTCGTGACGCCGGAGCCGCTCGGGGTCGAGGAAATCGAGTACCGCAGCGTCATGGTCGCCTTCGAGGATGGGGAGCCGTTCTCCGAGGAGATGGTCGCCACGGCCGTCAAGCTCGCCTCCAAACGCAGGCGCGGTATCCACATCCACTCGATGCTCGTGATCCCGACCAACCTCCCCCTCGACGCCGACCTGCGCGAGCGCGAAGCCGAGGCGCAGAGCAAGATCGAGCAGGCCAAGCTGATCGGCGGGCAGCGCGTGACGGGTCACGTCGAGCGGGTGCGGCCGGGCCAGGCCGGGTACTCGATCGCGGATGAGGCGGAGATGATCAATGCCGCCGCGGTGGTCGTCGGGCTGCGCTATCGCGGTGGCACGCCGCTCTACGACAAGACCCTGCAGACCGTGCTCGGGGAGCGCCCCTGCCGGGTCATCGTCGTCTCCGATCGCCGCGCTCACCCGGCACCCGACGCCGCTCCGGCCCTGACCTAGAATCGCCGCATGGCGACGCCGGAGCGGATCTACCGCGGCTCGATTCGGGTCTTCTCGCTCGTCTTCGTCGCGCTCGGTCTGGCGATCCTCGCGATCACCATCGCCAACGGCGGCGGCGTCCTGTCTCTCGGCGTGATGCTGGGGCTGGCGTTCGTGGTGGTCGGCGTCCTCCGCGGTCGATTCCTCTCGTGAGCGCGCCCGAGCGGCGCCCGCCGCGCTCGCGCCTCGAGCCGCTGATCGAGCGGGGGCTCGGAGTCCCCGGCCTGTTCGTCGCCGCCTACGCGGCGGTCGGGTTCTCGATCTACTTCGCCCTCGGCGTCGTCGCCGATCGCGGCCTCGGGCTGACGCCGCTGATCTTCCTCGCCGCCGGGCTGCTCTTCGTGCTCGCGACCCTCACCTACGTCGAGGGCGGCGCGATGTTCCGCGAACGCGGCGGCTCCTCGAGCTTCGCCCGCCACGCCTTCAACGAGCTGATCGCCTTCGTCGCCGGCTGGGCGATCCTGATCGACTACCTGATCGTCGCCGCCCTGGCGGCGATCTCGGTCCCGCACTACCTGCAGCCGATCTCCTCCGACCTCGCGCGGCCCGGCTGGGAGATAGGCGTCGCGGCGGCGGTGATCGTCGCCGCCTGTCTACTCAACGCCTTCAACCTCGCCGGTCGCGGGCGGGAGCGATGGGTCCTTCTCCTCGTCCTGGCCGACGTCGCGCTGCAGGTGGCGGTCATCGCGGTCGGCGTCCTCGCCGTCATGCACCCCGAGCGGCTGACGGCGGAGCTCCACCTCTCCGGTGACCCCAGCCTCAGCGATGCGGTCTACGCCTCGGTGGTGGCGATGCTCGCCTACGCCGGCATCGAGGCCGCCTCCGACCTCGCCCCGGACATCGACGTGCGGCGGCGCGACCTGCGGCGGATGGTCTCGGTCGGGGCGCTGGTGGTCCCGATCGCATACGCGGCGATGGCCGCGATCGCCCTGATGGCGGTTCCGGTTGTCGCCGGCCCGGATGGCCTGGAGACGGCGCTCGGCAACGAGTTCGTCGAGGCGCCGGTGCTCGGGGTCGTGTCCGCCTACGAGCCCGCCTGGCTGGCCGACGCGATGCGGTGGATCGTCGCGCTGGTGGCGGCGCCGATCCTCTTCTGGGCGGCGACGACCTCGATGCTGGGCGTCTCGCGCCATATCTACACGCTCGCGATCAACCGCCAGATCCCCAGCTGGCTGGGCAAGCTGGACGCCCGCCACACCACGCCGCGGGTCGCGATCGCGATCTCGGGCCTGATCGCAATCGGCCTCGTCCTCCCGAGCGACGTCAAGCTGCTCGCCGGCCTCTATGCCTTCGGGGCGACGCTTGCGATCACGATCGCCCACGTCTCGATCCTACGCCTGCGGGTTCGCCAGCCGGAACGGCGGCGCCCGTTCCGGGTGCCCTGGAACATCGGCTGGCGCGGCGCCCGGCTGCCGGTGCCGACCCTGATCGCCGCCGCCCTCACCGGGCTCGCCTTTCTCAGCGTCCTCGTCCTCCACGACACCGCGCGCTGGGTGGGCGGTGGCTGGATGTTGTTCGGGCTCCTCTTCTACGTCGTTTACCGCACCGTGATCGAGGGCACGTCGCTGACCCGCCGGGTCTCGGTCACCGAGCGGGCGCTGACCAAGCAGGTCCCCGAGCTCGCCTACCGCAGCATCCTCGTGCCTGTGTTCGGGACCAAGCTCGACGACGAGATCGTGGCGACGGCGGGACGCCTGGCCGCGGCCGAGCGGCCGCAGGGCGACAGCTCGGACGGCGCGCGGGTGGCGCTGATCCACGTGATCGAGGTGCCGCTTACCCTGCCGCTCGACGCGGAGCTTCCTCCCGAGCGGGAGGAGGCGGCCCGCCGGGCGCTCGAGCGCGCCCGCGAAGTGGCGGAAGAGTACGAGAACGTCGGGGTCAGTACCGAGACGGTGCGGGCGCGCGACGTCGGCGCCGGGATCGTCACCGCCGCCCGGCTCGGCGACGCCGAGGCGATCGTGATCGGCGGCGAGCCGCCGACCAGGATCCGCGGCGGCGCCAGGCTCGGCGGGATCGGCGCGGCAAAGCCGGCGGAGATCGGCACCGCCACCGAGTACGTGCTCAAGAAGGCGCCATGTCAGGTGCTGTTGACGGCCCCCGAGCCGGAGCCCGAGGCGGACCCCGCGGCGGCCGCTCCGGACCTGGAGGGATCGACGAATCCCCCGCGCACGCCTGGCGGCGGCGGACACGGCGCGGTGCGGCGTCCTCAGTCGGCCAAATAGCGCTGCTATTCGGCCTCCCTGCGTCCTTGCCCCGCTTGGTCCGGCGCTCGCCAGCCGCACACGCGGGTTTCGTCAATCCCTCTTAGACTCCAGCCGTGGTGCCATGTTCATCCTGATCGTCGGCTGCGGCCGTGTCGGCTCCTCGGTGGCGCGCACGATGCTGCGCGAGGGCCACGAAGTCTCCTGCCTCGACGAGGACCCCGAGTCGCACACGCGGCTGGAGGTCGGCCTCGACCGGGGCTGGGAGGACCTGGGCGGCCGCTTCACGGTCGGCACCGGCCTGGAGACCGACGCGCTGCTCGCAGCCGGGATCGAGAAGGCCGACGCCTTCATCGCCTCGACCAACGGCGACAACACGAACATCGTCATCTCCCAGATCGCCCAGCGGCGCTACGAGGTGCCGACGGTGATCGCCCGCATCCTCGACCCGCTGCGGGCGGCGTGGTACCAGCAGCAGGGACTGCACACGATCTGCCCGACCAGCGTCGCCATCGACATGCTCGAGACCGCGGTGCGCGAGGGCGCCCCGCGCGAGGTGGCTTGACGTGTACATCATCGTCGTCGGAGCAGGGAAGGTCGGCTGGAACCTCGCCCGCGAGCTGCTCGAAAAGGACCACGAGGTGACCCTGATCGAGAGCAACCGACGGCGCTACCTGACCGTCGAGCAGGAGCTCGAGCACAACGTCCTCTACGGCGACGCCTCGGAGTTGTGGGTCCTGGAGCGGGCCGGGATCGAACGCGCCGACATGGTTATCGCGGTGACCGGCGACGACGAGGACAACATGCTGATCTGCCAGGTCGCGAAGGAGAAGTACGACGTGGCGCAGATCATCGCCCGCGTCAACAACCCCCGCAACCGCGCCCACTTCGACCTGCTCGGCGTCAAACCGTCGGTCTCGGCGACGGACCTGATCCTGCGCCTGCTCGAGCACGAGGTCCCCGAGTACGGCCTCATCCACCTGCTCGACCTGCAGGAGGAGCAGCTGGAGATCATCGAGATGCTGCTCGGCAAGGACTCGCGTGTCACCGGCGAGCGGGTCGGCGACCTCTCGATGCCGGACGGCAGCCTGCTGATCTCGGTGCTGCGCGAAGGCAGGGGCTTCGTCCCGGGTCCGGACACGGTGCTGCAGGCCGGCGACGAGGTGCTCGCGGTGCTCGACCCCGGCCGCGAGGACGACCTCAAAGAGCTCTTCGGCCCGGCCGGGGGCAACGGAGCCGGCTGAGGCCGGCTTGGGGATGGCCGACCGCGAGGTCGACTTCCTGCTGATCGGCGGAGGCATGGCCTCCGGGTACTGCGCCGCCGAGCTGCGCCGCCGCGGCGCCGAGGGCTCCGTGCTGCTGGTCGGCCGGGAGCCCGAGCCACCCTACGAACGGCCGCCCCTCTCCAAGGACTACCTGCGCGGCGAGGGCGAGCGAGCCGACGCCTACGTCAACGCGCCGGAGTGGTACGAGGAGAACGGAGTCGACCTGCGCACCGGCGCCAACGTTATGTCGCTTGACGTTGTGGGCCGCACCGCCAAGCTGCAGGGTGGCGAAGAGGTCGCCTTCGACAGGGCGTTGCTGGCGACGGGGGCAATGGTCAACATCCTGCGGGTCGAGGGCGCCGGCAACGAGGGAATCCACTACCTGCGGGCCTTCGGCAATGCCGACGCGATCCGGACCGAGGCTGCGGAGGCCGACCACGTCGTGCTGATCGGCGGCAGTTACATCGGCAGCGAGGTGGCCGCGACGCTGACCGCGCAGGGGGTCAAGTGCACGATCGTGATGATGGAGGACGTCACCTTGGAGCGCAACTTCGGCGAGGCGGCCGGGCGCTGGTTCCAGCAGCGGCTGGAGGACAAAGGAGTGACCATCCTCGGCGGCGAGGAATTGGAGGCATTCGAGGGCGACGGTCGGGTTAGGGCGGTTCTCACCAAGAGCGGCAAGGGGATCGAGTGCGACGCGGTTGTGGTCGGGGCCGGCGTCCGCCCCGACGCGATGCTCGCCGAGCGCGCCGGGCTGGAGGTGGAGAACGGGATCCTCTGCGACTCGAAGTTGCGGACCTCGGCCGAGGGCGTCTACGCCGCCGGCGACTGCTGCTCCTACGACAGCGTCGTCCACGGGCGGCGGCTGCGGGTGGAGCACTGGGACGTAGCGATGCAGCAGGGGATCTACGCCGCCCGGAACATGCTCGGCGAGGAGGTCGACTACGACGTCGTCCCATACTTCTTCAGCGATCTGGCCGACTGGGCAAGCCTCGAGTACGTCGGTCCGGCCTACGAGTGGGACGAGGAGCTCTGGCGCGGCGATCCCGAGGGTGGCGAGTTCTCGGTCTGGTACCTGAAGGACGGCTTGGTCGCCGGCGCGCTTGCCGTCGGCCGCTCCGAGGACCTCGCCGAGGCGCGCCGTCTGCTTGCCGACCGCGTCGACGTCTCCGGCGCCAGGGAGACGATCGCCGACGCCGACAGCGATCTCGGCGCAATCGCTTAGCCACCGGCTGGCGATCCGCTAGCGATATCCTGAGGCCGTCTCCTTGCGGCCTGGTGTAATGGCAGCACGCCTCGCTCTGGACGAGGTAGTCGGGGTTCGAGTCCCTGGGCCGCAGTACTCCTCGCGCCGTCTGGTGGGCGCATCCAGCGCCTTTGCTAGCTTCGCGGCGGATGAGGAGGTTTTCCTTCCATGTCGTGGCAGTGCTCGGAGCCGCGCTCGCGATCGCCGGCTGCGGCGGCGGTGACGACGACGAGACGCCGGCTCCTGCGGCGCCGCCGCCGGCCGAAACGACGGCGCTGACCAAGGAGGAGCTGCTCGCGCAGGGGGATGCGATCTGCGCCGAGGTCAACGCGGCCGCCGGCGCCCTGGCTTCGTCGGAATCGGCCGGCGGCCCGGCTGACACGGCCGAGCTCTACACCGGCATGGTGCAACGGCTGCACGGTCTCGACGCACCCAGCGACGACAGCACCGGATACAGCGACTTCAGCGCGGCGGCCGAAGAGCTGGGCCAGGCAGAGGGCAACCTGGAGCTGGCCGCGCAGCGCGGCGACCCGGAAGGCTTGGCAAACGCCGAAACGGAAGCGTCCACGGCGCTGTCGTCCTTCCAGGAGGCGGCCTCCGACTTCGGCTTCGAGCAGTGCAGTGAGGGTCCGAGCGCGGCATCCGCACCGGACGGCGATGAGCCCGGCGGAGTCGAAACCGAAGAAGTGGCGCCGGAAGAAGTCGAAGAAACTGAGGAAGCGCCCGAAGAAACCGAAGAAGTCGCGCCCGAAACGGGAGGTGCCGGCTCGGCCGAAGAAGGCGGTGCGGGTGGCGGCGCCGAAGCGGGCGGCGAAACCGGCGGCGGGGAAGGGTCGGGGGGCGGCTCCTCCGGCGGCATCGGCCCCGGTTAAGCGGCGGCGCTCTCCCGCCACGCTCCGTAGAGGCGAGCGTAGGGCCCGTCCGCGGCGATCAGCTCCTCGTGGCTGCCGCTCTCGGCGACGCGGCCACCCTCCAACACGACGATCTTGCCGGCGCGGCGGATCGTCGATAGGCGGTGGGCGATGACGATCGCCGTGCGCCCGGCGAGCAGGCGCTCCAGGCCGCGCTCGATCGTGCGCTCGGTTCGCACGTCGACGTTGGAGGTCGCCTCGTCGAGGATCAGGATCCGCGGCCCGGCGAGCAGGGCGCGAGCGAATGCGACGAGCTGCCGCTGGCCGGCCGAGAGCTGCACGCCGCGCTCGCCGACTTCGGTGTCGATCCCCTGCGGCAGCGCCGCGATGAAATCGCCGGCGCCGACCGCCGCCGCCGCCGCTTCGATCTCTTCGAGGGTCGCGTCCGGCCGGCCGAAGGCGATGTTCTCGCGGACGCTGCCCGAGAAGAGGAAGCCCTCCTGGGGAACGATGCCGAGCTGGCGGCGCAGGGCGCGCTGGCGCAGCCGGCGCACGTCGTAGCCGTCGACCAGGACGCGGCCGCGCTGCGGGTCGTAGAAGCGGGCGACCAGCTTGGCGAGGGTCGACTTGCCGGCGCCGGTGGCGCCGACCAGGGCAAGCGTCTGGCCGGCCGGCACGTGGAAGTCGATCTCGTGCAGTGCCCATGCATCAGCCGGCGGCTGCTCTGCGCTCGCCGCATACGAAAACCAAACACCGTCCATTTCGATCTCTCCGCGCAGCGGGCCCGGGTCGATCGCGCCGGGCGCATCGACCATGTCGGGCTCGGTGTCGAGCAGGTCAAAGACGCGCTCGAGGGCCGCCATGCCCTGCTGGTAGGTGGTGTAGAGCTGGGAGAGCTGCTGGATCGGGTCAAAGAAGACCTGCAGGTATCCGATGAAGGCGACGACCACCCCGACCTGGATCGCGTTGTCGATCACCTGGCTGCCGCCGTAGAGGACGATCGCCGCCGTACCGACGGCGGAGAGCAGCTCGATCGCCGGGAAGTAGGAGGCGTTGAGGTAGACCGTGCGCATGTTCGCCTCGCGGTTGGCCTCGTTGAGGTCGGTCATCGCGGCGGCGTGGCGCCCCTCCTGACCGAAGCTCCGCACCACCCGCACACCGCTCAGGGTCTCCTGCAGGTAGGCGGTGATGGCGGCGATCCGCTCGCGGGTCGCGCGGTAGGCGCCGTGGGAGGCGATCCGGAAGACGACGCTCGCCACGGCGAGCAGGGGGAAGGTGAGGAAGGTGACGAGGGCGAGTTGCAGGTCGAGCAGCAGCAGGATGACCACGACCCCGACCAGGGTCAGGCTGCTCGAGAACAGCGTCACGACGCCGCTGGTCAGCAACTGGTTGAGCGCCTCGATGTCGTTGGTCATGCGGCTGATCAGGACCCCCGGGCTGTTGCGCGTGAAGAAGCCGATCGACATCGTCTGCAGGTGGGAGAAGACCCGCTCGCGAAGATCCTGCAGGGCGCGCGTGCCGACCCAGCCGATCAGGTAGGTCTGCGCGTAGGTCGCGACCGCGTAGACCACCGCGACGGCGACGAACGCGATGACGACCGTGGTCAGCGCGCCGCTGTCGCCGGCGACGATGCCGGCGTCGATCGCCTGGCCGGCCAGGTACGGCGGGGCGAGGGCCGCGCCGGTCGCCGCCAGGATCGCGACGACGGTGATCGCCACCCGAGCCCGGTAGGGCCGCAGCAGCCCGGCCATCCAACGCAGCTTGCGCCCGCGCTGGTCCTCGCCGCGGATCACCCGCCAAACTGCGCTTGCGCTGTTCCTTATCCGCACATATCGGGGCAAAGGAACAGCGGAGCGGGAATTCGCGCTCATAGCCTCGCCAGCTCCTCACGCTGCTCGAGGTCGCGCTGCAGGAAGACGGAGTCAGCCAGCCCGTGCTCGGCGATCTCGCGGTAGAAGCCGCAGCCGGCGAGCAGCTCCTCGTGGCTGCCGCGGTCGACGATGCGGCCCGCGTCCATGACGACGATCTCGTCGGCAAGCGCGATCGTCGAGAGACGGTGGGCGACGATGAAGGTCGTGCGACCGGCCATCGCCTCGCGCAGACCGGCCTTGATCGCCGCCTCGGTGCGGGCGTCGACCGACGAGGTGGCGTCGTCGAGGACGAGCACACGCGGGTCGGCGAGCAGCGCCCGCGCGATCGCCACCCGCTGCCGCTGGCCGCCCGAGAGCGTCCAGCCGCGCTGCCCGACCAGCGTCTCGTAGCCGTCGGGGAGGGCGCGGATGAACTGGTCGGCTTGCGCACGGCGGGCCGCCGCCTCGATCTCCTCGCGGTCCGCCCCGGGCTTCGCGTAGGCGATGTTCTCGGCGACGCTGGCGCTGAACAGAAAGCTCTCGTCGCCGACGAAGGCGACCTGCGAGCGCAGCGAGGCGAGATCGATCGACCGGATGTCGGCGCCGTCGATCAGGACCGATCCGTCGCTGGGGTCATACAGCCGTCCGATCAGGGCGACGAGGCTCGTCTTGCCGGAGCCGGACGGCCCGACCAGGGCGACGGTGCGGCCGGGGTCGACCGTCAGGTCCACGTCGGTGAGCGACGGAGCGCCACCGTCATAGCGCAGCGTCACGCCGCGCAGTTCGACCTTCCCATCGCCGGCGGGCAGCGGCGGGGCGCCGGAGGGGCTTTCGATGCGCGGCTCACGGTCGAGGATTTCGAACAGCCGGTTGCCCGAGGCGATCGCCCGCTGAGCCATCCCCATCGCCATGCCGAGCGTCCGCATCGGCCCGGCCAGCATCGCCAGGTAGGTGTAGAAGGCGGTGAAGTCGCCGAGGCTGAGGTCGCCGGCGATCACCTGACGCCCACCGATCAGCAGCACGAGCGCGATCCCCAGCTGCGGGAGGAGTCCGAGCAGCGGCGAGAAAAAGGCCTGGAGGCGGGTTGAGTAGATGCTCTGATCGAAGACACGGGCGACCGCGCGCTGGAAGCGGCGCAGCTGATGCTCCTCGCGGGCGAAGGCCTTGACGATGCGGACGCCCGAGACGCTCTCCTCGGCCTCCGCCGTCAGCTCGGCGATCCGTTGCTGGACCTCCTGCACCGCTGGGCGCGAGAGGCGGTTGTAGCGGGAGGCGGTGTAGACGACAACCGGCACCGGAGTGAGCGCAAGCAGCGCCAGCCATGGCTCGATCACGAACATGACAGCGCCGGCGAGAACGATCGTCAGCATGTTCTGGGTGAGGAAGATCAGGCCGTAGCCGAGGAAGAAGCGGATCGAGCTGAGATCGACGGTGGCGCGTGACATCAGCTGGCCGGTCTGCTGGGTGTCGAAGAAGCCGAGCTCCAGCCGCTGCAGGTGAGCGTAGAACTGCTCGCGCAGGTCGAACTCGACCGCAAGCGACACACGCCCGGCGACGATCCTGCGCACCATCGTCAGGCCGAGCCGGAGCACGCCGGCGGCGGCGATCGCGATTGCCAGGGGGAGCAGGTCGGGCTGTTCTCCCGCCTCGATCGCGTTTACGGCCCGGCCGATCAGCCAAGGGATCAGGACGGTCATCCCCATTGCGGCCCAGGCGAACACCAGCGAGCCCCAGAGCTGTCGGCGATAGGGCCGCAGAAAGCTCAGCAGGCGGCGAAAGGTCCGCATTGAGCCACTATACAAAGTGAAGTAAAGGCCGCCCGGATTCCCCAGGCGGGAGTGTTAGTCAAAGACGGCGGCCTTGGCGCTGGTCACTTTGCCGCCTTTGCATGGGTGGGCGCCGTGACCCGGCGGCGGCAGGATCTGGAAGTTGGTGACGGCGTGATACGGCGTCGTGGCCCCATTGTTCTGCGCGAGGGTGATCACGAGCCGGTAGAAGCCCGCCGGCAGTTCGTGGTAGTAGATCTCGGGCCGGGTTGCCGGGGAGTAGCTGCCGCTGGCGCCGATCCGCTCGGCGAGCAGGCCGTTCGGTCCTGAGAAGCGGGGGAAGTCGAACGAGGCGCCAACCAGGCGGCCACGGCCGATCGGGCTTTCCTCGGCCCGCTGCAGTTTCACCGGGTCGACGCAGTCGGGCACGCGGTTGAGGGAGAAGCGCAGGTGGCCCTGTCCGAGCCGCGGTTCACCGCCGAAGCTCTCGGGTGCAAGCCGGAAATTGCGCACCCTGACCTTGACGACCACGGCACGACTTTCCTGGCGGGCGCCGTTGCGGGGGGAGATCACTTCGACGCGAGGTTCGCCCGGCAGCGCCGCACCGCTTGCGCTGGCATCGGAGCCGTCGTCCGCGGCGATCGCCAGGCCGGCGCCCGCACCCGCCGCCAGGACTGCAAAGATTGCGATTCCCAGCCGCATGCGGCCCGGAAGATTACGCCCCGTAGCCCGATGACCCCGTCGAGATGACCCCGGCCACCGCGCTTGCCTACAGGATCGGCGCCGCAGCGCGCCGCCCGGCGAGCTGGCTGCAGCTGCTCAAGTTCGGGCTGGTCGGCTGTTCGGGCTACGTCATCAACCTCGGCGTCTTCATCGTGCTCGCCGACAGCGTCGAGGCCCGTCATTCGCTCGCCGCGGTCGGCGCGTTCTGCGTTGCGGTCACCAACAACTTCCTCTGGAATCGCCACTGGACCTTCGACGCGAGCGAGGACCGCGCCGGCTTCCAGGCGGTTCGTTTCCTGGTCGTGAGCGTCGCCGCGCTGATCGTCAACCTCGCCGTGTTGGAAGCGCTGGTCGCCGGCGCCGAGCTGGGCAGCGTCGTGTCCCAGGCGATCGCGGTCGCAGTAGCGATGCCGTTCAACTTCATCGGCAACAAGCTCTGGACTTTCGCGAGCTAGCCGCCGCGCCGTGCGGCTACCAGTCCGCCTCCAGCCAGCGTCTCAGCTCCGGCAGGCGGGCCCGCAGATCGGGTTCCGGCGAATCGAGCTCGCATAGAGCCACCTGAATCGCCGCGCCGAGGGCCAGTGTCGTTTCCTTGCCTCCGCCAAGGCACGCTTCCAACTCATCCAGGGCCGCGTGGTCGGTCCGAAGCTCGCTCAGGGCCGACCGGGTGGCGGCGGGGTCGGTCTCGGCGTGGGCGACCACCGCCTCCAGCCCGGTTCTGACTCTGTCTTCGGGCGGCACCTCCTCGGCGGCGGCGATCGCCCTCTTAACCAAATCTTCGTGTACGCGCCCTTCTACCAGCAGGGCGGTTCTCGTACCCTCTCTCATGTTGGGACCTCCCTTTCAGGTCTCGGCCGGGCCCCGGGGCGTCGCAAGCGCCGCCGGGGCCGACTCGTTCTCTAGCTAAGCGACGGTAAGTCCACCCCCGGACGGTGAAGGGCTTAAAACGCCTCCAAACGGCCGTTTTTGCACTCTTTTGACAGTCCCGTCACACCTTGGCCGCCAGAAAACCGCTTGGAAGTCTTTGACCATTCGCTGGGCAGCATATGCGTCAACGGTCCGGCGGTCAACGGTCCGTGGCAGACTGCGAAGAGATGAGCGCCGAGAAGCCGATCTACGACCCCAGCGCGATCGAGGCGGAGCGCCAGGCGGCCTGGGAGGAGCGCGGCGCCTTCGAGACGCTGGCGCCGGACGGCGGGCGCCCGGCCGTCTATGTGAAGCCGTCGAGCCCCTTCACTTCCGGCAACCTCCATATGGGACACGTGCGCGACTACTCGATCGGCGACGCCTACGCGCGCTTTCGTCGGGCGAGGGGGGACGCCGTCCTCTTCGGCTTCGGATTCGACGCCTTCGGTCTCCCAGCCGAGATGGCGGCCATAGAGCGGGGCATCCGGCCGGCCGACTGGGTCGAGCGCTGTGGCGAGCGAATGCTGGGGCAGATGAAGCGGCTCGGCTTCTCTTTCGATTACGGCCGCGCCTTCTACAGCTCCGACGAGAGTCAATACCGCTGGTCGCAGTGGCTCTTCGTCACCCTCTTCGAGGCGGGTCTGATCTACCTGGACGACGCGACGGTCGACTGGTGCGATACCTGCCAGACCACCCTGGCGGCGCTCCAGGTCGAGGACGGACGCTGCTGGCGCTGTCACAACCCCGTGCGGCTGATCCGGCGCCCGACCTGGTTCCTGCGCGTCGCCCCTTACGTCGAGGAGAACGACAGCAATCTCGAGGGCCTGGAGAGCTGGGACGAGCTTTCGCTCAAGACCCAGCGCTACATCCTCGGCCGCACCGACGGCGTCGAGCTCGACCTCGAGGGCGGCGACGGGACGTTGACCGCTTTCACTCCGCACGGCGACGCTGTCGCGGCGGCGAGCTTTGTCCTGCTCTCACCGCGGCACCCGCAGATCGAGCGCTGGGCCACCGAGCCCGAGGCGGTGGCGCAGCTGGACGAGCTGCGCTCCGGGGGCTGGGAGCGGAGCGCCCGCGACGCTTCCGCCGTGCCGCTGATCGACACCGGCCGCTCCGTGAAGGGATCCGGCGGGAACGACCTGCCGGTCCTGCTCTCGCCGCTGGTGGACGCTCGCTACGGGCCGACCGCGGCGCTTGGGATTCCCTCCGCAGACGAGGCCGACGAGGCGATCGCCGCGCGGGTCGACCGGGTCACTGCGACCACCACGGAGTTACCCCCTTTTTCCGGCGAGGTGCGCGCGGCGCGGCGCTATCGGGCCTCGGATTTCTCGATCTCGCGGCAGCGCTACTGGGGGACGCCGATACCGGTGATCCATTGCGAGCGCTGCGGCGCGGTGCCTGTGCCGGTCGAGGACCTGCCGGTGCGGCTGCCGCGCGACGTCGAGCCGACCGGCCAGGGGAATCCGCTCGCCGAGCGGCCCGACTTCGTCGAGGCGCCGTGCCCGAAGTGCGAGTCTCCGGCCCGACGCGAGACGGACACTCTTGATTGCCATTTCGACGCCCTCTGGCTCTGGGTGCCTGCCGCGGTGCCACCCGAGGCGCGCGAGGATGAGATGTTCAGCCATCCCGACCTGGAGCGCTGGCTGCCCTCGGAGCGGCTGGTGGCCGGCAACGACAGCGGCAGCTTCGTCTTCGACCAGCGCGTCGTTACCAAGGCCCTCCGCGACCTCGGCCCCTTCTCTTTCCTCAGCGACGGCGAGCCCTTCGCCGGCTGCCTCTTTCACGAGATGGTCGTCGCCGACGGGCGCAAGATGAGCAAGCACCTGGGCAACGTCGTCGACCCTGACGAGCTGGTCGGCGAGCACGGCGCCGACACGCTGCGGCTCGCAATCCTCTACGCCGCCGGGCCGGCCAAGGCGCTCAACTGGAACGACGGCGCGATCCGCTTCGCTTCCCGCTTCCTGCGCAACCTCTGGGACTACACGCACGGGCGCCTTGCCGCCGCGGCCGATGCCGCCGGAGATGCTGAGGCGGCTGCGGATACCGCCTTCCTGCGCGAGCGGCTCGGCAAATGGTGCGACAACGGCGTCGAGCGGATCACCGCCGATCTCGAGGAGCTGCAGATGCACAAGGCGGTCCGCAACGTCACCCGGCTCCTCGAGCGGATCCAGGACTACGAGAAGCGGATCGTCAAGCGGCGCGGCCAGCTCGACCGGCAGGACTTCGAGGCGCTGCTGGAGGCGCTGGCACTGCTCGCTCGGGTTCTCTGGCCGTTCGCCCCCCACGCGGCCGAGCGGTTGCTGATCGCGCTTGGTGCTGAGGAAGGCGCGGAGCTTGGTGCGCCCTGGCCGGCGCCGGCACGGCATGAGAGCACGGTCTAGATTTATTGATCGCTACCTTGGCATCTGCTATACAAACTCGCTCATGGTTGGACGGATAACGGGGAAGAGGAGGAAGCGGTTCGCCAAGGCCGGCGGCCTGCCTTCGCGAGCCCGGAAAGCCGGTCTGGGGCGATGAGCCTCGCGGCCGACCAGCGCACCCGCTCCTGCGCGACGGAGCTGGTCTGCCGTGACTGTGGGCTCCGGCTGCCCCTGCTCGATACGACCTTCAAGTGCCTCGGCTGCGGCCAGGGACTCGACATCGACTACGACTACGAACTGGCGAAGGCGCGCATCGCCGAGCGCGGAATCGGTAACCGACCGGCCGAAGCGCGTGAGCTGAACATCTGGCGCTTCGAGGAGCTGCTGCCGATTGTCGACGCGCGCGCCAAGGCCCGGGTCGGCCGCTACAGCGGTCGCACCCCGCTGATCCACGCCGACCGGCTCGGCGCCGAGCTCGGCCTGCGCAAGCTCTACCTCAAGGACGACAGCACGCAGCGGCCCAGCCTCTCCTACAAGGACCGGGTCGTCTCGATGGCAGTCGCGCGCCTGCTGGAGCTGGGCAAGACCGAGATGGGCTGCGTCTCGACCGGCAACGTCGGCACCTCGGTCGCCTCACTCGCCTCAAAGGCGGGCGTCGCCGCCTACGTCTTCTACCCGAGCAACATGGAGCGGGGCAAGGCGCGAGCCTGCCGGGCGCTCGGCGCGCAGGTGATCCAGCTCGACGGCAACTACGACGAAGCGAACCGGGCCTGCCGCGAGCTGGCCCTGGCGACCGGCATCCAGTTCACCAACATCACGCTGCGGCCCTTTTACGCCGAGGGGGCCAAGACGACCGCCTACGAGGTGGTCGAGCAGCTCGACTGGCGCTCGCCCGACCACTTCGTGATCCCGGCCGCCGGCGGCACCCTCTCCTCGCGCGTCCACAAGGGGCTGGGGGAGATGGAGACGATCGGCATGGCCGAGACGGGCGCCACCAAGATCCACATCGCCCAGGCCGAGGGTTGCGGTCCGATCGCCACCGCGGTGCTCGACGGCAGCGGTGAGGTCCAGCCGCAAACGCCGCACACGGCGGCGCACTCGCTGGCGATCGGAGCGCCCGGCGACGGGCCGCTGGTCGTCGACGCGGTGATGTCGCGCGGCGGCTCGGCCGCGACCGCGACCGACCCCGAGATCTTCGAGGCACTTGACCTGCTCGGCGCCACCGAGGGCATCCTCACCGAGCCGGCCGGCGGCACGACGATCGCCGCGACGATGAAGCTCGCCCAGGAGGGCAAGCTCGGCCCAGACGACACCGTCGTCGCCGTGATCAGCGGCAACGGCTACAAGACGCTCGACGAGCATCCCGAGAAGTCATGGCCCTCGATGGTCTCCTGCGACGTCGAGTCGATGGAGGCGACGCTCAACGAGTTGCGGCAGGCCGGCGCCGGTGCCGCCCAGCCGACGCTCTGAACGATCCCAACCCAGGCGTACGGCCTGTCTAGATCGACCTGCTCGTAGCCCGTTCCGACCGTGCCGATGCGACAACCAGGCGTCGCGAGTGCCGGGAGACCAGCTGGCGGGAGGTAGCTGGCACGGCCAAGAAGCGCCCGTGCGGCCCGGCTGGCTTCCGGTGCGAGTTATCCCCGATATGTGCGGCAAAGTCGCACCGGAAGCGATGGGGCCAGTCGCTGCCGGGCCGACATCGGCTGCTGCCGATTCCGCAGGTTCGGTGTGGCGGGAGTGTTCGACCTAGTTCAGCCGAGCACCTGGACGATCACGGTCCGCTCGCGCGGCCGGTCGTCGAAGTCGATCAGCACCAGCTGCTGCCACGTGCCGAGCGCCAGGCGCCCGTCCACGACCGGCACCGCCTCCGAAGGCCCGACCAGCGTCGCCCGCTGGTGGGCGTGCGAGTTGGAGTCGTGGTTGAGCCGGTTGTGCTCGTAGTCGCCCTGCGTCGGGATCAACCGCTCGAGTAGCTCGCGCAGGTCGTGGACGCCACCCGGCTCGAACTCCATCGTCGCGATCGCCGCGGTCGAGCCGCGCACGAATGCCAGGGCCTGGCCCTCCGTGACGCCGGCGTCGGCGACACAGCGAGCGGTCGCCTCGGTGACGTCGATGACGTCAGCGTTGCCTGACGTGGAATAGCGCAGATTGACGGTGTGCATGTGTGGGGGAGACGTGGCTTCACCGGCGACCTTAGCGCCGGCCGCCGTGGGGACGATGTCTACTGTCCGCTCGAGGGTTTCGAAGGGCCGGCGGCGAGGTTGAAAGCGCCACGTCCGAGACTGGGAAAAGGCCCGACCTCGCCGTCATCGTGCTCCTGGTCCTTTTCCGCCGCCCGCTCGGCGTTTTTCTCCTCAGCCCGACCACCGACCACCGACGGCAGCAGATTGTCGATCCCGCCAGCCTCTTCGCAGCGAGCCCGTGCCCGCCCGGCAAGCTGAAACCCGAGCAGTGAGACCAGAAGGTCGACGTAGATCCCGGCGACATAGTTCAGCAGGGGCCCTGGAACGTGAACCTTAAGCCCGTGGTGGACGATCTTCGATCGAAGCCCGAATATCCTGCCGATTCCGAACTGCGACGAGACCTGCTCACGGCTGATCTCATAGGCGGCGCTCAACGCTCTATCGATCCTCGCCACCGCCTTCCGATCGGAGGTCCCCGTCAAGATCTCGAGCGCGAACCACAGCTTGAGGAGAGCGTCCGTCGCCTCGCTTCGTTTTGCCTCATCCAGCCAGCGCAGGGACAGATGAAGCCGATCGGGCTCAGCGGAGCTCGCTATCGCCGCTTGCGCCAGCTGCCATCCGTCTCGAGCGTTCTTCGACAGGTTGGGCTCTTCCCACCACGTCGTATCGAGGATTACGCGGGAAGCGCCTGATAGCGCGCCGCCCGGGAATTTGATCCAGTAGTCCTCGAGGTGCTCGAAGGCGAGGAGGAGACTCCCCAGGGTCGTGATCTGGGCAATGACCTCTTCGGTCCGAATGGTCGCCTTGCCCGCGTTCTCGGACAGGTCCGGGTGCGCAACGAACAGAGCGACGGGTCCCTCCGCGTGCGAGGCGGCTCCGTCCGGCGTATTGAGGTTCACGATCACCTCTCCGTTCGAGCGGATCTCGAGAGCGTTCTCGACAGCCAATCTCGGCAGTGCCGTCCACATCATCAAGACGCATACGTCGTCGAAGACGAGCTGGATGGGAGGGGAAAGATCGCGCTGTGCGATCCCGACCATCGAAAACGCCCGGACGAAGGCGTCCCCGCCCTGCGCGATCCAGCCCTTCGGCAGCATCTCTCGGGGGGAGAACGGTTTGCTGCGCCGGCATCTGTCTTGCCCATCGCCCACGTCGATCGCTCCGGGGTCGAGACCGGTGCCCGGATGCCGGAGGAGGGACTCGAACCCCCGACACGCGGATTATGATTCCGCTGCTCTAACCAGCTGAGCTACTCCGGCGGGAGGACGGAATGGTATCGATGCGCATGTCGGGGCCAATCGGTCGGAAGGGCGGCTAGCCTTGTCGGGCATGACGACGGGAGCGCTGGATAGGGCGGTGACGGCGGTTATCCGCGACTGCCTCGGTCTCCAGCCCGGGGAGGAGGTCCTGGTCGTCTGCAACCCGAGCACCGAACAGCTCGGCGCCCTGCTGCGAATCCACGCGCAGGGGGAGGGCGGCGAAGCGACCCTGGCGGTGATCTCGGAGCGCGAATCGCACGCCGCCGAGCCGCCGCAGGCCGTGGCCGCGGCGATGCTGGCGGTCGCCGTCGTGATCGCACCGACCATCCAGTCGCTTTCCCATACCGAAGCGCGGCGCGCCGCCAGTGAAGCCGGCGTGCGGGTCGCCTCGATGCCCGGCGTCACCGAGGAGATGCTGGCGCGCGTGATGGGTGCCGACATGAAGCTGCTGCGAAAAAGGGGTAACGCGATCGGCCGCGCCCTCGGCATGGGGTCCGAGGCGCGAATCACCTCGCCGCAGGGCAGCGACCTGCGGATCGGGCTTGGCGATCGGACCGCGATCGTCGACGCCGGGGCGTTGAGCAAGCGCGGCGCCTTCGGCAACGTGCCGTGCGGCGAGGCGTTCATCGCTCCGCTCGAGGGGACCGCCGAGGGCACGCTCGTGGTCGATGGCTCGATCGCCGGGATCGGCAAGCTGGAAACGCCGGTCGAGCTGACCGTCGAGGACGGCCACCTGGTTGAGGCGACCGGTCGCGAGGGCGCCCAGCTGATGGAGCTCTTGACGGCGCACGGGCAGGACGGAACGAACGTCGCCGAGCTCGGGATCGGCACCAACGAAGAGGCGATCGTGACCGGCAACATCCTCGAGGACGAGAAGATTCTCGGCACCGCCCACGTCGCTTTCGGCGCCTCGGCGGCGATCGGCGGCACCGTGCAGGTGCCGGTCCACCTCGACTGCGTAGTGCTCGAGCCGACCGTCGAGGTCGACGGGGCGACGCTGGTCGAGGCCGGCGAGCTGATCGTCTGAGCGTGGCGGCGCCGCTGCTCTCGGTCCCCAACGTCTCCGAGGGGCGCGACGGCGAGCGGATCACGGCCCTGGAGGACGCCTTCGCCTCGTCCGCACGGCTGCTCGACCGCCACTCCGACGCCGACCACAACCGCACCGTGCTGACGCTCGCCGGCTCGCCGGTCGAGCTGCTCGAGAGCCTCCGCCGCGGCGCCGAGCAGGCGGTCGAGTCGATCGAGATGACCGATCACGCGGGGGTGCACCCGGCGATCGGCGCCCTCGACGTCTGCCCGGTCGTCTGGCTCGACCCGACCGACCGAGCAGCGGCTCGAGAGCTTGCCCTGGAGGTGGCCGGAGCGATCGGTGCGCTCGGCGTCCCGGTTTTCCTCTACGGGGAGCTGGCGAGCGGCCCGGCGCGGGCCGAGCGCGCTTACTTTCGGAACGGCGGCCTAGCCGAGCTGTGGTTGCGGATGGAGGCCGGAGAGCTGCGGTCCGACCGCGGCCCAGAGCTGCCCCACCGCAGGGCCGGGGCGACGCTGGTCACCGCGCGGCCGCCGCTCGGGGCCTTCAACGTCGAGCTCGACAGCGACGACCTCGAGGCGGCGCGCGCCGTCGCCGCGGGGCTGCGCGAGTCAGGCGGTGGCTTGCCGGGTGTCCGTGCGATCGGCCTGCCCCTCTCCAACGGCCGCACCCAGGTCTCGACCAACGTGCACGACCCGCTGGCGGTGCCGCTCGGCGAGGTGGTCGAGCGCGTGCGCAGCCTGGGGGCGTCGCTCGGCGCGGAGCCCGTGGAGGCAGAGCTGATCGGGCTGATCCCCGAGGGTGCCCTCGCCGGCTATCCGCCCGAGGTCCCGATTCGCGGCTTCGATCCGGCGCTGCACACGATCGAGCGACGCCTCGCCTCCCTGTCCTAGAAGGGCCTCCTGCGCGTCGCCCGCTAGATTCCGTCTCGTGGCCCAGACGAGGAAGAAGCGCCGCCGCAAGCACCGGGGTACGCAAGGGGGCCGCGTCGATCCAAGCCGGCGCGCCGGCCGGCCGCGCAGTCGGGAGGAGGCCAAGGCACGCGCTCGCGCCTCGCGGGGCAAGCGCCCCGCTTCGCGCCTGGACGCGCCGCCGACCTGGCGCAGCGCGGTCGTCCGCGCGGTCGTCGCCGCGGCGATCTTCACCCTTCTCCTCGTGCTGCTCTTCGGCCGCCCGCTCGGCGCCGCGCTGGGCCTCGGCGCGCTGATGCTCGTCTTCTACGTGCCCGCCGGCTACTACATGGACACGATGCTGTGGCGACGGCGCGAGCGGGCGCGGATCCGCGCCCAGGAGGAGAAGTGAGCCTGGAGGTCGAGATGCTGACGGTCGGGCCGATCGCCGAGAACTGCTTCGTCTTCCGGGCCGAGGGCTCCGACCATGGGCTCGTCGTGGATCCCGGCGAGGAGGCGGAGCGGATCCTCGCGACCGTCGAGCGGATGGGAATCGCGGTCGACGCCATCCTCCTCACGCACTGCCACTTCGACCACGTCGGCGCCGTGGCGCCGCTCGCCGCGGCGACCGGGGCGCCGGTCTACTGCCCGGAGCTCGAGGTGCCGGTGCTCGCCGACGTCATGGCCTACGTTCCCTTCCCGGGCATCGGGCCCTATGAGAGCTACGAGGCCGACGAGACGGTGAAGGGCGGCGAGACGCTCGAGCTCGCCGGCCTCACGATCGACGTTCTCTTCACTCCCGGTCACAGCCCCGGCCACGTCACCTACTCGGTTCGCGACGAGGCCGCGCTCTTCTCGGGCGACGTCCTCTTCCAGGGCTCGGTTGGCCGAGTCGACCTACCCGGTGGGGACGGGCCGACCCTGCTGCGCTCGATCAGCGAGCTGCTCGACTCCCACCCGTCGGAGACGGCCGTCTACCCCGGCCACATGGGGACGACGACGCTCGGCGCCGAGCAGGCGACCAATCCTTTCCTGACCGCGCTCGCCTAAGCTCGCAGCCGCTATGGCAAGGGCCTCCTACCAGGCGCCGCGGGGGACCTTCGACGTGCTGCCTGCCCAGAAACGGTTGCGCCGCCGGGTCGAATCGGTCGCGGTGACGACCCTCAGCCGGGCCGGCTACGAACCGATCGCGACGCCGATCTTCGAGGACACCGATCTGTTCGAGCGTGGCGTCGGCCGCTCTACCGACGTCGTCCAGAAGGAGATGTTCACCTTCGAGGACAAGGGCGGCCGCAGCCTCACCCTGCGCCCGGAGGGGACGGCGCCGATCTGCCGCGCCTACCTCGAGCACGGCATGCACAAGCAGGCGCAGCCGGTGAAGCTCTATTACCGCGGCCCGTTCTTCCGCCACGAGAGACCCCAGGCCGGGCGCTACCGCCAGTTCCACCAGGTCGGCTTGGAGACGATCGGCAGCGACTCGCCGCTGGCAGACGCGGAGGCGATCATGCTGCTCTCCGACCTCCTGACCGAGCTCGGCGTACCCGGCGTCGAGCTGCGCCTCGGCAGCCTCGGCTCATTCGAGGCCCGCAGGGAGTACCTGGAGGAGCTGAAGTCCTACCTGCGCGCGAACGAGGCCGACCTCTCCAGGGAGGTGCGCGATCGGATCGACCTCAACCCGCTTCGCGCCTTCGACGCCGACGACGAGGGGACGCGGGGTGTGATGGCCGGGGCGCCGACGATCGTCGATCGACTCGACGGCGAGGACGCCGGTCACTTCGCCGCGGTGCGCTCCCATCTGGAGGCGGCCGGCACCCCCTACGAGATCGACCCGACCCTCGTGCGTGGGCTCGACTACTACACCCGCACGATCTTCTCCTTCGTCTGCCCGGCGCTGGGGGCGCAGTCGGAGGTGGGTGGAGGCGGCCGCTATGACGGGCTGATCGAGCAGCTCGGCGGGCCGTCGACGCCGGCGATTGGCTGGGCAGCCGGAATCGAGCGGATCATGCTGGCGATGGGCGAGGAGGGGGCACCCGGACACCGCGACGCCTTTCTCGCGGCGGCCGACGAGGACCAGCGGCAGCGGGCGCTCGCGCTGGCGGTCGAGCTGCGCCACGCGGGCCTCTCCGCGGAGGTGGACCTGGCGGGGCGCGGGCTGAAGGGCCAGCTCAAGCACGCGAACCGGATCGGCGCCCGGCACGTGCTGATCCTCGAGGCCGACGGCTCATTGCAGTTGCGCGACATGGAGAGCGGCGACCAGCGGCCGGTCGCGCCCGGCAACGTCCTCGACGAGCTTGCGAAGTAGTCGGCGGTGAAAGACTGCCGGGGCCGATGAGCCAACCTTTCCCAGCGATCGACGCGAACCGCTACCGCGATACCTGGTGCGGCCAGGTGCTCGGCGATCGGGTAGAGGCCGAGGTACGGGTCGCCGGCTGGGTCCACCGCCGCCGCGACCACGGTGGGCTGATCTTCATCGATTTGCGCGATCGGACCGGCATCGTCCAGCTCGTCTTCCATCCGGACACGGCGGGCGAGGCATTGGAGCTGGGCCATCGGTTGCGGGCCGAGGACGTGGTCAGCACGGTCGGGACGGTGGTGCGACGTTCGGAGGAGACCGTCAACCGGGAGCTGTCGACCGGCGAGTTCGAGCTGCGGGTCAGCGGCGCTGAGTTGCTCGCCGATGCCGAGACGCCGCCGTTTCAGGTCGAGGGCTTCTCCGGTGAGGTCGGGGAGGACGCCCGCCTGCGACATCGCTATCTCGACCTGCGCCGCGAGCCGATGCGCGAGGCGCTGGTTTTGCGGCATCGGGTCACCGCCGCGATGCGCGAGTTCCTCGACGGTGAGGGCTTTCTCGACATCGAGACCCCGGTGCTGACCCGCTCCACTCCGGAGGGCGCTCGCGACTTCCTCGTTCCCAGCCGCCTGCAGCGCGGCTCCTTCTACGCCCTGCCGCAATCGCCGCAGCTCTTCAAGCAGCTGTTGATGGTCGCCGGCTTCGAGCGCTACTACCAAGTCGCCCGCTGCTTCCGTGACGAGGACCTGCGCGCCGACCGCCAGCCGGACTTCACCCAGCTCGACATCGAGATGTCTTTCGTCGACGTCGACGACGTGATCGCGGTCAACGAGCGGCTGCTCTCCCACGTCTTCGATCGGGTCGGTGGGCCGGCGCTGGACCTGCCCATCCAGCGTCTCGCCTACGACGAGGCGATGGACCGCTTCGGCACCGACCGACCCGACCTGCGCTTCGGCCTCGAGCTCGTCGACCTCTCGGGGGCGCTCGCGGGAACCGAGTTCAAGGTCTTCAGCGGTGCGATCGCCTCGGGCGGGGCGGTGCGCGGGCTCAACGCGGGGCGGCGCGAGCTGCCGCGCTCCGAGCTGGACGGCCTGATCTCGCGCGCCCAGGAGCTCGGCGCCAAAGGGCTGGTCTGGGCCTTCCGCGAGGGCGACGGCTGGCGTTCGCCGACCGCGAAGTTCCTCTCCGAGGGGGAGCTGCGCGAGCTGAACGGGCAGCTCGACGCCGAGGAGGGCGACCTCCTGCTCCTCGTCGCCGACCAGCGGCGCATCGCCGACGCCGTCCTCGGGCAGCTGCGGGTGGAGCTGGCGGAGCGCTTCGAGCTGATCCCCGCTGACGAGCAGCGGCTGGTCTGGATCGTCGACTGGCCGCTGATGGAGTGGAACTCGGCTGGAAATCGCTGGGACCCGCTCCACCACCCGTTCACGGCGCCGGCCGGCGAGCTCGACCCCGACCGGCCCGGCGAGGCCCGGGCGCTCGCCTACGACCTCGTCTGGAACGGTCAGGAGATGGGCGGCGGCTCGATCCGTATCCACCGCGCCGACGTCCAGCAGGCTGTCTTTGCGGCCCTGGGCATCGATGCCGCCGAAGCCGAGGCCCGTTTCGGCTTCCTGCTGGAGGCCCTGAGCTACGGCGCGCCGCCCCACGGCGGCATCGCCTACGGGCTCGATCGCGTCGTGCAGAAGCTTGCCGGCCTGGACTCGATCCGCGACGTGATCGCCTTCCCGAAGACGGCCTCCGGGGCCGACCTGCTGACCGGCGCGCCCGCCCCGGTCGAGCAGATGCAGCTCAAAGAGCTGGGCATCGCGCTCCACAAACCGGGTCTAGCCGGTCACTGACCGAGACCGGTCAACATACGGCGATGAGCCTGAGCGACCGCCTGCGACGAGCCTTCGCGCCGGGGCCGAGCAAGACCCCGATCCACGTCGACGAGCCCCGCTTTGACAGCTGGGACGTTGTGCGCGATTTCGGCGACGCCGGGACGGCGCGGGCCTGGCACCAGGCGATCACCGAGGCTGGGATCGAGGCCGTCCTCACCTCAGACTGGCCGCTTGACCGCTTCGGGCGGGGCGACGTCGCGCTGCGCGTCCGGCCTGAAGATTGGAGCGAGGCGGAGCTGTTGCTCAGCAATCTAGACCTGGACTGACCCCCGGTGGTACGGTTGATCCCTGGCTCGAGCCCGTGCGCGAGCCGCTCCAACGTTTGACCCAACACAAACGGCTCGGGGGCCGATTTCTTGCAATCCCGTGGGGTTGCGAGTAGGCACCCACCCTTCTCTGTAAGGGATCAAAGCCAGGGGCGGTAGCGGCGGGCTGGAGCCCTTTTTTGAACCTGGCTCGGTCAGGCGGGGCACGCGTCTGGCGGTGGCGGACTCGCCAGCCGCGCACCGCGCCCTCCCTCGACAGGTTCATACTTTCGAAAGAGATGAATAGAGAGATCTTGGAGACTTATCTCAGGGACGACTCCCGGCGTGGTCCTCCCGAGCCCGGCGCCTTCACGGGGGCCGCCGGCGGTGCCGCCTGCGGCGACCTGGCGCGGCTCTCGCTGGTCCTGCGCGACGGCCGGATCGAGGCGGTCAGCTTCGACGCCGAGGGCTGCGGTGCGACGCGGGCCGCGACGGCGGCTGTCGCGGAGATGGTCGACGGCGAGCCGGTGCTCGCCGCGGCCCGGATCGGCAGCGACCAGGTAGATGAGGAGATCGGCGGTCTCACGCCGGCCAAGCGCCACGCCGCCCAGCTCGCTGCCGATGCCCTGCACCGGGCGCTCGCCACCGCGGCCGCGTCCGAGGAGCGGCTCGCCGCCGCGCCGTCGCCCGGCGCGCGCGATCGCGTCCTCGTCGCCATGTCGGGCGGCGTCGACAGCGCCGTCGCGGCGCTGCTCGAGCGCGAGCGCGGCGCCGAGGTGCTCGGCGTGACGCTGAAGCTCTGGGCCGATCCGGAGACGGATGGGGCCAAGGCGTGCTGCTCGCCCGAGGCGGTGCTTGGCGCGCGCGCGGTCGCCCACTCGATCGACGTCCCCCACCTGACGCTCGACCTCGAGGAGGAGTTCCGGCGTCGTGTCGTCGGCGCCTTCCTGGCCGGCTATGGCGCCGGCGCCACCCCCAACCCGTGCATTGTCTGCAACGGCGAGGTGCGGATCGCCGCGATGGTTGACCTCGCCGAGCGGCTTGGCGCGAAGTACCTGGTCACCGGCCACTACGCTCGCATCGTCGAGGACGAGGAAGGGCCGCTGCTCGCCGCCGCGGCGGACCGCAACAAGGACCAGAGCTACATGCTGGCGGCGCTCCCAACCGCGCTGCTGAAGCGACTCAGCTTCCCCCTCACCGAACTCACCAAGCCGCAGGTGCGCGAGATCGCCGCCCGGCACGGCCTCGCGGTGGCCCGCAAGCCAGAGAGCCAGGACCTTTGCTTCCTCGCCGGGCAGGGGAAGGCGCGCTTCCTGCGGCGCCACGGCGGCCTTCGCGAACGCGAGGGAGCGGTGCTCGACCGCAGCGGGCGCAAGATCGGCCGCCACCGCGGCCACCACAACTTCACGGTCGGCCAGCGGCGGGGGATCGGCGTCTCCGCCGACGAGCCGCTCTACGTGCTGGCCAGGGACGCCGAGGCGAACACGATCACGGTCGGCACCCGCGACGACGTCGATATCCGCGCCGTCCGGGTCCGCGATGCGGTCCTGCACCGCGACGGCGCGACGGTCGACGCGGTCAGGCTCCGCTACCGGGCGCGACCGGTAGCGGCTGAGCGCCTAGACGCCCGGCCCGGTCGCCACACGGCGCTCGAGGTAGAGCTTGCCGAGCCGTTCGCCGGTGCGGCCCCGGGGCAGACGGCGGTGCTCATGGCCGGCGAGACGATCGTCGGCCACGGCACCATCGAGTCGAGCCGTTAGACCCTCTTAAGCGGCAGCCGCCTCTTCGCGCGCTTTGCGCCGTTCTTCCCGGCGCAGCTGGGCTACCTCTTTCACGCAGCGCGAGAACTCGGTCCCCTTCTCGCCTTTCTCATGCTTCTTGCTCAGCCCTTTGCACGCTTTGCGCGGATGCATTTTGGGGTGGTCCTCGGCTTTCGCGAGGGCTTTCACGCAGCGGCTGAACTCGGTCCCCTGCTCGCCTTTCACGTGTTTCTTGCTTTTGCCCTGACAGCGTTTGCCGTGGGCTTTGGCGTGCTCGGGCGGCGCCGGCTTGGTCTTGGGGGGCTTCGGCTCGGCCGGCGTGTAGTCGACGGCGCCGGCCGTAGCGGGAGCTGCTGCCAGCGCGAGTGCGCCGGTGGCAAGCGCGGTTCGGATATACAGCTTCATACCTGCCTCCTTGGTGGTTCGTCCCAGCGGGCGGTATGCCCACCGGCTCACTCCGTCGAAAAAAACGGCGTCTAGCCCGGATCGTCAGGCGTAACCTAGTCGGCGGGCGGTGGCGCTGGCCGCTTGTTGGAGGGCGCAGTTCCCTTTGCCGACGGAGCTGGGATCGGCGGCACCGGGGCGGCCGGGGGCGGCACCGAAGCGTCGCCAGAGGCAGGCGGGGCAGAGGACGGCGGGGTTGCGTTCTTGCCCGGCGGCGCGGTGGGAGGGGTTCCGGCCGACGGCACCGTGGAGGGCTTTCGTCCCGGCGAAGTCGACGGTTTCTGCGCCGCCGGGGTCCCACGGGGCGGGCTGGGGGCGACATTCCTTGCGTTGCCTGCCCCGTCGGGCCGTGGCGGTACAGCCCGCTTACCCCGCGAAGCGTGGGAGGGCTTGCCGGCGTGGGGCGGCCGGCCGTTGGCTCGCTTCGGCGGCCGGGCACCCTTTTTGACCGCGCGGTTCGAGGCCGGCTTGCCCCGGCCGCTCCCGGCCCTGCGGCCACCGGCCGAAGCGACGTCAGCCGATCTCGCGCGACCATCGGCCGCGCTCTTCGCAGAGTCGGCAGCACCAGCCGCGCTGGAGCGGTCGGAAGCACTCTCGGCGCCCGTTCGCGGGGTCGCCGCTCCCTTGTCGCCTCCCGGCCGCGGCAGGTCGATTAGGCCACCCCGGTCGGCGGCGCCGGCGCCGACCGCCGCCACGACCGCCACGGTCGCCGCCGACTTGACCAGCGCCGAGCCAGCGACCGCTTTGCCGGCTCCCATGCCAACCGTCGCCCCGATCCCACCGCTGCTCGCGCCGCCAGCGCCGGCGGCAACGGCCGCGCTGCTCGCCTGGCCGCTCAGTAGGCCCTGCAGCAGGCCCACCGAGACGGCCGCGGGCAGAGCTGCCACGGCGGCAAAGTCCTGATGGCGCCGCGCGATGTCGTCGCGAAACGCTCGGCAGCCGGCGCAGTCGCGCAGGTGGGCTCGGATACCCCTCCGACGGGTCACGCGGCCGTCCGCGTCAGAGATCGCCTTTCGCACCTGCGCGCAGCTCATCTCACGTCCCTCGTCCATCTGGCGCAAGCTCTGGCGCGCCTCGTAGAGCGTCTGCCGCGCCACCGCGGCACTCGTTCCGAACGCCTCGCCGATCTCCGTGAACTCGAGTCCGGCCAGCTCCCGCATGACCAACGCCGATCGCTGCCGCTCGGGCAGCTCCGCGAGGTCGGAAAAGAGCTCCCGCAGCCGCTCGCGGGCATCGGCCGCGTCGGTCAGCTCGCCCGGCATCGCAATCCGGTCGTCGCCCAGCTCCACCGTGTCGCGGCGCCTGCGCAGCGTTTCCACCGCCTCGTTGCGGGCGATCCGGAACAGCCACGGCTTCAGCTTGATCTCGCGTTGCTCGCCCGGCAGCGCTCGCATCACCTTGACCATCGTGTTCTGGAGCGCTTCCTGGGCGTCGTGTGGATTGGAGACGGTCGCCAGGCAGAAGCGGTAGAGGTCCTGGTGGTAGCGCCGGAAGATCTCCTCGAAGCATCGCTCGTCGCCGCTCGTCGCTCGGCGGGCAAGCCGCTCGTCGGAAAGCAGTCGCGCCGGACCGCGCAGCGTGAGCCCGGCCACCCGGCCCCTTGAGGGGCCCGAGGCGGCAGCTTCCGTCATCTGCTCTGCGTCCTCGCATGCAAAGCCATCCAGTCAAGGTTAGGGCCATCGGGTCTAGCGCTTCAAACGGCCGGGAGCCGCATGCGTCAGCGCTGTCTTGGGGCGCTGTCTTAGGCTGCCTTCCATGAAGGCGAAGGAGATCCGCGACACCTACCTCTCGTTCTTCGCGGAGCGGGGTCATCGCATCGTGCCGTCGGCTTCGCTCGTGCCGTCGGTGCACGACCCCTCGGTCCTGCTGACCACCGCCGGCATGCAGCCGTTCAAGCCATATTTCCTGGGCCGTGAGGAGCCGCCGGCGCCCCGCCTCGCCGACGTGCAGAAATGCTTCCGCACGACCGACATCGAGGAGGTCGGCAACACCGCCCGCCACCTCACCTTCTTCGAGATGCTCGGCAACTGGAGCTTCGGCGACTACTTCAAGGAGGAGTCGATTCCCTGGGGCTGGGAACTCTCCACCGAGGGCTTCGGCATGGACCACGAGCGCATCTGGGCCACCGTCTTCGGCGGTGACGAGGAGCTCGGGCTGGGGCCGGACGAGGAGGCGATCGAGATCTGGCGCTCGGTGGGGATGCCGGACGAGCGAATAGTCCGCCTCGGCCGCGCCGACAATTTTTGGCAGGCAGGGCCGGCCGGCCCCTGCGGCCCCTGCTCAGAGCTCTACCTCGACCGCGGCGAGGACTTCGGCGGGCCGGACGAGCGCCCCGGCGACGATACCGACCGCTTCCTCGAGTTCTGGAACCACGTCTTCATGACCTACGACCTGGCCGAGGACGGGACGCTCACCGAGCTGCCGATGCGCAACATCGACACCGGCATGGGCCTCGACCGTATGGCGGCGATCCTGCAGGGCGTGCCGTCGGTCTTCGAGACGGACCTGATGCGGCCCCTGGTCGAGCTGGCCGAGCAGCTCTCGGGCCGGCGCTACGACGAGGACGGCGCGGTGATGCGCGCGATGCGGATTGTCGCCGACCATTCCCGCGGCGCGGCCTTCCTGATCGCCGACGGGGTCGTGCCATCCAACGAGGATCGCGGCTACATCCTGCGACGGATCATGCGCCGCGCGATCCAGCAGGGGCGGACGCTGGGGCTCGAGGCGCCGTGGCTGGGCCGCTTCGCCGAGCGGACGATCGAGACCATGGCCGACGCCTACCCGGAGCTGGCCGAGCAGCGCGAGACGATCGCCCGCTGGGTCGGCGACGAGGAGGAGAGCTTCGGCCGCACCCTGGAGCGCGGCAGCGAGCTGCTCGAGCTGCTGGTCGGCGAGGCCAAGCAGGCCGGCACCTCGTGGATCGACGCGGCGGACGCCTTCAAGCTGCACGACACCTACGGCTTCCCCTACGACCTGACCAAGGAGCTGCTCGCCGAGCAGGGCCTGGCGGTCGACGACGCCGGCTTCGAGGAGCTGATGGAGGAGCAGCGCCAGCGGGCGCGAATGGGCGCGGCCACCGCGCACGGCTCCGAGGACCGCCACGAGAAGGTGATCGCGTTCGCCGGCGCGGCGCCGCCGGCTCGCTTCGTCGGCTACGAGACCCTTCGCGCGACGACCGGGGTCGCCGCCGCCGAGCCGGAGAACGGGCGCGCCCTCGTCAAGCTCGAGGAGAGCCCCTTCTACGCCGAGGGCGGCGGCCAGGTAGCCGACGCCGGCGTATTGCGCTGGGAGGGGGGAGAGGCTCGGGTCGTCGACGTCTATCGGGTCGCGGACGATCAAGCGCTGGAGGTCGAGGCTCCCTCCCCGGATGCGGGGACGGCAGTCGAGGCCGTAGTCGACCACGAGACCCGCCACGCGACGATGCGAAACCACACGGCGACGCATCTCCTGCATGCGGCGCTGCGCGAGCGGCTCGGCGACCACGTCCGACAGGCCGGCTCGGCGGTGCGGCCCGACAAGCTGCGCTTCGACTTCACCCACGGCCAGGCCCTGGGCCGATCGGAGCTACGCGCGGTCGAGGACCGTGTCAACGAGTGGATAAAGGTAAGTCGCGCCGTCCGCTGGCTGGAGATGGAGCGCGAGCAGGCCGAGAAGCTCGGCGCGATGGCTCTATTCGGCGAGAAATACGGCGAGTGGGTGCGGGTGGTCGAGGTCGATGGAGTTTCACGCGAGCTCTGCGGCGGCACGCACGTCTCAAACACCGCGGAGGTCGGCATCTTCAAGATCGTCTCCGAGGGTTCGAGCGCCGCCAATGTGCGGCGGATCGAGGCGGTCACCGGACCGGCGGCGATCGACTGGTTCCGCGAGCGCGAGCAGCGGCTCGACGAGGTGGGGGAGCTGCTCGGTTCCCCGCAGGACCCGGTCGCCGGCGCCCGGCGGGCGGCGGAGCGGTTGCGCGAGGCCGGCGAGGGCGCCAAGCAGGCTGCGAAAGAGCAGCTGGCTGCGGACGCCGAGCGGCTGGCGGCCGAGGCCGCGCAAATCGACGGGGTCGGAGTGGTCGCCGGCCGCGCCGCGCTCGCCGATCAGAAGCAGCTGCTTGACATGGCCAGCCGCGTCCAGTCGAGGTTGGGCGGCGACTCCGCAGTGATCGTCGGAGGCGCTGACGGCGGCAAGGTCGCGCTGGTCGCCCTGGTCTCGAAGGGGGCCGTCGCCCGCGGCCTCTCCGCCGCTGGGCTGATCCGCGAGGTCGCCCCGATCGTCGGCGGCGGGGGTGGCGGTCGCGACGACATGGCGCAGGCGGGCGGCAAGGATCCGGCCAAGCTCGACGAGGCGCTGGCCGCGGCCCGCAAGGCGCTCGAGAAGGGGCTGGCGTAGTGCGGGTGCTGGCGCTCGACCATGGCACCGCCCGCATCGGCTGCGCGATGTCTGACCCGAGCGGCACGCTGGCGACGCCGCTGCCGCTGATCGAGCCGCCCGAGCCACGCGCCGTCGTCGAGCTGGTCCGCCAGTACGGGGTCGAGCGGGTGGTGGTCGGGCTTCCCCTCCACCTCAGCGGCGAGGAGGGCGCCCAGGCGGGACTCGCGCGGACCTTCTGCGGGGAACTGGAAGCGATGCTCGACGTGCCGGTCGAGACCTACGACGAGCGGTTGACGACGCGGATGGCTGACGCCAGCAGGCGTGGCGGGGCGACCGCGGCGCCGGACTCCCTGGCCGCCGCGCACCTGCTGGAGGCCTACCTGGCCAGCCGCACCCCGATCGAAGAGAGCTCACCCGACGATGAGTGACGACTGGCTCGGCGACCCCTTCGCCGAGGAGGACCCGGAGGCGCAGGAGCGCGAGCGTCGTCGCCGCGAGCGCGAGGAAAGACGACGCGGGCGCGAGGACCCGTGGGACGACGACGCGCCTCTGCCGCCACCGCCGCCCTACCGGCCGGCGAGCAGTCGCCGCGGCCGGCGGGTCCTCGTCACCCTCGCCCTCGGCCTCCTCCTGCTGGGCGCGGCGGCCGCCTTCGCGGGGTACCGCTATCTCGATCGGGACGATCCTGCGCCAGCGCCCGTGGCGCCGCTGCGCACGATCACGCTGACCGTCCCCGAGGGCCTCTCCCGCGCCCAGACGGCCGAGCTCGCCGAGGAAGCGGGCCTACGCGGCGACTACATGGCGGCGAGCGTCAGCTCGCCCTACCTGAAGCCGGCTCGCTACGGAGGCGCGAACGCCCAGGACCTCGAGGGATTCCTCTTCCCCGACACGTTCGAGCTGCGGCGGAGGGCGCCCGTGTCCGACCTCGTCCAGCTCCAGCTCGAAGACTTCAAGCGACGAATCGCCGGCGTCGACATGGGCTACGCGCGCTCGAAGAACCTCACCACCTACGACGTGCTGATCATCGCCTCGATGGTCGAGGAGGAGGCGCAGCTCGAAAGCGAGCGGCCGCTGGTCGCCGCCGTCATCTACAACCGCCTCAGCGACGGGATGCCACTGGGAATCGACGCGACGATCCGCTTCGCCACCGGCAACTACACCGAGCCGCTGAGCGAATCGGAGCTGGCGATCGAGTCCCCGTACAACACGCGGCTCAACACCGGCCTGCCGCCGGGGCCGATCGGCAATCCCGGCCTCGCCTCGATCGAGGCGGCGGCCCGGCCGGCGAGGGTCGACTACCTCTTCTACGTCGTCAAGCCGGGCACCTGCGGCGAGCACGCCTTCTCCTCCAGCGAAGAGGAGTTCTTCGCCGACGAAGCGCGCTACAACGAAGCGCGCGAAGCGGCCGGGGGCGAGTCCCCCGACACCTGCCCGGAATGAGGCGGCGACGGTGAAGCGGCTGGCGGTGCTGGGCTATCCAGTCTCACACTCGCGCTCGCCGGCGATGCAGAACGCGGCGCTCGCCGAGCTTGGTCTAGCTGACGAATGGACCTACGAGGCGATCGAGGCGAGCCCGGACGAGTTCGAGGCGCGGGTGCGGGCGATGCCGGGAGAGGGCTTCGTCGGCGCCAACGTGACCGTGCCGCATAAGGGGGCCGCGCTGGCCCTCGCCGACTCGCTCACCGAGACGGCGCGGGAGATCGGCGCCGCCAACACGCTCAGCTTCGCCGACGGCGAGATCCAAGCCGACAACACCGACGCTCAGGGGCTGCTCGACGCGCTGCCGGAGCCCCCGCTTGGGAAGCGGGCGCTCGTCCTCGGGGCGGGGGGCGCGGCGCGGGCGATCGTCTGGTCACTGCTCCGCGAGGGCGCCGAGGTCGAGGTCTGGAACAGGACTGAGCTGCGCTCGCGGCACCTCTGCGAAGAGCTCGGCGGCCAGCCGGTCGCCGCGCCCGACCCCTCCGCCTATCGGATCGTCGTCAACTCGACCGCGGTCGGCCTGCATGGCGAGGACCCGTTCGCCGAGCTGCCGCTGCGTGCCGAGGCCTTCACGGCGGAGCAGGTCGTTGTCGACATGGTCTACGGCGCGGAGCCCACCGCCTTCCTGGCGGCGGCCGGCGCCGCGGGTGCACGGACGGTCGACGGGCTCGAGGTTCTCGTGCGCCAGGGCGCCCACTCGCTGCGCATCTGGACCGGCAGGGAGCCGCCGCTCGACACGATGCGAGCCGCTGCCCGCCTATAGCCTCTCGGCCATGAGCAGCCGCTTTCGCTTCACGACCGCGGGCGAGTCGCACGGTCCGGGCCTGGTCGCGGTCGTCGAGGGGATGCCGGCGGGCCTCGAGCTCGAACGGGAGGCGCTCGACCGCGACATGGCGCGCCGCCAGCTCGGCCATGGCCGCGGCGGGCGCATGAAGATCGAGACCGACACGGTCGAGGTTCGCTCCGGCGTGCGCCACGGGCGCACCCTCGGCAGCCCGATCGCGGTCCTGGTCGCCAATCGCGACTACTCCAACTGGGAAGACCGTATGAACCCATGGCCGGTCGAGGGGTTCGAGCCGGACGAGGTCCACCTGCCGCGACCCGGCCACGCCGACCTGGTCGGGGCCCAGAAGTACAACCATGCCGACATTCGCAACGTCCTCGAGCGGGCGAGCGCTCGCGAGACCGCGGCGAGGGTCGCCGCCGGCGCCGTTGCCCGCGGCTTCCTCGGCGCGCTCGGGGTGAGCGTCCACAGCCACGTCACCCAGATCGCTTCGGTGAAAACTCCCGAGCGACCGGACCTGGGGCCCGCCGACTTCGAGGGCGTCGACGAGGACCCGGTCCGCTGCCTCGACCCCGAGGCGAGCGCCGCGATGGTCGAGGAGATCAACCGACTGCGCAAGGAGAACGAGAGCCTCGGCGGCACCTTCGAGGTGAAGGTCTTCGGCTTGGTCCCGGGGCTGGGGTCCCATATCTCTTGGGAAGAGCGCCTCGACGGACAGCTGGCCGGCGCGGTCGCCTCGATCCAGTCGGTGAAGGGGGTCTCGATCGGAGAGGCGTGGGATGTCGCCGGGCGGCGCGGCTCTGAGGCCCACGACGAGATCTTCTGGTCGCCGCAGCGCGGCTACCACCGCGAGACCAACCATGCCGGCGGGCTGGAGGGCGGCATGACCAACGGGCTGCCGCTCTCGGTACGGGCGGCGATCAAGCCGATCTCGACTCTGACCAAGCCGCTGCGCTCGGTCGACACGGAGACCAAGGAGCCGACCCAGGCGCTGCGGGAGCGCACCGACTCGACTGTCGTCCCCGCCGCCGCCGTGGTCGCCGAGGCGATGGTCTGCCTGGTCCTCGCCCGCTGCTACCGCGAGAAGTTCGGCGGCGACCACATCGACGACGTGCTCGCCGCAGTCGAGGCGTACAAGCAGCGCATCGACTTCAGATAATGGCCGCCTCCTCTGCTCTCGCGCGGACGCGCTCATCGTCACCGGAGATCTCGCGTCCGCGCTTCCGCGTCCGGGGGCGGCCGGAAACATCTTGAAACCGGCGCTTGTATTCATCGGCTTCATGGGCGCCGGCAAGAGCCACGCGCTCGACGTCGCCCGCATGGCCGGTCTCGAGGCGACCGAGATCGACGAGCTGATGGAACGCGAGCTGGGCACTTCGATCGCCGCCGCCTTCGAGCACGACGGCGAGGAGGCGTTCCGGGCGCGTGAGGCAGAGGTCGTCGGCGACCTGCTCGACCGGGCAGAAGGCGGCGCGATCGCGCTGGGCGGAGGCAGCGTCCTCTCCGAGCGGGTGCGGGAGGCGCTCGACCGCCACATCGTCGCCTGGCTCCAGGTCGATCCGGAAGAGGCATGGCGGCGAATCGAGGGGACCGACAGGCCGCTGGCGCGCAGCGCCGAGGACGTTGCCCGGCTCCTCAGCGTGCGGCTGCCGCTCTACGAAGAGCTCGCCGACGCGGTGCTGCCGCAGGGCGACCCCGGCCTGGTGGCGCGGGCGCTTCCCTCGGTGCGGGCGCTCGCCGACCTGCCGTCCGGCACCAAGCTGATCTGGGCCTCGAGCGCCTCGGGCGAGTACCCGGTCATCGTCGGGCCAGGGGTCCTCGGCGCCGGCCCCTGGCCACTCGAGGGCCGGCGCTTCCTGGTCACCGACGAGACCGTGGGCCCGCTGTACGGGGAGCGGCTCGAGCCGCTGGAGGCGCGGATCGAAGTGGAAGCTGGCGAGGACTCGAAGTCGTTCGAGACGATGGAGTTGGTGCTCGGGCGGCTTGCCGGTTCTGGGATGACTCGCGAAGACCACCTGGTCGCGCTCGGTGGCGGTGTAGTGGGGGACCTCGCCGGCTTCTGCGCTCACGTCTACCAGCGAGGCGTCCCGGTGGTCCAGGTGCCGACCTCGCTTGTCGCGCAGGTCGACTCCGCCTACGGGGGCAAGACCGGGATCGACGCGGCTGGTGGAAAGAACTACTTCGGCGCGTATCACCTGCCCGCCGCCGTGCTAGCCGATACGGACGCCCTCGAGAGCCTGCCGAAGGAGGAGCTCGCGGCCGGGTTCGTCGAGGCGCTGAAGACCGGCCTGCTGGCCGGTGGCGCACTATGGGAGCGCGTGCGCTCGATCGAGTCTCTCGAGCCCTCTGACCTGGTCGACGTCGTCTTTGCCTGTGCCCGCTTCAAGTGCGAAGTGGTCGCCGCCGACGAGCGTGACGCCGGACTGCGCGCCGTCCTCAACCTTGGCCACACCGTCGGGCACGCGATCGAGGCGGCCAGCGACTACTCGCGCTACCGGCACGGCGAGGCGATCGGCCTCGGCCTGCTGGCGGCGCTGCGCCTCTCCGATGCCGCCGCGCTGCGCGGCGAGGTCGGGGAGATCCTGCGGCGCCACGATCTCCCCGTCGAGCTGGACGCCACGATCGGCGTCGAGGCCGTGCTCGAGGCGCTGCAGCGCGACAAGAAGCGCACCGCCGAGGGAGTCGGGTTCGTCCTGCTGTCAGAGCCGGGAAGGCCGCGAACGGGGCAGATGGTCGATCCCGACGCCGTCAGAGCCGCTGTGGTGGAGTTGCAGGGATGACCAGCGCCCACAACCGCGTCGCCGTCATGCATGGGGTCAACTTCAACGTGCTCGACCGCCGCGACCCCGCTATCTACGGCGGCGTCTCGTTGCCCGAGCTCGAGACGAAGATCCAACGCTGGGCGCGCGAGCTGCACCTGGAAGCGATCTTCTTTCAGACCAACGCCGAGGGCGAGTTCGTCGAATACCTGCACCGCCTGCCGGACATGTGCGACGCGATCGTCCTCAATGCCGGCGCCTGGACCCACTACAGCCGAGCGATCGCCGACGCCCTGGAGCTAACCGGCCTGCCGACCGTCGAGGTCCACCTCTCCGATATCGAGTCGCGCGAGGAGTGGCGCAGGGTGTCGGTCTTCGAGGGATTGGCGCTTGAAAAGGTCGCGGGTAGGGGGTCGGACGGGTATCGCGACGCCCTCCAGACGCTCGCCCGCCAGCTCGACGTGACGCAACGATGAGGGGCCGCGGCGATCGCCTCGCCGGTCAGCTTGCTGCCGCCGAGCTCGACCGGATCCTCGTCACCAACCTGGTCAACGTCCGTTACCTCACCGGCTTCGGCGGCACCAACGGCGCTTGCGTCTGCGGTCCCGAAACGCGGCTCCTCCTCACCGACTTCCGCTACACCGAGCGTGCCGAGGCCGAGGTCGAGGGCTGGGACGTCGTCACGATCAGCGACGACTGGCTGGGCGGAATCGCCGAGCGGCTCGCCGGCCGCACCGGGTTCGAGGACGACCACGCCTCGGTCCGGTACGTCGAGCGCCTGCGCGGGAAACTGACCGACGGCGTCGAGCTGGTTCCGGCCGGCGGCAGCGTCGAGCGCTTGCGCCGCGTTAAGGACGAGGCTGAGCTGGAGGCGATCGCCGCGGCAGCGGAGCTGGCCGACGAGGTCTGGCGGTGGAGCGTCGAAAGGGGGCTGGCAGGGCGCAGCGAGCGCGACGTGGCCCGCGCCGCCGAAGCGCGAATCAGGGAGCTGGGTGGCGATCCCTCGTTTCCCGCGATAGTCGCCGCCGGTCCGAACGGAGCCCTGCCGCACGCCGAGCCCGGTGAGCGCCAAATCGGCGCGGGGGAGCTGGTCGTCTTCGACATGGGCGCGCAGCTCGACGGCTACTGCTCCGACGGCACCCGCACCTTCGCCGCCGGAGAGCCCAGCCAGCAAGCGCGGGACGTCTACGACGTGGTCCGTGAAGCGCAGGAAGCGGCGCTTGCTGCCGTGCGGGCCGGCGTCGGGGGTGAGCAGCTCGACGCGGTCGCGCGCGACCCGATCGCCGCCGCCGGGTACGGCGAGCGCTTCGGGCATGGACTCGGGCACGGCGTCGGTCTGGAGGTGCACGAGGCGCCCCGCGTCTCGCCGCGCTCCGAGGATGTGCTGGAGCCGGGCGAAGTGGTGACGATCGAGCCCGGCGTCTACCTGCCGGGGGAGCTCGGGGTGCGGATCGAGGACCTCGTCGTCGTCGAGGACGACGGCTGCCGCAACCTGAGCGGGTTGGGCAAGGGGCTGCACGTCGTCGACTGACTGGCCCTGCGCGCAGACAGAACAGCACGTTAAGAGTTGGTTTGCAATCTCAAGTATCGGCCGCGGCGCGTCGATGCGAGGGGCGTGAAAGTTGCGTTGGAGAGATTGCGCGCCCCGCGCGAAGCCGAAGCGGCCCCGCCCAAGGAGTCGCTGGTTGCCGTTCGCGACAGCGCCCGCCGCGAACGGCTGATCGACATGGAGCTGCGGATGCGCCGCTACCGCCTCGCCTGCTTCGCGATCCTCGCGATCGGCCTCGCGGCGATCAGCTCCGACATCGGCTGGTGGTGGATCGCGCCGCTCAGCGTCGGGCTGGCCGGCTTCACGATCGCCGACCGCTTCATGCGGACGAGCACCCACCCGGCGGTCTGGGTGGCGACCGCTTGGGGGATTCTGCCGCTCCTTTTGGCCGATGCCGTCGTGGTGACGGGAGGCGCGGAAAGTCCCGCTCTGATGTGGTTCGCCCTGCCGGCGGTCACGGTCGGCGCCCGCTTCGAGCCGCGCGGCATCGTCATCGGCGCCGCCTACATCCTCATCCTGCTTGGGGTTTCGACGTACGGGCTGGACCCGGAAACCGCCTCCGCCAACTCTCAGCACGTGCTCGCCGCGGCGGCGCTCGTCCTCTGCTCGGTCATCCTCTCGGGCGCCCTGGTCGAGTCCGACCGCGCCCATAGGCGCCGGTCCACCGTCGATCCGCTGACCGGTCTCTGCAACCGCAGCGCTCTCGAGCAGCGCCTCGCCGAGCTAGACGGGCAGCCGAGCAGCAGCGAGGACGGGCTCTCGCACGCGCTGCTCCTCTGCGACCTCGACCATTTCAAGCGGGTCAACGATCAGCTCGGTCACGCCGCCGGCGACGCCGTCCTTCAGGACGTCGCCTACACGATGCGTGCCTCGCTTCGAGCAGGCGACTCGATTTACCGCGTCGGGGGCGAGGAGATCCTCGTCGTCCTGCCGGGCGCCGGCGAGGAGGACGCTACGGAGATCGCCGAGCGACTGCGCCTGGCCGTTCGGGAACGCCGTCCGGTCGGCGTCCCGGTCAGCGTCAGTATCGGCGTTGCCGTGTCAGGCGCCGGCCCGGTCGACACCGACGATCTCGTCGGCGAGGCCGACGCGGCGCTCTACGCGGCCAAGGCGGGCGGTCGCGACCGGGTCGTGATGAGCGGTCGCCAGGCCGTGCTGGCGCTCAGCGGCTGAGGTCGACGCCGCCGTCGAGCCGCGCGGCGAAGGCGGCGATCAGCTCGACCGTCGCCTCGAGGTCGCCGAGGTCGACCATCTCGACCGGCGAGTGCATGTAGCGGAGGGGTATCGAGACCAGGCCGGTCGGCACTCCCGAGCGGGAGATCTGGATCGCGTCGGCGTCGGTGGAAGTGCTGCGACCGCTGGCCGCGATCGTGTGCTCGATCCCCGCCTCCTCCGCCGTCTCGACCAGCAGCTCGAAGACCTTCGGCGAGAGGGTGGAGCCGCGGCTGATCGCGGGGCCGGAGCCGAGCGGGTGCTCGCCCAGCTGCTTGGCCTCGACGCCGGGCGCGTCGGTGGCATGGGTCACGTCGACGGCGACAGCCAGGTCGGGGCGGACCTCGAAGGCCGAGGTGCGCGCCCCGAAAAGACCGATCTCCTCCTGGACCGCGGCCACCGCCGCGAAGCTGCCCCGCAGCGAGCTGCGCTCGTTGCAACGCCGCAGCGCCTCGAGCGCGACGTAGGCGCCCAGCCGGTTGTCCATCGACTTGCCGACCAGCCGGTCGCCGACCAGCCGCAGCGGCTCGGCGGCGATCGTGACAGGATCGCCGACCCTGACCAGCTCCGCCGCCTCCTCGCCCGAGCCGGCGCCGATGTCGATGTGGAGCCCTTTCAGCTCGACGACCTTTTTGCGCTGCTCGGGCTCGAGCAGGTGGATCGGCTTGCGGCCAACCACGCCGGGCACGACGCCGTCCCTGGCGCGGATCGAGACGCGCTGGCCGACGAGGATCTGCGGGTCCCAGCCGCCGAGCGGCGAGAAGTAGAGGAAGCCCTTCTCGTCGATGTGGGTGATCGCCAAGCCGATCTCGTCGATGTGGCCGACCACGGCGAGCAGCGGCGAGGCCTCGCCAAGTCGGGCGATCGACGAGCCCAGCCCGTCGGCCGCCAGGGAGGCGAAGGAGGCCTCTTCGCGCCAGACGGCGGCCGCCGGCTCCTCGTGACCCGAGGGCGCGATGGTGCGCAGCAGGCGGTCGAGTAGTGAGGGGATCTCGGCCATGGCGCGACGCAGTATGCCAGCCGTGGCCGCTCGTCCCAGCGGCTTGGACTAGCGTTCGCGGCGATGAGCGAACGGGCTAGGACGGCGCTGGTTACGGGCGCCTCGAGCGGGATCGGCGAGGCGACCGCGAGGCGGCTCGGGCGCGAGCCGGGTGTCGAGTTGGTGCTGGTCGCGCGGCGCGAGGAGCGGCTGCGGGCGTTGGCCGCCTCGCTGGCGTGTCGCGCCACCTGGCTGTCGGTCGACCTGACCGATGCAGACGCCCCGGAGCGGATCAGCGCCCACCTCGACCGCGAGCACGGCGGCCGCCTCAGCCTGCTCGTCAACAACGCCGGCGCCGCCTGGCGCGGCACCTTCGCCGAGAAGGGCTACGAGAACGTTCGCCGTCACATGGACCTCAACTTCGACGCAGTCGCACGCCTCACCGAGGCGCTGCTGCCGGCCCTGCGCTCCTCGGCCCCGAGCGCGATCGTCAACGTCGCCAGCACCGCCGGCCGCGTCTCACGCGCCCGCACCGGCGCTTACTCGGCGAGCAAGTTCGCGCTGATCGGCTGGAGCGACTCGCTCTACGCGGAGGAGCGGCCGCACGGGGTCCACGTCGGCCTGGTGCTGCCCGGCTTCGTCGCCACGGAGGGCTTCCCGGCCACCGAGCTGCGGGAACGGGCATTGACCCGCTGGATCGTCGGCAAGCCCGAGCGGGTCGCCGAGGCGATCGTCGAGTGCGGCCTCGGCGGCAAGCCCGAGCGCTACGTGCCGCGGCCCTACGCGCTGGCGGCGGTCCTCCGCATCCTCGCGCCCCGCCTGGTCCGCCGGGCGCTCGCCGGGGGACCGGCGAAGACGTTGACCACGGTCACCGGGCCCGAACGCTCCTAGCCCGCACGCTCCTAGCCCGAACGCTCCTAGCGACAACGACTACCCTCGGCGGGGTAGGCGAGAGGCTATGGAAGCCCCGACCCGCTACACCGATTCCGATGGCGTCAGCATCGCCTACAAGGTGCTGGGCGACGGCCCGCTCGACGTCGTCTTCGTGCCCGGCTTCGTCTCCCATGTCGACGTCTTCTGGGAAGAGCCGGCGGCGGCGCGCTTCATCCGCCGCCTCGCCTCGTTCGCGCGCGTAGTCGTCTTCGACAAGCGCGGCCAAGGGCTCTCGGACCGGCCCGCCGATCCGCCGACGTTGGAGGAGTCGATGGGCGACCTGCGCGCCGTCCTGGACGCGGCCGGGTGCGAGCGGCCGGCGATCCTCGGCATCTCCGAGGGTGGCCCGATGTCGATGCTCTTCGCCGCCACCTATCCGGAGCGGGTCGCCTCGCTGGTCCTCTACGGCACCTTCGCCCGCCTCATCAACGCGCCCGACTACGACCTCGGGCTGCCCGAGGACGGGTTGGACCGCTGGGGCGAGATGATTCGGCGTGAGTGGGGCGGGCCGGTCGGCCTGCGGGTCTGGGGGCCGGGCGCCGTTGGCGACGCTGAGTTCGAACGCTGGTGGTCACGTCTGCTGCGACAGGGAACCAGTCCCGCTGGGGCAATTGCCCTGCTGGATCTCTACCGCGAGCTCGACGTGCGCGCGATCCTGTCCAGCATCCGGGTCCCGACCTTGGTCCTGCACCGCCGTGACGACCGGATCGCGCCGGTGCGGCAGGGCGAGTTCCTCGCGGAGCGGATCCCCGGCGCCCGCTACGTCGAGCTGGAGGGCGCCGACCACCTTGCGCAGGTGGGGGATCAGGAGGCGCTGCTCGACGAGGTCGAGGAGTTCCTGGTCGGCAGTCGCCGCGCGCATGAGCCCGAACGCGCCCTCGCCACCGTCCTCTTCACCGATGTCGTCGGCTCGACCGAGCTGGCGGCGCGGCTCGGCGACCGGCGCTGGCGCGACCTGCTGGAGCGCCACGATGCCCTGGTTCGTCGCCAGCTGAAGGTGCATCGTGGTCGCGAGGTTAAGACGATGGGCGACGGCTTCCTCGCCACCTTCGACGGGCCGGCGAGGGCGATCCGCTGCGCCTGCTCGATCCGTGACGCGCTGGCGGAGATCGAAATCGAGGTGAGAGCCGGCATCCACACCGGCGAGGTCGAGCTGATCGGCGACGACGTCGGCGGCATGGCGGTCAACATCGGGGCGCGTATCGGCGCCCTCGCCGGCCCGGGCGAGGTCCTGGTGTCGAGCACGGTCCGCGAGCTGGTGGTCGGCTCCGGCCTCGAATTCGAGGAGCGCGGGACCCACACGCTCAAGGGGGCACCGGGCGAGTGGCGGGTCTTCGCGACCGGGCTCAGCCCAGCCGCGAGCGACTCAGCCGGCAGTAGCGGAAGCCGAGCGAGAAGCTGACGTTGTTGGCGGCGTTGCCGGTCCTTTCGGCGGCGATCGATTCGTGGGTCGCCCGCAGCTTCTTGCCTTCCTTGTAATAGACGCCGGTCTGGCGGATCCGATCCCTGAGGATGCGGAGGAATTTGAACCACTTCTGCAGCTTCGCGTCGTCGGCCGCTGGCCTGGGCACGGCGACCAACCGGCGGATCGTCCCGTTGAAGCTGCGCGAGGCGCGGATCAGCTGCCGTCCCGCCGCGTCCAGGCGACCCTCCCGGATCGCGTCCTTGGTGTCGGCGAGGATCCTTTCAGTTGCCTCTCGATCGCCTTTACAGATCGGCTCCACGGTGGCCAGGTAGGTCTCGCGCGTTGGTTCATCGGCGCCGTGGGCGACCGCCGCGACGGCCAGCATCGCGACGAGAAAGGGGGCTATGGCTCGGCTGTGCTTCACGCTCGCAGGAGCTTAGACACCAGCCGCTTCCAACCGATGCGGCGGCGACTAGGATTCGCCGCCGTGATCTCCACCAACCAATTCAAGAACGGCTCGCACATCGAAATCGACGGGTCGGTCTACAAGATCCTCGACTTCCAGCACGTCAAGCCCGGCAAGGGCGGCGCCTTCGTCCGCACCAAGCTGCGCAAGATCGACGACGGCTCGGTGCAGGACAAAACGTTCAGGGCTGGTGAGAAGTTCCGGCCGGTCCACACCGAGTCGCGCAAGATGCAGTACCTCTACGACTCCGCCGAGGCTGCAGTCTTCATGGACAGCCAGGACTATGAGCAGATCGAGATCCCGGCATCGGTCGTCGGCGAGGCGATGAGATGGGTGTTGCCCAACGACGAGGTAGATGTCCTCTTCGTCGACGAACGACCCAGCGACGTCCAGGTACCGAGCGCCGTAGAGATGAAGGTCACCCAGACCGAGCCCGGCGTGAAGGGGGACACCGCCTCGGGCGGCGGCAGCAAGCCGGCGACGCTCGAGTCCGGGGTCGTCGTCCACGTGCCGCTCTTCATCAACGAGGGCGAGACCATCCGCGTCGACACTCGCAACGGCGAGTACGTCTCGCGCGCCTGAGGCCACTCGGCCAGTCGACGTTTAGACGTTTTAACTGGCAACAAACGTGTGGGTTCGCCATGATGGCGTTCGGTGGGGCTCGGCGGGGGAGAGGTTGGAGACGACCGCGATGCGCGTATCGCGGAGCTGGAGGCGCGCCTGCGGCGCACCGAGCGCTCGCAGGCGCAGCTACGGCAGGCGCAACGGCTGGAGGCAGTGGGTCACCTCGCCAGCGGCATCGCCCACGACTTCAACAACCTGCTTTCGGTGATCCTCAACAACGCCGAATGTCTCGCCGAGGAGGTGGGCGGGGAGGCCGCCCTCCGCGTCGTCCAGATCGAGCGGGCGGCGCGTAGCGCCGCCGAGTTGACCGGCGGGCTGCTGCTCTTCGGACGCCGCGATCCCGCCGGGCTGCAGGCGGTGAACCTCGGAGCGGCGGTGCGCGAGGCCGAGCCGCTGCTGCAGCGGACGATCGGCGACGACATCGAGCTGAACATCGACGTCCCGCCAGACCTCCCGCCGGTGCGCCTGGCAGCGGGAGAGGTGGACCAGATCCTCCTCAACCTCATCGTCAACGCGCGTGACGCCCTGGGCGAGGGCGGCAGGATCTCGGTCGTCGTCGCCCGCTCGCCGGTCGTCCCGATCCTGATGCTGCGGGTTGCCGACGACGGCAGCGGCATGGAGGAGGACGTCGCCGGGCAGGCATTCGACCCCTTCTTCACCACCAAGCCGCGGGAGCAGGGAACGGGCCTGGGGCTTGCCGCCGTCTACGGGATAGTCGGACGGGCCGGCGGTCACGTCGAGATCGAAAGCGAGCCCGGCAGCGGCACGGAGGTCACCGTCTACCTGCCGGTGCTCGAGGAGGAGCCGGCGCAAGAGGAGTCCCCTGAAGCGGGGGTACCGCCGCGGGGTGGCAATGAGCGCACCGTCCTGGTCGTCGACAACGACGAGGCGGTCCGCGCGGTGATCGCGCACATGCTGGGTAGGCGCGGGTATGTCACTCAGGTTGCTGCGAGCGCCGCCGAGGCCGAGGCGATCGTCGCCGATCCCGACGGCGGTGTGGACCTTCTCCTGACCGACGTGGTGATGCCGGGAGGCTCGGGGCGGGAGCTGGTGGACCGGCTGCGCGAGCGGGGCTTCGGCCTGCCGGCGATCTTCATGACGGGCCACAGCCCGGAGACGCGGCCGTTGGACCCGGGTGACGAGCGTGCCACCGTCCTGCGGAAGCCGTTCGGGCGCGAAGCGCTGCTGCGAGCGGTCGACGAGGCGCTCGGCAAGGCCGAAGCGCGAAGATAGGTAGCCATGCGACGCTCCGACCAACGCCGCGACGCCGTCTTCGCCTGCTACCAGCGCGAGGTGACCGGTCGCCCCCTCTCGGAGCTAATCGCCGAAACCCGTCCCTTCACGCGCGAGCTTGCCGAAGGCGCCGAGGCGCATCGCGAGGGGCTCGACGAGACGATCGGACGGCACGCGCGCGGCTGGGAGCTGGAGCGAATCGCGCCGCTGGAGCGCTGCCTGATGCGGGTCGCCCTATACGAGATCGAGCACAGCGACGACGTGCCGTACGAGGTGGCGATCGACGAGGCGGTTGAGATCGCCAAGGAGTACTGCGGAGCGGGAGCGCCGGCCTTCGTCAACGGGGTGCTCGGGGCCGCGGTCCGCGAGCGGCAGCCTGGCGACGTGAAGGAGCGAGGCGCGCGGTGAGTCGGCTGCGCGAGATCTCGAGTCGGCTGGAGTCGATCGCGGCCGAGTTGGAGGGCTCGGAGGCAGGCGACGAGCGAGCCGCCGAGCTGGCCCGCGAGGCGGCCGAGCTCTCGGCCGAGGCGGTCGAGGAGGCGAACCGTCGCATCCGTGAGGCGCGGGAGCGGGACGATCGCTGAGTCGGCCCCGGCCGCCGCGTATCCCGAGGATCTGCGCTCGCTGGTCGACCGGACCCTTGAGGGCCTGCGGTTCCCGGCAGTGGCGGCAACGGTAGGGCTGGATGAGGCGATGCGGTACTCGCTGCTGGCCGGAGGCAAGCGGGTCCGACCGGTGCTCGCCCTGGCGACGGCGCGGGCGCTCGGCGCAGACCCGGAGCGCTTCCTGCCGGCCGCCTGTGCGATCGAGCTGATCCATACCTACTCGCTGATCCACGACGACCTGCCGGCGATGGACGACGACGAGCTGCGCCGCGGCAAGCCGACCGCTCACGTCAAGTTCGGCGAGGACGTCGCGATCCTCTCCGGCGATGGCCTCTTCGCCGAGGCGATCCGCCTCTTCTGCGACCAGCCGGGCGACCCGGCGCGGGTGCTCGCCGCGCTGCACGAGTTGAGCGCTGCCACTGGGCTCGGTGGCATGGTCGGGGGCCAGTACGTCGATGTGGCGGGAAACGCCGCCGATGCCGAGACGCTGCACGAGCTGCACTCGTTGAAGACGGGGCGGTTGATCGCCGCCGCGGTCGGCCTCGTCTTGATTCTCGAGGCCGCCGGCGAACCCGAGACGATGGCCTATCGCCGCTTTGCCGACGAGCTCGGGATCCTCTTCCAGATCGTCGACGACATCCTCGACGTCACCGGCAGCGACGAGCAGCTCGGCAAGCCGCGCGGCAGCGACGAGAGACATGGCAAACTGACGTATGTGAGCCTCTTCGGCTTGGAGCGAGCGCGTGAGCTGGCCGCTGAATCGCACGCCAGGGCGACCGCCGCGCTATCGGAGGCCGCTGGTGAGAGCGGTGACCTGAGGGGGATCGCCGACTACATCTTCACGAGGAACGAATGAGCGAGAAACGGCAATACGAGCCTGGCGAAGGGCGACTGCTGGAGAGCATCGCGCGCCCGGCCGATCTGCATGGCCTCGACGAGGAGCAGCTGCAGCAGGTCGCGCAGGAGATCCGCACAGAGGTGATCGACACGATCGGCTCGATCGGTGGCCACTTCGGCGCCAACCTTGGCACCTGCGAGCTCGCCGTCGCCCTGCACAGCCTGCTCGACTCGCCGCGCGACAAGATCCTCTGGGACGTCGGCCATCAGGCCTACCCGCACAAGATCCTCACCGGCCGCCGCGAGCAGCTGGGGACGATCCGCCAGTACGGCGGCCTGGCGCCGTTCTGCTCGGTCTTCGAGTCCGAGCACGACATCATGGGGGCCGGCCACGCCTCGACCTCGATCGGCTACGCCGTCGGCCTCAAGGAGGCGATGCGCAAGGGGATCGGCGAGGACGGCAGGGTCGCCGCGGTTATCGGCGACGGCGCCCTGACCGGCGGCGTCGCGTACGAGGCGATGCACGCGGCCGGTGGCCTGCAGACCCCGATCGTGATCGTCCTCAACGACAACGGGATGTCGATCTCGCCCAACGTCGGCGCGCTCTCGCGCTACTTCAACCGGGTGCGGCTGAACCGGCGCCTGTACCACGCCCGCGAGGAGGTCGAGGACCGGCTGACCAAGCTGCCGCTCGGGCTCGGCAAGCGGATCGAACGGCTGGGGCCTGAGGTCAAGTCGGCGATCAAGGCCTACTGGGCGCCGGGTCTCTTTTTCGAGGAGCTCGACCTCGCCTACATGGGGGTGATCGACGGCCACGACGTCGGCGCCCTTCGCGAAGCGCTCGAGGAGGCGTTCGAGGCCGACCGGCCCGTCGTCGTCCATATCCACACCGTCAAGGGCAAGGGCTTCGGCCCCGCCGAGGAGGGCGGCCTGGAGGGGATGGAGAAATGGCACGCCGCGAAGCCGAACTCAATCGTCAACGGGGCGCCGGCTCCGAAGCCGGTGCCGGTGAAGGAATCAGACGCGCCCGATGCGATCGCGCCGGAGCGGCTCGAGAAGCCCCCGGCCGCCGGCTCGCCGCCCCAGTACACGCAGGTGTTTGGCAATGCGATCGTCGCCGAGGCGCGCCGCGACCCGCGGGTGGTCGGGATCACCGCGGCGATGGCGGGGGGGACCGGCCTGCAGAAGCTCGCCGACGAGGAGCCCGAGCAGTACTACGACGTCGGGATCGCCGAGCAGAATGCGGTGCTGCTGGCCTCCGGACTGGCGCTACAGGGCGGCAAGCCGGTCTGCGCCATCTACTCGACCTTCCTGCAGCGCGCCTACGACCAGATCGTCCACGACGTCTGCCTGCAGCAGCTCGACGTCACCTTCGCGATGGACCGCGCCGGTCTGGTCGGCGACGACGGGCCGACCCATCACGGCGCCTTCGACGTCTCCTACTTCCGCTCGCTGCCCAACGTGGTCGTGATGGCGCCGCGCGACGAGGCGATGCTGGTTCACATGCTGCGCACGGCGATTGAGCACGACGGACCGGCGGCGCTGCGCTACCCGCGCGGGGCCGCCGAGGGGGTCGAGCTACCGGCGGAGGCGCAGGAGATCCCGATCGGGACCGGCGAGCTGCTCACCGGTGGCGAGCGTGTCGCTCTGCTCGGCTACGGCTACGGCGTCTCGGTGGCGCTGCAGGCCGCGGAGGTGCTCGGCGAGCACGACATTCGCCCGACCGTCGCCGACGCTCGCTTCGCAAAGCCGCTCGACGAGGAGCTGCTGGAGCGGCTGGCGCTGGGCCATGACCTCGTGGTGACGATCGAGGAGAACGTCCTGCCGGGAGGCTTTGGCTCCGGGGTTCTCGAGCACCTCGAGGACGCCTTCGCCGATCGGCCGGGGGACAGGGCGCGGGTCTTGCGGGTCGGCCTGCCCGACCGCTACGTCACGCATGGCAAGCCGGCGCTCTTGCGCGAGGAGGTCGGCCTGACGGGCGAGTCGGTCGCCGAGCAGGTTCTCGCGGCCCTTGCATCAAAGCGCTCAATGGTCTAGCCTCCCCGGCGCCTCCTTGGTGGCGAAAGAGCCGGCCCGCATCGCGGACGTTTCTGGGGTTACTACAGGGAGAGGGGGCGCGTATCTCTAGATATGCAGGGTCCGCTGGGCAGGCGGACCGCTGTCCGAAGGCCGCGGGAGGCTTCGGACGGCTGCAATTAAGCCGCGATTGGTCACTTCACCCCCTTCTGGTGGGGTAAATCGACCAAACGCCGCTAGGAGGTGACGCGAAAGCGCAGGCCCGCGTGGGCGAAGCGGTCGAGGCTGCCGGTGCCGAGCGCAGCGGCCGGCGTCAGGCAGCCACCCGTCGCCGGCGTCGCTCCGTCCTCGGCGAGCAGGAGGCCGGCCTCGCCGACCATCCGAGACGTCGTCAGGTAGCCCGGTTGGCCGTCGCCGTCCACCTCGACGTGGACGTGGCGACCATCCGCGGTCACCGCATTGACGACCAGGCTCCATCGCCAGTCCTCGAGACCCTTGCCGGTGGGGCCGAAGCCCGACTGAGGCATCCGGCGCCGCATAGCGGCCGCCGCGCGGCGGCGTACCGACGGACGGGCGCGAGCCAGCGCGCCAAAGCCCGCCTGGAACCCGCTCAGCACGCCTGCAGCGGCGAAGCGAAGGGGTGCGGTCGGGATCTGGCCCGGCACCGCCGCGCCCTCTCGGTAGCGGAAGGGCTGAGGAGAGGAACCACGCGCGGAGGCGCTCAGCGCCATCGTGCGATGGATCACCGCTGGATTGACGTAGGGGCTGGGGGTCATCGGCCCGATCACTTCGCCGCGGGCGTTGAAGCGCGGCGCGATCGCGATCGGGCTGCGTTGCCGTACCTGCGCGGCGAGAGCATCGTTGGGGATCAGGGCGGCCGGGTCCGCGACCCGCTCCGCTTCGGGGTCGTCCATCTGCTCGGCGCCGCTTTGCAGGGTGCCGCCCGAGACGGAGTCGGCGAGGGTGAGGCGTCCCGGCGGCGGTTGGAAGCTGACGTCGACGTCAGCGGTGGCCAGCTCCTCGCCCCAGCGCTCCCGCGCCGTCTCGGCAGCGAGCAGCACTGCCAGGTCGGGGGGCAGCGCCTCGAAGCCGCAGACCTGGACCACCTTGACGCCGGCCGAAGCGGCACGCTCGTGGAAGGAGTCGATCGTGCGCCGCACGAAGGGCATCTCGCCGCTCAGGTCGGCGTAGTGGGCGCCGTTCGCGACGCATGCTTCGATCACCGGCGTGCCGTAGAGGGTGTAGGGGCCGACTAGGTCAAGCACCACCTTGGCGCGGCGCGCCATCGCGGCAAGGGACTCCGGGTCGGCGATGTCAGCAGTGAGAATCTCCGGCGCCTCGACGCCGATCTCGCCCAGCGTTCGCTCGACCTTCGCCGGGTCGCGCCCCGCGACCGCCCAGCTCGCGCCGACCTCCCCGGCCCGCTCGGCCAGGTAGGCGGCGACGTTCCGCCCGGCGATCCCGCTGGCGCCGAAGACGACGACGGAGAGATCGCGGCTGTCTCCGACCGGCTGCATGGCCAGTCAGGCTATACGGCCGCGCAGCGTGGCCCTAATAGCGCAGGCTCTCGCAGGCGATCCCGTCGCGGTCGGCGTCGAGCCGGTGCGGATCGCGCCGCGGACCGCCATGCCGCTTGTAGAACTTCTGCGCCGCCCGCCAGGTGCTGAAGTCCGAACAATCCTTGTCGGCGGCCATGGCGGGCGGCGCCGCGATTCCGAGAGTCAGCGCCGCTGCGGCTGCTGCCGCGAATGCCTTCATCCTCATTTGAGCCTCCATCCGTCGAAGACTCTGAAAGTATCTATTTAAAGATCAAGACGTTCCAGTGCCCGGACTGGCCGCGCGTACCCATGCCGCGGTGGAGAGCACCAAGTAGCCGATTGCGACGGCGAGAAGCGCGAACTTGCAGGCGGCGAAGATCGTCGCCAGGAGGGGGAAGGCAGAGCCGGCGTGGTCGAGCGTCAGCAGCAGGCAGATGTTCTCAAGCGCGTCGAAGCCGGCGACGAGGACGCCGAAGGAGACGAAGACAGCCCCGACCGTCGCGAGCCGACGCCAGCCTCGGCTCTCCGCGACGCCGCGCGCAAGCCCGAGCAGGAGAGTCAGGAGCGTCCCGTAGGCGAGCAGGAAGCCGAAGTCGATCCATAGCGACTCCCGCGCCGCGTCCTGCCCCTCCTCGCCCCACTCGGCGAGGATCTCGTCGGCGCGGTCCTGGCCCCCGGACAACTCGAACGGCACCATGCCCGGTCCGCGGTCCTGCATCCGGTCCTCGGCTGGCGCCATCGCCAAGAAAAGGAGGATCGCCGCCGCCCCTGCTGCCATCAGTCCCCGCCATCTCGTCACCTGGCGCGAATCATCTCCCAACCCAACAGAAAACGCCCCGCCGGGGGAGGCGAGGCGTTTCTGGGGTTACTACAGGGAGGAGAGAACTGCGACCGCCCGCATGGCAGAGCGGAATCCCGCTTCCAGAGCCAAGCTTGGTCCGGCTGAATCCGGTTGTAACCGGCCAAAACAGTGTCTGACTGTGGCACCGACTGTGGCACCAGAGGGGTCAGGCCTGGCCGAAGCCGGGGGGGGGGTCTACGCACTCAATGCAATGCGGGCGTCAGCTCCGCAGCGGGCACGGCGCTCGGGACCGGAACGGTGACGCGCAGCTCTGCATTGCGTTCCAGCAGTCGCTTGGGGCGAACCAGCGTCAGGCCGACCAGCTCCCCCTCGCGGTCGAAACGAACCGCGTGGCCCTCCGGAGTCTCGTCGTAATCGACGGCGCGCGAAGGGTCGCCAACGTGGAGGTAGAGCACGTCGGCGTCGGCGTCGTATTCGACGCGATCGAACTCGATATCGGCAATCGTCACCGTCATGGGAGCGCGCCTGGCGGTCTGCTGAAGCCCAGGTGTACCGGAGCAGGCTAGCGATACAATTCCAAGCGTGGCCTGGCCCCTGAGCCGACTCCGTCGGCCGATGGCGGAACTGGTAGACGCGGCGGCTTGTCAAGCCGTTGTGCCAGCGGCACGTCTGGGTTCGAATCCCAGTCGGCTGAGGGGCAGCCACGGCTTGAGCGACATTGGTCCGCCCCGCTGGCGAACGTAGCTCCAGCATCTCTTGTGGAGGCTGCAGGGTTCGAATGGGGGTGGGACGCGCTCGTCGCAGTTGGGACGATGGCTCTCGCCGCCGGGACGTTCGTCCTCGCATTGAGCACCCGTCGAGCTGCAAAGGCATCGACTGAAGACGTTCGCGCGCAATGGCGGCCCGTCATGGTTCCCGGGAAGGTAGATGTTGAGTTCGAAGATGACTTCGACGTGATGGTCATTCCCGTTCAGAATGTCGGGCGAGGAGCGGCTTACTACATCGACGCAGCGCTGGGAGTTGATGGGATCTATTGGCCAGCCCATGACTCTGCTCCTGGGCAGCAAGGGGTCGAAAATCTCGCTGTCGTTCCGCCCGCAGCAGACCTGCGCCTTTGCTTCGACTGCTCGGACGGGCACGTGAGCGAGGCGGAGGTTCTGATCGATTACACGGACCTCAACGGTCGCCCGTATTCGACGCTCATGCAACTCAATGAGGTCAATACGGCCTCTGTCCTTCGTGTGGCGAAGGTTGAGCTTTCAGACAACCGAGAGCGCATCCCGTGGAAGCCTTGGACCTGGGAGCCATCGACCAGGCGAGAGTGGCTTCGGTCGAAGATTCGAAAGCGAGAGAAGCAGCTCTAGGAAGCTGGCGGCAGCAGTTCCAGCGCCTCGACGTGCTGGGGACGCATCGTGCCGAAATGTCGGTGATCGAGCGTCGCGAGCTTTGGCTCGCCGAGCCGCTCCGTAATGGCCAGCACAGCACAGTCCACGAAGCCGACTTCGAGGTCGGCGTACGTGCGCATCAGCTCGGCGGCGCGCTCGTAATCCGTTGCTGCCAAGTCCTCGACCACCAGAGCGCCTCGTTGCACCTGATCGAGGACGGCGCTGAAGGATTCATCCTGGGTGTATCGCCTGAGCAGGTGATCGACCTCGACCAGCACGGGCGAGGGAACGGTGCGTCGCTCACGCAGGTTGGCGAGCAGCGACGAGCAGGCCTCGTGGTGGTCGTCGTCGCGATCGAATGCCGCGACGATGACGCCGGTGTCGAGGATCAGCGAAATGGCTCGGGCTCGAAAACGTCTTCGCTCGCCAGTTTGCTCAAGTCGCCTCGTCCCGAGCGGAACGCTCCGATACAGGTGAGGGGCGGCTGCTCGCCTTCATCTCCGATCCGGCTTCCTGGCTGCGTCTTCTCGCTGCCAAGCTCATGCTCAAGCGCTGTATTGACGAGCTGCGGCACCGCTACGCCGCGCTCGTCGGCCTCCTTACGGGCGCGCTCAAGCAGCCGGGGGTCTACTTCGACCATGTTTGCGGGCGTTGCGGCCATGTTCTGGATTCTACTGCTGGCACTCTCGGCGATTCGGGTCGAAGCGGGTCCGTCCAATTCAGATCATCAGGGCGCGGGCCGGGACAAAGACCTCGCGCAACGAGTCAAGCGCGCCGGGGACGAGGCTGAAATAGCTACGGGTGCCGCGACCCTCGCGTTCGATCACGCCCGCCTCGAGCAGGACTTTCAGGTGATGGCTGACGGTGCCCTGTGAGAGATCGAGGAAGGGCTCGAACTCGCAGACGCAGATTGCCTTGCCTTCCGCCCGCAAGAGCATGTTCACGATCCGCAGCCGGTGACGGTCGGCGAGCGCCTTCATCACGGCCTCCAACTGGGCGGCCTGGCGCTTGCCGAAGGGCGCGCCAGCGAGGGGAGTGCAGCCGTTGACTACGGGGAGATCGACCATCCCGGCGACGGTACCACTTCATAGATGGATTTCGATGATTCTCATGCCTGAGAGGGGGCCAATTCTGGTGCTCGCTCCCCTGTACTTACATGAGGCACTTTTCTTCATCACCACCACGGCCCCCGAGTCGGTGCGGGCCGGGCTTTCGCAGACGCGCAACTGCGCAATTGCGCAGTTGCGCAAAGGGGGGACCACATTGGCGGCTCGGTGCTCCCTTAAACATGGAGCCAGAATCTGCTTCGCCGCTTCGCCTTCCGCTTCGGCGGTGGCTGCGCCTGTCGCTTCCCCTGTCGCTTCGCGGCTCGACTAGCCCTAAGGGGGGCCAAAGCCCATCGCAGCGCCGTTTGCGGCGCTGGCGGTTTGCCGACATTCCTACTGCACCCCCGGGTCAAAGCATCGTCGCGGTCCTAGTCGTCACCCTCTCGATCTTCTCCGCGTCCCTTGCACTCGACGCCTGCGCTATCGCCTCCGCGCTGGCTCCACAGCGCTTCCCCATCACCTCGGCGACCGAAATCGCCTTGTTGCTGGTAACTCCGCTTCCACAGTCGATGACTGGCTCCGCGCTGGCTTCGCAGCGCTTCGCCGTTTGGAGGTCAGCGTGAGTTGGAAGGCGGCAGCGAAGCTGCGGCTGCCCGAGGCGACCGCCGAGGTGCTTGCCTCGCTTGGCGAGCATCGCATCCTCTCCGCCGCCCAGGTCCGCGCGATCCACTTCCCGGATCGCGGCCTGCGCCGCGCTCAGCAGGTCATCGCCTACCTGGTGCGTGCGGGCCTCGTCGCCTACGTCGAAGCACGCCGCGCTCCCCGCCGCCTCTACTTCCTGACTGAGCGCGGCGCTGACTTGGCGCTCGACGCCGGCGAGGTGGAGCACCGTCCGAAGGTCCTCAGCCCGGAGCAAGCGGCGGGGCCGCTGCGCGCCCACACCATCGGAGTCAACGAGGTCGGGATCAGCTTCCTGCGGGAGGCGCGAGAGAGGCACGAGGAATTCGGCCCGCTCTCCTGGCGGCACGAGATCGCCCATCCCCTCAACCGCGGTCGCGGCAGCGCTCGCCGGACGCTGATCGCCGACGCCGTGCTGAGCTACGTGCGCACCGAGCAGGAGCACTTCGTCTTTGAGCAGCGCTTCGTGGAGCTGGACCGCGCCACGCTCTCAGTCGAACGCCTCGTCGCAGAGTTGGCGCGCTATGGCCGCCTTCTCCGCGCCCGCGACAAAGGCGGCAAGTCGTTGTGGCGCAGCCACTACCCGACCTTCCCGCCTGTCCTCTGCGTCCTGGCCGGTGCCTCGCGCAAGACGCTCCTTCGTCGGCGAAGCATCGCGCTCGTGCTACTGGACGACAACCCGGAGCTATCGCGCATCTACGGCGGCGTGACGATCTCCTTTTGCCTCTTGGACGATCTGACGGAGCGCGGGCCCTTCGCCCCAATCTTTCAAAAGGTCGGCGAGCCTGGCCGGTCGGTGGACTGGCTCGGCGAGGCGGACGACGGGGATCAAGCCGAGGGACGATGAGCAAGAAGCTCGCAGTCTCGATCCCCCGCATTGCCCTCTCCCCGCCCGAGGCGGCAGCGGCCATCGGGGTCGGGCTGGATTTCTTTAATGCCAACGTCGCGCCGGAGCTGCGCTTGGTGCGCCGTGGCCGCAAGCGGCTCGTGCCGGTCAGCGAGCTTGAGCGCTGGACGGCGGAGAACGCCGAGCGAGTTACTGGGAGGACCGTGACGTGGACGAGCTTCTAGGCTGCCGGTCATGGCTGACGCCAAAGGCGAGAAAGCGCGTCGCGCGGTGCGGGCCGCGCAGGCGAAGTTCGAGCGCGATCAGAACGCAGCCCAAGAGGCGCGACGCAAGGCATTCGCGGAGGCACAGAAAGCCGGGCTCACGCTGCGCGACATTGGCGAAGAGGTCGATCTGCACCACACCCGCGTGCTCCAGATCATTCAGGGCAAGTAGTCGTTTGGTGATTATTTCTCACCAAGCCTGCTAACCTCGCCACCAGAACCAAAAAGCGGCGACCCGCCGTGCTACGAACTCCTCATGGCTAGCGAGAACCCTATGGGTCGCGGCGCAGCCGTTGCCCTCAAGATCACGGCCGACCAGGTCCGCTTTCTGCGCAGCGTCTTCCGCATGGCGCAGGACGGCATCAAGGACGAGCTGGCGAACTACCCGAAGCAGCTAGGCGATCCGACGCGCCTGCGCCGCGAAGAGGCTGCCTATGGGCGGCTGCTCGTGGCGCTGGACGAGCTGGTGATCGCTCCCGACGACGATGTGCGGACCATCCTGCGCGACCTCGCGCAGACGATCGACGCCGCGAATGAGCACGAGCGCGTCGTCTCCGAGCACGAGGCGCTGTACGGCCTGCTGGTGCAGGTCGGAGGATCGAGGGGGGCGGCCTGATGGTGGCGGCAGGTATCGAGATTGCCCAGGTGTTCGGCGTGAACCTCGTCCGTGCCCGCGACCGAGCCAAACTCTCTCAGGAAGAGGTCGGCTTTCGCGCCTCTCTGCACCGCACCGAGGTCGGCCAGTTGGAGCGGGAAATACGACTCGCGCGGATCGACACGGTGGTCAAGCTCGCGGGTGCGTTGGGGGTGCCTCCGGGAAGCCTTCTCGACGGCATGGCTTGGAAGCCGGGTGATTTCCGTCCTGGTGAGTTCTCGATTGGGGAGGGCTGATGGTTGTGGCAGACCAGCTTGGCGAACCTCGCCTACTGCCGCAGGCGCGCCAAGCTCTCCCAGGAAGAGCTGGCGGTGATGGCCTCCCTGCACCGCACGGCTGTCGGCCTGATCGAGCGCGGCGAACGGATGTGTCGCGTAGACACGCTGGTCAAACTCGCAGGCTCGCTGGACATTCCTCCCGGCGATCTGCTCGATGGGATCGGTTGGGACCCTGGTCGCACGCACCTGGGGCACTTCACGGGCGGTGAGGACTGATGGCGGAAGGCATCCGCAAGCGGCGCTCCAAGGGTTGTCGCGCACCGCAGGGCGGGCGTTGCAACTGCAATGCGGGCTGGGAGGCCTCCGTCTATCTCGCGCGGGAGGGCAGGCGGATCACGAAGTCCTTCCCGCGTGAGTCCGAAGCCAAGGGCTGGCGTTCAGATGCCATCCGCGCGGTTGAGCATGGGGAGCTGAGGGGACGGTCGCGCGATGGACGCACGCTCTCCGAGGCGCTAAGCGAGTTCGTCCGGGGGATGGAGGCGGGGCAGGTTCGCCCGAAGGGCCGCGAGCGCTACAAGCCGAACACGGTTCGCTCCTACGAGCGCGCCTTGCGAGTCCACATCGAGGGCTCCGGGGTCGCTGGCATCAAGGTCGGCAATCTTCAGCGCCGCGAGCTTCAGGGCTTTGCCGACGAGCTGTTGGCTTCGGGACTGTCGTCGGGCACCGTCAGCAACGTCCTAAATCCGATCCAGGCCTTCTACCGCTGGGAAATCAACCGCGACGAGTTGACCTGCAACCCCTCCGAACGGATCGACCTCCCCAATGGCGACTCCAAGCGGCCGACGCGGAATTGCCTCGGCGGCCGAAGCGGCGGCATTGCTGGCGGCGCTTCCGGCCGATGATCGCCCGGTGTGGGCCACTGCGTTCTATGCCGGTCTGCGGCGGGGGGAGTTGCAGGCTCTGCGCGTTTGCGACATTGACCTGGCGGGAAACCTGATCGCCGTCGAGCGCGGCTGGGATCAGGTCGAGGGCGTGATCGAGCCGAAGTCACGCGCAGGGAGTCGCGGCGTCCCCTTGTTGTCGATCCTGCGCGGCTACCTTGATGGGCATCTACGCAGAAGCGGCCGGAGCGGGGAGGACTTGGTGTTCGGCCGCACGACCGTCGAGGCGTTCTACGCCGCGACCGTTGACGGACGGGCCAAGCGAGCGTGGCGAAAGGCGAACGAGCGGGAGCGGGCCGCTGCGCAGGAGGCGGGCAGCGAGCCCGTCCTGCTCGACCCGATCACCCTGCACCACTGCCGCCATACCTTCGCTTCACTGCTGATTGACTCGGGCGCGAACCCGAAGGCGATCCAGGAGTTCATGGGCCACTCGAAAATCGAAACGACCTTCGACGTTTACGGACACCTGTCCCAGGCAGCCGCGACGAGGTGCGGCGGCGCATGGATGTCTATCTCAAAGACGTACCAAAAACACGCCACCCACGATCTCGTTAGCGTAGCTGGCGAGATGTCCTCTTGGAGCGCTCGACAGGCACTGAAGCAGGCGCAGCGCAATCTTGATGCTGCCGTTAAAACGCCACGCCGCTGCGGTCAAGAAGCAATCGACTCTGGAAAACGAAGTCACCAAACTGGAAGGACGCGCTGCGAAGTCCAAGTCAGATTCCCAGGTACGCAGCTACCTCCGCCAGGCTGAAGGCAAGCAAAGTCAGCTAGCCCGCGCACGAACGGATGCTGCCAAGCGGCTGGAAGACACGGGCAAGGCGCGTGAGAAAGTCGGGAAAGCGGAAGAAAAGCTTCGCAGCGAGGAAGCGTCCGAGCGCAAGCGGGAGGAGCGTGCCGAGGATCAGAAAAAGCGCCAGGACGAGCAGCGTCGCCGTCAGGAGGAGCGCGCCGAAGCCTCTCGACGCCAGCGAGACGAACAAGCCCAACGCACGGCAGAAGCGCGTCGTGACCGCCGTGAGGCCGAGCAGGATCAAAAGATAAGCGAGCTTGAGAAACGCCTTGAAGAGGAGAGCCGCCTCGCAGCTCCTGCCGAGGTGGCAGTTCTTTTTCTTGCGTCCAGCCCCGATGATCAGCCAACTCTGAGGCTGGACAAAGAGACCCGCGAGATCGAAAAGCGGGTCCGGTCATCCGAGTACCGCGACTCAATCTATTTTCGTCCGCACATGGCCAGACAGCTCCCGGATCTACTCGATGACATCAATGAAGTACGCCCCACGATTCTCCATTTCAGCGGCCACGGCAGCGACAGCGCGCTTGCCTTCGAGGACGCGGACGGAAACACTCAGATGCTCGACAATGCGTTGCTCGGACGCCTTCTTGAGGCCGCTGCTGGCGGCGTTCGGCTGATTGTCTTCAATAGTTGCGACTCTGCCGCTCAGGCTGAGGTGGCGGTTGAGCATGTCGAACTTGCGATTGGCATGGATACGGCGATCGACGACGAGGACGCAAAGGTTTTTGCTGGCCAGTTCTATAACTCGCTCGGCTTCGGCCTTTCGGTAGCGGAGGCATTTCGTCAAGCCAAGGTTCAGGTCGAACTCGCTGGCGGCAGCGGCGGGGTCCCACAACTTCTTTTTGCCGACGGGATCGACCCAGAGGTCGTCGTCTTGGTCAATCCAGAAGCAGAGGATGGGGAGCCGTCGATCTAGTCGCCCTGCGGGCAACCGGCAGGCCCCCGCCCCTTGCGTGACCCGCTGTCTGACCGTGGCACCGACTGTGGCACGAGCGCCGAGCGAGCGCCACGGTTGCCGACCTAGCCGCCGCGCGGAGTGCGCATATTCCGCTTGCTAGAGCCCCGCCCAACAGAAAACGCCCCGCCGGGGGAGGCGAGGCGTTTCTGGGGTTACTACAGGGAGGAGAGATATGTATCTCTATATATGTGGATCCGTGGGAGGTAGGTGAGCCCTGTTTGATGCCGCTGGGGCTGCATCGTTGGGAGGCGATGGAGCCATTTGTGCGGCGCCGGGTTCAGCCAAGAAGTCTTCGTGTCGCTTAATCGTCCTCTCGATCGAATCCTTGAATTCAGAGTACGAACATACGTGCGATTTGTGTGTGAGGCGAGTCACAGAGCCTCTTCGCGCCTGGCTCGCCCCTTTGAGCGATTCTGCTACCCAATTCTAATGAGGGCCTAAACATCTCGCAAGGGGGAATTCAAGACCGTCGAGGGGGCGGCGGTACGGTTCTCGCGTGACGAAGACGCGGATCGACGCGGTGCTGGCCGAGCGGGGGCTGTTCCCATCGCGGTCCGCAGCCGCGGGCGCCGTGCGGGCGGGTGAGGTGCGGGTGGGCCGCGACGGCCCGGTGGCCCTGCGACCCAGCCAACTCGTCGAGCCTGACGCCGAGCTGCTGGTCGACGAGGGCCCTCGCTTCGTCTCGCGCGGCGGGATCAAGCTCGACAACGCGCTGGAGGCGCTGGCAGTCGACGTCGACGGTCGTGACTGCCTCGACGTTGGCGCCTCGACGGGCGGTTTCACCGACTGCCTCTTGCAGCGTGGCGCCACCCGGGTGGCGGCGGTCGACGTCGCCTACGGCCAGCTCGACCTGCGCCTCAGGGAAGATCCGCGCGTCGTGGTCGTCGAGCGCCGGAACGCGCGTCAGCTGGAGCCCGCCGACCTGCCCTTCGCGCCGAGCCTGGCGACGATGGACCTCTCCTTCATCTCGCTGCGCAAGGTGCTGCCCGCCGTGGCCGCCTGCCTCTCGCCGGGCGGCGAGGTGTTGGCGATGGTGAAGCCGCAGTTCGAGCTGGGTCGCGAGCGGGTGCGCAAGGGTGTCGTCCGCGATGCCGCCGATCGCCGCGAGGCGATCCTGACGGTGGCGAGCTGCGCCGCGGAGCTCGGCCTGCCGGTGCGCAGCTTCGCCTCCTCCGGCCTGCCCGGCCCGAAAGGCAACCGCGAGACCTTCGTCTGGTGCGGCGGCGGAGAGCCGCTCGCAGACCTCGAGGCGGCGGTGGTTGAGGTGGACCCGTGAGCGGCGAGCGCGCGCCCGAACGGGTGGCGACGCTGATCAGCCACTCCCATCCGCCTTTCCCGACCGAAGCCGTTCGTCTCGTGGCAGCGGCTGCTGTGGACGCAGGTTGGCGATTGGTGGCAACCGCCCAGGAGCTCGAAAAGCACGGCGAGGCCGCCGCCGGCATCGAGCCGGTCGACCAGCTGCCCCAGCAGGCCGATCTCTGCGTCGTCCTCGGCGGCGACGGTTCGATCCTCCACGCGCTGCGCCATTTCGCCGGCAGCGGCGTTCCAGTCTTCGGGGTCAACTTCGGCACCGTCGGCTTCCTGGCGGCGGTCGAGCGCGACGCGGCCGATGAAGGGGTGCGACGCGCCTTCGAGGGGGAAACGGAAGCGATCGACCTGCCGGGGCTCCGGGTGGAGGTCGACGGCACGGCTCGGGTTGCCCTCAACGACGTCGGCTTCATCCGCCGCCCGCATGACCGCGTCGCCGAGCTCAGCTACAAGATCGCCGGCGAGGAGGTCGGGCACGTCCGCTGCGACGGGCTGGTCGCCGCCACGCCTGTCGGCTCCACCGGCTACAACCTCGCCAACCAGGGCCCGATACTGGCCTGGGGCGTCGAGGGGTACGTCGTCAGCTACATCGCGCCCCATTCGCTGACCGCGCGCGCCCTCGTCGTCGCCCCCGGCGACGTCCTGCACGTCGGCAATGCGCGGGGGCGCCAGCCGGTCGACGTCGCCGTCGATGGGGAGCCGGCCGGGATGCTCGCCTCCGGCGGCGAGCTGGAGGTGCGCTTCGCGCAAGGGGCTGGCCGCCTCGCCCAGCTGCCCGGGACGAGCTTCTACCATCGGATTCGCGAGAAGTTCGGTCACCTGGCCGTCTGAGGCCACCTGACCGGCGCATATCTGCGTCCTCGGTCGCTCGCGTGCAAAGCACGCCACGCTCCCTGCGTCCTTGATCTGCTTGGCCAGCTGCCCTCAGACCCGCCGGGCCAGGTGCTAGACAGGGCGCATGCTGCGCGAGCTGCGGATCGAGAACCTGCTGCTGATCGAGCGGGCGGAGCTGCGGCTGGGCGAGGGGTTGAACGCGATCACGGGGGAGACCGGCGCCGGCAAGACCGTGCTGGCCCATTCCCTCGACCTCCTGATGGGCTGCAAGGCCCGCTCCCACATCGTTCGGCCGGGCGCCGCCGAGGCATGGGTCGAGGGCGTCTTTGACCTGCCGGTCGGGCTGCTCGAGGAGCCCGAGTTCGCCGACCTGGCGGAGCGCCTGCCCGAAGGAGCTGAGGAGGTGGTCCTGGGACGGCGGGTCTCGGCCTCCGGTCGCACCTCCGCCTTCGTCGCCGGCCGCGCCGCCTCCGCGTCTGACCTGCGGCTGCTGGGCGGCAGGCTGATCGCCTTCTACGGCCAGCACGAGCACCGGCGGCTGACCATCGCCTCGGCCCAAGCGGACGTCCTCGACCGCTTCGCCGGCTCGGAGCACCTCGACCTGCTGGGCCGCTACCGCGAGTCGCATCGCGAGTGCCTGCGGCGCGAAGCGGCGCTCGCGGCTCTGCGCGAGCAGGACGGCAACCGCGAGCGCGACCTCGATCTGTACCGCTACGAGCTGGCCGAGATCGAGGAGGTTGCTCCAGATCCGGCCGAGGAGCCGGAGCTGGGGGCGGAGCGCGAGCGCCTGCGCCACGCCGAGGCGCTGCGCGAGGCCGCCGGCGCGGCTCTCGCGACCCTTGCCGGCGCCGAAGCGGACGGGGGCGGGGCGACTGCCGCGATCGCCCAGGCGGAAGCGGCGTTGTCGGCCCTGGACGGCGTAGATGCGGACCTCGATCGGCTCGCGACGCGAGTTGCGGCGCTTGCGGTGGAGCTCGACGACGTGACCAGCGAGTTGCGCGGGTACGGCGAGCGGATAGAGGCGGACCCGGCGCGCCTGGCCGCCGTCGAGGAGCGGGCCGAGTCAATCGAGCGGTTGAAGCGCAAGCACGGCGGCAGCGTCGAGTCGGTGCTCGGCCACGCCGAGCGCTGTAGGGAGGAGATCGAGCGACTGGAGGGCGCCGAGGAGCGCGGCGCGGAGGCCGAGGCCGCGCTGGCGGAGGCGGAGGCGGCGCGACGCGACCTCGCCGTCCGCCTCGGCGAGAGCCGTGCCGCGGCGGTCGAGCCGTTGCGCGAGCGGGTCGCGGTGGAGCTGGAGCGGCTGGCGATGCCCGGCGCCCGGCTCGACGTCGTCCTCGATCCTCATCCGGACGGCTTCGGCCCCGACGGCGCCGAGACGGTAGAGCTGCGGCTGGCGCCCAACCCCGGGCTCGAGCCGGCTCCCCTCCGCGACGCGGCGTCCGGCGGCGAGCTGTCCCGCGTGATGCTCGCCCTGAGCGGCCTCGGCGCCGCCGCCGCCACCGGCACCCTCGTCTTCGACGAGATCGACGCCGGCGTCGGCGGCAACACCGCCCGCGCCGTCGGCGAGCGGCTGCGGGCGCTCGGCGCGGAGCGTCAGGTCATCTGCATCACCCACCTGCCCCAGGTCGCCTCGCTCGCCGAAGCGCACTTCCGGCTCCGCAAGGATCTGGGCGGCGAGACCGCGACGGCGAGCGTCGATCGGCTCGACGGCGACGCCGTCGTCGAGGAGATCCGTCGCATGCTCGGCGGCGCGAGCTCCGACGAGGCCGCCACCCAGCACGCCCGCGAGCTTCTAAAGGCTGCCTGACCTGCGCATAGCCCGGCCGGACAGCCTCTAGGCTTGTCCGGTGGCTACCACCGCCGGCTACCGTCGTCTGCCTGCGCTGCTCTCGCGTCGCAACGGGTCGGACGGGAACGGGGGAGTTGCGGGCACGGCGCGGCTCGGCCGCCGCACCAAGGAGCTGGTGAAGCGGCTGGCGCCCGGCGACGTCGCCGTGATCGACCACCGCAACATCGACCGGATCGCCGCCGAGGAGCTGATCGCAACCGGCGTGCGCGCTGTGATCAACGCTTCCGAGTCGACCGACGGTCGCTATCCGAACGCCGGCCCGCTGCTGCTCGCCCGCGCCGGGGTCAAGCTCGTGGACGCGACCGAGGGCGATCCCTTCGAGCTGCTCGAGGACGGCGACGAGGTGACGGTGACCGGGGGCAGGGTGGGCCGCGGCGAGCGCCAGGTGCTGCGCGGGGAGGCGCTCACGGTCGAGGAGCTCGAGCGGCGCTACGAACAGCAGCGCGAGCGGGTCGACGAGGCACTCGCCGCCTTCGCCGAGAACACCGTCGCGCACGTGCGCCAGGAGACCGATCTGCTCGCCGGCGCGATCGAGTTCCCGCCGACGCGGACCGCCTTCCGCGACCGGCACGTCCTGATCGTCGTTCGCGGCGACCGGCACCGCCGCGACCTGAAAGCGCTGCGTGCCTACATCCGCGACGTGCGACCGGTCGTCGTCGCGGTCGACGGCGGCGCCGACGGGGCGCTCGAGGCGGGCCTCACCCCCGACATCATCCTCGGCGACATGGACTCGGCGGGCAACGCGGCGCTGCGCTGCGGGGCCGAGCTGATCGTCCACGCCTACCCCGACGGGCGGGCGCCGGGACGTGAGCGGCTGCTCGAGCTGGGCCTGGACCACACGCTCCTCCCGGCCGCCGGCACCAGCGAGGACGTCGCGATGCTGATGGCCTACGAGAAGGGCGCCGACCTGATCGTCGCCGTCGGCGCCCATTTCAACCTGATCGAGTTCCTCGACCGCAAGCGGGCCGGTATGTCCTCCACCTTCCTGACGCGGTTGCGGATCGGCGACAAGCTGGTCGACGCCAAGGGGGTCAGCCGCCTCTACAACCCGGGCGCCGGGCTCGGCCCGCTGGCCCCGTTCCTCGCCGCCTTCGCGATCCTCCTCGCGATCCTCGTGATCGCCTCCCCGGCGCTCGGCGAGCTGGTCGACCTGCTCTGGCTGAAGCTGAAGATCTGGCTCGGGCTGTAGCGGGCCGGACCGTCTAGCCTCTCGCACCGATGGGTTACAGCGCCCGCTACCACGCGACCTCGCTGATCGCTGTCTTCCTGGCCCTTGCGATCGGGATCGTGATCGGCGCCGCGCTGGGCGGGGACGCGATCGACGACACCCGCCGCGATCTGGAGCGCAGCCTGACCGGCAACCTCGAGGACGCCCGCGAACGGGCCGACCAGCTGAGCGGCGAACTGGCGCGGGCCAACGAGTTCGGCGACAGCGTCTATCCGGCCCTGGTCCGTGGCGAGCTGCGCGGCGTCCGGGTCGGCGTCGTCGCCCTCGGCGGCTATCCCTACGACGTCGCCGACGGGATCGAGGAGGCGCTCGCTCCGACCGGCGCCCGGCTCGTCGGCGTTGGCGTCGTGCGCGAGCCGGTCGACTTCGCGTCGCTCGCCGAGGACCTTTCGAAGACCCGCTTCGCCGACCTGGCGGAGAACCCGGACAGCCAGACTGCCCTCGGGATCGGGGTCGGCAGGCAGCTGGTCCTCGGCGGAGCGCTCCTGGAGCGGGTTCGCAGCCGGCTCTTCTCACGGGCGAGCGGCGACTTCGGCCGGCTCGGCGCGGTGATCCTCGTCCGCGACCAGCCGCAGGACATGGGACCGCTGCAGCGGGCTGCCACCGGCCGGCTCGAGGCCGGCCTGGCGGAGGGGATCGCCGCGACCCGCGTGCCGGCGGTGGGCGTCGAGACGACCGACGCCGAGCCCTCGTCGATCTCCTTCTTCCAGAGCACCGAGCTCTCCAGCGTCGACGACGTCGACCTGATCGCGGGGCACGTGGCGACGGTGTTCGCGCTGCTGGGCGCTGAGGGCAGCTTCGGCGTCAAGGGAAGCGCCGACCGCCTGCTGCCCGATCTGCTGGCACCGCGCCGACCGTGACCTGGGTCGGAGTCCTCGCCGGGATCGCGGTCGGCCTGCTGGTCGTGCCGGCCGGGGTGCGCGGGCTGCTCGACGCCGGGCTGGCGCGTCAGAACTACCGAGGCCGCATGCTTGCCTTCCCGCTCGGGGCCGTGTTGGCGACCGCGGCCCTGGTCGCCCTCGCGCCGCTTGCCTTCCTCGACGATCGCGCTGACCTGGACCTGCTCGATCCCGAGCTGCGGCGCTGGATGCCGTACCTGCTCGGGGTCGCCTTCCTCGGCTTCCTCGACGACTCGCTGGGTCGCGGCGAGGCGGTCACCACGCCCCGGGGCTGGCGCGGCCACGCGCGGGCGTTGCGGGAAGGGCGGCTCTCGACCGGCGCGATCAAGGCGATCGGGGCGCTGGCGCTCGCCGCCTACGTGGTCTCCGGACGGGGGCTGGAGTCGTGGCGCTATCTGGCCGACGTGGCGCTGCTGATCCTGGCGACCAACGCCTTCAACCTGCTCGACCTGCGCCCGGGACGTGCGGAGAAGGGACTGGCACTGCTCGGCGTCGGCCTCTGCCTCGGCGCCTGGACGCTGGCGCCGTTGGAGCTGCTCGGTGTCTTCGCCGGACCGATCGCGGTCGGCGCCTGGTTCACGCTGCGCGAGCGGGCGATGCTCGGCGACACCGGCTCCAACCTGATCGGCGCCGTCACCGGCGTCTGGCTGCTGACCTCGCTCGGAGGCGACGCGCGGCTGATCGCGCTATTTGCGATCAGCGCTTTGACCGTCTACGGGGAGTTGCGCTCGATCTCGGCCGCGATCGAGCGAGTTCCGCCCCTGCGCTGGTTAGACTCGCTCGGCAGAGCATGAGTCGGGCCAAACCAGGAGACACTCGCTTCATATTCGTCACCGGCGGGGTCGTCTCGGCTCTCGGCAAGGGCATCGCCGCAGCCTCGATCGGCCGCCTCCTCGTCTCGCGCGGCTACCGGGTCCAGCTGCAGAAGTTCGATCCCTACGTCAACGTCGACCCAGGGACGATGAGCCCCTTCCAGCATGGCGAGGTCTTCGTCACCGAGGACGGTGCCGAGACCGACCTGGACCTCGGCCACTACGAGCGCTTCACCGACGAGAACACGACGCGCGCGTCAAACGTCACCGCGGGCGCCGTCTACAACACCGTGATCAACCGTGAGCGGCGCGGCGATTACCTCGGGGCGACCGTCCAGGTCATCCCGCACATCACCGACGAGATCAAGCGCCGGATCAGCCGGCTGGCGAACGACGACATCGACGTCGTCATCACCGAGGTCGGCGGCACGGTCGGCGACATCGAGATCCTCCCGTTCCTCGAGGCGATCCGGCAGTTCCGCCTCGACGTCGGGCGCGACAACGTCTGCTACGTCCACGTCACCCTGGTGCCGTTCATCGGTCCGGCCGGGGAGCAGAAGACCAAGCCGACGCAGCACTCGGTGACCGAGCTGCGCAGCCGCGGCATCCAGCCCGACCTGATCGTGTGCCGCAGCGAGCGGCCGCTGAGCGACGACCTCAAGGTCAAGATCTCCAATCTCTGCGACGTCGACGCCAAGGCGGTCGTGAACGCCGCCGATGCCCGCAACATCTACGAGCTGCCGCTGATCCTCCACGAGGAGGGCCTCGACGAGGTCGTGTGCGAGGTGCTGCGCCTGGAGGACTCCGCCGCCGACCTCGACCTGACCCCGTGGGAGCAGGTCGTCGCCAAGGTCGACGCCGCCACGACCCCCGTGCGGATCGGTCTGATCGGCAAGTACGTCCAGCTCGCCGACGCCTACCTGTCCGTCGTCGAGAGCCTCAAGCACGCCGGGTTCCATCAAGGAGCCGCCGTCGAGATCGACTGGATCCAAGCCGAGGAGGTCGAGGGCCTGCTCGCCGCCGGCCGCCTCGCCGACCTCGACGG
>DASUOH010000022.1:0-61326 GCA_036276735.1 Solirubrobacterales bacterium | reverse complement strand
TGTGATGTGTCGCGACATCGGAGACAGATGTCGCGGGACATCGTAGACATCTCAATCTCCTCCGATCGGCTGGTAGTCGCGGCTGGGATCGAGAGTCAGACGACGGATCAGCTCGCCTGTCCGGGCGTCGAGGACACGGATGTCGCGATCGGCGACGAGCAGCTTTGATCGGCTTGCCCTTGTGGGCGCGACCGAGGCCGATGTGATGCAGCTTTGAGTCGTGGCGCAGGGTGACCGTCCCTCCGGCATCGACCTTGTCGTGGCGGATGCGGAAGTGGCCCTCTGAGGCCTCATGGGAGGCCGGCCGCGCCTTCACCCGAGCGCTGTAGGCCTGTAGGGGCGTGCGCCCGTCCAGCGCCCGGTGGGGCCTGATCGTGTTGTAGTAGTGCGCGAAGGCACCCAGCTGGGCTTGCAGCTCGGCGAGCCCTCTCGCCGGGGCCTGCCTTGCCAGCCAGCGCTTCAGCGTCTGGTGCAGGCGCTCGACCTTGCCGCAGGTCTGGGGGTGGTAGGGCCGCGAGTTCTTGGCAGCGACGCCCAGGCGCTCCATCTCGAGCTGCAGGAGCACCTTGCCGCCTCGAGGAGTGGCGGTGAATACGGCGCCGTTGTCGCAAAGCAAAGATGCCGGCGCCCCGTGCAGGTCAATCGCAGCGCGAAAGACGTCGACCACATCGGCGGCCTTGGCGGTGGGGAAGGCACGGGAGGCCACAAACAGTCGCGAGTGGTCGTCGATCATGTTGAGGATCTCGACATCCCCGCCGCCGACCAGGCGCCAGTGGGTGATGTCGGCCTGCCACATCTCGTTGGGAAGCTCTGCTTCGAAGCGGATCAGCGAGCTGCGCGGGCGCTTTTGCGGCTGGGGGACCACCAGCCCCTCGCGGCGCAGGATGCGCCAGATCGTCGAGACCGAGGGGACTCCGTCGATCCCCTGGCGGGCGAGGTGGTGGGCAATCGTCTGCGCGCCGCCATCGTGTCCCTGGGAGAGCAGCTGCTCTCGCAGGGACACGATGGCCTGCACCACCTCTTCGGGCGTGCGGTTGGGACTCGATCGCGGTGCCCTGGAGCGTGGCTCCAGGGCCTCATAGCCGCCTTCTCGGTAGCTGGCGAGGAGCTTGTAAATCCAACTGCGATGAACGCCATGGGCCGCTGCCAGCTCTGAGACCGAGCGGCCCTCCAACAGATGCGCCTCGACCAGGTACCGCGCCTTCGCCACAGGAGAGCTCCCTTCATTGGGTGTCTCCTATGTCTCGACACAGGTGTCGCCTATCTACTGAAACCGGACACGGTCAGCTCTGCTTTAGGCACTTTTGGCCAAGTAGTGCCTGGGATTGCGCCGGTGTGCTGACAAAAGCTTCCGACCGATGGCCATGATCGGATGCGGGCATGACCAAAGCGCGGAAGAGGTCGAGACCGAAGCGGGCGCGGAAGATCGTCGCGAAAGGAACCCCGGCGCGCTGGGAGGTTGCGTGGCATCCGAAAGCCCTCGACGAGAAGAACGAGATCGAAGATGTCGCTGAGCGCGTAGCGATAGCGCACGTAATCGAGAAGCTGGAAGTCGACGGACCTGCGCTGCAGAGCCCGCACCAGAGCGGCGTCATGGGCGAGGAGGGATCGGGCTTGAGGGAGCTGCGACCCCGGCGCGGCAGAAGCCGGTGGCGGCCGCTCTATCGCCGGATCGATGAGTCGTTGTTCGCGATTCTCGCTGTCGGTCCCGAGGCGGAAATCGAAAGGACGGGCTATGCGAAGGCCGTGCGCCTGGCGAAGCAAAGGCTCAAGCGACTGGAAAAGGCCAAGGAGAAGGAGTAGCCTGGATGGCAATTACAAGCTTGTTATCGACAACTTTGAGGGTCCACCATGGCTGATCGACTCATAACCAGTGACGACGTTCTCGCAGAGGAGCTGCGCGATCCCGAGTTCCGCGCGGAGTGGGAGCGGACCGCGCTGGCCCGATGGCTCGCCGTCGAGGTTGCGCATTACCGGGCCGAGAACGGCCTCTCCCAGCGACAGCTGGCGGAGCGACTCGGAGTCCATCAGTCCGATGTTGCCCGCATGGAGACCGGCGAGCACACGCCGAGTCTGGAGCGTCTGGTCAGGGTCGCCAGCGGCCTGGACATCGAGCTGATGATCGACATCCGCCCGAAGAAGAAGAAGGCCCAGCTGCCGAGGAAGCGAGCGCTCGATGCAGGCTCGTTTGCCCTGGGCGGCTGCGAGGTCGTTCTCGCCACGGCGTACCGGTGAATCAAGTGGTGGACCGAGGCAAAAAAGTCCTGCAAATGGTCGCTGGTTTCCGAATGTCCTCGTCTAGCCCTAGCTAAAAGGGATCTGCCACGCCCAGCGTCGCTCTCCCCCTCAAGCCGTCCCGCGCCAGGCTGCTGCCGGCACGGGCAAGGGCAAGCACCGCGCTCGAGCCGCCCTGGTCGCGAAAGATGCCATCGGCCTCGCGCGGGGTGATTTCGGCCGGGTTGCGGTTGTAAGGGGCGAGGGCGAAGACCTCTGCGTCGCGCTGGTCGGTGGTGAACAGCTGGCCGGTGTGGGCGACTTGGCCGCCGGAGTAGGTGTCGTCGCTCTGCCGGCCGCCGAGGTGGACCTTGAGGTGGATGTGGGTCGTGCGTCCCGGATACTGGCCGGGGTAGATGGTCGCGAACTCCGCCAGGCCGCTCTTGTCGGTCAGCTGGACCCCTCGCAGGAAGGTCTGGCCCTCGGTGCCCTCCTGTGGCACGCCCGAGTAGACGCCAAGCGCGTCGCAGTGCCAGATGTCGACCGCCGCGTCGCGGAGTGGCTCGCAGGTCTCCGCGTCGATGACCCTCAGCGCGAGCGCCAGCGGCACTCCGGGGCGGTCCTCGACGATGTCGCGCCGCACCTGAGCCAGGTCGATGTAGAAGGGGCCTTCCTCCTGTTCGGGCGTCAACACGCAGTCGGGCTTGGTCGCCCGCTCAGCCGCGGATTTGGCCGACTCGTCCTCACCCGCCCCGCAGGCGTAGAGGGCGGCGCTCGCCAGCGCTCCGGCCGAGAGGGCCATCATCTCGCGGCGCCGCATCGGGGCCTGGAGTCCGTCGGTGGGTCGCCGATCGTCCACCGGCTAAGGCTAGCCGGGATTGCTAAGCAGCCCTTGAGGGCTCAGTCCGCGTCGGCGGCCCGCAGCTCGTCGAGCGACTTGACCTCGAGGTCGAACGGCTCGTCGGCGGAGCGGCGGCGGCGGTATGGGGAGACCGTGACGCGGTGGGTCTCACCGCAGGGGCAGGGCACTTCGATCGGCCGGGTGTCGGAGGCCGGGTCGGTCTCGACCTTGAGGCGGCGCAGCGTGCCGGTCGCCTTGCAGCCGAACGAGATCACCCAGCCGTAGTCGCCGCGCTCGGCTTGCTTTTTCGGGCGGCGCGGCTGGGGCACGCGCCCATCTTCCCTGTTTCCGGCGACGGAAGAGCATGAGCCGGTTCGGCGGCGTCCGCCGCCGCCGCTAGCGTCGCCGCCAAGCTGGGCTCATAACCCCCAGCTGGCGCGAAGTCAGCGAAGTCGGTGCGAATCCGGCGCTGTCCCGCAACTGCGATGCCCCCTATTGACCAGGGGGACGAGCCAGGTCGCCTGACCCGCGTCGACGGATCGGCCCTCGAAGGAAGGGCTGTTCGTTCGGATCCCTCCGTTCGGGCTGACCTTTCTTCGCTTGAACTCGCGGAGGTTTAGATGGGATCCAGGCGCTGTAAGGGGAAGTCTGCAGGTGTGGTGCTCTCGGTCGTGGCGTCCTTGGCCGTCACCGTGCTGGCCTTGGCGGTCGCCGGCTGCGGCTCCTCGGACGGCTCGGCGACGGAGGAGCGGCATCCGACTCGGATCGTCTCGCTCTCACCGTCGGCGACCGAGACCCTGTTCGCCCTCGGCGCCGGCGACCAGGTCATCGCCGTCGACGAAGAATCGGACTACCCGCCCGGCGTCCCGCAGACCGACCTCTCCTCCTACCAGCCCAACGTCGAGGCGATCGTCGGCTACGACCCCGACCTGGTCGTCCTGCCGGCGAGCGTGCCGCGCGACGTGCCGGCCGGCCTGCGCCGGGTCGGCGTGCCCGTCCTCTCCCAGCCCGCCCCCGCCAACCTCGACGACGCCTACGAGCAGATGCGCGAGCTTGGGATCGTCACCGGACACGCGGCCGAGGGCCGCGAGCTGGCGCGCGAGGTCCGCGACCGCGTCGAGCGGCTCTTCGCCGCCGCCCCCTCCGGCCGCGGCCTCGACTTCTTCCACGAGCTCGACCCCGACCTCTACAGCGCCGGCTCACGCAACTTCATCGGCCGCATCTACGGGCGGCTCGGCCTCGAGAACGTCGCCGACCCGGCGGCGCGCCGCGCCGGCACCCCGTACCCCCAGATGTCCTCGGAGGCGGTTGTCGCCGCCGACCCCGACCTGATCGTCCTCGCCGACACCGAGTGCTGCGGCCAGAGCCCGGCGACGGTCGCGCGGCGGCCCGGTTGGGACCAGGTCTCAGCGGTACGGAGCGGCGCCGTCGTCGCGATCGACGACGACATCGCCTCCCGCTGGGGCCCGCGCATCCCCGTCTTCGTGACGAAGGTCGTCGGGGCGATGAAGACGGCCAGGGCGCCGGTGGCGGCGCGGCCTTGAGCGACGGCCTCTCCTGGCGCTGGTCGGCCCTCGGGGTCGTGGCCCTGCTCGGCGCGCTGCTGGTCGGCCTCGCGGTCGGCCCGGCCGGCATACCGCCGGGGGTGCTGCTCGACGACCTGCTGGCGCGCCTCCACCTCGGTCCCGCCGACGGCCGGCTCTCAGCCCTGCAGAGCGCCGTCCTCTGGGAGCTGCGAGCGCCCCGCGTCGCGCTCGGGGCGCTGGTCGGCGCGAGCCTGGCGACCGCGGGCGGCGCCTACCAGGCGGTCTTCCGCAACCCGCTCGCCGACCCCTACCTGCTGGGTGCCGCGGCCGGGGCCGGGCTCGGCGCGACGGTGGCGATCGTCTACGCCGGCGGCGTGCCGGTGCCGCTGGCGGCCTTCGCCGGCGCCACCGCCGCGGTCGCCGGCGCCTACCTGCTCGGCCGCTCGGTCGGCGACGGGCGCGAGACCGTGACGCTGATCCTCGCCGGGGTCGCGATGGCGGCGCTCTTCACCGCCGTCCAGACGCTGCTCCTGCAGCAGAACACCGAGAACGTGCGCGCCATCTACTCGTGGCTGATGGGACGGCTCTCGACCGCCGGCTGGGGGGACGTCCTGCTCGCCCTGCCCTACGCGACGCTCAGCATCGCGACGATCCTCGCCCACCGGCGCCTGCTCGACGTGATGCGGGTCGGCGACGAGGAGGCGCAGGGGCTCGGCGTTCGGGTCGAGCGGCTGCGGCTGCTGGTAGTCGGCGCAGCGACGCTCGGCACCGCGGCGGCGGTCTCGGTCAGCGGGCTGATCGGCTTCGTCGGCATCCTCGTCCCGCACGCGATCCGGCTGCTCGCTGGCTCCAGCTACCGGATGGTGCTGCCGCTGGCCGCCCTCTTCGGCGCCGCCTTCCTGGTCCTCGCTGACGTCGTCGCCCGCACCGCGCTCTCGCCCGCCGAGTTGCCGATCGGCGTCGTCACCGCCTGCGTCGGCGCGCCGTTCTTCATCGTCGTCCTGCGGACCAGCCGGACGGTGGGCGCGTGATCGCCCTGGAGCGGCTGAGCGTCGAGCTCGGCGGCCGGGCGGTGCTCGCTGAGGTGTCGCTCGCTGTGGAGAAGGGCGGTTGGACGACGCTGATCGGGGCCAACGGCGCCGGCAAGACGACGCTGCTGCGGGCGGTCTGCGGCGCCGTCGATTGCCGCGGGGCGATCACGGTCGCCGGGCAGGACCCGCGACGCACTCCGGTCTCGCGCCGCGCCCGAGCCGTCGCGGTCGTCTGGCAGAGCCCGCTGCTGCCGCTGGACATGACCGTCGGCGAGTACGTGCTGCTGGGACGGACCGCGCACCTCGGGATGCTCGGGCGGGTTGGCGCCGGCGACCGCAGGGCGACCGGGGAGGCTCTGCGACGGCTCGACCTCGAGCGGCTCGCCGAGCGGCGCCTCGGCGCGCTCAGCGGCGGCGAGCGGCAGCGCGCCACGCTCGCCCGTGCGCTCGCCCAAGAGGCCCCGGTGCTGGTGCTCGACGAGCCGACCACCGCGCTCGACGTCGGCCGCCAGCAGGAAGCGCTCGACCTGGTGCGGGAGCTGCGCGCCGAGCGGCAGCTGACCGTGCTCGGCGCGATGCACGACCTGACCCTGGCCGGTCAGTACGCGGACAGTCTCGCCCTACTCGACGGCGGCCGGCTGGTCCGCCACGGCCCTCCCGCCGAGGTGCTGACTCGCGAGCTGATCGGCTGCCACTACCGCGCCCGCGTCGACGTGATCGAGGCCCACGGCGCCCCGGTCGTGCTGCCGGTCGCACCGAGGATCCCCGTATGAGCGCGCTGATCGTCCAGGGCACCTCGAGCGGTGCGGGCAAGAGCCTCCTCGCCACGGTCCTCTGCCGGCACTTCGCGCGGCGCGGCGTCCGGGTCGCGCCCTTCAAGGCGCAGAACATGTCGAACAACGCCCGGGTCGTCGAGGGCGGCGAGATCGGCACCGCCCAGTACATGCAGGCCCGCGCCGCCGGGGTCGAGCCCGACGTGCGGATGAACCCGGTGCTGGTCAAGCCCGAGGCCGACAACCGCAGCCAGGTGGTCGTCCATGGCGTCACCGACCCCGAGCTGAGCCGGACGCCCTGGCGGCGGCGAGCCGAGGCGCTCTGGCCGCTCGTCGCCGATTCGCTGCGCTCGCTGCTCGACGAATACGAGCTGCTGGTGCTGGAGGGAGCCGGCAGCCCGGCCGAGATCAACCTGGCCGACTGCGACATGACCAACCTGCGCTCGGCCGAGGCGGCCGACGCCGCGGCGCTGCTGGTCTGCGACATCGACCGCGGCGGCGCCTTCGCCCACCTCTACGGGACCTGGGCGCTGATGCCGCCCCAGCAGCGGGCGCGCATCGGCGGCTTCCTGCTCAACAAGTTCCGCGGCGACCCGGAGCTATTGGACGGCGCGCCCGACCGCCTGCATGAGCTGACCGGCGTCCCCCTGGTGGGAGTGGTGCCCTGGCTGCGCCACGGGCTGCCGGACGAGGACGGGGTGTCCCAACCGCCCGCCCTCGCCGGCCCGGCCAAGCCTCGAGTCGGCGTCGTCTCCTACCCCGCCGCGTCCAACCTCGACGAGCTGCGGCCGCTGGAGCAGGTCGCCGAGCTGCGCTTCTGCCGGCGGCCCTCCGAGCTGGGCGGGGCGGACATGCTGGTCCTGCCTGGCTCCAAACACGTCGCCGCCGACCTGCGTTGGCTGCGCGCGAGCGGCTTCGAGGAAGCGATCCGGGCGCGGCTCGCGGACGGGACCCGCCTGCTGGGGATCTGCGGCGGCATGCAGATGCTCGGTGCGGGGCTGCGCGACCCAGCCGGTGTCGACGGCGACGGAGAGGGGCTCGGCCTCCTGCCGCTGGAGACGGTCTTCGCGCCGCAGAAGCTCGTGCACCGCGCGAGCGTCTCCTTCTGCGATTCGCTCGGCGAGCCCTGGCAGGCGCTTGCCGGCATCAACTTCGACGGCTACGAGATCCGCCACGGCAGGACGCGGCCGTGCGGGCGGGCGAAGGAAGCGCTCGCAGGCGGCCGCGGTTGGGTGAGCGGCCCGGTCCTCGGCATCGCCGTCCACGGGCTGTTCGAGCAGCCCGGCGCCGTCGCGGCGCTGCTCGGCGAAGCGCCGAGCCGCTCGCTCGACGACGCGATCGACGAGCTGACCGACGCCGTCGTGCCGGCGCTCGACCTGGAGCGGGTGGAGCGGCTGGCGGGGGTGGTGACGTGAGCGCCCAAGAGCCCCGCAGGGCAGAGCCGCGCAAGCCGCCGCTGCGGCGCCAGCGCTCGGTCGTGCTGGTCAACACCGGCGAGGGCAAGGGGAAGTCGACGGCCGCGTTCGGGGTCGTGCTGCGCGGCGTCGCCCGCAATTGGCGCGTCTCGGTCATTCAGTTCGTCAAGTCCGACAAGTGGAAGGTGGGGGAGGAGGAGGTCTGCCGCGGGCTCGGCGTCGAGTGGGCGCGGACTGGCGACGGCTTCAGCTGGCTGAGCGACGACCTCGAGCGCAGCGCCGCCCTCGCCGGGGCGGCCTGGGAGCTGGCCCGCGAGACGATCGCGGCGGGTGAGCACCGGCTGGTCGTCCTCGACGAGCTCACCTATCCGATCAACTGGGGGTGGATCGATGGCGCCGAGGTGGCGCGGGTGCTGCGCGAGCGGCCCGAGCAGGTCAACGTCATCGCCACCGGCCGCGACGCGCCGCCGGAGCTGATCGATGTGGCCGACACGGTCACCGAGATGACCAAGGTGAAGCATGCCTACGACGCGGGCGTGCGGGCGAAGCGGGGGATCGACTTCTGATGCCGCTGACCGTCCTGCTCGGCGGCGCGCGGAGCGGCAAGTCGGCGCTCGCGCTGCGGCGCGCCGTAGCCGCCGGCGCGCCGGTCGTCTTCATCGCCACCGGCGAGGCGCGCGACGAGGAGATGGAGAGGCGGATAACCCGCCACCGCGCCGAGCGGGACCCGTCCTGGCCCACTGTCGAGGCGCCGCTCGACCTGGGCGCTGCGATCGCGGCCGCGGCGCCGGCCGCCTGTGTGATCGTCGACTGCCTCTCGCTCTGGGTCGCCAACCTCCTGCAGCGCGGCCTCGGCGAGGAGGAGCTGGTCGAGCGGGCCGAGGCGGCGGCGGCGCTCGCCGCCGGCCGGTCGGGAACGACGATCGCGGTAAGCAACGAGGTGGGGATGGGGGTCGTCCCGGAGTTCGAGCTGGGCCGCCGCTACCGCGACGCGCTCGGCCGTGTCAACGCCGCCTGGGCGGCACGCGCCGAGGAGGCGGTGCTCGTGGTGGCGGGTCGCACCATGGCGCTGGAGCGGCAGCCGTGAGCGCCGATCGGCAACTGATCGAGCGGACCGCCGCCCGCGTGCCCGCCTTCGACGCCGAGGCAGCCGCCGCGGCGCAGCGGGCGCTGGACGGCAAGACGAAGCCGCGCGGCAGCCTCGGGCGGCTCGAGGAGCTGGCCTGCCGGCTGGCCGGGATCCGCGCCAACCCGGAGATCGGACCGCTCGAGCCGGCGATCGTCGTCTGCGCGGCCGACCACGGGATCGCCACCGAGGGCGTCAGCGCCTACCCCCAGGAGGTGACCGGCCAGATGCTGCGCAACTTCGCCGCCGGGGGCGCCGCCGTCTGCGTGCTCGCCCGCCTGGCCGGCGCGCGGCTCGTCGTCGCCGACCTCGGCGTGCGCCTGCCGGTCGCGGACCCGGCGATCCTCGACCGACGGGTGCGGGCCGGCACGGCCAACGCGACTCACGGGCCGGCGATGAGCGAGGAGGAGATGCGCCGCGCGGTCGCCACCGGAATCGAGCTGGCCGAGGAGCTGGCCGCCGACGGCGTCGGGATCGTCGCGATGGGTGAGATGGGGATCGGCAACACGACCGCGGCGAGCGCGCTGACCGCGGCGCTGACCCGGTCGGGCCCCGATGGCGTCTGCGGGCGGGGCACCGGTCTCGACGAGGCTGGGGTCGAGCGTAAGCGCGCCGCGGTGTGGCGCGCGCTCGAAGCCAACAATGTCTCCCCGCGGGACCCGCTCGGCGCCGTCGCGGGCGTCGGCGGGCTCGAGATGGCCGCCCTGGCCGGGCTCGTGCTCGGCTGCGCGGCGAACCGCGTTCCGGTCCTGGTCGACGGCTTCATCACCGCGGCGGCGGCGCTGGCGGCGGTTTGCGTGCAGGAGCGCTGCGCGGAGGCGCTGATCGCCTCGCACCTCTCCCCGGAGCCGGGCCACCGTCTTCTCCTCGATGTGCTCGGCCAGGAGCCGCTGCTCGACCTGGGCATGCGGCTCGGCGAGGGAAGCGGCGCTGCCCTCGCCCTGCCCATCGTCCTCTCCGCTGCGGCCCTGCTGCGGGAGATGGCGAGCTTCGAGGCGGCAGGGGTGACAGATGCGGGAGCCTGACCGCCTCGCGGGGGCGCCGCTCGCCGCCGTCTCGTTCCTGACCACGCTGCCGCTCGGGCGGCGGTGCGCGCCGGACGGCGATGCGCTGCTGCGCGGCGCACCGCTCTTCCCGCTGGTCGGCGCCACCCTGGGCGCGGCGATCGGCGCCGCCGCGCTCGCGCTCGCCCAGGTCATGCCGCCGCTCCTCGCCGGCCTACTCGTCGTAGCCCTCGAGCTGCTCCTCACCGGGGCTCTTCACGCCGACGGGCTGGCCGACAGCGCCGACGGGCTCGGCGGGCGCGACCGGGCCCGGTCGCTCGCCATCATGCGCGACCACTCGCTGGGCGCCTACGGCGCTTCGGCGCTCGCGCTCGACCTGGGGGTCAAAGCGACGGCGTTAGCGACCCTCGCCGAAGCCGACGCGCTGGCCGCGATCGTGGCGGCGTTGGCGATCTCCCGGGCGGCGCCCCTCCCCCTGGCGCATTTCCTGCCCTACGCACGCGAGGGGGGCGGTGCCGGCCAGGTGCTGGCGGGCCGGATCGGCACCCGATCCCTCGTCGCGGGCGCCACTCTCGCGATTGCTGTCGCCGTACTTGCCGTGGGGGCCGAAGCGCTTCCGCTCCTGCTCTGCGCGGTGACGGTAAGCGGGACCATCGGCCTTCTCGCCGGCCGTCGCCTGCACGGGGTCACCGGCGACGTCTTCGGCGCGGCCGTCGAGCTCTCGGCAACCTGCTGCCTGGTGGTTGCCGTGGCTCTGAGGGGGTAGCCCTACCCTCATTGATTCAGATTCAGCGAGGAGGGGTGGTTCGCTGAAAGTCGCAGCTGGGAGCCCCATAAGCGCCGATCGGGCGCTAAAGGAGGTTCCTATGCGCAAAAAGACCCTGGCCCTCGCTCTCACCGTGGGAGCTTTGGCGATTCCCGCATCGCCGGTCCTCGCCGATCCGGACTTCGGACCCGGCAACAGCAGCAAGGGACCGCACGACGGCGGCGCCAAGTGTCATGCGCCCGGCCACGGCACCGGCCCCGGCTCGAACGACCCGGTCCCTGGCTGCAAGGGCAAGTAGGAGGAAAGGGCCCTCCTCTTGCGGAGGGCCCTTCTCAGCGCGCCAGGTTTCCGGGCGCTATCCGGTCTGGGCGGCGGAGTAGAGGCTTTCCGCTTCGGACTCCAGATGCGGCCCGAAGAGAACGTTGCGGAGACTGCTGTAGCCGTAGCTGACCACCGAGGCGACGGCTCCCGCCGAGGTGATCCAGGCGCCGCCGCTCGAGCCGCCCGTCATGTCGCAGGAGGCCCCCATCGTGTCCGGCGTCGCGAAGGTGTCGTCGGTCAGCCAGCTCGTCTGGCAGACGCGCATCCGCTGGCCGCTGAACTTCTTGGCCGCCGGATAGCCGTAGAGCTTGTACGTCTGGTTCCGCGGTGCGTCGAAGACGAGCGGGGCCTCGGCGACGGCGTCGGAGAGAGTCAGGCCGGAGGCGTTGACCCCGACGACCGCCGCACCGACGTCGACTCCCCACTCGCCGCTCGCCTGCCAGCCGGAGGTGGTGAGGAGGGTGGACCCGGCGAATTTTCCATACGGGGCGCTGCCGTCGCGGTAGGCCGGCACGAAGAGGAAGTTTTTGTAGAAGGCGCCCGGACCCTCGTTGACGCAATGCCCCGCCGTCCAGACCACGCTCTCGTTGGCGCTGAGGACCGCGGTTCCCGAACAGACGTAGTTCACGCCGCTGTTGCTGGTGAAGAAGACCTTTCCGTAAGCACTCGGATAGGGCTGCGGAACCTCGGTACTGCCCGCCGAGGGCGCTTCGCCGCCTTTCGACGGCTTGGCGGCGGGAACCGGTCGCGAGGCGCGGGCGACGGGCACCGCCTGTTTCATGCGCTCCGCCGTCCAGTACCGAATCACCTTCGCACTGGACTCCGGATTGGCATGCCCCACCGGGTAGGCGGCGGCCGAGCTCGCGCAGGACATGGCGACTACAAAGACGACAGCGACCAGCGGAAGCAGCGTACGGCGCACTTGAATCCTCCCCAGGATAGGTTGGCGGGAGATGGTACCTGACGGGTACGCGCCATCAGGCGTGTTGTCAGTGTGCCTCTGGTTGCAAGCGCTTGCGCGCCGCGGCGACAGCCGCTCCGCTCGTCCGGCACACCTTGGCGATCGCGCCGTCGGCGAGGTCGGGCGTCCTGCGCACCTCGAACTCGATCAGCCCGGCGCGCCGGGCTTTGGAGCGGTCGGTCGTGCTGCAGCCGTCGGGGGCGGCTTCCTGGGCGGCCTCCGCGGCGCGGGAGCGCCGGCAGGCCAGGCAGAAGTCGCCATCGGCGCAGCTCTCCCAGCTGCCCGGAAGCGGAACGCTGTGGCCGTCCATCTGGCCGACCGCGACGCCGCAGCGGCTGCATACCCAGCGACGGGCATCCGCGGTGGCGCTCATCGCGCCGTCCTCGGACGGCGCCGCCGCCGGCGCGCCGAGCCCTTTCGCGAGGCCGTCGTCGCAGCGGTTGCCGAGGCGGTCGGCTTGCCATGTCCGCCGCCGAACTCGCGGGCGAGGCCGAGGTCGCCGGCCATGCGGCGCACCTCCTCGGACTGGTCGGCGAGGACGAAGCTGATGCCTGTGCCGCGGCGGCCGGCGCGACCGGTGCGGCCGATGCGGTGCACGTAGGCGTCGCGGTCGCCTGGGGCGTCGAAGTTGACGACGTGGGTGATGCCGGCGACGTCGATCCCGCGGGCGGCGACGTCGGTTGCGATCAGCGCGTCGATTTCCCCTGCCTCGAATCGGGCCAGGGCGCGCTCGCGCTGGCGCTGGCTCTTGTCGCCGTGCATCGCCGCGGCCTCCAGCTCGTGCGCGCGCAGGCGTTTGGCGAGGCGGTCGGCTCCGCGCTTGGTGCGGACGAAGACGAGCGTGGTGCCGCTTCCCCCGTCGCGCAGCTGCTCGACCAGGTGGTCGAGCTTGGCGCTTTGCGAATCGACGTGGAGGAAGCGGTGCTCGATGTCGGCCTTGGCGGCGGAATCCGCGGCCTGGGTGTGGCGGCGGGGGTCGCGGGTGAAGGCGGTGGCGATCTCGCCCGTCGCCCCCTCCAACGTCGCCGAGAAGAACAGCGTCTGGCGGCGGTCAGGCGCCTGGGCGACGATCCGGCTGACCGCCGGCTTGAAGCCCATGTCGAGCATTCGGTCGGCCTCGTCGAGGACGAGGATTTCCACCTCGCCGAGCGAGACGACCCCGCGGGCGATCAGGTCCTCGAGTCGGCCCGGGGTGGCGACGAGGATGTCGGCACGCCGCGCCGCTTTGATCTGCGGGGCGAAGCCGACGCCGCCGTAGACGGCGGCGATGCGCAGTCCACGGGCGTCGGCGACCGAGCGCAGCTCGTCGACTATCTGACTCGCCAGCTCGCGGGTGGGCGCGAGGACGAGGGCGGCGGTGCCGTCGCCTCCCGACTCGATGCGCTCGACCATCGGGATGCCGAAGGCGAGCGTCTTGCCCGATCCGGTCGGGGACTGGACCAGCAAATCCCGCCCGGCGAGCGCGTCACGTATGACGAGCGTCTGGACGGGAAAGGGCTCGGTGATGTCGCGGCGCGCAAGCGCGCGCACCACCGTGTTGGAGATGCCGAGATCGGCAAATGAAGTGATTGTCGTGCTCCTTTGTATGTGCGTCTAGGGAGATCCTGCGACCCCTAGGCACCAACGGCACGCGGAGGAAACGGAACCTCTCGGGTGGCGAACTGACCAAACCCGACCCATCCACCGTAGCAGCAACGCCTGGATTTGCAGCGGAACAGCAGAACCACGAACGAGCAGAATCGGTCCGCTCAGGCGGTCGCGGCCGCGACCGCCCCGAACCAGCGTCCGAGCCGCTCGCCGTTGAGCACCTCGCTGCGCGGGCGCGCCAGGCGGCAGAAGGAGTCGCGGAAGTCCTGGCCGGCTTCCGGGTCGGAGGCGAGGCCGGCGAAGACTGGCCCGGCGACGTCAGGCCTGGGCAGGCGGGCGTAGTCGTATGACCACTCGTAGTGCTCGCGGGCCCGGTCTTCGCGCCAGGCTTCATAGCCGCTCAGGTCCTCGGCCGCGCCGCTGAGGGCATCGGCGACGTGGAGCGCCTGCTCGATCGCGTCGGAGATCCCCTGCGCCGTCGAGGGGTGCTTGAAGTGGCCGGCGTCGCCGACGAGCGCCCAGCCGGGGCCGGTCGCCTGGCGGAAGAAGCCGCGCAGCATCGTCTCCGGCGCGACCCGGATCGGCGAGACCTGCTCGGCGCCGGCCAGCGAGCCGGGGTCGAACCACTCGAACCCGTCGAGGCTCTCGACGAAGAAGCGCTGTCGCTGCGCCGCGTTGCCGCGCGTCTGCTCGGCGGGCACTCCCAACATCAGGATCGAGAGGTCGTCCTCGCACTGCCCCCAGCTGAGCGACCCGGCCTCGGTCGCCTCGACCCGGAAGCGGTCGCTCTCCGCCGCGCCGCGCCAGTACGCGTACATGATCCCGACTTCGCCGACGATCTCGCGCTCCTTCGGCAGGCCGAGCAGCTTCGCGACGGTCGAGGTGCGGCCGTCGGCGCCGAAGACCCAGCGTGCCTCGATCTCCTCGCCGCCCTCCAGCACCACGCCGCGGACCGGATCGGCGTCGTTGCCGCCGCCGAGCAGCCCGGTCACCTTCTCGCCGAAACGCGTCTCGGCGCCCGCCTCGATCGCGACGTCGAGCAGGGCCTGGTCGAGCACTGGCCGCGTGATGCCGCACATGCCCTCGAAGCCGGCGATCGGCTCGAACGGTCCCTCGATCTCGTTGCCGAGCACCCGGACCGAGTAGTGCAGGGGGTTGAGTTGGTGGCGCGCCTCGATCCGCTCCAGCGCCCCCAGCTCGCGCAGCCGCGCCAGCGTGTTGGGGAAGACGTAGTGGGTCGAGACGGTGTCGGCGGGCGGCGGTTCGCGGTCGACCAGCAGGACCGACCAGCCCTGCTCGGCCAGCCGAGTCGCCAGCGGCGAGCCGGCGCAGCGGGCGCCGACCACGACCGCGTCGTAGCGGGACCGCTCGCTCACGATCGCTTCCTGCCGACCGCGATGAGGTACTCCTTCTCGAAGCGGGCGTCCTCGGCGCTGCCCCGGTTCCATTCCTCGCAGAACTCGCTCAGCACCCGGTCGAACTCCTCCGCACGGCCCTCTTTCTCGGCGTTCGCGCGCGCCGCGATCGTCGGGCCGTAGCGCTGCTTGAAGTGCTCGCCGTAGTCGTCGGGCCGCTCGAAGGCGGTTATCTCGAGCATCTCGCGCTCCAGCGTCCCGAACTCGACCCGGTCGCCAAACAGCTCGCGCAGGTGCTCCTCGCTGCCCCACAGCGGCGGCGGCTGCGCTCCGGGCGGCGGCGTCGGCATGAAGGGTCCCATGGTGCGGAAGAGGGCGCCGAGCATCCCCTCGGGGGTCCAGCTCAGCAGGCCGATCATGCCGCCGGGGCGGCAGACCCGCTCCAGCTCGTCGGCGGCCGCCTGGTGCTGCGGGGCGAACATCACGCCAATCGAGGACATGACGACGTCGAAGCTCGCGTCCTCGAACGGCAGGTCCTCGGCGTCGGCCTCGGCCCACTCCAGCTCCACACCCTCGGCGGCGGCGCGGGCGCGACCGGCGTCGAACAGCTCCGGCGTCAGGTCGCTGGCGACGACGTCGGCGCCGCGCTGCGCCGCGGGGATCGCCGCGTTGCCGGTTCCCGCGGCGACGTCGAGGACGCGCATGCCCGGGCCGATCCCGCAGGCCTCGACGAGGCGCGGCCCGAGCGGCAGCAGGAAGGTCTCGACCATCGATGGGTAGTCGCCCGAAGCCCACATCGCGCGGTGTTTGGCCTTCAGCTCGGGGTTGGCGGTGGTCGGCGTCATCGTGGGGCTCCTTTTTCGTCGCTTGGCTTACTCCATGTGTACGCCTCATCCCGAAGCCGTTCAACTTCAATATCTGCAGTTGGGCGCGTAGACTCGGCTTGGGATGCCGGAGAGCTACGGACAGTTCTGCCCGGTGGCCCAGGCCGCCGAGGTCCTGACCGAGCGCTGGACGCTGCTGGTGGTGCGCGAGCTGCTGATGGGCAGCACCCGTTTCAACGAGCTGCAGCGCGGCGTCCCCCGCATGTCCTCCTCGCTTTTGAGCAAACGGCTGCGCGAGCTGGAGCGCGCCGAGCTGATCACCCGCGAGCCGCTCCAGGGCGAGCGCGGCAACGCCTACCGGCTGACGGCGGCCGGCGAGGCACTCGGGCCGCTCGTCGTCGCGCTCGGCACCTGGAGCCGCGACCACCTGAAGCGCGAGGTGAGCCCCGAGGAGGCCGACCCGGCGCTCTTGATGTGGGACATGCGGCGCAGCATCCGGACCGAGCGGCTGCCCAAGGAGCCGCTCGTCACCTTCTTCCGCTACCGCGACGCCGAGGACGGCAAGCGGGCTTGGTGGCTGGTCGCCCAGGGCGACGGCGCCGACATCTGCTTCTCGGACCCCGGCTTCTCGATCGACCTCAACGTCGACGCCGAGGCGCGGGCGATGGCGGAGGTCTGGCTCGGCAAGCTGGAGCTAGGCGCGGCGATGCGCTCGCGTCGGGTCAAGATCAGCGGCCCCGAGCACCTGGTCCGCAGCGTGCCCGACTGGCTCGGCCTCAGCTCCTTCGCCTATCCGGATCCGGCGGCGGTGCTGGCAGAGCGCGGCTAGAGCCGGCGCCAGCGAGCGCCTCGGCCGCCGCCTTCGGAGGCGATCTTGCCTTCGGCTCGCAGCTCGGCGAGGACGAGGCGGACCGTCGCGTCGCTGATCCCGGGGAGCGCCCGCTCCACATCACGCCGCCGGAACTCGGCGGGCGCGTGATGCAGGATGTGCTCCCGGACTCGCTCCTGCTTGCCGCCGGTTTGTGCACCGGCCGCCGCGATCCGCTCCTCGAACGCGTCGTAGGCCGAGGCGACGACTTCGGCCAGGTAGGTCGTCCAAGGCCAAATGTCGTGCCCGCTCGCATGCCAGCTTTGCTGCGAGTCGTAGAGAGCGGCGTAGTAAGCGTTTTTCGTTTCGAAGACCCGCTGCTCGACGCTGACGTAGCGCGCCACGCGGTAGCCCTGGGCCATCAGCTCGTGTGTCGTGAGAAGGCGGGCCAGGCGCCCGTTGCCGTCGGCGACCGGATGGATCGCAAGGAAGTCGAGAACGAGCCCACCGATCAGTACCAACGGATGTGCGGCGGCCGCCTGTTTAGCGGCCTCATAACGGGCCAGCAGCTCGCCGAGCTGGAACTCCGTCTGCTCGGGCGGCGTCGGCTCGAAGACCACCTCCCGACCGCCTTCCGCGTAGGAGACGATCAGGTTCTGGTCCGACTTCAGATGCCCGCCCCGGCCCCCCGAATGCGCGAAGAGCAGCCGGTGCAGGTGCAGGACGAAGGGCACGTTCAGTGGCTTGTAGTCCAATCGCATCAGCTCGTCGACGGCGTCGCGATACCCCGCGAAGTCGCGCTCGTTGCGATTCCGAAAGCGCCGAGAGCCTTCCGCGAGCCGCTCGGCGCGATCGCCGTCGACCACAATCCCCTCGATAGCGTTGGACGCCGTGATGGAGGCAACCCGCGCGTCCTCTGACAGCCTGCTGAGTAGCTCGGGCATCTGGTCTTCGAACAGGGCCTCGCGACCCTTGCCGGTGTCGATCCGCGCCAGGAGAGGGCCCAGCCGCCGGGGCTGCCCGGCAAAGGTGTTGTCGATGTCTACAAAGCTCTTCATCGAGCTAAGAATCGCACAATCGAGCTAAAATAACCCTTAATTAGGTCGTTTATGGGACTGCAGACCGCAATTCGCGCCGAGATCCACGGCCACGTCCAGGGCATCGGCTTCCGCTACGCGACTCAGCGGCGGGCGCGCGAGCTCGACGTCATGGGCTGGGTGCGCAACGAGGAGGACGGCAGCGTGCGGGTCCACGCCGAGGGACCCGAGGACGCGCTCGCGAAGCTGACCGAGTTCCTGCGCGAAGGCCCGCCGGGCGCGGCGGTCGACGACATCGAGGTCGAGTCGGTGAAGGTGGAGGGACACGAGCAGTTCGCTGTCCGCGGAGTCAGCGCCGGCGTCTTCGTCGTCCAAGAGCATCAGGCGAGGGCTCATCACTTCGACCTGCGCCTCGAGGTCGACGGGGCGATGCGCTCCTGGGCGGTGCCGAAAGGGCCCTCGATGGATCCTGCGGTCAAGCGCCTCGCGATCGAGGTCGCAGACCACTCGCTCTCCTACAACGACTTCGAGGGCACTGTCGACGGCGGCCGCGTGACTCTCTGGGACCGCGGCACCTACGAGCAGGGCGGTCGCGTCCCCTGGCCCGAGGCGCTCGACCGCGGCCACGCGGTCTTCGTCCTGCACGGCGAGAAGCTGCGCGGCGGCTTCGCCCTGCAGCGAACCCGCGACGGCGCCAAGCCGCAATGGCTGCTGATCAAGCGCCGCGACGAGGAGGCGCGGCCGGGCTCTGGCTGATCTGCTCGAGCGAGTCGGGCAGCGCCGGGTCCGCGTGCACCTCGTAGGTGTTGCGGCGACCCTCGCGGCGGCGGGTCAGGTAGCCGCTCTCTTCCAGCTCGAAAACCAGCTGCTGGGTCGAGCGCTCGGTCACCCCGACGCACTCGGCGATGTCGCGCAGCCTCATGTGCGGGTCGCGCGAGACGCAGAGGAGGACGTGTGCGTGCTTGGTCAGCAGGTCGATGGCCATGGATCGATCCTAGTCGGATGGCGAACTAAACAAGTAAATCAATTCCTGAACCTCATCTACGGAAATTTGACACCGGAATACTTCTTCCGTACAGTTCCCCCTCGTGGCGCTGGGGGGAGCGCCGCAGAGCTTGGGAGGGGGATGCCGGCCCGGCGAGCGCCATGGGAAGCGCTCGCCGGGTTGCGCCAGCTACGTTGCCGGGATGCAGGGACGCTGGCCACGACGCGGGGTCGCGATCGTCGCTCTCCTCGCGGTCTCAGGGTGCGGCGAGGACGGGCCGTCGGAATCCGCCCGCGTCCAGCAGGCTGACCGCACCGACGGCGCGACCGTCGCACCGGTGCGCTGCCCAGGCGGCATCCCCGCCTGTCGCAGCGCCACGGGCCGGATAGTCCTCGTCGAGCGCGTCGATCCGGACGGCGACGGCGACGCCCACTTCGTGATCCGCGACCCGCAAGGCATATCGGCGCCCGGGTTGACGGCGATCGACGTCCGCAAGGGCCTGCGCCCCGAGCCGCTGCCCGGCCCCGGTGACCTGATCAGCGCCGCGGGACCGGTCCAGACCGGCTCCTACGGCCAGCGGCAGATCCACGCGATCGAGCTGCGTGTCGCTCGTTGAGCGTTATTGCCCCGCTTCACTGCGCGCCAGCTCCAGCTCCTCCTCGACCACATCGGTCTGGTTCGGGATTTCGAGCCGCTGTTCCAGTACCGGGATCGCCTCGTCGGGACGGCCGCTGAGTCTGAGCGCGTTGCCGAGGTTGAAAAGCGCGTAGGCGTAGTCGAGGTCTTCGCTGCCGGACGGGAAGGCGCTGACCGCTTCTTCCAGGACCGGCACCGCCGCTTCGGGTTCACCTGCCTGGATCAGCCCGAAGCCCTCTTCGTTGAGGGAGGCGCCCGTCGCCGGGTCGGTGCCGGTTGGTTCGGGGTCCGGGGGCGGGGCGGACGCTTCGGCGTCGCCGCCGCCGTTCTCGGAGGCCGAGCCGGATGCTGCGGCGCCGCCGGAACTGCCGGCGTCGCCCTGGGGCGCCTCGCGCGCCGGCGCCTCCGCGACCTCGCCCGAGGCCGGACCGCCGCCCGGCTGCTCGTCAGAGCCGGTCGCCATCAACAGGATGAGGCCGGCGAGGCCGACGAAGGCGAGCACGACGGCCGCGGCGGCGGCCCAGCGCGGGCGCGACGAGGCGGTTGCCTGGTGCCGCGGGGTCGCCGGTGGGGGTGACGTTGGCTCGGCGTGCTCGGGTTCATGCTGAACGGCGAAACGTTCGGTCGGTTCGCCGACGGCCGCCGGTCGGCGCTCGAGCCGCGCCAGCGCCTCGGCGGCGGAGGCCGGCCGCCGGCCGGGCTCGGGGTGGGCCAACCGTTCGACTAAGCCTGCAAGCGGGCGCGACGGCTGATCTGCCAGACAATCCTGAAGCACGAGGCCGCAGGAGTAGAGGTCGGAGCGCTCGGTGGCCGGCTCGCCGCTCATCACCTCCGGCGCGACGTAGCGGGCGGTGCCGAGCAGGTTGCCGGTCCGCGTCAGCGACGTCGCGTCCTGCGGAAGGGCGATGCCGAAGTCGATCAGCTTGGCGCTGCCATCTGGGGCGAGCAGCACGTTCTGCGGCTTGACGTCGCGGTGCAGGATGCCGGCGCGATGGATGTGGGCGACGGCGCCGAGCAGCTCGCGTGCCAAGCGGTCGGCATCGACGCCCCCGCCGGTTGCGAGCCGTTCGGCGAGGTTCTGGCCCGGCACGTACTCCATCACCAGGTATGGGCGTTCCTCGCCTTCGCCGAAGTCATAGACGCCGATCAGGTTCGGGTGGGAGAGACCCGCGGCGACCCGCGCCTCACGCCGGAAGCGGGCCAAAAACTCAGGGTCGGAGGCGATCGTGTCGGAAAGGACCTTGATCGCGACCGGGCGATCGAGCACCTCGTCGATGGCGAGCCACACCGATGCCATGCCGCCGCGGCCGAGCAACCGCTCGAGCCGGTAGCGCTCCTTCAATCGGATGCCGGTGGCGATCAATCGCGCCTCCTATCCAGTCGCCCGCTTCAGGAAGTCCACCTGCTCCTGCTTGCGCATGATCAGGTGCTCGAGCATGTGCTCGAGTGCCTCCGAGCGCCCCTCGCGGCCGGTCGGCTCGATCGACTCCTGGAGTGACTCGATCGCTTCCTCCTCGCATTCGATCAGATCCTCGAGGGCATCTCCGGCGCCGGCGTGGAAGCGAAGCGCCGCGACCTCCGTGGTCGGCTCTCCGCCAAAGGAAACGACCTTCTCGATCAGCCGCCGCACCCCATCCAGCTCCGCGTCGCCGAACTCGGTCAGCTTGGCCCCGACTGCCTGCGCCTCGAGCCCTTGCAGGCTCGCAGCGGCCACCGAGTACTGGAGCGCCGAGCGGAACTGCTGCTTCAAGGCCGAGTTGAGGCGCTCGGTTGCGAGCCCCTCGTCAAGCCGCTCTTCTTGATCCGGCATGCCATCGGCACTACCCGGGGGGCGGGCCGCGTACGCTCCGCTCGTGGGCGTGACGCTGGACGAGCTCTTGGTCGCCGATCGGCCCGAGGCGTGGAGGGCCTGCGGCTTTCGCGTCGAGGCAGACGTGTGTGTCGTCGGCGAGGTGCGGATCCGCTTCATGCCGGAGCAGGGCTCGAAGGGGTTGGTCGGCTGGGCGCTCGGCGGTGTCACCGCCGAGGAGATCGACGGGCTGGCGACGACGCGGGGGCTGCAGCCGCCTCCGGAGGCGGCGCCGCCGCAGCCGAACGGCATCACGGCGATCGACCACGTCGTCGTGATCAGCTCCGATCTCGACCGTACGGTCCTCGCCGCCCGCGAGGCTGGCCTCGACCTGCGCCGTATCCGCGAGGAGCCAACTCCGGCGGGCGCCCCGAGGCAGGCGTTTTTCCGCCTCGGCGGCGTCATCCTCGAGGTCATCCAAGCGCCCCCCGACGCGATCGCGCGCAGCGGTGGCGACCGTCCGGCGTTCTTCTGGGGGCTGGCCTTCGTCGCCCCCGACCTCGAGGCGACGGTCGCCTCGCTCGGCGAGCGGGCGGGCGAGGTCCGTGCCGCCGTGCAACCGGGCCGCCAGATCGCGACCGTGCGCCGCTCAGCGGGGCTTGGCCTGCCGGTCGCCCTGATGAGCCCGCCGGTCGAGCTCGACCCGGACTAGCTTCGGCTCGATTCCGATCATCCGCGGGCCACTCCTCGCGTAGGGGTTGAAACGGGCGACCATCGCGTCGTCGAGCGGCTCCAGTCGCGCGAACCCCTCGCGCCAGCGACCGCGCAACTTGAGGCGCACTCGCGGTTCAGCCGCGATGTTGCGAGCGAATGCCGAGTGCTCGCCGTGGACGGCGATCAGCCAGGCGACCCGACCGTCGACCGGCCCCCTGGCGAGCGGCACCCGGCGTGACTCGCCGCTGCGCCGACCGGTGGTCTCCAGCACGACCCACCACGGCGCGATCCCAGCCAGCGCCCGCGCGAGTGGGTTGAAGAGCCGCCAGATGAAGAGAGCGATCTTTCGCCGAATCTCGTCCCGCGGGCTCACGGTCCTCGATTATCGCGCTAGGCGCTCAGCGCCGCGTCCGCTCCGCCAGCCACGCCAGCAGCCCCTCCATCCCCCGCTCACCGTGGACCCGTCGCTGCTCGTCGGCACCGTTGCCGTCGCGGAGGATGCGCTCCAGCTCCTCGAAAGCGGCGTCCGCGCCGAGGTCACGGGCATAGGGGCGCACGGAGTCGAGGACGCGCCGCGCCACCTCAGGTGCCGGCGCCGGCTGATCGTCGTCGAGCAGGATCTGCGCCTCGAGGCCGTGGCTGGCGGCCTGAAAGTAGGACTCCTCGAGCGCCTCGCGGTAGAGCCCCAGCGCAGTCGGATCGTCGAGCTCCTTGGCGGCGATCGCCTGGATCAGCGCCGCGATCGCCGTTGAGGTGGCCGCGTCGGTCTGGACGTCGAGCGCCCGCACCTCGACCGTGCCCAGCTTCGGATGCGGCCGCACGTCCCACCAGATGTAGGTGTAGTCCTCGACCCCGGCCGCCGCGATCAGCTGGTCGGCGACCCGGCAGAAGTCCTCGTAGTCGCGCATCTGACGGGGCAGCTGGAAGCGGGGGTAGGAGCGGACCACGGAGGTGCGGGCGCTGGCGTGCCCGGAGTCGACGCCCTCCCAGAAGGGCGAGTTGGCGCTCAGTGCCTGCAGGACCGGCAGGTAGAGGCGAAAGGCGTTGGCGACGTGGACCGCAGTCTCGGGGTCGGGCATGCCGACGTGCACGTGGAGCCCGCAGGGCGGCGTGCGCAGCAGGCCGCCGAGGTCCTTGCGGACGGTCTCGTAGCGCGGTTTTTCGACCAGCCGCGCTTCGCCGAAGTCGTCAGCGGGGTGGAGGCCGGCGCCGAGCAACCCGAAGCCGGCGTCGAGGATCGCCTCGCGCGCCTCGCGCAGGTCGGCGAGGGCTTCCTCGGGGGTGTGGGAGATACCCGACTTCAGCTCGATCTGGTCGGCGAAGATCTCCGAAGTTATTCGCTCGCCGATCGGCCCCGTGACGCGATCGAGGACCTGCTGGCTGGTCGCCGCCAGCTGGTGCCACTCGTCGACCAGCAGCAGCTCCTCCTCGACCCCCAGCGAGAGGGGCGGGGAGGAGCCAAAGCGGTGCTCGTAGCGGTCCGCCGCCGCGGTCGGATCGGGCGGGGACGAGCGGTCGGCGGACGTCATGCCGCTTCTTTACCCAGTTCCAAACTTCCCTCTACTCCGACCCCGCCGGGCGGTCCGCTAGACATCCCGGCATGGGCCACTTCCGCTACGAGGGCCACCGGATCGAGTACGACGAGTACGGCGAGGGGGACCGAGTCCTCGTCCTCGTACATGGGCTGCTGATGAACCGCCGCATGTTCGAGCGGCTGGGCGCGCACCTCGCCGAGCGCGGCAATCGGGTCGTCTGCGTCGACCTGCTCGGCCACGGCCGCTCCGACCGGCCCGAGGACCTGCGGCTCTACTCGATGCCGCTCTTCGCGCGGCAGGTAGTCGCCTTGCTCGACCACCTCGACCAGGCCTCGGCGGTGGTCGGCGGCACCTCGTTGGGCGCGAACGTCTCGCTGGAGGTGGCGGCGCGCAGCCCGCGGCGGGCGCGGGCGCTGTTCGTCGAGATGCCGGTGCTCGACAACGCGCTACCGGCGGTCGCGGGCGCCTTCGCGCCGCTGCTGGTGGGCCTGCGGGCCGGCCGGCCCGCCTTCGAGCTCCTTTCCCGCGCGACCTCGCTGATTCCCCGCACCAACTATCTCCTCGACATTGGCCTCGACTGGGTGCGGCAGCGCCCCGGCCCCTCCGGCGCGGTGCTCGAGGGACTGCTGCTGGGTGAGACGGCGCCGCACCGCGAGGACCGACGCAGGATCGAACAGCCGACCCTGATCGTCGGTCACCCGCGCGACCCGCTGCACCCGTTCAGCGACTCGGGGATGCTCGCCGAAGAGCTGCCGAACGCCCAGGTCGTCGAAGCCAGCTCGGTGCTCGAGTGGCGGCTGCGACCACAGCGCCTGACCGGAGAGCTGGCCGGCTTCCTCGACTCGGTCTGGGCGTGAGCTAGCCGAGCGCCGTGCGGGCCTACTTCTCCATCAGTTCACTGAAGCGCAGCGCCGCCCGGCTGGGTAGCGCAAAGTCATCGAGTCGGTGCACGAGGCCGGCGGCCGCCAGGTCGCGCACCGCCCGTTCGACCGCGTCGCGCTGCGCGAAGTCCTCCGGATCGGCGCCGAGCTCACGGAGCAGCTCCTCGATCGTCAACTGCACTGGGTGCAGGGTGAGTACCTGTCGCAGGACCGCCGCCTCGATCGCCGCGTCGTCCTCGGCAGGGGTTCGGATCTCGTCCATTTCCACGACTCCCTCTGTATGGCGTTTCTCGACCGTCGCAGGGGGCGAGCCGACCTGCGCGGGACTATAGAGGAGCGAGAGGTCGTGTCTGTAGACCTATCGTGTGCGCGGCGGTGACCGCGAGCGTCTCCGACCCGCTCAGGCGTCCTCGCGGACGCCGCCCATTTCGCTGAAGACAGCGGTCGGGCCACCGTCCTGGCGCTCCTCGGCGGCGATCACGTGGGAGACCGCGTTGATCAGCGCCAGGTGGGTGAACGCCTGCGGGAAGTTGCCGAGGTGGCGGCCGCTGCGCGCCTCGAGCTCCTCGGCGTAGAGGTCGAGCCAGCCGGAGGACTCGAGCAGCCGCTCGCAGAGCGTTCGCGCCCGGCGTCCCTCGCCGATCTCCGAGAGCGCCGAGACGAGCCAGAACGAGCAGATCAGGAAGGTCCCCTCCTCGCCGCGCAGGCCGTCGTCGGTCTCCTCGACCTTGTAGCGGCAGACGAGCCCGTCGTGGGTCAGCTCTTCGGCGATCGCCTCGACCGTGTGCCGGACGCGCGGGTCGTCGGCCGGCAGGAAGCGGACGAGCGGGATCAGCAGGGTCGAGGCGTCGAGCGCGTCGGTCTCGTAGTGCTGGCGGAAGATCCCGTCGCGGACGCCCCGCCCGAGGATCTCGGCTTTGATCCGCGCCGCGGTCTCCTCCCAGCGCTCGGCGACGTCGTCGATCCCGATGCGGCGCGCCAGCCGGGCGCCGCGGTCGACGGCGACCCAGATCATCAGCTTCGAGGAGACGTAGTGCTTGGGCTCCCCGCGCGCCTCCCAGATGCCCTGGTCGGGGTTGGGCCAGGCGTCGATCGCCGCCTCGACCTGTTCGCCGATCAGCCTGCGGTCGGCCGGCGTGCCGGTCCCGCGCAGCGCTTTCTCGTGCAAATAGATCGAGTCGAGCAGGGCGCCCCAGACGTCGTTCTGGCGCTGGTCGAAGGCGGCGTTGCCGACCCGCACCGGACGAGCGCCGCCGTAGCCTTCGAGGTGGTCGAGGGTGCGCTCGGCCAGCTGCTTCTCGCCGCCGATCCCGTACATGATCTGCAGCTGCGGGTCCTCACGGCAGACGCTCAGCACGAAGCGCATGAAGGCGCGCGCCTCCTGGTCGAAGCCGAGCGTGTGCAGCGCCCAGAGACTGAAGGTCGAGTCGCGGATCCAGCTGTAGCGGTAGTCCCAGTTGCGTTCGCCGCCGGGCGTCTCGGGCAGTGAGGTCGTCGGAGCGGCGACGATCGCCCCGGTGGGCGCATAGGTGAGGCCCTTGAGGACAAGGGCCGAACGCTGCAGGTGGATGCGCCAGGGGTGGTCGGGGAAGTCGCCGTCGCGCAGCCATTCGCGCCAGAACTCTTCGGTCGAGTCGAGCCGCTCGAGCGCCTCGGGAGCGCTGCGCGGCCCGCCGAGCGAGCTCTCGCCCCAGGCGAGGGCGCAGAAGCCGCTCTCGTTTTCGCGCAGCCGCATCGTGCCGCGCGCCGCGCCTCCGTCGACCTCGAGCTCCATGTCGGTGGTGAGGCGCAGCTCGCTGCCGTCGGCGCCGCGGGCGACCGCCTCGCCCAGCTCGCCGCCGCTCCAGCTCGCCGCCTCGGCCCCGTAGGCGAAGCACGGCAGGCACTCCATCTCCATCTCGGCCTCGCCGTCGATGCAGGTCATCAGCCGCAGCAGCGAATGGTCGGACTCGTGTTTGGTGCCGGGCCGGCCTGCGCCGTCCTCCTCACCCTCCCAGTCGCCGATCGTCAGCGCGTCGTGGACGACGACCCAGCCCGTGTCGGTGACCCAGGTCGTCTCGATCACCAGCGTGCCGGGCTCGTAGCGGCGCCCGAGCGGCACGACGACTCCGCGCGGGCCGAGCTTGAAGTGCCCGGCGTCGCGGTCGAGCAGCGCCGCGAACGCGCTTGGTGAGTCGAAGCGCGGCAGGCAGAGCCACTCGACGTTGCCCTCGAAGGAGAGGAGCGCGGCGGTGTGGCAGTCAGAGAGAAACCCGTAGCTGCCGATCGGCGGAAAGCGGTTCTGACCGGCGCTCACGTAGATGCCAAGCTACCAACGTGGCTCCCGTCCTCGCCCACTTCGGCGGCGCGTTCGCGCCGCTCGAGCTGATCCCGCTGACGCTTGCCGGCCTCCTCTACTGGAAGCGGGCGACGACGCTGGCCTGGGACGACCGCCCGGTGCCCGGCTGGCGCCAGGCCTGCTTCGGCGCCGGCCTGGCGACGATCGCGATCTCGCTGTTCAGCCCGATCGGCCACATCTCCGAGGAGCTGGTGATCGCCCACATGGCCGAGCACCTGCTGATCGCCGACCTCGCCTCGCTGCTGCTCGTCCTCGGCCTGACCAAGTCGCTGCTGCAGCCGGTGCTCGCGATCCGTGCCCTCAAGCCTTTCCAGATCCTGGCCCACCCGGCGGTGGCCTTTCCGCTCTGGGCGCTCAACCTCTTCCTCTGGCACCTGCCGGCGCTCTACCAGGAGGCCTACGGTGCGGCCCCCGTCCACGCGCTCGAGCACGCGACCTTCCTCTTCTTCGGCTGCATGATGTGGATGCCGGTGTTCGGCCCGCTGCCGCAGCCGCGCTGGTTCGGCGCCGCCTGGAAAGTCGGCTATGTGATCGGGGTCCGCTTCACCGGCGCCATCCTCGGCAATGTGCTGATGTGGTCCGGCTCGGTGCTCTACCCGATCTACGAGCCGGGCGAGCGCTACTGGGGTGTTTCGCCGCTCGCCGACCAGGGCACGGCCGGCGTGGTGATGATGGTCGAGGGGACCTTCCTGGTGCTCGGCGTGCTGGCCTGGACCTTCTTCGAAGTCGCTCGCGAAGGGACCGAAAAGCAGCGGCTACTCGACCTGGCGCGCGACCGCGGCGTCGAGCTGGATGAGGCTCGCGCCCAGCGCGCCGTCGCTTCTGGCCACGGGGCGCTCCTGGAAGAGCGGCTGAAAGCGGGTGCGGATGAGCGCGAGCTCGGTCGGGTCTGAGCGCCAGCCCCTGCTGGCGGGGCTCGTCTTCGTCGTCGGGGCCGCCAGCCTCGGCGCCGAGATCGCCGCAGCGCGGCTGCTGGCGCCCTACTTCGGCGCCTCGACGATCGTCTGGGCGAACACGATCGGCGTCGTCCTCGTCGCTCTCTCGGTGGGCTACTGGCTGGGCGGCCGCTACGCCGACCGTCATCCAAGTCTGCGCGGGCTCTGCACCGTCGTCCTCGGCGCGGCGCTGCTGATCGCGGCAATCCCGTTCGCGGCGCGCCCCTTCCTGGGTTTCTCGGTTGACGCCTTCGACACCGTCTCGGTCGGCGGCTTCGCCGGCTCGCTGTTTGGGGTGTTGATCCTGGTCGCGGCGCCAGTGACCCTGCTCGGTGCCGCGGCGCCGTGGGCGGTGCGGCTCGCCGTCGCCGATCTCGATCGGGCCGGCGAGGTCGTCGGAAGGCTCTACGCGATCTCGACCGCCGGCTCACTGCTGGGCACGATGCTCGCGGCGCTCGTTCTGATTCCCCTGGTGGGGACGCAGCGCACCTTTCTGATCTTCGCTCTCGCCCTCGGGCTGGTTGGGGCCGCCGGGCTCGGCTGGCGCTACGCGGCGGTCCCCGCGGCGCTCGGGCTGGCGCTGGCGATGCCGGCGACGACGATCAAGGCAGCCGACACGGGGCGCGTCCTCTACGAGGCGGAGACGACCCACCAGTACGCGCGCGTGGTCGAACGACCCGACGGGGCGCGAGTCCTGGAGCTGAATGAGGGACAGGCGGTCCACTCGCTCTACCGTGCGGGCCGCTACCTGACCGGCGACTACTGGGACGGCCACCTCGTGCTGCCGTTCGCGGCGCAGCAGGCTCCGCCGCGCCGGGTTGCGATCCTCGGCAACGCGGCCGGCACGGTGGCGCGCGCCTTCGGGCACTTCTTCCCGAGCACGGCGATCGACGCGGTCGAGATCGACGCCGAGCTGACCGAGATCGGCCGCCGCTGGTTCGACCTGCGCAACCCGCGCATGGACGTCTTCCCCGAGGACGCCCGGCCCTGGCTGGAGCGCTCCCGGGGCGGCTACGACGCGATCATGGTCGACGCCTACCGGCAGCCCTACATCCCCTTCTACCTGGCGACGCGCGAGTTCTTCGAGCTGGCGCGGGAGCGGCTGGCGCCGGGGGGGACCGTGATCGTCAACGTCGGCCACCCCGAGGGCGCCGAGGAGCTGGAGCGGGTGCTGGGGCGGACGATGGCGGCGGCCTTCGGGCGGGTCCTGCGCTGGCCGATCGAGCCGACCAACACGCTGCTGGTGGCGGCGCGCGGGCCGCTGTCGGGTGCTCGGCTGGCCGCGGCCGTCCCCTCGCTGCCACGCCGACTGCGCTCGCTCGGCCGCGAAGCAGCCGTCTCACTTGGCCGGCGCTTCGCCGGCGGCGAGGTCTACACCGACGACCGCGCCCCGGTCGAGTGGTTGATCGATTCCTCCCTGCTGGAATACGCCAGCGATGAATAGGCGACGCGATCCCCTCGAACGTCCCAAGGCCTGGCTGGTGACCGGTCCGCCGGGGCGTGGGCTGGCCTTCGCGATCGACTTCGCGGTTGCCGTTGGGCGCGGGCTGCTGAGGCGCCCCTGAGCCAACTTTGGCTGCATTGATGACCCTATAGGCATCAAAAGGCAGCAAAAGTTGGTTGGCGCGACCGATCCTCTAGGGTGCGCCGCCGTGCGAACGACCGTCTCAGAGCTGCCCGGCTCGCGTGTTCGCGTCGAGGCCGAGGTTCCCGCCGAGGAAGTCGGCAAGGGCGTCCAGCGCGCCGCCCGCGCCCTGGCGCGCGAGATGCGCCTGCCGGGGTTCCGCAAGGGAAAGGCGCCGCCATCGCTGGTCATCCAGCGGCTCGGCTTCGGCCCTGTCTTCGAGGAGGCGATCCGCGAGGCGCTGCCGGAGTGGTATGAGCGGGCGCTGCTCGATTCAGGCGTCGCGCCGGTCGGCGACCCAAGCATCGAGATCGTCTCGGCGCCGCAGGCGGAGGGCGAGCCGCTCAGCTTCAAATTCGAGATCGGCGTGCGGCCGGAGGCGAAGCTGGGTGAGTACAGGGGGTTGGAGGTCGGCCGCGCCGAGCCGGAGCCGCCCGAGGAGGTCGTCGAGCGCGAGATCGAGCGGATGCGCGAGGGCTCGGCCCGCCTCGAGCCGGTCGAGCGGGCGGCCAAAGAGGGCGACGTGCTGCTGATCGACTTCGAGGGCCTGATCGACGACAAGGCATTCGAGGGCGGCGCGGCGACCGACTACCTGCTCGAGCTGGGCGCGGACCAGCTGATCGAGGGCTTCGAGGAGCAGCTGGTTGGCACCAGCGCCGGCGACACCCGCAAAGTCGAGGTGAGCTTTCCCGAGGACTACGGCGCCGAGCACCTGGCCGGTCAGGACGCGGTCTTCAACGTCGAGGTGAAGGAGGTGCGCGAGAAGGTTCTGCCCGAGCTCGACGACGACTTCGCCTCCGAGTCGTCGGAGTTCGACACGCTCGAGGAGCTGCGCGCCGACATTGGTGAGCGGGTCGCGAAAGTCATGGACGAACGCACCGAGCAGGACTTCCGCGTCGCGGCCGTCGACGCAGCGGCGGAGGCGGCAACCGTGGAGATGCCGGACGACCTCGCTACCGCCCGGGCGACGGAGCGCTGGGAGCGGATCGAGCGCCAGCTCGCCGCTCGTGGCATGGCCCCCGACGCTTACCTGCAGATGCAGGGCAAAACGCGCGACGAGGTGATCGAGGAGTCGCGGCCCGACGCCGAACGCGAGCTGCGCCGTGAGGCGGTTTTGGCCGCGGTCGCCGACGAGGAGGGGATCGAGGTGAGCGAGGAGGAGATGCTCGAGGCGCTCGCCCACCCGGCCGAACACGAGCGAACGACGCCCGAGAAGCTGCTCGGGCGTCTTCGCGAGAGCGGCCGCGACGCGATGGTCCGCGACGACATCCGCTTCCGCAAGGCGATCGACCTCATCACCGAGAGCGCCAAGCCGATCCCGCTCGAGCAGGCCGAGGCCCGCGAGAAGATCTGGACGCCGGAGAAAGAGCGTGAGAGCGCCGGCGATCTCTGGACGCCGGGAAGCTAGCCCTAGACGGACGTCCTATTGCACTCCTGGGGGTGTTGCCCGTTCTGCCGATAGTGGTAGGACAAAAGGACGTGCTGGTACCGAGAGACATAATCGAGCATCGCCGGTTGACCGTGGCAATCGCGGCCGCCCTCTTCCTCGGAACGTTCGTCGCCCGCGTCACGTTTGGCACGTTGGCCGACGCCTTCACCTTCCTCTACGTCATCCCGGTCGTGCTGGTTGCGACCGCCTTCGGCGCTCGCGGCGGCCTCGCGGCGGGGGCCGTCGCCTTCATCCTCGCCTCGGTGGGGGCGCAGATCACCGATGCGCCGTCGTCGTTGCTCGGCCACCTCAACAGGGCGCTCGTCTTCCTCTTCGTCGGTGGCCTAATCGGACGTCTCGCTACGACGCTGCGAGCGGTGGAGTCCGAGCGGGCCCGCCACTTCGAGCTCTCGCAGGACATGGCCTGCGTCGCTGGTTTCGACGGCTACTTCAAGCGGGTCAACCCCGCCTTCGAGCGGGTTCTCGGCTACGGCGAGGATGACCTGCTCGGCCGGCCCTTCCTCGAGTTCGTCCATCCCGACGATCGGGTGAGCACCGAAGAGGAGGCGGCCAGGATCTCCGAAGGCGTCGCCACGGTTGAGTTCCGCAACCGCTACTTCGCCAAGGATGGCTCGGTCCACTGGATCGAGTGGACCTCGCAGCCGGTGGTCGAGGAGGAGACGATTTACGCCGTCGCCCGCGACGTCACCGACCGCAAGGCGCTGGAAGACGAGCTCGAGCGCCTCTCCCAGCGCGACGCGCTTACCGGCCTCTTCAACCGCCGCCGCTTCGAAGAGGAGCTGCGGCGTCAGCTCGCCTACACGAACCGCTACGGCAGCGGCGGCGCGCTGCTGCTGATCGACGTCGACCGTTTCAAGGAGATCAACGACACACTGGGCCACGCGGCGGGCGACAAGGCGCTGTGTCAGATCGCGGCCCTGCTGCGCGACAACCTGCGCTCCAGCGACGTGATCGCGCGCGACGCCGATCCGCTCGTCGCCCGGTTCGGCGGCGACGAGTTCGTAGTCCTGCTGCCCGAGGTTGACGAGGCGACGGCCGAGGCGGTCGCAGAGCGGCTGACGGCGTTGATGCGCGACTCGACGCTAACCATCGACGGGACCGAGGTGAGGCTTGGGATAAGCGTCGGCGTCGCCGTCTTCGACGAGTACGGGCGGCCGGGCGAGCAGGAGCTTTTGGCAGCAGCCGACCGGGCGATGTATGAAGCGAAGGCGGCCGGACGGCTTCTATAGAGTGCGGGACCGATGAGCCCTCTGGTCCCGATGGTGGTCGAGCAGACCTCGCGCGGCGAGCGCGCCTTCGACATCTATTCGCGCCTGCTCGGCGAGCGGATCGTCTTCCTCGGCACGCCGGTCACCGACGACATCGCCAACCTGATCGTCGCCCAACTTCTGCACCTCGAGTCCGAGGACCCCGACAAGGACATCAGCCTCTACATCAACTCGCCCGGCGGCTCCGTCTACTCGGGGCTGGCGATCTACGACACGATGCAGTTCATCAAGCCCGACGTGCAGACCATCTGCGTCGGCATCGCGATGAGCATGGGCGCGCTGCTCCTCTCGGGGGGCGCCGCCGGCAAGCGGATGTCGCTGCCGAACTCGAAGATCCTCATCCACCAGGTGTCCTCGGGCTTCGAAGGCCAGGCGACCGACATCGAGATCCACGCCAAAGAGATCATCGACGTGCGCCGCCGCCTCGACGAGATCCTCGCCAAGCACACCGGCCAGCCGTTCGAGAAGGTCACCAAAGACACCGAGCGGGATTACTTCATGAGCGCGGAGGAGGCGAAGGAGTACAACCTCGTCGACCGCGTCATCGAGCACCACTGACGCGGCCTGGGCGGCGCATCTCGGGGTCCTCGGTCCGGTGGCTCGGGTCACGCACCTAAGTGCTCCCCTCGCCATCCTCCCTGCGTCCCCCGACCTGCTTGCCCAGGCCGCGTCAGTCGGCCCTAAACCTCTAACTCGTACTCGATCCAGTCGCTGCGGCTGGCCCCGGTCGAGTCGTAGAGGCGCTGCGCGGTCTCGTTGTCGGGCGCGGTGACCCACTCCAGCCGCTGCGCGCCGCGCCGACGGGCGACCCCGGCGCTCGCCTCGATCAGCGCCCGCCCGACGCCCTCACCGCGGTGGTCCGCCGCGACGTAGAGGTCGTTCATCAGCACCGTCTCTGCCGGGACCAGCGAGGTGAAGTGCCAGTAGAGGCAGGCGTAGCCCAGCAGCTCTTCGTCGCGCCAGGCGCCGAGCAGCATGCCGTCCTCGCTGGGCGCGACGAAGCGGCTGAAGAAGGCCCGGTTGCGGGTCTCGCTGATCCGCTCCTCAGGCACCTCGTAGAAGCGCTGGTAGGCGGCGATCATCGGCAGCAGCGTCTCGAGCTGGTCGGTGGAGATCGGCTCGATGCGCGGATCAGCGGCCATCGCAGGCACCGTACACCCGGGCTGTCGCCCCATCGGCGCAAGTCGGCGCCCGCAGGAAGGGACTGCGGCCTGCCCGAAGTAAACGAGCGAACCGACAAGGCCGGGTCGTTGCTCCCTCTAAGCTGTGGCGCGACGCCCGGTAGGCAACTACCGCCCCCGCAAGGAGGGGATCTCACTGGCACGTCCCACCGATTCGAACGAGCAACTCCTCTGCAGCTTCTGCGGGAAGTCCCAGCGCCAGGTCAAGAAGCTGATCGCCGGCCCCGGCGTCTACATCTGCGACGAGTGCATCGACCTCTGCAACGAGATCATCGACGAGGAGCTGACCTCGCCCGGTGGCGGCGGCATCGAGCTGGAGAACCTGCCGAAGCCGCGCGAGATCCACGAGGTGCTGCAGCAATACGTCGTCGGGCAGGAGGCCGCCAAGCGGGCCCTCTCGGTCGCCGTCTACAACCACTACAAGCGCGTTCAGATCGCCCAGGGCGAGGAATCGGAGGTGGAGCTGCAGAAGTCGAACATCCTGCTGCTCGGCCCGACCGGCTGCGGCAAGACGCTGCTCGCCCAGACGCTCGCCCGCATCCTCAACGTGCCGTTTGCGATCGCCGACGCCACCGCCCTCACCGAGGCGGGCTACGTCGGCGAGGACGTCGAGAACATCCTCTTGAAGCTGATCCAGGCGGCCGACTACGACGTCAAGAAGGCCGAGACCGGAATCATCTACATCGACGAGATCGACAAGATCGCGCGCAAAGCCGACAACCCGTCGATCACGCGCGACGTCTCGGGCGAAGGCGTCCAGCAAGCGCTCCTGAAGATCCTGGAGGGAACGACCGCCTCGGTTCCGCCGCAGGGCGGCCGCAAGCATCCCCACCAGGAGTTCCTGACGATCGACACCACGAACATCCTCTTCATCTGCGGTGGCTCCTTCGCCCAGCTCGACAAGGTCATAGAGCGGCGGATGGGGGAGCGCGGCGTCGGCTTCGGGGCGGCGATCTCCTCGCGGGTGACCAAGGACGCGGGAGAGTGGTTCGAGCACGTCCTGCCCGAGGACCTGATCGAGTACGGGCTGATCCCCGAGTTCATCGGGCGCCTCCCGGTCGTCGCCGCGATCCACCAGCTCAGCCGTGACGACCTGATTACGATCCTGACCGAGCCGAAGCACGCGCTGACCCGCCAGTTCCAGCGCTTCTTCGAGTTCGACGACATCGAGCTCGTCTTCGCCGAGGACAGCCTCGAGGCGATCGCCAACAAGGCGCTGGAGCGCGAGACGGGCGCCCGCGGCCTGCGCTCGATCCTCGAGGAGACGCTGCTCGATGTCCAATTCGAGCTGCCCTCGCGTCGCGACGTGACCAAGTGCGTGGTGACCAAGGAGACGATCACGCAGAGCCGTCGCCCGACGCTCGTGACCGAGGCGGCGCAGCAGGACATAGGGCCCGCGGACGAGGCGCCGGCAGAGGAATCCGCCTAACTAGACTCGCCGCCAGTGGCGGCGGACCGCAAAAAGCTCGAGGAGGCAACTCGGTGGGACCCGGCTGAGGTCGAGGCGCGGGTCTTTGCCGAGTGGATCGAGGGGGGCTACTTCCACCCGGAGGCCGAGGGGTCGCCTGACGAGAATTTCTCGGTGGCGATACCGCCGCCGAACGTGACCGGGGTCCTGCACATGGGCCACGCCCTGAACGGCTCGATGCAGGACGCGCTGGTCCGCATGAATCGGATGCGGGGTCGCAGCGCGCTCTGGATCCTCGGCACCGATCACGCCGGGATCGCAACCCAGGCGGTGGTCGAGAAAGAGCTGCGGGCTGAAGGGCGGAGCCGCCAGGGGCTGGGTCGCGAGGCGTTCGTCGAGCGGGTCTGGGCCTGGAAAGAGGAGTACGGCTCGCGGATCGTCGAGCAGTACAAGCGGCTCGGCGCCTCCTGCGACTACGAGCGCGAGCGCTTCACCCTCGACGAGGGGTACGTGCGCGCCGTCCACCGCGTCTTCAAGCAGCTCTACGACAAGGGCTACATCTACCGCGACAACTACATGGTCAACTGGGACCCCGGCTCGCACTCGGCGATCTCCGACCTCGAGGTCGAGAACCGCGAGGTCGAGGACACCCTCTACTCGATCGACTACCCGGTCGAGGGCTCAGACCGGGTGCTGACCGTCGCCACCGTGCGACCGGAGACGATGCTCGCCGACACGGCGGTCGCCGTGAACCCCGGCGACGAGCGCTATGCCGAGCTGGTCGGGGAGCACTGCCTTCTCCCCCTGGTCGGCCGCCGCCTGCCGATCATCGCCGACGAGCACGTCGATCCAGAGTTCGGCACCGGGGCGCTGAAGATCACCCCTGGACACGACGTCAACGACTTCGAGATCGGCCGCAAGCATGGGCTTGACGAGCTCGGCGTGATCGGACCCGACGGCCGCATGACCGAGGAGGCCGGAGAGCGCTTCGCCGGCCTCACCGCAGCCGAGGCGCAGGAAGCGGTGGTCGCGGCGCTGCGCGAAGGGGGCTTGCTGCGCGCCGAGGAGCCCTACACGCACTCGGTGCCGTTCTCGCACCGCTCCGGCGAGCGGATCGAGCCGCTGATCTCGCTGCAGTGGTTCTGCCGTATGGACGAGCTGGCGCGGCCGGCGATCGAGGTGGTCGAGCGCGACGACGTGCGGATAGCCCCCTCGCAGTGGAAGCGCGTCTACCTCGACTGGATGCGCGAGATCCGCCCCTGGTGCGTATCGCGACAGCTCTGGTGGGGGCACCGGATCCCGGTCTGGTACTGCGACCCCTGCGAGGAAACGATTGTCGCCGAGCAGGCACCCGAGCGCTGCGGCGCCTGCGGCGGGGAGCTGCGTCAGGAGGAGGACGTGCTCGACACCTGGTTCAGCTCTGCGATCTGGCCCTTCGCGACGCTCGGCTGGCCCGACGAGACGCCAGAGCTGCGCGCCTTCTACCCGACCAGCTTCCTCACCACGGCGCGCGAGATCCTCTTCCTCTGGGTGGCGCGGATGATCATGACCGGCATCGAGTTCGCCGGCGACGTGCCCTTCCGCGACGTCTACGTTCACTCGGTGATCCAGGCCCGCGACGGGCGGCGGATGTCAAAGAGCCTCGGCACCGGCATCGACCCGCTCGAGGAAATCGACCAGCATGGCGCCGACGCGCTGCGCTTCGGCCTGCTGGCGATGTCCTCGACGCAGGACGTGCGCTACTCCGACGCAAAGGTCCAGCAGGGCCGCGACCTGGCGAACAAGCTCTGGAACGCCTCGCGCCTGATTTTGATGAATGTGAAATTCGATCAGAATCAGGCGCACACCAATGCGGCGCAGGGCCAAGTCCCTGCGCCGGTTCCTGTCACTTCCGAGGACAAGTGGATCCTCTCGCGGCTGGAGCGGACGATCGGCTCGGTCACCGCGAAGCTGGAGGAATACGACTTCGCCCACGCCGCGAGCGAGGCTTACTCATTCTTCTGGTCCGAGCTCTGCGACTGGTATCTGGAGATCGTCAAGCCGCGCCTCTACGAGGGCGAGGAGGACGTCTCGACGACGCTGCTCTGGACCCTGGAGCGCGTCCTTGCGCTGCTGCACCCGATCATGCCCTTCGTCACCGAGGAGATCTGGCGCTACCACCCCGCCAACGACGGCCACCTCGCCGTCCACGCTTTCCCGGAGCCGGATGAGTCCCTGATCGACGCCGATGCCGAAGCCGACGTGCAGGCGGGCATCGACCTGACCCGCCGGCTGCGTGCCTGGCGCGACCTGGTCGAGGCGCCGGCGGCGACGGTCCTGCCGGCCCGCGCGGATGGCGATCCGCATGAGTTCGTCGGCCGCCTGGCTCGCTTCGAGTTCGTCGAGGATGGTGGCGATCCGATCGCCGCGGTCGGCCCGGTCAAGGTGCTCGCCTCTGCTGAGGTGGACGGGGAGGCGGTGAGCGCGCGGATCGAGATCCGCCGCGAGGAGCTGCGCTCCGAGGTGGCGCGGGCCGAAGGGAAGCTCGGTAACGAGAAGTTCGTCGCGCGGGCGCCCGCCGAGGTGGTCGCGGAGGAGCGCGAGAAGCTGGAGCGCTACCGGGCCGAGCTCGCCGAACTGGGTTGAGGTGGTGTCCCAGCCAGACGGCGGCGGACGCGAAGCGGAGCAGCCGTCGCCTGATGCATACCTCGACTCGCTCGAGCCGATCGGTTGGAGGCTGGGGCTGGAGCGGATGCACGCGCTGGGCGCCCTGCTGGGGATGCCCCAGCACCGCTTCTCCTCGATCCATGTCGTCGGCACGAACGGCAAGTCGTCGGTGACGCGGATGACCGCTGCCCTGCTGGAGGCGCATGGCCTACGCACCGGTGCCTGCGTCTCCCCCCATGCCGAGCGCTGGTCCGAACGCGTCCTCGTCCGCGGCGAGGAGATCGGCGCGGCGGAGTTCGCGGCGGCGGTCGAGCGGGCCGCTCAGGCCGCCGAGGCGCTCAACCGCAAGTTGCCCGAGGGCGAGCTCGTCACCCAGTTCGAGCTGGCGACCGCGGCGACCTTCGTCGCCCTTGCCGCGGCGCGGGTCGAGGTCGCCGTCGTCGAGGCAGGCCTCGGTGGTCGGCTCGACGCGACCAACACGATGCCCTCACGGGTGACGGTCCTCACCTCGGTTGGGCTCGATCACACCGAGTGGCTGGGGGAGAGCGAGGAGGAGATCGCCGCCGAGAAGCTCGCGGTGCTGCGCGACCACTCGGTGCTGGTGCGCGGGTGGGTGAGCCCGGCGGTTGCCCCGCTCGCCGAGGAGGTCGCGACCGAGCGCGGCGCCCGGCTCGTCGTCGCCCCGGAGGACCCGGGCGCGGGCGTGGTCCTGCGAAGCCCCGGCCGCTACCAGCGCCGGAACTTCGCCGTGGCCTGCGCGGCTGCCGAGGCTTTCCTGGGCAGGGCACTGGACCAGACGGCGATCGAGGCGACGGCAGCGGGCGTATCGATCCCGGGGCGGCTGGAGCGCATCGCCGACCACCCACCCGTCTTCCTCGATGCCGCCCACAACCCGGACGGCGCCACCGCCCTCGCCGAGGCGCTCTCCGAGCTGCCACTCGATTGCGTTCGCACTTTGTCGGGCCTAGGCCGACAAAGTGCGAACGCTCCGGCCGTGGTTGCGGTCCTCGCCGTCCTCGCCGAAAAGGACCTCGAGGGCATCGTCCGCGCCCTCGCGCCGGCGGTCGACCGCGCCGTCTGCACCGAGCTCCCCGTCTCTCGGCCAAGCCACCCCGCCGTCGAGCTGGCGGCTGCCTGCGAGGCGGCCGGCATCGCCGCCGAGGGGGAGCCGAACTTCGCCGCTGCCGTCGAGCGGGGCCGCGCCCTCGCCGTCGAGCTGGGCGGCATTCTGGTCGTCGCCGGCTCGCACTACGCGCTGGCGCCCGCACGCGCCGCTATGCGAGGATTCGCACATGGACCGCAGCGCCGGATCTGAACTCCTCTCGATGATGGCCCTGGTCGCCGCGGTGGTCGCCGCGGTGATTCTGATCTTCTTCGGGCTCGGCTACCTGTTCGGCAGGCTTTTCCTCTAGGGCGACGAATACACTGCCCGCCCCCCGCGGGCACCACCAGCCATGGCACAAGCGATCTTCGGCATCAACAACGACGGGCTCAACCTTGTCGTCAATCTCCTCGCCCTCATGCTGGTTGTCGTTTGGCTGGCGCTGATCGTCTACACCTACCTCGACGCCAAGCGGCGCATCTCGGACTCGTTCCTGGTCGGCTGCGCGACGCTCGGCTCGTTCATCCCCTACCTCGGTACTGCCGTCTACGCGATCGTCCGGCCGCCGGAGTTCCTCGAGGATGCCCACGAGCGCGAGCTGGAGATCAGGGCGGCCGAGCTGCGCGTGCGCCAGCTCGAAGAGCTGACCTGCCAGGGCTGCGGCTACCCGATCGAGAAGTCCTACCTGCGCTGCCCGCAGTGCGAGCGTCGCCTCAAGGACCCCTGTTCGAACTGCGGCAAGCCGGTCGATTCGCGCTGGGCGCTCTGTCCGCACTGCGAGACGCCGCTCGCCGGTCGCCGAGAGCCGCCGCGCCGACGCAAACCGGCGGCGCGACACAAACCCGCCGAGGACCCGCAGGAGCCTTCGCAACCGAAACGACCGCAAAGGAGCACCAGCCGTGAGCCGGACCCTGATCCTCGTCAAGCCTGACGCCTTCCAGCGCGCCCTGACCGGCGAGGTGCTCGCCCGCTTCGAGCGCAAGGGGCTGCGGATCGCCGCCCTCAAGTCGATGCGCGCCGACGAGCAGATCGCCAACGAGCACTACGCCGAGCACTCCGAGAAGCCGTTCTTCGGCGAGTTGGTCTCGTTCATCACCGGCGGCACGCTGGTCGCGGCGGTGCTGGAGGGGACCGAAGCGGTCGCCGCCGCGCGCCAGCTGATCGGCGCGACCAACCCGGTCGAGGCGGCGCCCGGCTCTATCCGCGGCGACTTCGCGCTCGAGGTCACCTTCAACATGGTGCATGGGTCCGACTCGGACGAGTCGGCCGAGCGCGAGATCGGCATCTGGTTTCCAGAGTTGGCTTAGGGCCGGGGTATGGGTGGGGACTCCACTTAACTTTTTCCGAAGACCCTGTCCGGCTGTCCGCGGACCGCGCAGCGGAAAAAGTACAAGACGTTCCGCCCCCACCCATACCCCGGCTTCATGAGCGTGGTTCTGGCATCCGGGTCGCCGCAGAGGAGGGAGATTCTGGCGAAGCTGGGGGTCGAGTTCGAGGTGGTCGTGCCCGGGGTGGACGAGCTTTACGGGGGCGATCCCGAAGCCGAGGTGGTCGAGAACGCGCGGATGAAGGCGCGGGCTGTGGGGCGTGCCGGACTCGTCGTCGCCTGCGACACCGATGTCGTCCTCGACGACAAGGCGCTCGGGAAGCCAAAGGATGAGAAGGAGGCGCGTGAGTATCTCGATCGGATGTCGGGGCGTGCTCACACGGTGATGAGCGGGCTGGTCGTTCTGGTCGATGGCGAGGAGCGGAGTGGACTCGAAAAGAGCACTGTCGTTTTCAAGCAGCTGACCGACGCCGAGAAGGAGCGCTACGTGCGCTTCGGTGAGTGGAAAGACCGCTCGGGCGGGTACGCGATCCAGACGCTGGGTTCGACTTTGGTCGAGCGCCTTGAGGGAAGCGTCTCCAACGTGGTCGGTCTGCCCGTGGGTCTGCTGGTCGAGCTGGCGCCCGAGCTATTCGAGCGCGGCTGAAAAATCCCAAGGCCCCCTTGAACCGTTTGGGATGATTGCGCCTGCATTTCCCGACGAATCCGGATGGGTCTCCTCAATCACTTCACCCGACTAGGCGGCCGCGACATGGCGGTCGACCTCGGCACCGCCAACACGCTGGTCTACGTGCGGGGTCGCGGCATCGTGCTCTCCGAGCCGTCGGTGGTCGCGATCGACTCACGCAACGGGCAGGTGCACGCGGTCGGCGCCGAAGCGAAGCGGATGCTCGGCCGCACCCCCGGCACGATCACCGCGATTCGACCACTCAAGGACGGCGTCATCGCAGACTTCGACGTCACCGAGCAGATGCTGCGGCACTTCATCAAGCAGGTGCACTCCAACCGCTTTGCCCACCCGCGCGTAGTCGTCTGCGTCCCCTCCGGGGTCACCGGCGTCGAGAAGCGGGCGGTCGAGGAGGCCTGCCTCGCGGCGGGCGCCCGCCAGGCCTACCTGATCGAGGAGCCGATGGCCGCCGCGATCGGGGCCGGCCTGCCGGTCGCCGAGCCGACCGGCTCGCTGATCGTCGACGTCGGCGGCGGAACGACCGAGGTGGCGGTGATCTCGCTCGGCGGGATCGTCGTCTCGCAGTCGATCCGGGTCGGCGGCGACGAGCTCGACGAGGCGATCGTCCACCACTGCAAACACCACTACAAACTGGCGATCGGCACCCAGACCGCCGAGGAGGTCAAGCTCGAGGCCGGGTCCGCCTCGCCGCTCCCCGAAGAGGTTGAGGTGGAGATCCGCGGCCGCGATCTCGTCTCGGGGCTGCCGAAGACGATCACCCTCGGCTCGGCCGAGGTTCGCGAGGCCCTCGACGAACCGGTCGGCCACATCGTCGAGGCGGTCAAGGACACGCTCGACCGCACCCCGCCCGAGCTGGCGGGCGACATCATGGACCGCGGGATCACCCTGGCGGGTGGCGGCGCGCTCCTGCAAGGGCTCGAACAGCGCCTGCGCGACGAGTGCGAGATGCCCTGCCAGCTGGCAGAGTCGCCGCTAACCTGCGTCGCGGTCGGCTCCGGTCTCTCGCTCGAGGAGTTCGAGGCCATCCACCGCGCCAGCAAGATGAGCTCGGGAGTGCCCCGTGTTGCCTGAGGGCCGCTCCGCAAACTTCACGACCATGGATCATCGCCGTGTATCGGAAACAGGTACGCCGCCGTAGGGCGGTCCTAACGCTCCTCATAGTCGGCTCGTTCCTGCTGTTGACGCTGACCTACGGGCAGGCGCCAAGCGGTGTCCAGCAGGGCATGGGAGCCGCCTTCGCGCCGCTTGCCGACGTCGCCGACCGGGCGCTGAAGCCCGCCCGCGATCTGGTCGGCTGGTTCGACGAGACCTTCGAGGCTCGCGGCGAAAACAGCCGCCTGCGCGAGGAGCTGGCCGCGGCCCGCAAACAGGCAGTCGCCGGTCAGGCTGCACTGAACGAGAACGCGCAGCTGCGCAAGCTGGTCGAGCTCGACCGCAGCCCGGTGCTGGCCTATTCGACCTTCGAGCCGCTGACCGCCCGCGTCATCACCCGCTCGCCGAACGTCTGGCACTCCGCGATCACGGTCGACGTCGGTCGCGACGACGGCGTCCGGGTCGACGACCCGGTCGTCAGCGGCGACGGCCTGGTGGGACGCGTCGCCTCGGTCCAGGGCGGCTCCGCCCAGGTGACGCTGCTGACCGACCACACCAGCGGCGTCACCGCCCAGGTACTGCCGGGCGGTGCCGAGGGGGTGGTGCGACCGGACGTCGGCGATCCCGAGGACCTCGTCCTCGACTTCATCAAGTCGGCACGCAACATCGGCGCCGGGCAGGCCGTGGTGACCTCCGGCTGGCGGGCAAGCGAGGTCTCCTCGCTCTATCCAGCCCATCTGCCGATCGGCGAAGTGACCGAGGCCCCGATCGTCGACCAGGAGGCGAGCCAGCAGGTCCACCTGCGGCCGTACGCCGACCTTGCCAATCTCGATCTGGTCCAGATCCTGACCGGAGGAGCGCGGTGATCGTCACGCCGAAGATCTTCGCGCGGCTCGCCGCGATCGGGCTGCTCGCCGTCCTCCTGCAGATCTGCTTCTTCTCGCGCGTGACCGTGTTCGACGTGAGCCCCGACGGGCTGCCCGCCCTAGTCGTGGTCTTCGGCCTGCTCGGCGGCGCGATGACCGGCGCCGTGGCCGGCTTCGCGGTCGGGCTGCTGCTCGACGGCTCGTTGGTCGAGTCGCTCGGCGGCTCCTCGCTGGTCCTCATCGGCATCGGCTACCTCGCCGGCACCTTGCGCGAACGGCTGACCCTGCGCGGGCCGCTCGTCGCAGCCCTTCTCTGTATGGGGCTGACGGTCGCCGCAGAGCTCGGCTTCGCGTTGGTGCAGCTGACGCTCGGCGTCGACGCGCCGGTCAGCCTGCTGCTCGTACGCGACGTCGTCCTCAAGGGGATCTTCGCCTTCTTCCTCGGCTGGCCGATCTACGTGGTCCTTTGCAGGCTGCTGCGTCCGGCCCTGGTCGAGGAGCCGCGGCTGACGCGACGACGCCAGCCGACCGTGCTGGGGACGTGAGCTGATGTACCTGCGATCCGACGAGCGCGGCCCCGCGATGACGAATCGGTTGGCCCTGCGCGTCGCCGTCTTCGGCGGCGCCTGCCTCGTCCTCTTCGCAGTCCTCTTCTTCCGCCTCTGGACGCTGCAGGTGGTCAACGGGGAGGAATACCTGGCGGAGGCGAACAACAACCGCACCCGCGAGTACCGGGTTCCGGCGCCGCGCGGCGAGATCCTCGATCGCGAGGGCGAGGTCCTGGTCGACAACCGGATCAGCCTCGCGCTCCAGGTAAATCCGCGCAAACTGCCCGCCGCGGTGGGCGAACGGCGTGCCGAGCTGCGCCGGCTGGGCGCCCTTGCGGGCATGGACCTACGCCGCATCCGCCGCACGATGCGCGAGGAGCTCGCCGAAGCGCCCGCGGCGCCGGTGACCCTGCGGAGCGACGTCGGCCGCCACCTCGTCTACTACCTGCAGGAGAACCAGGGTCGCTTCCCCGGGGTCGAGGTGCGGCGGGTCTTCGTCCGCGACTACCCGCACGAAACCCTCGCCGCGCACTTGTTCGGCAATGTCGGCGAGGTCTCTGAAGATCAGCTGAAGGAAGACCGCTACCGCGGCCTCCAGCCCGGTGACGTGGTCGGCAAGGAAGGAGTGGAGTACCAGTACGACGAGGTGCTGCGAGGGCGCCCCGGAGCCACCGTGATCCAGGTCGACTCGATGGGCCGGCCGACGCCGGGCGGCCAGCTGAAGGAGGTGGAGCCGACGCCAGGAGAGAACCTGCGCCTGACGGTCGACTCGAGCCTCCAGGAAGCCGGCGACGCGGCGCTGTCGGGAATCGGCCTGCGCGGCGCCTACGTGGCGATGGACGTGCGCGACGGCGCGATCCTCGCGATGGGCTCCAACCCCACCTTCGACCCGGCCGTCCTCACCGAACCCACCCAGAGCCAGGTCGACGAACTCTACCGCGACCCGATCAGCTCGCCGCTGACCAACCGGGCGATCGCCGGCGCGTATCCGACCGGCTCCACCTTCAAGCCGATCACCTCGATCGCGGCGCTGGCGAGCGGAGAGGTCACCACGACCGAAATCATCGAAGACGACGGCGCCTTCACCCTGGGCGGCATCACCTTCGAAAACGCCGGCGGCGCCGCCTACGGACCGATCGCGATGGAGGGGGCGCTCGAAGTCTCCTCCGACGTCTACTACTACACGCTGGGCGATCGGATGAACGGCACCGATGCGCTGCAGAAGTGGGCGCACAAACTCGGAATCGGGCGCGAGAGCGGGATCGACCTGCCCGGCGAGCGCCCGGGCCTGCTGCCGACCCCCGCCTGGCGCAACCAGCTCTACCGCGAAGGCCTCACCGAACGTCCCTGGTCGGCCGGCGACAACGTCAACCTCTCGGTCGGTCAGGGCGATCTCCAAGCCGACCCGCTGCAGATGGCGGTGGCCTACGCGACGATCGCCAACGGCGGCACGGTGCCCCGGCCGCACGTCGGCCTTCAAATCGAGGACGCGGCGGGGCGGGTGCGGCGCGAAGTCGATCCGCCGTCGGCCCGGCACGTCCGAATCGACCCCGAATGGCGCCAGACGATCCTCGACGGGCTGCACGCCGCGGCGCAGGGGCCCAACGGCACGTCGACCGACGTCTTCGGCGATTTCCCGGTCCCGGTCGCCGGCAAGACGGGCACCGCCGAGCGCCCCCCGTACGGCGATCAGTCATGGTATGTGGTGCTTGCCCCGTATCCCGACCCGGAAATAGTCGTCGCGGTGACCTTCGAGGAAGGCGGTTTCGGCGCCGACACCGCCGCCCCGGCCGCCGAGAGCATCCTCGCCGAGCACTTCGAGAAAGAGGTCAGGGACTCCCAAGACGAAGGGGCGACCGAGTAGCCCATGTACGCGACCCGCACCAGACAGGCTCGGCCCGAGGCGTTCACCGCGCGGCCCAGCATCGCCGAGCGGCTCGGCCTGCCCTACATGGACGGGACCCTCTTCCTCACCTCGCTGGCGCTCGCCGCTTTCAGCGTCCTGGTGTTGAGCGAGGCGACCCGCGGCGACGTGCCCGGCGATCCCGGCTACTTCTCCGACCGCCAGCTCGTCTACGTCGCGCTGGGGCTGATCGGGATGTACGCGCTGGCCCGGGTCGACTACTCGCGCTTCCGCGAGCTGCGGGTCGGGATCTACACGTTCCTCTGCGTCAGCATCTCGCTCGTCTTCGTCTTTGGCTTCGCGGCGCGTGGCTCGCGACGGGCCTTCGACCTTCCCTTCTTCAGCTTCCAGCCGTCGGAGCTCGGCAAGCTCCTGCTGATCCTGGCGCTTGCCGGGTTCGTGATCGACGGCGCCCGCAGGGGCTCCGACCGGCAGCGTACGGTGCGCTACCTATGTCTAGGTATAGCTCCCGCCGCACTTGTCTTCCTTCAACCCGACCTCGGCACCGCACTGGTGTTCGGGGTCATCACCCTTGCCGCGATGTACGTCGGCGGCGTCCGCTGGACGCACTTGGCGCTCATCGGCGGCGCGATCGCGGCACTTGCCGCGGTTGTCCTCGCGCTCGCCCCCGCTGTGGGGGTGCCGGTCCTCAAGGAATACCAGCAAGAGAGGCTCACCTCCTTCCTGGATCCGAGCGGGGATCCGAGCGACGCGGGGTACCAGCAGAACCAGGCCAAGATCGCGATCGGCTCCGGCGAGTTGACCGGGCGTGGCGACTTGGCCACCCAAACGCGGCTCGACTTCGTTCCCGAGCGCCACACCGACTTCATCTTCGCGGTGATCGGCGAGCGCTACGGGTTCACCGGAGCCGCCTTAGTCCTATCCCTTTACGCCCTGCTGATCTGGCGGGCGCTGCGGATCATGACGCTCTCGAAGAACTCCTACGGAACCCTGGTCGCAGGCGGCATCGCCGCCATGTTGATCTTCCAGGTCTTCGTCAACGTGGGGATGAACCTGGGGATCATGCCGATCACCGGGATCCCCCTGCCGCTGCTCAGCTACGGGGGTTCCTCCGTGCTGGCGACGTTCCTTTCGGTAGGAGTCCTGCAGAGCATTCACATGCAAGCGCGCCTCGGCCAGAAAGGCAGGTACGCCTGGTGAACCCCGGCGATGCGTACCTAACCTGAACTGAGCTGAACCAATGAGAAAAACCATCCTGGTGTCCGCCGATCGCGGCGAGACCCGTGTCGCTGTCCTCGAGTCGAAGACCAAAGGCGGCAACCGCAACGTCGCCGAGCTCTACATAGAGCGGCGCGGCCGGCGCTCAATCGTCGGCAACGTCTACAAGGGCAAGGTCGACAACGTCCTGCCCGGAATGGAGGCCGCCTTCGTCGACATCGGCCTCGAGCGCAACGGCTTCCTGCACGTCGATGAGATCGTCATGCCCAACGGTGAACAGGCGCCAAGGCGCGGCCAGGGAGGCAAGGGCCCGCGGATCAGCGACCTGATCAAGCCCGGCCAAGAGATCCTGGTCCAGGTCGTCAAGGACCCGATCAAGTCGAAGGGCGCGCGGCTCTCGATGAGCGTCTCGATCGCCGGCCGCTACCTCGTCTACGATCCGCGCGGCGAGGGCGTCGGCGTCAGCCGCCGCCTCTCGGACTCCGAGCGCGACCGGCTGCGCAAGATGGTCGCGCGCACTTACAAAGGCCCGGGCGGGCTGATCGTCCGCACCGCCGCCCACGGCGCCAAGAAATCGGACTTCGTGCGGGAGATCGGCTACCTGCACAAGCTCAACGCCGTGGTCCAGGAGCGCAGTGAGAAGACCAAGGCGCCCGGCCTCGTCTTCCAAGAGGCCGACCTGCCGGTCCGGGTCCTCCGTGACGTCTTCCTCTCCGACTTCGAAACGGCGGTGATCGACTCGCCGAAGCAGTTCGAGCGGGTAACGAAGTTCTTCCAGCGCACCGCGCCGGAGCTGGTCGAGAAAGTCGAGCTCTACGAGGGCCGCAAGCCGCTGCTGGAGAAGTGGGGCGTCGACAAGGAGATCGACTCGACCCTCGAGCGGCGCGTCGACCTCCCCGGCGGGGGCTACCTGATCATCGACTACACCGAGGCGCTGACCGTGATCGACGTCAACAGCGGCTCCTTCACCGGTCGCGGCAAAGGCGGCCTCGAGGAGACGATCACCAAAGTCAACACCGAGGCCGCCGAGGAGGCGGTGCGGCAGTTGCGGCTGCGCGACATCGGCGGCATCATCGTCATCGACTTCATCGACATGGCGCGGGCCAAAAACCGCGACAAAGTCCTGAAGACGCTGCGCAAAGCCCTCGACACGGACAAGTCGAAGAGCTACGTGGTCGAGGTTTCGCCGCTCGGCCTGGTCGAGATGACGCGGCAGAACATCACCGACGGGGTGCGCGAGATCCTCACGGCTCCGTGTCCGACATGCGCCGGCCAGGGCGTCGTTCTCTCGGCCGAGACGGTGGCGCTGGAGGGACTGCGCAAGCTGCGCGACCTCGCCACGCGCGACGCCGAGGCCTTCCTGCTCCGGGTCAACCCGAAGGTCGCGGCGGAGCTGATCGACGCGGACAGCGGCCTGGCGGAGCTCGAGCAGGAGACGGGCAAGCAGTTCCACTTCGAGGGCGGCGACGCGCTTGGGATCGAGACCTTCGAGCTGGTCGAAGCCGGCACGCGGTCGGAGATCGAGGAGCGGGCGCTGCCTTTCAAGGTCGGCGAGGAGGTGCTGGTCAAGATCGACGAGCCGCACATGTACAACGCCAACGACGCGGTGGCGCGGATCGACTCCTACATCATCAGCGTCAGCGGCGGCGGCCCGTTCGTCGGCGAGCGCAAGATGGTGCGGATCGAGCGGGTCGAGCGAGCCGCTGCCGTCGCCTCGCTGCTCGGCGCCGAGGCCGCGAACGGGTCGGCCAACGGGAACGATCCCGAGCCTCTAGAATCCGCCGCCTCGCGCAGCAGCCGCAGTGACCGCAGGGGCGGTCGCGGCCGGTCGCGCTCGACCCAGAGCGGCTAATAACCATGAGCAAATCCACCACCACTTACGCGGTCATCGAGAGCGGCGGCAAGCAGTACCGCGTCGAGAAAGGCAGCTCGCTGCTGGTCGACCGGCTCTCCGCAAAAGAAGGCGAGGTGGTCGCCCTCCGCGCCGTCATGTTCCGCGACGACGACGTCGTCGCGGACCCGAAAGAGCTGGAAAAGGTCAAAGTCGAGGCGAAAGTCGCCGAGCACCTGCGCGGGCCGAAGATCAAAGTCTTCAAATACAAGCCCAAGAAGGGCTACAGGCGCCGCGCCGGCCATCGTTCGGAGCTGACCAAACTCGAGATCACCGACGTCAAGATGGGCGCCCGCAAAGCCGCCGCCAAAAAAGAGAAAAAGCCGGCTGCTAAAAAGGACGACGATGGCTCATAAGAAAGGACTCGGCTCCAGCCGCAACGGCCGCGAATCGAACCCCAAGATGCTCGGGGTCAAGGTCTTCGCCGGCCAGAAAGTCTCCGGCGGCGAGATCATCGTTCGCCAGCGCGGCACCCGCTTCTGGCCCGGCGACGGCGTCGGCCTCGGCCGCGACCACACGATCTTCGCGACCCGCGAAGGGGTGGTCGAGTTCAAGCCGGGTCGCAAGGGTCGGACGATCTCGGTAGTCGCTGACTAGCTGGCTGCGGAGAGAGGGATCCGGCATCCCTCCTCTCTCAACTTTTTGCGAAGACAGTTAGCGGCTGGCCGCGGACGTTGCCGCGCAAAAAGTACAAGCCGTTCGGAGGGACGCCGGACCCCTCTTCAGGTCTGGTCCGCGACGGCCTCGTGTCCTTAGCTCCGGCTGCCTGGCGACTTCTCCCCGCATAGCGGGGAGAAAGCGCCAATACTCTCGATAGCTGATGCATGACAAGGCGAAAATTTGGGTTGAGGGGGGCGCTGGCGGAAACGGTGCGATGAGCTTCAGGCGTGAGGCGCATGTGCCGAGAGGCGGGCCGGACGGGGGGGACGGCGGACATGGGGGGGATGTGGTCCTGGTCTGTGACGCGTCGAAGCGGGATCTGGGGGCGTTGAGGGGGAGCAAGCACTTCCGAGCGGATCGCGGAAAGCACGGCGAAGGGTCGAACCGGCACGGGGCGAGGGGAGAGGATCGGGAGATTCCGGTGCCAGCCGGCACGCAGGCCGAAGCGGTGGACGGCAGCCGGATCGATCTGGTCGAAGTGGGCCAGCGCGCGGTTGTCGCCCATGGCGGCCGCGGCGGCCACGGCAACAAGCGCTTCGCGAGCTCGACCCGGCAGGCGCCGCGGTTCGCCGAGAAGGGGAATGCCGGCGAGGCGGGCTGGATCGAGGTGCGACTGAAGCTGCTCGCTGACGCCGGTCTGGTCGGGCTGCCAAACGCGGGCAAGTCGTCGTTGCTCTCGCGGCTGACCCGCGCCGACCCGAAGGTCGCCGACTATCCGTTCACGACGATCTCACCGGTGCTCGGCACGATCGAATCCGACGAGCGGCAAGCGGTGATCGCCGACATCCCCGGTCTGATCGAAGGCGCCGCCGAGGGAGCCGGCCTGGGCCACGAGTTCCTGGCCCACGTCGAGCGCTGCTCGATGCTCGCCCATGTCGTCGATCTGGCCCCGCAGGAGGGTGAGCCCGTCGCCAACTACGAGGCGGTGCGGGAGGAGCTGTCGGCCTACGGCGCTGGCCTGGAGGCGCTGGCCGAGCTCGTCGTCCTCTCGAAGCGCGACCTCGTTCCCGCCGAGGATGCCGAGGAGGCGGCCTCCGAGTGGCGCGAGCGGCTGGGCGACCGGGTGCTGGGCGTCGTCGCGGTCTCCTCGGCGACCGGCGATGGTCTCGACGAGCTCCGCCGTCGCATCCTCGTCGAGTTGCCCGACGAGATGCCGGCACGGCCCCAGGCCGGCGATCTGCGCCCCGCCGGGTTCGAGGCAGAGCACCGGGTCTACCGGCCGGCCGGCGAGGGCGGCTACTGGGTCGAGCGCGAGGACGACGGCGGCTTCCGCGTCCTCGGGCGAGGGGTCGAGCTGCTCTTCGAGCGGCACGACCTCTCCAACGAGGAGGCGCTCGCCTACCTCGAGCAGCGCCTCAAGGAGATCGGCGTGATCGCCGCGCTTCGTGCCGCCGGCTTCGAACCGGGCGACGACGTGCGGGTCGGCGAGCACGAGTTCGAGCTGCACCCCTCCTAGACTGGCCCGGCCATGACCCTCGTCGTCAAGCTCGGTTCCTCGATCGTCGCCGCCGACGACGGCGAGCTGCGCGTCGACGTCCTCGACTCGGTGTGCGCGCAGGTCGCCCAGCTCGAGCGGAGCGGCGAGCGCGTCGTCATGGTCACCTCGGGCGCGATCGCCAGGGGGCGGCGCCTGCTGGACCTGACCCAGCGGCCGCGGGCGATGGACGAGCTGCAGGCCGCTTCGGCGGTCGGCCAGGGCGACCTCTTCCGCGCTTACGAGTCGCGGCTCGCCGCGAACGGGACGCAGGCAGCGCAGGTTCTCCTGACCGCCGCCGACATCGCGGCGCGCACGAACTACCTGAATGCGCGGGCGACGCTGCGGCGGCTGATCGAGTGGGGCGTCGTCCCGGTCGTCAACGAGAACGACACGACGGCGACCGATGAGATCAGCTTCGGCGACAACGACTTCCTCGCCGCTCAGGTCGCGGTGCTGCTCGACGCGCGCCTGCTGGTCCTCCTCTCCAACGTCGAAGGGCTGCACCGAGGCGATCCGCACGTCGATCCGAGCGCCGAGCGGGTCGTCGCGGTCAGCGACTTCACCGAGCTGGCCGGAGTCGAGATCGGCGAGGGGACTTCGGCTTTCGGGCTGGGCGGAATGCGCAGCAAGGTGGCGGCGGCGGAGATGGCCAGCGAGGCGGGGATCGAGGCGACGATCTGCGACGGCACCGCGGCGGGAGCGCTCAGCGGCGCGGCGGCGGGCGAGCCGGTCGGCACTCGTTTCGCCGCCCAGCAGGGCCGGGCGCCGAGCTTCAAGCTCTGGCTGAAGTACGCGAAGACGGCCCGCGGCCGCCTCACGGTCGACGGGGGCGCCGCCCGGGTACTGCGCGAGAGCGGCTCGAGCCTGCTCCCGGTCGGGATCGTCGCGGTGCACGGCAGCTTCGAGCCGGGCGACGCGGTCGAGGTGGTCGCCGACGGCGCCGTCCTCGGCAAGGGGATCGTCGACTACTCCTCTCGCGAGCTGGCCCAGGTCAAGGGGCTGAAGAGTGCCGAAGTGCGCGAGCGGCTGCCGCACGCCGCCGACGAGGTGATCCACCGCGATCGCTTCGTCTTGATGTAGCTACGAGCGTGGGAGGGGTCGGGCGCCCCTCACGCTCAACTTTTTGCGAAGACAGGTTCTCGTTGTCGCGCGGACGTCGCCGCGCAAAAAGTACAAGCCGCTTAGAGGGGCGCCCGACCCCTCCTGGGTACCCTTAGCCGCAATGGCAGTCACGGCGAAAACGGTTGCTCAGACTTGCGAAGCGGCGAAGCGCGCTTCGCGGCTGTTGGCGAGCGCTTCGACCGAGGCGAAGAACGCTGCGTTGGAGGCGACCGCGCGGCTGCTCGACGAGCGCGGCGCCGAGATCCTCGAAGCAAATGCCGCCGATCTCGCCGACGAGCGGGCCGAAGGGCTGAGCGCGGCCCTGCGCGATCGCCTCACTCTCAGCGAGGCACGGATCGCGGCGGTCGCCGAGGGCGTCCGCGTCGTCGCCGCGCTGGACGACCCGATCGGCGAGGAGCTGGAGCGCAAGAAGCTTGCCAGCGGCCTCGACCTGCGCAAGCTGCGCGTGCCGCTCGGTGTGGTCGCCGTCGTCTACGAGGCGCGGCCGAACGTGACGATCGACTGCGCGGCGCTGACGGTCAAGAGCGGTAACGCGATCGTGCTGCGCGGGTCCAGCTACGCGGAGCGCTCCAACGGCGCCCTCGCCGCGATCGTCCGCGAAGGCCTCGCCCAGGCGGCACTACCCGAGGATGCGGTCCTGCTGTTGGCCGGAGGCGGTCGCGAGGACCTCGCCGACCTGGCGACCCAGGACCGCAGCGTCGACCTGCTGATCCCCCGCGGCGGCGAGGGGTTGAAGGCGGCGCTGAAGAACGTCGCCACGGTGCCGGTGATTTACGCCGCCGCCGGCAATTGCCACGTCTACGTCCACTCCGAGGCGGACCTTGGGATGGCGCGGAAGATCGCCTACAACGCCAAGGTGCAGCGGCCGGGTGTCTGCAACGCGGCCGAGACGCTCTTGGTCGATGCCGCCGTCGCGGCCGAGCTCCTGCCGGGCATCTTCAGCGACCTGCGCGCCGCGGGCGTCGAGCTGGTCGGCGACGAGCGTGCCCGTGAGCTGGCCGGCGACGTCGAGGTCGGCACCGCGAGCGAGGAGGACTGGGCGACCGAGTACCTCGACCTGAAGATGGCGGTGGGGGTTGTCGACTCGCTGGAGGAGGCGGTCGAGCACGTCAACAATCACGGCACGACCCACTCCGAGGCGATCGTCAGCCGCTCCGAGGAGGCGATCGACCGCTTCACGGAAGGGGTCGATGCGGCCGTCGTCTACGCCAACGCCTCGACCCGCTTCACCGACGGCTTCGAGTTCGGGATGGGAGCCGAGATCGGCAACTCGACTCAGAAGCTGCACGCGCGCGGACCGATCGGGCTGCGGGAGCTGACCACCTACAAGTACGTCGTCCGCGGCAGCGGACAGGTGCGTGAGTAGCGTCCGCGACGCTGACCGCCACGGCGGCATCGGCGTTCTGGGCTCGGCCTTCAACCCGCCCCACCTCGGCCACCTGGCCTTGGCCCAGGAGGCGCTCTGGCAGCTCGGCCTCGATGAGGTGGTCCTGATGCCGACCGGCGAGGCACCCCACAAGCGGATCCTCGACGACCCCGGCGGCGAGCTGCGGCTGACGATGACCCGGCTCGCCGCGGCCGACGACACGCGCTTCAGCGTCTCGGCGCTGGAGGTAGAGCGCGACGGGCCGTCCTACACGTATGAGACCTTGGAGCTGCTTGCGCGGGAACGGCCGGACACCGACTTGGTCTTCGTGATGGGGGCCGACACGGCGGTCGGCTTGGAGAGCTGGAAGCGTCCCGAGCGGGTCGTCGAGCTGGCGAGGCTCGCCGTCGCCCGGCGGGCCGGCGTCTCCGACGCCGACGTCGCGGCCGCGATGCGCAGCCTCGGCGCGGATAGCCGGGCGACGATTCTCGAGATGCCGCAGTTCGGGGTCTCCTCCTCCGCGGTCCGCGAGCGGGCGGCCGAGGGTCGGCCGCTGCGTTACCTGGTTCCCGAGTCGGTCGCGCGCTTTATCGAGGAGAAGGGGATCTACTCATGAGCGGAGCGGGTTCGGACGGCCTGGCGCGCCGCCTCGCCGAGGTGGCCGACTCGAAAGGCGCCACCGAAATCGTCGTCCTCGACATGCGCGAGCTCGCCTCCTACACCGACTTTCTGACGATCTGCACGGCGCGCAACGAGCGGCAGGCGCGCGCCGTCGTCGACGAGGTCCGGCTGAAGCTGAAGCAGGAGCGCAAGCTGCTGCCCGCCGGCATCGAGGGCGCCGGCCCGGCGGGCTGGATCGTCCTCGATTATCTCGACGCGGTGCTCCACGTCTTCACCGCGGAGGCGCGCGAGCGCTACCAGCTCGAGGACCTCTGGCGGGAGGCGCCGCGGCTCGAGTTGGGGCTCGACGAAGGGGCCCGGTCGGCGGCCGGCGGCTAAAGAGCACCGGCGGCACGGAAATACGTCCGAAGGCGCTCTTAGGTTCCCCAGTATGGGTGGCTTCAAGAGGGCGCTCCTCGGCTACCGTCGCGGCGAAGTAGAGGCGGCGATGGCGGAGTGCGACACGCGGATCTGGGCGCTCGAGCGCGATGCCGAGGACGCCACCGAGCGGTATCGCGACGCCAGCGGCGCCCTCGCCCGCACCGAGCAGGAGCTGACCTCGCTCTCTGAGATGGTGATCGAGCGAGAGCGCGAGATCCGCGGCCTCCAGGAGCGGTTGAGCGAGGCCAACGAGCGGCACGACCGCAGCATCGCCTCACTGGCGGTGACGGCGAGCCGGCTGGAGGAGATCCAGACGCAGGCTCGCGGCCAGGCGACGCGGATTCGGATGAAGGCGCTGCGCGAGGCCGTCGAGGTCAGCCGCCGCGGCGAGGAGGTCGGCGAGGCCGCCGCCGCCAACGGTGCTGGCGATGTCATCTCCGACGTATTCACCGGCGACGTCAAGCTGCAGATTGGCCCGCTGGGCGACTTCTCGCAGCTGGTCGGGTTCGAGGATGTGATCGCCGGCCTTGGCGCCTCGGAGATCTCGGTCGAGCGCTTCTCCGAGGGGCGCGCCACGCTCTCCGTTCATCTCGACGAGCCGGTTGAGCTTCTTCGTGAGCTCGAAGAGCGGGCGCCGCTCGAGTTTCGAGTCCGGCGCACCGGCGAGGACCTGATCCTCGACGTCGAGGACGAGCAGGGTCCCGAGCGGCGCGCGGCCTAGCGCATCTGTCTGTCTGCATCGGTTGCGAAGATGTTCTTCGTGACCGACTCCAACCACAAGGGCAACGTCGCGGAGCTCGCGGTGGCGAAGGAAGCCGCACGCCTCGGCTTGTCGGTGCTGAAACCGCTCACCGAGCACGAGCGCTACGACCTGGTCCTCGGCGTTCTCGGCAGGCTGCTCCGCGTTCAGTGCAAGTGGGCGGCGATGAACGGATCGTCCGTTCGCGTTCGCGTCAGCTCCTGCTACCACTCGCCGACGCGTGGATACGTGAAGAGGTCCTACGCCGCAACCGATGTCGACGCGGTCGCCGCTTATTGCGGCGATCTGAATCAGTGCTTCCTCCTGCCGGCGAGGCTCTTCACCACCCATGCCACCGTGCATCTTCGCGTCGCTCCTGCCAGGAACAATCAACGCGCAGCGTTAAACTTGGCGGCTGATTACGAGTTCCGCGGGGCTATAGCTCAGCTGGAAGAGCGCTGCCATGGCATGGCAGAGGTCGTGGGTTCGAGTCCCACTAGCTCCACTTCCACGCTCGCCGAGGAGCTGGATCTCGCGCTTCCGGGTACTCGCGAGCGCCTTGAGACAGATGCTGCGGTCGGCATGGACGAGTTCCATGCCAAGCTCGCCCATTACGTCCGCCACGCCCAGGACGGGAACGAAGTTCGGATCACCCGCTGGGGCCGTCCGGTTGCGAAGCTGGTGCCCGCTTAGGACTTCTTCTTCCCGCCCTTTGAGTTTTCGCCGCCGCGCTTCGAAGCGCCCTTGCTGTTGGCGATCTTCGCGGCGCGTTCCTTGCTCATCCCCTTCTTGCGCAGGCCCTCGTACTGCTTGTCGTTCTTGACGCTGGGGCCGTGGTCTTTTGCCATCGCGTGCCTCCTTCGATCGCTTGCGGCGCAAATACCCTGCTGCTACAGCGGTAATCAGTTGCCCGCTGCTGTGGGCGGTAATCCACTGCCGAGGACGACCGTTGCGGCCCCGTAGCCTGACGCGGCTCAACGCGACGCCGGCCGCTGCCGATGATTGAGCGGTGAACGCAGCCAACCAGCATGTTTTCTCGCACGGGATGCGGGATACCCGCGAGACGGTCGACCTCTGGAACGAGCGTCCCTGGACGGTGCTGCGCGGTTGGGCAGCCCTCAGCTTCGCCGTCGCCATCGCGTTGCTCGCGGCGGTCTGGGTCGTCTCCGGGTTGCTGACCCCTGACAGCACCCCGATCCACATGGCGGGGCTGACCGAGTCGAGCTCGCCGGCTGACCTGCTGCCGATCCTCTGGCGCAACTCGCTCGTCCTCGCCCTCCACGCCACGGCCTGCGTCGTCGGCTTCATCGCCGGCGCCTCGATGCCGATCGCGGCTGCGCAGCGAGCCGGCTTCTCACGCTGGGTTCACGTCAAGGCGGCCGAGTTCGCGATCCTCTTCGTCGCCGCGGTCACGCTCTTCTCCCTCTCCACCCAGGCGCTCTACCTCGGCTTTCAGGGCTCGACGATCGCTTATCAGCTCGGCATCTCGCGGGCCGAGTTGATCCTCAGCGTCCTCCCGCACGCGATCCCCGAGCTGACCGCGCTCTTCCTACCGCTCGCCGCCTGGCTGATCGCCAGCCGGAAGGGCGAGTGGAACCAGCTGCTGGCCGCCACGTTCGTCACGGTGATGCTCGCCATCCCGGTGGTCATCGTGGCGGCGACCGTCGAGGTCTACCTCTGGCCACAGATACTCGAAGCGCTCTCGCCGGTCGCGCCGTCCGAGCTCGATCCCTGGTCGTCTCCCTAGCGCCGCGTCCTCCTCATAAGATCGCTGGACGATGGCCGGGTACGACCCACAGACGATCGAGCGGAAGTGGCAGGAGGTCTGGGCGGAGGAGCGCACCTGGGAGGTCGCCAACCCCGGACAGCCCGGCCACGCGGCCGACAAGCCGAAGGCCTACGTGCTCGAGATGCTGCCCTACCCATCGGGGGAGCCGCACGTCGGTCACCTCAAGTGCTACGCGGTCGGCGACGCGATCGCCCACTTCCGGCGCCGCCACGGCTTCGAGGTGATCCACCCGATGGGCTACGACGCCTTCGGCTTGCCGGCGGAGAACAACGCGATCAAGACCGGCGAGTCGCCACGCGCCGCGACCGAGCGCTCGATCGAGTCGTTCCGCCGCCAGTTTCGCGAGTGGGGGATCTCAATCGACTGGTCTCGTGAGCTCGGCACCCACACCCCTGAGTACTACCGCTGGACGCAGTGGATCTTCCTGAGGCTGTTCGAGCGAGGTCTCGCCTATCGCGATGAGGCGCCCGTGCAGTGGTGCCCCAAGGACGCCACGGTGCTCGCCAACGAGCAGGTCGTCGACGGGCGCTGTGAGCGCTGCGGCACGCCGGTCGAACAGCTTCGCCTCGAGCAGTGGTTCTTCAGGATCACCGCCTACGCCGACCGCCTACTCGCCGACTTCGATCGGCTCGAGTCCTGGCCCGAGCACGTCGTGACCATGCAGCGCAACTGGATCGGGCGCTCGGAAGGGGCAGAAGTGACCTTCCGCTGCGGGGAAGTCGGTCTCGACTTCCCCGTCTTCACCACCCGTCCCGACACCCTCTTCGGCGCCACCTTCTTCGTCTTGGCACCGGAGCACCCCGAGCTCCAGCGTTTGGTCTCCGGTACGCCCGCCGAGGCGGCGGTGCGCGAGTACGTCAACGACGTCGCCCGCGCCTCGGCCGAGGAGCGCGGCGACGAGGCACGGCCGAAGACCGGCGTGCCGCTCGGCCGCAGCGTCGTCAACCCGGTCAACGGCGAGGAGATCCCGATGTACGTCGCCGACTACGTGCTGATGGAGTACGGGACGGGGGCGATCATGGCGGTGCCGGCGCACGACGCGCGCGACTACGAGTTCGCCAAGGCATTCGACCTGCCGGTTCGGCGGGTGATCGAGGGCGAAGACGAGGAAGCAGCGACCGACGCCGAGGGGCTTCCCTACGCCGGCGACGGCCCGATGACCGGCTCGGGCCGCTTCGACGGCAAGCACAATCGCGAGGCCTACGGGGAGATCGTCGAGTGGCTCGCCTCCGAGGGCCGCGGCCACGAGGCGGTCAACTACCGGCTGCGCGACTGGCTGGTCTCACGGCAGCGCTACTGGGGGGCGCCGATCCCGGTCGTCTACTGCGAGGCTTGCGGCGAGGACGGCAGGGCCGCGACCGTCCCCGTCCCCGACGATCAGCTCCCCGTCGAGCTGCCCGAGATCGACGACTACGCGCCGCAGGGAAAGAGCCCGCTGGCGGCTGCCGAGGATTGGGTCGCGACCGAGTGCCCGCGCTGCGGCAAGGCGGCGCGCCGCGAGACCGACACGATGGACACCTTCGTCGATTCCTCCTGGTACTTCATCCGCTACCTCGACTCGCTCAACGAGGAGGCGGCCTGGGACCGAGCGGCTGCCGACCATTGGTTGCCGGTCGACCAGTACATCGGCGGCGTCGAGCACGCGATCCTCCACCTCATGTACGCGCGCTTCTTCACCAAGGCGCTCGCAGACCTCGGTTACCTGGGCGTCCAGGAGCCGTTCGCGAACCTCTTCACGCAGGGGATGATCACCCGCGACGGCGCCAAGATGTCGAAGTCGAAGGGCAATACGGTCAGCCCGGCCGACTACGTCGAGCGCTTCGGCGCCGACACCGCCCGCACCTACGTCTGCTTCATGGGCCCGCCCGAGCGCGGCGGCGACTGGTCCGACGAGGGGGTCGAGGGGGTGAATCGCTTTCTTTCGCGGCTCTGGCGGCTCTGCGAGGAGGTTGAAGGGCGAGAAAGCGCCGAGGTCGACGCGAGCGGGAGCGAGGGAGACACCCGGGCGCTGTTGGCGAAGGCGCACTGGGCGATCGACAAGGTGACGCGGGACTTCCAGCGAGGCTTCCAGTTCAACACCGCGATCTCCGCCGTGATGGAGCTCGTCAACGACGCCTACCGTCTCAAGGACGACCTCTACGGCGACGAGCGGGGCACGGCTGCGGTCCGCTTCGCGACGGCGACGGCGGGGTCGCTGATCTTCCCGTTTGCCCCCCACCTCGGAGCGGAGGTTTGGGAGCGGCTTGCCGGCGGTCGGGTATGGGAGACGCCGTGGCCGCAGGCGGATCCCGATCTGCTCAGCAGCGACACGGTCACCCTGGTCGTCCAGGTCAACGGCAAACTGCGCGACCGCATCGAGGCCGCCACCGACGCCCCGGAGAGCGAGTTGATCGAGCTGGCGCGGGCAAGCGAGAAGGTGCGGCGCCACCTCGACGGCAAGCAGGTCGTCAAGGAGATCGTCGTGCCTGGCAAGCTCGTCAACCTGGTCGTGCGCTGAAAATTCGCCGTCTACGCGGCGGTATCTGGTACAAAGCGGCCGGATGTTGGTGAGGCGTCTAGGGGAAGCTCCGGTCGAGGAGTGGCACAAGCTCCGCTGCCACGTGCTGATGGACGCGGGCGAACTGGGGGCGCGCAACATGTCGGTGACGTGGCTCGAGGTCCCGGCGGGCGCCGAGCAGACCCTGCGCTCCGACGAGGGGGGTGAGCAGGTTTACGTCGTCGTCCGCGGCGCCGGCTCGATGTCGGTCGTCGGCGACACCCAGGACATCGGGGAGGGCGACCTGATCCTGGTGCCCCCGGCAACCGATCACTCGATCGCCAACGACGGCAGCGAGGTCCTCGCCTGCATCTCCGTCCAGTCGCCGCCGGTGGCTGCCTCCGAGCTGTACAGCGATCAGCTTGCCGAGGTCAGCGGCTACGACTACGACGACGAAGGCTGACTAAGGCGTTAGAGATTTTTTGAAGACTGCGCGCCACGCGTGCGTCCCGGCCTGGCAGCGTCGAGGCCATGCCGGATCTGTCCAGGTCTCAGCTGTTCGTTTACGGCGCGGTGGCGATAGCGCTGCTGCTGGTCGGAGCGCGGGCAATCCGAGCGGAGGGGGCGGGGGAGTCGTTCGGCCCGGCCGCCCCCTTCAGCTCCGCCGCTGAAGGCTCGGGCGGGGTCACGGTCAGCAGCGCCGGCTCGGGGCTTGTCGTCGACGTCGCAGGCGCGGTCCAGGATCCGGGCGTCTATCGCCTGCCCGCCGGCTCGCGTGTCGTGGACGCGCTAACCCGGGCCGGCGGTCCTGCCGCCGGAGCCCTGCTCGAGGCGATCAATCGCGCGGCGCGGCTGGTCGACGGGCAACAGGTCGTGGTGCCGAGGCGCGTCGCCGGTGTCGCCGTTGGCGGTGGTTCGCTCGAACCCGGCTCCGAAGCGGGGCCGATCAGCCTTGGCACCGCCTCCGTCGATCAGCTCGACACGATCGACGGCATCGGGCCGGTGACCGCGCAGAAGATCGTCGAATTCCGCGACCAGCACGGCGGCCTTGCCTCCGTCGACCAGCTGGATGAGGTGAGCGGGATCGGTCCAGCGACGATGGAGTCGCTGCGGGCGCGCCTGCAACCGTGACCCTATGAGCGGCTCGACGCTGGGCGGTCCCCTGTTGGCCCTCGGTGTCGGCCTCCTCGCCATGCTGGCCATTGGCCACAGTGCCGAGCTTCGCAACCGAGCGAGTGCCGCCCTGGGCGAGGGGATGCCGCCGCGCGAGGCGGCGTTGGCGCGCGGCTTCGTGCTCGGTCAGGACGAGGACGTCGATCCCGCCACCGAGGAGGACTTCCGCCGTTCGGGGCTGAGCCACCTCCTCGCTGTCTCGGGCCAAAACGTCGCGCTGCTCGCCCTGCTGGCAATGCCGCTCCTCGCCGCCTTCGGCCTGCCGCTGCGCGCCCGGCTCCTCTGGATCCTCGGGCTGATCGTGGCCTACGTGCCGCTTGCCGGCGCCGGGCCGTCGATTCAGCGGGCCGGAGTCATGGGAGCGCTCAACCTGCTGGCGCTTCTCGCCGGTCGCCGCAGCTCGCGCTTCTACGCCCTCGCCGTGGCGGCGTTCGTCACGCTGGCGGTCGATCCCGACATAGCAGCCGACGTCGGCTGGCAGTTGAGCTTCGCGGCGCTGCTCGGCATCCTCCTGCTCGCCGCTGCTTTGCGCCGTGTCGCGTTGCCGTGGGTTGGCAATCGCGTCGGGCGGGGGGCGCTGCTCGACGGGGCGGTGATGACCGTCGCCGCAACCGTCGCGACGGCGCCGCTGATCGCCTTTCACTTCGGCGAGCTCCCCACCTTGACCCTCGTTGCCAACCTGCTCGCGCTGCCGGCCGTGGCGCCGGCGATGTGGCTAGGGATGCTCACCGCCGCCGCGGCGCAGATACCCGGCTTTCCCGTCGCGGCGCTGAATGCGCTCGACGCGCCGCTGCTCGCCTACATCGCCCAGGTCGCAGCGTGGTGCGGCCGCCCGAGCTGGGCGAGCGTCGAGGTGAGGCTGGGGCCAAGCGGCCTTGCCGCTTCCTACGGTGTCCTCGCGATCGCCGCCGCCGCAATCCGACTCCTGCCCGTCGCCAAGGGGCCGAGAACGCGACTCGGGGTCCCCTTTTCGTCCCGTCGAGGGAAGGGCGTCACGGCGGTTGCGCTCGTCGTGGCGGCGGTCGCGCTCTCTTGGCCGATCGCGCGCGGTGGTGAGGAGGCTGCGGCCGCTCCGCGGGTTGGCCTGCGCGTCTCGGTCCTCGACGTCGGCCAAGGTGACGCGATCCTGCTCGAGCCGGCGGGCGCCGGGCCGGTGCTGGTCGACACCGGGCCGCCCGGCGCCGGCCTCGTCGCCAAGCTGCGCGACGCCGGAGTCGATCGCCTCGGCGCGGTCGTCATCACCCACGATCAGTCCGACCATGCTGGCGCGCTGCCGGAGCTGGCCGAGGCCGTGCCCATCGCGCGAACCTTCGGTGCCGGTCAGGTCGCAGCGGGTGAGGAGATCCGCTCCGGCGCGATGCGGCTGGAAGCGCTGTGGCCGCCACATCCCGACAGCTCGGCCGGGGGCGGGGGGGACCCGAATCTGAGGGCGCTCGTCCTGCTGCTGCGCTGGCGCGACTTCACGATGCTGCTCAGCGCAGATGCGGAGGCCGAGTCGACACCCCTTGACCCCGGCCCGCTCGACGTCCTCAAGGTCGCCCACCACGGCAGCGAGGACGCGGGACTCGGCCAGCTTCTCGCTCGGGCGGCGCCGCGGGCGGCGGTGATCTCGGCAGGCGACGACAACCCCTTTGGGCATCCGACCCAATCGACGCTTGGCGCCCTCGCGGAGCACGGCGTCGACACCTGGCGCACCGATCGCGACGGAACGGTGGTGTTCGAGGTGCGCCGCGGCTCGTTCCGCGTGCGGGCGTCGGGCGGCTGACTCCCTAGATGAGTAGTTCCACGGCGTGCCCTGGTCGAACCGCGCCGAAGGGGAGATAGGCAGCGGGGTCGAAGTCGGCGGTGCTCAGTCCTCACCGCCGACCCGAAGGGGGCCACGATGCTCGCCGACCTCGACCTGCTGCT